>OMIC01000039.1 GCA_900298995.1 Hyphomicrobiaceae bacterium | reverse complement strand
GGATGATTTCGGAACCGGCTTCTCAAGCCTCAGCTATCTGTGCCGGTTCCCATTCTCCAAGCTGAAGATTGACCGCAGCTTCACCGCAGCGCTCGACGACTCGCCGACAGCGAAGCCGCTGCTGCGCGCCATCGTACGCCTGGGCCACGGCCTCGGAATGACCGTGACGGCCGAAGGCATCGAGACAGCCACCCAGTTGGCCCTCTTCCGCAGCATGCGCTGTGACCTCGCGCAGGGCTATCTGCTCGGCAGGCCCGCGCCAGCGACAGATCTCGCGGCCATCATCCTGCGCAACTTTGCCCAGGGCCTGGGAAAGGGACCAAGGGCGAAAGGCCGCAACGCGGCCTGAGTGCCGGCCGATTTGGACTTTCCTTCTCCCTGCTCCCAGTCTAGTTTGCGCGGTCTTTGAGAACCAAGAGCATCATGCGCAAACTGTCTGCATT
The DNA here is from genome assembly GCA_900298995.1 of Hyphomicrobiaceae bacterium. GTDB lineage: Bacteria > Pseudomonadota > Alphaproteobacteria > Rhizobiales > Aestuariivirgaceae > Aestuariivirga. The sequence continues at coordinate 267,103 of OMIC01000039.1, read as the reverse complement.
CAAAGCCATGTCCCACGCCCTGACGTCGGTCTGGACCTACCGCGCCGTGGCGCTGCGGATCGCGCTGCTGTGGGTGCCCATCATGCTGGCCCTTGCAGTCGTCGATGTCGTGGCGGGCCCGTCGGATCCGGCCATAGCCGAACTCACCACACAAGCCGTGGTCCAGCTTCTGACCGGCGTCATCTCCTTCATCGCCGCCTGCTCGGTCGCGGTCAACTGGCACCGCTTCGTCCTGCTCGATGAGTCACCGTCCGGTATCCGCGTTGACGGAACCGTCCTGCGTTACGCCGGAAGCACTCTTCTGATCATGCTCGTCATGTTCACCCCGGCCCTGCTGGTGTATGCCATCGCCGCGCTCGCGCCTCCCACCGCCGCGCTGATCGGAATGGCCAGCCTGATCCTGACAGGCGGCCTCATCACACGACTTTCCATCAAACTGCCAGCACTCGCACTCGGACGCAGCGACTTCACCTTTCGGGATGCATGGACAGCCAGCGCCAGAAACTTCTGGCCCTGTGTAGCGGTGTTCATGCTGACCCTGCTCATCGCCTTCGGGTGCATTCTGGTGCTGCTGGTTCTCGCGGGTCTGGCAAACCAGATGAACGAGACCGCCGGAAACGCGGTGCTCACAGCCGGAGCGGCGATCCTGCAGCTCTTCTATGCGATCCTAAACGCTTCGATCTACACATCGCTTTATGGATATTTTGTCGAAGGGCGCGAATTCTGACGTCCTTGCCGCTGTGCAGACTGGCGATCAACGACGGGCCGACCACTCAGTCCTCAAAGGGATCCTTCATCAGGATGGTGTCGTCGCGCTCCGGGCTCGTTGACAGCAGGGCGACGGGGCACTCGATAAGTTCCTCGAGATATTTTACGTATTTGATCGCCTGGGCGGGAAGCTGTGCCCAGCTCCGCGCGCCCGCCGTGGTTCCCTGCCAGCCCTCGAAGCGCTCATAGACCGGCACAACGCGCTTCTGCGCCTCCTCGGCGGCGGGCAGCCGGTCGATCCGCCTGCCATCCAGCTCGTAGCCAATGCCGACCCTGATCTCGGCGAGGCCATCGAGAACATCCAGCTTGGTGAGCGCGATGCCGTGAATGCCGGAGGTCTTGATCGCCTGGCGCACCAGGACCGAATCGAACCAGCCGCAGCGCCGCTTCCGGCCCGTCACCGTGCCGAATTCGCGGCCGCGCTGGCCGATGTATTCGCCGATGTCATTCTCCTGCTCGGTCGGGAAGGGTCCAGAGCCCACGCGCGTCGTGTAGGCCTTGGCAATTCCGAGAACATAGCCGATGGACGACGGACCGAGGCCCGACCCGGCGGCGGCCTGGCCCGCCACGGTATTGGATGACGTCACATAGGGATAGGTTCCGTGGTCGACGTCGAGAAGGATGCCCTGCGCACCCTCGAACAGGATGCGCTTGCCGTCGCGCTTCATGTCATCGAGCAGCGCCCAGACGGCATCAGAGAAGGGAAGGATGCGCGGCGCAATCTCGCCCAGCTGCGCGATGAGATCACGAGCCTTCACCTCGTCCTGGCCCATGCCACGGCGCAACGCATTGTGATGGGCGAGCAGCCGCTCGATCTTGGGACCGATGGTTGCGAGGTCGGCAAGATCATTGACGCGAATGGCCCTGCGGCCGACCTTGTCTTCATAGGCCGGACCGATGCCCCGGCCTGTGGTCCCGATCTTGCCGGCGCCAGCGGCAGCCTCCCGCATCTGATCAAGGTCGCGGTGCAGCGGCAGTATGAGCGTGGCATTTCCAGCAACGCGGAGATTGGCGCGCGAGACCTCGACGCCCTGTGCCGAGAGCTTGTCGATCTCGGCTGCGAGCGCCCACGGGTCGATCACCACGCCATTGCCGATGACCGAGAGCTTGCCCGGCCGCACGATTCCCGAGGGCAAGAGGGAGAGCTTGTAGGTGACGCCGTCAATCACCAGCGTGTGTCCGGCATTGTGCCCGCCCTGGAAGCGCACGACCACATCGGCGCGCTCGGAGAGCCAGTCGACCAGCTTGCCCTTGCCTTCGTCACCCCACTGGGCGCCGACCACCGCCACATTCGCCATTCCAGCTTCCTTTCAGACACGGCAACGGCCCCGGGCGGTTGCGCCGCCGGAGCCGTTGCAGGTCCTTACACGATCGGACCCGCCGCGCAAAGCGATGTTGTGCAACCCTCCACAGGCCCCTCAGAACGCCAGAGGCCGCACATGCCGCACATGCGGCAGGTCATTCACCGCATCGAGCACGGCGACCGGCGGCATATCGTCGACCGACACGAGGCAGATGGCCTCATCGCCCTGCGCCTTGCGCCCGAGATTGAACGTGGCGATGTTGACGCCGGCATTTCCGAGAAGCGTCCCGAGCGCGCCGATAAAGCCAGGCCGGTCTTCATTGGTGATGTAGAGCATGTGCGGGCCGAATTCAGCCTCGAGGTCGATGCCCTTGATCTGGATGATCCGGGCCTTGCCGTCGGAAAATACAGTGCCTGCCACCGAACGTTCAAGACTTGCCGTCTTCACCGTCAGCCGGATGTAGGTCTCATAGGCGCCGCGCTGGCTTTGCTTGACCTCATCCACCTTGACGCCACGCTCGCGCGCCACCACGGGAGCCGAGACCATGTTCACCGAGCCGAGCATGGGCTGCAGAATGCCTGCGAGCGCCGCCGACGTCAGCGCGCGGGTGTTCATTTCGCCCACCTCACCGGCATATTCCAGAATGATTCCTGTGACTGGTTCCTCGGTGAGCTGTCCGGCAAAGGAACCGAGCCGCTCAGCCAAAGCGATGAAGGGCCTGAGGCGCGGCGCTTCATCCGCCGAAATGGATGGCATGTTGAGGGCATTGGACACGGCACCGGACAGGAGATAGTCCGACATCTGTTCGGCAACCTGCAGGGCGACATTTTCCTGCGCCTCGCCGGTCGATGCGCCCAGATGCGGCGTACAGACGACAGTGTCGAGCGAAAACAGCTTGTGGGTGGTCGCAGGCTCGACCTCGAACACATCAAGCGCGGCGCCCGCGACATGGCCCGACAGCAGCGCGTCGTGAAGCGCATCCTCGGCCACGAGTCCGCCGCGCGCGCAATTGATGATGCGAACGCCCTTGCGGCACAGGCCGAGTGCACGCGCATCAATGATGTTGCGCGTCTTCTCGGTGAGCGGGGTATGCAACGTGATGAAATCCGAACGGCGGAAGATGTCGTCCAGCTCGACCTTCTCGACCCCAAGCTCGATGGCCCGTTCGGGCGAGAGGAACGGGTCATAGGCAATGACCCGCATCCGGAGGCCGAGGGCGCGGTCTGCCACGATGGAACCGATATTGCCGCAGCCCACAATACCCAGCGTCTTGTTGAAGAGCTCAACGCCCATGAAGCGGTTCTTTTCCCACTTGCCCGCACGGGTCGATGCATTGGCCTCGGGGATCTGGCGGGCAAGCGCCATCATCATGGCGATTGCATGTTCGGCCGTCGTGATGGCATTGCCGAACGGCGTGTTCATCACCACGATGCCGCGCTGTGTGGCAGCCGGAAGATCGACGTTGTCGACGCCAATCCCTGCCCGGCCGATGACCCTGAGGCTGGTTGCAGCCGCCATGAGCTTTGGCGTGACTTTCGTGGTCGAGCGGATGGCGAGGCCATCATAGGCTGGAATGGCGGCAAGGAGGGCATCCTTGTCCTTGCCGAGTTCCGGTAGATAATCGACTGCGATGCCACGGTCGCGGAAGATCTGGACGGCAGTTTCGGAGAGCTTGTCGGATACGAGGACACGGGGGGCCATAAGGTCGACTCCTGACGGATGCTGGATGTGATCAGGCTCGAGCCTGGGCATAGGCCCAGTCGAGCCACGGCATGAGCGCTTCGAGATCGGACGTCTCGACCGTTGCACCACACCAGATGCGGAGACCGGGCGGGGCATCACGATAAGAGCCGATGTCATAGGCCACGCCCTCGGCCTCCAGGAGCTTGACCATCTTCTTCGGAACACTCTCGTCGGCCTTGAGTGTGAGGCAGACGGAGGTGTTGGACCGCGTCTCCGGCGCCCGCGCCAGGTTCGCAGCGAAGTCCCGGGCGTCGATCCAGCGCTGAACCGCGGCGGCGTTGGCATCTGCCCGCGCCATCAGGGCCCCGAGCCCGCCGAGACCCTTCGCCCACTCCAGCGCCGCAATGTAGTCCTCGACACAGAGCATGGAGGGCGTGTTGATCGTCTCTCCCTCGAAGACTCCGGCGATCAGCTTGCCGCCGCTGGTAAGGCGGAAGATCTTGGGCATGGGCCATGGCGGCGAATAGCTTTCCAGCCGCTCCACGGCGCGGGGGCCGAGGATGAGGACGCCATGCGCGCCTTCGCCACCCAGAACCTTCTGCCAGGAGAAGGTGACGACATCGAGCCTGGAGAAATCGAGCGGCTGGGCAAAGGCGGCCGAGGTGGCATCGCAGATCGTGAGGCCTGTCCGGTCGGCGGCAATCCAGCCCGCATCCGGCACGCGCACGCCCGAGGTGGTGCCGTTCCATGTGAAGACCACATCATGAGCGGGGTCAATGGCAGACAGATCCGGCAGTTCGCCATAGGGCGCGATCATCTTGCGCGCATTCCCGAGCTTGAGCTGCTTCACAACGTCCGTCACCCAGCCCTCGCCGAAACTCTCCCAGGCCAGCATGTCGACGGGCCGTGCGCCCAGAAGCGACCACATGGCCATTTCCACCGCGCCCGTGTCTGAGGCGGGCACGATGCCGATCAGATGCGTGTCGGGAACTTCCAGTACCTCGCGGGTGAGGTCGATGGCATGCCTGAGCCGCGCCTTGCCAAGCGAGGACCGATGCGATCGGCCGAGACATTCGAGTTTGAGGAGTTGGGGAGACCAGCCCGGGATCTTGGCGCAGGGCCCGGACGAAAAATGCGCGCATTCCGGGCGCAAAACCGGTTTCATCTTCATCTTGTGCTCCATCCTTGCAGATGGACCGGCCCTCGTTGGGGAGGGCTAGCCCGCTCCCCATATCGCGCAAATCGCTGGGCAGCGCAAGAGTGCAGACCGGGGTCCCCGCGGTGCGGAGACCCCGGTCATCATTGCCGTGGGTGGATCAGAAGCTGTAGCGCAAGCCGATCAGCGCCTCATTGTCATAGGCATCTTCCGAGACGATCTGGCGATAGCGATAGCCAAGATCGGCGCTCACATTGTCGGTGATGCGGACAGCGACACCAGCCATCAGACCGAAGGCCACGCCGTTCTTGTCTTCAGTCGGATTGCTGGCCCAGCCATAGCCGACGCCGGCACCTAGATAGGGGGTCATGACCGTCGAGGTCGGAATATCGAAGTAGACATTGCCAAGGACTGTGGTCAGCATGTCATCGTCATTGCCGATCCCGGCGTAGTCGACCCGCAGGTCGGTGCGGAGATTGTCGTTGAACTGATAACCGACGCCGCCGCCGATCACGCCCGCATTCACCGTGTCATGATCGGTATTGAGCCAGGAAAATCCGCCGTCTGCACGCAGATACCAGTTCGATGCGGTGATGACCGCCTCGGGGGCGTAGGCATCGGCTGCAAGGGCCGTGCCGGAGAGGCTCGCTGCCATTGCGAGGCCGAGAACAAGCTTCGTGATCTGTTTCATGGTACACACTCCCTTCGCTGATGAACGAACGAGAGCAGGCTATTGGCGCGCCATGGCCCAACACGGGCGCGAATGGGGCAGAAACAAGTCACATTGCGGCTGTGGCCCCGAAGACACAGCCTTCTGTGCCGAAGCGGGAAATCCCATTTACCGGCTGGCTACCATGGAGAGGTCAAGCCGCAGCCCGGGCGATCGTCGCACAGAGCTCATCGACGATGCCGTTGACCAGCGCTTCGTCATCACCTTCCGCCATCACACGGATCACAGGTTCCGTGCCGGACGGCCTGATCAGCAGGCGCCCGCCATTTCCGAGCTGCGCCTCCGCTGCCGCAATGGCCTCGCGCACATGGCGGTCCTGCAACGGCGCACCCTGGTTGAACTTCACGTTCTTCAGGACCTGCGGCAGCGGCGTGAACAGGTTGCACACCTCGCTGACGGGCCGTCCCTGACGCTTCACTTCCGCCAGGACCTGAAGCGCGGCAAGAAGCCCATCGCCAGTCGTCGAGAAATCCGCCAGCACGATGTGACCAGATTGCTCGCCGCCGACATTGTGGCCATGGGCACGCATGTGTTCCACGACATAGCGGTCACCGACCCTTGTGCGCGCCAGGCTGAGGCCGTTCTCGGCAAGATAGCGTTCAAGGCCGAGATTCGACATGACGGTCGCGACGAGACCGCCGCCCCGCAACTCGCCGCGCCGCGCCCAGGACGTTGCGATCAGAGCCATCAGCTGGTCGCCATCAATGACCTGGCCCCGGTCATCCGCAATGATCACGCGGTCGGCATCGCCATCGAGCGCGATGCCGATATCGGCCCGCAGTTCACGAACCCTCGCGCACATGGCACCTGGATGGGTTGATCCGCAATCCTCGTTGATGTTGAGGCCGTTGGGCTCGTTGCCGATCTGGATGACCTCCGCGCCCAGCTCCCACAGGGCGGTGGGGGCCACCTTGTAGGCTGCCCCATTGGCGGTATCGATCACGATGCGCAGGCCATCCAGCGTCATGTCCTTGGGAAAGGTGCGCTTGGCAAATTCGATGTAGCGCGCCTGGGCATCCTCGATGCGCTTGGCACGACCGATGCGGTCAGGCGCGGCCGCCGTCATCAGCGAGGCATCATCCAGCATCGCCTCGATCTGCTCTTCCTCGTCGTCCGACAGCTTGAAGCCGTCAGGCCCGAAGATCTTGATGCCATTGTCCGCAAACGGGTTGTGGGAGGCGGATATCATGATGCCGAGATCGGCGCGCATCGAGCGGGTGAGCATGGAGACCGCGGGTGTCGGCACGGGTCCGAACAGAAACACATCCATACCCGCCGCCAGCAGGCCGGAGGCGAGCGCATTCTCGATCATGTAGCCGGACAGGCGCGTATCCTTGCCGATCACCACGCGGTGACGGTGACTGCCACGGCGGTAGAGGTTGCCCGCCGCCATGCCGATCTTCAGCACCATGTCTGCTGTCATGGCGCCGCTGTTGGCGAGCCCGCGCACCCCATCCGTGCCAAAATATTTCCGGGTCATGTCATAGCCCCCTGCTCAAAGACCGCTCGTTCCGGGCTCAAGCGCCGCCTGCGCCACCGCCAGAGCCTCTACCGTCGCCTTCACGTCATGGACGCGCAGGATGTGGGCGCCAAGGAGGGCGGCCCACACCGCACCGCCAACGGAACCATGCACGCGCTGGCCTGCAATTTTCTCGCCCGTCAGGGCGCCGATGAAGCCCTTCCGCGACAAACCCATGAGCAGCGGAACGCCAAGCCCATGATAGAGCGTGAACTGCCGCAGGACGTCCAGATTGTGGCGGAAGCTCTTGCCGAAGCCGATACCCGGATCGGCGATGAGACGATGGCGCGCAATTCCAGCCTTTTCACAGGCCTCGATACGGGCAGCCAGCCAGTCATAGACGTCGAGCGCGACGTCGTCGTATTGCGGGCTGAGCTGCATGGTCTTGGGATCACCCTGCGCATGCATCAGGATCACCGGACAGGAGGCTTCCGCCATGGCCTCCATTGCCTGGGGCTCAAAGGTGAGAGCCGAAACATCATTGACGATCTTTGCTCCCGCCTTGAGCGCAGCGCGCATGACGCGTGCCTTGCGGGTATCAACCGACACCGCGAAACCCTCGGATGCCAGAGCTTCGATAACGGGCAGCACGCGGCGCAACTCTTCGTCCTCCGGCACGCCATCCGAACCCGGCCGGGTCGACTCGCCACCGACATCGAGAATGTCTGCCCCCTGACGCGCCAATTCGACGCCATGCGCGATGGCATGGTCCGTACCGGCTGCGAGCCCGCCATCGGAGAAACTGTCGGGCGTCACGTTCACAATGCCCATCACGAGGGGCCGGGCCGCGTCGAGAAAGGCGGGCAAAACCGTCGATCGCGGCAGAACGCCCGTTTCAAAGCGGCGCGTGAGGCTGCCAGGGGCTGTGCGCTCGATCCGCTCCAGAAGGGTGTAGGCGATCGCAGAAAGGCCGCCGAGCGATGCTCCGCGGCCTTGCCTTGCGAGTTCGGCGGCGTCGGGCCCATAGACCAGGCCGGCCGGCCGTAGATAGGTCCTGCGCATCAGGCTTGCGGCTGGGGTTCCATGCCACCCGCGCCGTCAGGCTTGGCCTGCCCGGCCGAGGGCACCGAAGCAGCAGCCTTGGCCGTCTTCCTGCCGCCGTCACCGTCGTCGCGTCGGGGTGGCGTTCCGTTCAGCAGGTTCTTGATCTCTTCTCCCGAGAGCGTTTCATACTCGAGGAGACCCTGGGCGAGCGTCACCAGTTCGTGGTTCTTTTCAGTGAGGATGCGCCGTGCCGCCGCCAGTCCGTCCGACACGAGACGTTTGACTTCCTGATCGATCTTCTGAGCAGTTTCTTCCGAGATGTTCTGGGTCCGCGACACCGAATGGCCAAGGAACACCTCTTCCTGGTTCTCGCCATAGGCAACGGCACCGAGTTCGTCCGAATAGCCCCAGCGGGTCACCATCGCGCGGGCAAGCCTGGTCGCCTGTTCGATGTCCGACTGTGCACCCGATGTCACGTTATCCTTGCCGAAGGTGAGTTCTTCGGCGATGCGGCCACCCATCATGATCGCCAGCCGCGAGGTCATCTGGGTGTAGCTCATCGACAGGCGGTCGCCCTCGGGCAACTGCATCACCATGCCGAGGGCACGGCCGCGCGGAATAATGGTCGCCTTGTGCACCGGATCGGCCTTGGGCACATTGAGCGCCACCAGGGCGTGACCCGCTTCATGATAGGCCGTGAGCCGCTTCTCGTCCTCCGACATGGCCATGGAACGGCGCTCGGCGCCCATCATGACCTTGTCCTTGGCCTCTTCGAATTCTGACTGCGTCACGATGCGCTTGTTGCGGCGCGCAGCCAGCAGGGCAGCCTCATTGACGAGATTGGAGAGATCGGCGCCCGAAAAACCGGGCGTGCCGCGCGCAATGGTCTTGGCGTCGACGTCGGGCGCCAGCGGAACGTTGCGCATGTGGACCTTGAGGATCTTCTCGCGACCCTGCACGTCCGGGTTCGGCACAACGATCTGACGGTCAAACCGTCCGGGCCGCAGCAACGCGGGATCGAGCACATCGGGCCGGTTGGTGGCGGCTATCAGGATGACGCCCTCATTGGCTTCGAAGCCGTCCATCTCGACGAGAAGCTGGTTCAGCGTCTGCTCGCGTTCGTCGTTGCCGCCGCCGAGACCCGCACCACGGTGGCGGCCGACAGCGTCGATTTCGTCGATGAAGATGATGCACGGCGCATTCTTCTTGGCCTGCTCGAACATGTCGCGGACCCGCGAGGCACCGACGCCCACGAACATTTCAACGAAGTCAGAGCCGGAGATGGTGAAGAACGGCACATTGGCTTCGCCGGCAATGGCGCGCGCCAGCAGCGTCTTGCCGGTGCCGGGCGGGCCAACCAGAAGGGCGCCCTTCGGGATCTTGCCACCGAGGCGCTGGAACTTGTGGGGATCCTTCAGGAAGTCGACGATCTCGACAAGATCATCCTTGGCCTCTTCAACGCCTGCGACGTCCTCGAAGGTCACCCTTCCGTGACGCTCGGTCAGCAGTTTCGCCTTGGACTTGCCGAACCCCATGGCCTTTCCCGACCCGGCCTGCATCTGGCGGATGAAGAACACCCACACGCCGATCAGCAGAAGCATGGGAAGCCAGTAGACCAGAGCATTGGTCAACATCGAGTCGCCCTGCGCCGTACGGAAACTGATCTGCACATTCTTGTCGCGCAGTTCCTTGAGCTGGTCCTCGAAATACATCAGGGGACCGGTGGTCTGAACGGTCGCGCCATCGGAAAGCTTTCCGGTGATGCTGTCACCGGTGATCACGATCGACTGGATGCTTCCGGAATTGGCCTTGTCGAGGAAATCCGAATAGCTGATCTCCGAAGCCGTGGAGCGTCCCACCTGACCCTGGAACAGGCTGAACAGCGCGAACAGCAACAGCGCGATGACGATCCAAACGGCAAAATTCCGGAATTGATTCACGAGAGCCCTCGAATCTGGCCGCCCGGGCCCCGAAGGCCGGATCGCGCCACTGTCCTGGTATCCCCGGTAACATAGGGTGAAGCCGCAGCTTTTCCAAGAATGCTGCGGGCAAAATTATCGGGTCACGGACCCAGCAGAGGCTGAAACACGATGCGGGCCTCGGCCACCACCCCCGGTGGCTGGCTGACCACAGGATAGGCGCGGCGGGCGTGGACCGGAACCCGTCCAGGGAGCGACACTGGCCTCCCGAGCGCGGCCTCGATGACACTGCCCGGTCGGGCCTCTACCAAAAAACGTTTATCCCACAACAACTTACCACAATCCGGGACAAGTGCGGGCGAAGCCGGAATGCGGCCTGCCTCACGGGTCACCCAGATGGCGCCGCGCCTCCGCCCGGCCACCGCTCCCCCGAGTGTGCGCCGTTGCGCCCCACCGCCCTCTGCGGCCCAGCCGGCCAGGCGTCGCAGTTCTTCGGGCTCGGGAGCCGCTTGGCCGCCGCCGTAATGGTTGATGATCCGGCCCAGAATCCGCATCTGCAACGGCTCGGACAAGGCCTGGAACGGCGGCAGCGGGAACTCACAGACGCCTGCCCCGTTCTCGGTCAGCCATTGCGCAAGCCAGGCTTCAGCCGCCGAGGACTGCTCGCGGACCGTGCGCGCACTGGCTTCCGCCAGCGCGGCCAGCCGCTCCGAGAGGGGCGTTCCATCGGATCGGCCGGCCAGATCCTTGCGCACCCGCACGCGCTCGAAACGGGTGTCAAGATTGCTCGGATCCTCGATCCAGGCCTGGCCGAGTCCGCGAAGATAGTCACGGAGTGCCTCCCGCCGAGACCCCAGCAAGGGCCGCAGCACCGGCACATCCTTCCAGTTTGCCTCCGCCCAGATCCCCGCCAGGCTCTCCGGGCTCGCGGTGCGGGCGAGCCGCATCATCACCGTCTCCGCCTGGTCATCGAGCGTGTGGGCGGTCAGCAGGACGCCCGCGCCGCGCTCGCGGCACCAGTCCGTCATCAGGTCATAGCGCGCGACCCGCGCCTTGGCCTGGATCCCGGCTACAGGGCGTTCCCCGTGATCCCATTGGAGCATATGATGGGCGAAACCCAGCGCTGCGGCCCATTCCGCCACCTGCCGGGCCTCTTCGGCAGAGCCATCCCGGAGCGCGTGATCGACGGTCAGAACCGAGACTTGAAGACCGGGATGATGGGTCAAGGCCCAGTCCCGCGCGAGCCGCAACATCGCAACCGAATCCGATCCGCCGGACACGGCCAGCGCCACATGGCGCTCCGTCAGGAGCGGCGAAAACCCGTGAAGGTGATCAGGAGGTGCAGCCGGCACGCTTGGCTTCGGCCTGCGCCCGCTTCCGGGCGTCAACCGCCTTCGGATAGTCAGTGCTGACGGCGGCCAAGGCCGCGCAGGCCTGCTCACCCTGACCGAGCTTGTTGAGCGAGATGCCCAGCTTCAGCAAGCTATCGGGCGCGCGACGGCTCTTCGGATACTTCTTGAAGCCCTGCAGGAAGTGAGCGGCGGCGCGTTTGAAATCGCCCTGCGCATAGTAGGTTTCACCAAGCCAGTACTGGGCGCTGCCCGCCAGGCTGTGATCCGGATACTTCTGCAGGAACGTCGAAAAGCCCGCTTCGGCATCGCTGAACTGGCGGCGCAACAGGCTTTCATTCGAGCGCTCGTAGAGTGACTCCGGCGTTTCGCCCTGCGCCTCCGGGCTGAGTGCTACGGACTCGACCGCATCGCCGCCCTGCACTGCCGGAGCCGTGCTCACGCCGGGCTGGACAACTGCCACATCGCCAGCCTCCTGCTGGGAAGGCGGCACCAGAACCTGGCCCTGGAACCCGCCATCATCGGGCTGGGCTGCCGCCGTGCCGAGCGCTCCGAGCACCTTGGCGCCAGGCTGTACGAGCCCGAGGTCAGCTTCGGAGGGCTGCGGTGGCGCGAGAGGGGCGGGATCGAGCGGCTGTTGTTCGATGACTTCGATGCCATTGCTGTCCGGAATGGGAGCGGCCGCTGTCTGGTTCTGCTGGGTCAATTCTGGCGCGGGGGCGGTCAAGGCCACCTCGGGCGCTGCCGGTTGCTGGGCAGCCGCAGTTCCGGGCGCCGCGCGCATCTGCTTCAGCTGAAAGGACAGTTCCTGAACCTGGCCGGTGAGCTGGCGAACCTGCTCCTCGAGGAGTTGCAGGCGAACGGCCATTTCGGAGGCGCTCTGCGCCAGGGCCGGAGAAACCAGACCGAGACCCACAAACACACAGGCCGCGATGGAACACTTGACGTATCTGACCATTATCTGCACCAGTCGAACCCCCGGAAGACGGATGTCACCCCGTCCCCCCGAGTGACGGGGAATCACGGTAAAATTGAGGCTGTCAGCCCCCCACCGCGCCGCCGGTTATGACCGTGACGGCCCGGCGGTTCTGCGACCAGCACTGCTCGGCGTCACACAGCGCCACGGGGCGCTCCTTGCCGTAGGCGATGGAGGAAATCCGGCTGGCGGCAACCCCCTGCGAAATCAGGAAATCGCGCGCGGCCGTGGCGCGCCGGGCGGACAAGGCGATGTTGTATTCGCGCGTGCCGCGCTCGTCGGCATGGCCTTCCACCTGAACGGTGACCTTGGGATACTTGTTCAGCCAGTCAGCCTGACGGCGCAGCGTCTCCTGGGCTTCGGGCGTAAGGGTCGACTGGTCTTCGCTGAAGAAAACCCTGTCGCCGACATTGACCGTGAAGTCCTGCACCGACCCGGGTACTGCGGCAGTTCCCGCCTCGAGATTGGGAGTGTTCTTTTTCGAGCACGCGGCAAGCGCCAGGAAGCAGCCGAGCACCGCAACGAACTTGAGGCTTGCCATACGTGTAAGCATCTACTCACTCCTTTACCGGGGCCCGCCCGCACGGCGGAGCCAAACGCCAGGCCGCCCCCGGCCGGAGGCGTCCACATTCGTCAGTCTGCCGCAACAGGGTTAATTTTCCCTCACCAGGCGCCCGCCGGGGAGGCCGCGACCTACGAGGTCTTGGCGCCACCCGTGATGACGGTGACCGCCCGGCGGTTCTGCGACCAGCACTGCTCGGCGTCACACAGGGCAGCGGGACGCTCCTTGCCATAGGCGATCGAGGAGATGCGGCTGGCGGCAACGCCCTGGGCAATGAGGAATTCGCGGGCGGCCGTGGCGCGGCGGGCCGAGAGCGCAATGTTGTATTCGCGCGTGCCGCGTTCATCGGCATGACCTTCGACCTGGACGGTGACGGCTGGATACTTCTGAAGCCACTGGGCCTGACGGCGCAGCGTCTCCTGGGCCTCGGGCGAGAGCGTGGACTGATCCTCGGCGAAGAACACGCGATCACCGACATTGACCGTGAAATCCTGCTCCGACCCGGGGATCGCGGTGTTGCCGGCTTCAAGGTTGGGCGTGCTCTTCTTCGAACACGCGGCAAGCGCAGCCACACAGGCAAGAGCTGCCGCGGTGGTGAAGATCCTTCTTCTGTTCATGTTCATACTACCCATCTCCTTATGTCCGTTTGTCTCTGTGGCGGCGGTTTGCGCGCCCCGTTCAATTCAGTTTCGGCGACCAGGCCGGATCAGAGCCGAAGCCCTCGACCGGAACGCGCTGCTCGTTGTAGCCCGTGATGTCGACCGACCAGAGCTGTGGCCCGCCGCTTTCCCCCTGGGTGTCGCGGAAGAACATGATGACACGGCTGTTGGGGGCCCATGTGGGCCCCTCATTGTGATAGCCCTCGGTCAGAATGCGCTCACCCGATCCATCGGGTTTCATCACGCCGATCGCGAACTTGCCGCCGCCCTGCTTGGTGAAGGCAATGTAGCTGCCGTCTGGCGACCAGACCGGTGTCGAATAGCGCCCGTCACCAAAGCTGATGCGGTTCTGGTTGGAACCATCCGCGCCCATGACGTAGATCTGCTGCGTTCCACCACGGTCTGACTCGAAGGTGATCTGGCTGCCGTCCGGCGAGTAGGACGGTGCCGTGTTGATGGCCGGAACATTCGTGAGTTGGCGCAATTGGCGCGAGCGCAGGTCGAGTTCAAAAATGTTGGCGTTGCCGCCATCCTGCAGGCTCATGATCACGCGCTGCCCATCCGGCGAGAAGCGCGGCGCAAAACTCATGTTCGGGAACTCGCCCACGATCTCCCGCTGTCGGGTGTCTATGTTCATGAGATAGACCCGCGGATCACCCTTTCCGAACGACATGTAAGTGATCTCGTTGGTCGAGGGCGAGAAGCGCGGCGTCAGCACCAGATCGCTGCCGTCGCTCAGCGGGCGGACGTTGAAGCCGTCCTGATCCATGATCACGAGGGTCTTGATGCGCTTGTCCTTGGGTCCCTGCTCCGACACGAACACGACGCGGGTATCGAAATAGCCGTCGATGCCAGTCATCGCCTTGTAGATGATGTCAGCGATCATGTGGCCGATGCGACGCGCATTCTTGGGGGATGCGGTAAACTGCTGGGCCGCCAGCTGCTGGGCGGTGTTGACATCCCACAGGCGGAACTCGACGCGGAGCTTTCCGCCCTCGTCGAAGACCTGACCGGTCACAAGCGCCTTGGCCTGGATCTGTCGCCAGCTGGCGAAGCCCGGCATCTGCTCGAAGCTGGTGATCTGCTCGATGAAGGTCTGCGGGTCGATTGGTGCGAAATAGCCCGAGCGGCCGAGGTCATTGGCGATCACGGTGGAAATGGTTGAAGCCGGTTCCTCGGCGCCACCACCCGCGAGAAACGGCGCGATGGCTATCGGCAGCGGATCGATCCGTCCGCCCGTGATGTCGATTTCGGTCTGTGCCTGCGCGGCACCGGACAGGCCGGCAATGGCGAGGACGGCTAGCGCGAGCGCGATGGACCGGAGACGGAAGAACATGGAGATCATGGGCTGGGCGTTGTGCATTGGCCTGTCACTGCGTGGGCGTCGCATCGGCGAACATGTTCGGGTTGAAGTTCAGCACGAGATCCTTCCAGACGTCATACTGGTCCGGGGGGAGAAAGTCATAGTTCTGGCAGCCGAGAATGGCCGCCACGGTCGAACGCGCGGTGGTGTCGAAGAGAAAGTCGCCCGGACCATTCATCACCTGCGGCTCCCCGGCGATCGAGCCATCCTGGTTCATCTGGATCCTGACCTTCACGGTGATGTTGCCTTCGCGCGCGCCTGGCGGGATCACCCAGCACTCACGGATGCGTTGCACGAAAGCGGCAATCGCTGTTGCCGACAGCCCCTGATCCTTGCCCTGCAGATTGGCCTCGCCCTTCGCGGGGTTGCCATCCGTTGTGGCGGCGGATGCGTTGGTGGTCTTCTCCTCATTCGCCTTGTTGAGGAGCGCATCGGAGTTGAGCATCTCCTCAAGCTTGGCGGTGTCGAGCTTCTGAGCCTTCTTCTGGGGCTTCTTTTCCGGCTTCTTGACCGGCTTCGGCTTCTCCTCCTGCTTGGGTTCCTCGACCTTCTTGACGAGGCTGGCCATGGCATCGGGATCAGGCGGTGGCGGCTCTTCCTTCTTGGGCTCCTCGGCCTTCACCTCAGGGGGAGGCGGCGGAGCGACAGCTTCCTTTGCCGCTGTCAGTTCCTTCTCTGCAACCTTGAGAGACTCGTCCACCTTCTTGATGATCTCGGCCTTCTTCGGCGCAGGGGCTTCTACCTCTTCGGGCGCATCCTTGGCGGTGGCGGAGAGTTTGTTAACGTCAGCAATGTTCGAGATGTCCACGACGACGGCCTCGACCGGCGCCACTTCATGATGCGGATTGGGCAGCACGACCAGCGCCGCGGCCAGAATGGCCCCGTGCAGCAGGATCGAGACTGCCAGCCCACGCTTCATCGTCAGTTCTGTCCGCCATCGGGAACGGCGCTGGCGGGCGGCGGGGTCGCATCGGCGCCACCGGGCAGCGTCTCGAGACCGATCTTCTTGAAGCCCGCCGCATTGATGGCGCCCAGGACCTGCGCGATGGGGCCATAGGTTGCAGCGAGGTCGCCGCGCACACGCACTTCCTTCTCGGCATCGATGGCGTAGAGGGCCTTGAGCTTGGGGGCCAGTTCCTCCAGCGTCATCTGCTGTTCCATGAGGAAGATCGTGCCGTCAGGCTTGATCGAGACGCTCAGCGGCTCGACCTGGCTGGTCAGCGGCTTTGCGTCGGTCTTGGGCAGATCGATGGGAACGCCCACGGTCATCAGCGGCGCGGCCACCATGAAGACGATCAGCAACACCAGCATCACGTCGACCAGCGGCGTGACGTTGATGTCGCTCATCACGCCCTTCGATGATCGCCGTCTTGCGTTCCGCCGCTGATAGCCGCCACGCGCTCCGCCTGCAGAGGCACCCATGCGTTACACCCGTTCGTCAAGCTGGCGGGAGATGATCGCCGAGAACTCGTCTGCGAAATTCTCGAGCCTCGCGCCGATCTTGCCCGCGTCGGCAACATACATGTTGTAGAAAATCGTCGCCGGTATGGCGGCCACCAGACCGATGGCAGTGGCAAAGAGCGCCTCGGCGATGCCGGGAGCCACCACATTCAGGCTGGTGTTCTGGGAATTGGCGATGGCCTGAAACGAGACCATGATGCCCCACACCGTACCGAACAGGCCGATGAAGGGTGCGGCTGAACCCGTGGTCGCCAGAAACAGGAGGCGTGCCTCGACGTCATGCATCTCCTTCTGGATCTGCACGTCCATGACCTTTTCGATACGTTTCTGAACGCCCTGGAAACCTGCCCGGAGCGCGGCATCCTGGCTTCGCTTCCACTCGCGCATCGCAGCCATGAAGATTGCAGCAAGCCCGATGCTGTTGCGATTGCCAAGGGTCAGGAACAGATCCTCGAGCGACTGTCCCGACCAGAAGAACTGCTCGAACCGGTCATTGGCGGAATTCATGCGCCGCACGGCGAAGAACTTCTCGATGATGATCGCCCAACTCCACACCGAGGCTGCGGCCAGCCCGAACATCACCAGCTTCACAACCCAGCTCGCCTGGATGATGAGATGCCAGAGCGAAAGCTCGCCCGCCGGTGCCGTCATCACTGCAAAAGCCGTCATCCTGCCCTTCCATCACGCGCGAAACCCCGTTTTCGGGCCTTCGCCGCCACCCCAGTCCGCCTCATGCCTTGAGATAGAGGCCGTGAAAACATGCCAAATCTGTCGAAACTGCGGCGATTCGGGGCTTTTGGGCCGGTTTCCCGCCGCCCGGCCCGCCGCAGCCGGAGAGCCGTTCCAGCCACATGAATCGTTTATGGTTAAGGCTTTGTTACGATTCAGATTTTGCTTGCGCCGGCGAGACGGCCGGCGAGCATCGCCGGAAGCCGCTGCGGCCGGCCCTGGCGGTCGACAAGCGCCACCGTCACGGTGGCCTCGAACAGGAGAACCCCGTCGCGGCGCACTTTCTGGGCGAGGATCATGCGGGCCCCGGCCAGCGTGCCGAAGCGGGTCTCGACCTCCAGAAGATCATCCAGCCGGGCCGGCTTCAGAAAATCGCAAGTCATGTGGCGAACCACAAAGAACATGCCGTCCACCTGCGACTGGTGAATTCCGAGCAACCGCAGGAAATCGGACCTCGCCCGCTCACAGAAGGCAAGGTAGCGAGCGTGATAGACAACCCCGCCTGCGTCCGTATCCTCGAAATAGACCCGCACCGGCAGAACATGCAGACCCTCCGCGAGTCGCCCGGCCAGATCGGGCCAGGCCTCAGCCATCATCGTCCTCCAGCGGGAGCAGGCCCTGGGTGAACTCCGGCCGCTGCGGCACGGCAAGTCCCAGATGACGGAAGGCATGCGATGTCAGAAGCCGCCCGCGCGGTGTGCGGTTGAGGAAACCGAGTTGCAGAAGATAGGGCTCGACGATGTCCTCCAGCGCATCGCGCGCCTCGGACAGCGACGCGGCAATGGTATCGATGCCGACCGGGCCGCCACCGAAATTGTGGGCGATGCAGCTCAAATAGCGGTGATCGAGAGAATCGAGTCCCTTGGCGTCCACATCAAGGGCCGAGAGCGCCCGATCCGCCAGACTGGCGTCAATCACGGCAGCCTTGGCCACGGCCGCAAAATCCCGCACGCGGCGCAGAAGCCTGCCCGCAATACGCGGCGTACCACGCGCGCGGCGGGCAATCTCCCGCGCCCCTTCTTCGGCGATGCCCATCTGCATCACGCGCGCGCCGCGCCGGACGATTTCCAGCAACTCGTCCTCGGTGTAGAAATCCAGCCGCACCGGGATGCCGAAACGGTCACGAAGGGGCGTGGTGAGCAGGCCCGTCCGGGTGGTGGCGCCGACGAGGGTGAACTTTGCGAGATCGATCTTCACCGACCGTGCCGCCGGGCCTTCGCCAATGATGAGATCGAGCTGAAAATCTTCCATCGCCGGATAGAGCACCTCTTCCACCGCCGGGTTGAGACGGTGAATCTCGTCGATGAACAGAACATCGCGCTCCTCGAGATTGGTGAGCAGCGCGGCAAGATCACCAGCCTTGGCGATGATCGGACCGGACGTCGCCTTGAAATTGACGCCGAGTTCTCGCGACATGATCTGGGCGAGCGTGGTCTTGCCAAGCCCAGGAGGCCCTGCGAAGAGCACGTGATCCAGCGCCTCGCCGCGCGCCCGCGCTGCCTCAATGAAGATGCGCAGATTCTGCTTGGCCTTTGACTGGCCGATGAATTCTTCCAGCCGCTGCGGCCTCAGATGCGTGTCGACCGCATCGTCGGAGCCATGATCCTGACCGCGCACCGGACTGGTCATGATAGCGCCAGCTCCTTCAGGGCGAGACGGATCAATTTCTCCGTTGGCTGATCATCTCCCGCCTTGCGCAGTGCGGTGGCGACGGCGGTGCCGGCCTGAACCTGAGCGTAACCGAGATTGACGAGGGCTGACACGGCATCGGTCGCGGCACTGGGCCTAGGCGCATCAAGGCCCGCCGAAATCTGGCCCAGTTGCGGGTCGAGCGGCGCCAGTGCGGGGCTCTTGTCCTTCAGCTCGAGAACGATGCGCTCGGCCAGCTTCTTTCCGACTCCGTTGGCACGGCCGATCATCGCCTTGTCCTGCATGGCGATGGCGCCCGCAATCTCGGCCGACGAGAGAACCGACAGGATGGCCAGCGCCACCTTGGTGCCAACCCCCTGCACGGTCTGCAGCAGGCGGAACCACTCGCGCTCTGCCGGAGTGGCAAAGCCCACGAGCCGGATCATGTCCTGCGATACCAGCATGTCGGTGTGGATTTCGGCGAATTCCCCGGGGCCCGGCAGCGCGCCCAGCGTCTTGCCGGAACAGGACACATGGTAGCCAACACCATTGACCTCGATCACCAGCCAGTCCGCGCCCATGGCGTCAATCCGGCCCTTCAGTTTTGCGATCATCCCCGCGCCCTTTCACTGGGCTTGCTATAGGCTGAAAGAGAACAAGTCAAGAACGGGCCAGAACATCAGCCAGTTTCTGAGAGCCCCGATAGTGGGCATGGCATATGGCCACGGCCAGGGCGTCGGTCGAATCCGCCGTGCGCATCATGGCCTTGGGCAGAAGCAGGCGGACCATGTGTTTCACCTGATCCTTCTCGGCATGGCCCGCGCCGACGACCGCCTTCTTGACCGTGTTGGGCGCATATTCGGCGACCGGCAGCTTCAGGATGGCGGGCGCAAGCATCAGGGCGCCACGCGCCTGGCCGAGCTTCAACGTGGCCCGGGCGTCGGTATTGACGAAGGTTTCCTCAACGGCCGCCTCATCCGGCTGATACTCACGGATCACATCGATCAGCTGGGCGTGGAGTTCGAGCAGCCGCTCGGCCAGCGGCTTGCCGGCATCGGAATGCAGCGTGCCATCAGCGACGTAGCTGAGCCGCGTGCCGTCCTGCGCGATGACGCCCCAGCCGGTATTGCGAAGACCGGGGTCAATGCCGATGATTCTCACCATCGGCACAGGCTAGCACATCAGGCGCCGTTGAGCCTCGCCATGACCTCATCGGGAATGTCGGCATTCGAGAAGACGACCTGCACATCGTCATCCTCATCGAGTGCATCAACCAGCTTCAGCAGGCTTTCCGCTCTCTCCTGGTCGACGGGGGCAAGTGTCTGCGGCTTCCAGACCACCTTGACGGAAGCGGCCTCGCCAAACGCCTTCGCCAGCGCCGACGACACTTCGCCCAGCGATTCAAACGCGCAGGTGACGGTATGGTTTTCGGCTTCCGAGACGACATCATCAGCGCCGGCATCGATCGCCGCTTCGAGCATCGCATCGGCCGACGCTCTCGACGCCGGATAGATGATCTCGCCCACACGCGCAAACATGAAGGCCACGGAGCCGGACTCGCCCAGATTGCCGCCGAATTTCGTGAACAGCGACCGGACGTTCGAGGCGGTGCGGTTGCGGTTGTCGGTGAGCGCCTCGACGATGACGGCGACGCCGCCCGGTCCATAGCCCTCGTAACGAACCAGATCGTAGTTCTCGCCGTCACCGCCGGCAGCCTTCTTGATGGCGCGCTCGATATTGTCCTTCGGCATGTTTTCGGCGCGGGCGTTCTGTATGGCAAGACGCAGGCGCGAGTTGGCGTCAGGATCCGGCAGGCCGGCCTTGGCCGCCACGGTGATCTCGCGCGCCAGCTTTGAGAAAATCTTCGAGCGCACCGCGTCCTGCTTGCCCTTGCGGTGCATGATGTTCTTGAATTGCGAGTGGCCGGCCATGAAACCCCCGGGTTCGGACTGCTGCGGATTGACCCGCCTTATAGACAGGCCCCGCGCCACGAAACAAGCCGCTTAACCGGGCTTTAAGCCGACCCGGCCAAGCTTATGTGCGTATGTGTGCGTGAGGGAGTGTCAGGCGATGAAATCCGGGTGCAATAGGGTTAATGAAATCTGCTTCTCAGCGGAGGGCCTGTCTGGCACGGCGGCCGTCTCGTCGTTGCGCAAACTCGGGCGACTCATGGACCACGCGCCATCCGGCCGTCTGTTCAGCGCCATCGCAACACTCGCCGATGCGTCTGCACGGGCGGGACGGACGCTTGAGAATGGAAGCCGCGCACTGAGCGGGGCCGATTCCGCAGAGGCAGCCGAACGGCTCAGCGAGGCCGTATCGCAACTGAAGGATCTGGCCGACCGCGCCCGGGATACCGACGCGCCGCAGCGCCGCAAGCGGCAGGTGCGGCGTTAGGCTTCAGACCTGTACGCCCCGCAGCCGTTCCGAGCGGCGGCGCAGCATTTCCACCGTGATGAGCAGCGCCGTCGAGATAAGCACCAGAACGGTAGCGGCGGCTGTAATGGTGGGGGAAATCATTTCGCGGATTCCGGAGAACATCTGCAGCGGCAGCGTGCGGTCCTCCGGGCTTGCCAGGAACAGCACAACGACGACTTCATCGAAGGATGTGACGAACGCAAAGAGCGCGCCCGAGATCATGCCGGGCAGGATGAGCGGCATGACGACCTTGAAGAACACCGTATGGGGGGGAGCCCCGCAGGAGGCGCCGGCACGCATCAGCGTCTTGTCGAAACTGGCGAGCGTTGCGGTGACGGTGATCACCACGAAGGGCGTGGCGAGCGCGGTATGCGCCAGGATGATGCCGATCCGCGTGCCGGCAAGATCGAGCTGGGCATAGAACTTGAACATGCCGACAGCAGAAATGATCACCGGCACGATCATCGGCGAGATCAGGATCGCCATCATGGTGGACTTGAGCGGGAAATTGGACCGTGACAGGCCCAGTGCCGCCAGCGTGCCCAGCGTGGTGGCAAGTATGGTCGTTGCGAACGCCACGAAGAAACTCATCTTCACCGAACCCGTCCAGCGCGGATTGAAGAAGAAGTCCTCGTACCATTTGAGCGAATAGCCGGGCATCGGATAGGTGAAGAAGCTCTCGGAGTTGAACGAGAGCGGCATGACCGCGAGGATGGGCGAGATCAGGAACAGCAGCACGAGCGCCACGAACACGCGCAGCGCGTAATAGGCAATTGTTTCACCGCGCGTGTAATAGGACGGGACAGCCATGGCTCAGCCCAGCTTCATGCGGTCGATGCCGACCAGCTTGTTGTAGACGTAATAGAGGATCAGCGTGGCGGTGAGCAGGATGACACCCAGCGCCGACGCCTTGCCCCAGTTGTTCTCGGAATTGATGGCGCGCTCGATGAAACCAGAGATCATCTGGTCGGTCGGGCCACCAACCAGCGCGGGCGTGATGTAATAGCCAAGACACAAGATGAAGGTGAGCAGGCAGCCCGCAGCCACGCCGGGCAGCGTCTGGGGCATATAGACCCGGAGGAAGGAATAGAAGGGCGTGCCGCCCAGTGATTTTGCCGCCCTCATGTAGTTGGGCGAGATGGTCTTCATGACAGAGTAGATGGGCAGCAGCGTGAAGGGCAACTGGATATGGGTCATGGCCACCACGGTGGCGAAGCGCGTCTTGAACAACTGTGGTTCGCCGTCGATCACGCCGAGCATGTTCATGAGGAAGGTGATGCCGGAGAAATTGAGCATCTGCGTGAACACGCCGCCATCCTGCATCAGGATCATCCAGGCTGTGGTGCGCACCAGAAGCGAGGTCCAGAACGGCAGCAGCACGAAGATCATCAGGATCGACGCGGTCTTCTGCGGCGAAGTCGCCAGCATGTAGGCCACCGGATAGCCGAGCACCAGCGTCATGGCGGTGACCAGAAGTGAAATGCCGAGCGTGCGGACCAGTATGTCCTTGTAGATGGAGCGGTCAGCCGGCATATGCTCGATCGAGCCATCCGGGCCCTGGCGCAGATCGAGCATCGAGAGAATGTAGAAGGGCGTCCAGTCGGAAGACGACCGCTTGATGGTTGCCCAGGTATCGATATCGCCCCACACCTTGTCTATGGCGATGACAGCTTCCCTGTAGGGACCCTCCGCCAGCGCGCCCACCTTGCGGGCGGTGGTCGTCACCTTCGAGCGGATGCCGGAAATCTCGTAGTTGAGGCGCTTGCCAATCAGAGCGGCCTGCTTGTTCTTCTGGGCTTCCTGGAGATCGGCCACGAAGGCTGCAAAGACCTCCTCGGGAGGAAGTTCCCGGCCGTCCCAGGCCTGAAGCGCCTGAACGGTCTGTGGCATGTTCTCGGCCACATCGGGGTCGTAGACCGAGTTGTAGAGCATCACCAGGATGGGAACGACGAAGGACAAGACGATGAAGGCGAAGAGCGGCAGCACCAGGCCAAGCGCCTTCAGCCTCTCGCGCCGCTCGGCGCGGGCCAGGGCCGTCTTGAGCGGCGTGCCGTCGGCGGCGCGCATCACGCCGTCTGCGGGAACTGCCTGAGCCGTGGCCATGGGTGGGTTGACCCCCGATGCGTCTTCAACAGAAGAGAAAGCAGCGGGGAAGAGGCGTGCCTCCTCCCCGCGCGAGTGTCAGGAGTTACTGGGCCAGCCAGGCGTTGAAGCGCTCGCGCAGCTCATCGCCCTTGTCACCCCAGAACTGCGGGTCCGGATAGAACACGGTCTTGAGGTTGTCGGGAGCAGACGGCAGGTCCGGAAGGATGGCCGGATCGATCTTCGGCGCGGCATCCTTGTTGGCCGGACCATAGGAAATCCACTTGGTCTGGTCGGCCATGCGCTGCGGGTCAGACGCGAAAGTGATGAAGCGATAGGCTTCCTCGATCTTCGGCGTGCCCTTCGGGATCGCCCACCAATCCCAGTCCGGAGCCTGGAAGTCCCAGATGATCTTGAAGGGCTTGTTGTCGGTCTTGATGGCATTGTAGAAGCGGCCATTCCAGGAGGTGGCGAACACCACCTGACCGTCGGCAAGAAGCTGCGGACCCTGAGCGCCCGACTCCCACCAGACAACATCCTTCTTGATGGTGTCGAGCTTCTTGAAGGCGCGATCAACGCCCTCGTCGGTGCCGAGGACCTTGTAGACATCGGCCGGCGCGACGCCATCCGCCATCAGGGCCCACTCGAGGTTCACGAAGGGGCTCTTCTGCAGGGCGCGCTTGCCCGGATACTTGGTGGTGTCGAACAGTGCCTCGAACAGGCTGGCCGGGGCCTCGGTCTTGGTCGTGTCATAGGCCGCGACCGTCGAGTAGAGGATGTTCGGCACGGCGCAGTCGGTCACGTCGCCACCGATGAACTTGGCGCGGTCAAGCCCGAGCTTGGCCCAGTCGATGGTCTCGAAGGTGCCCTCGGCACAGCCGGCCAGCGCGGTCTGGGTGTCGACGTCGACGACGTCCCAGGTCACGGCCTTGGCTTCAACCATGGCGCGGATCTTCGCGATCTCGCCATTGTACTCGGCCTCGGTGATCTTGTTGCCCGCGTCGATGAACGGCTTGAAGAAGGCATTGCGCTGGCTTTCCTGATAGGCGCCGCCCCAGGACGTGATGGTGAGTTCGTCAGCAGCCTGAGCCTTGACGGCATAGAGCGCCGTGCCGGCCAGCAGGGCCGCACCGAACAGTGTAGCGAATTTCTTCATACGACAGCTTCCTCCAGAATGCCGGTCAGGCCGGCGCGTTACTGTGAAGGGAGGACAGACAACAGCCGCCCCCTGCGAGCCTGCGCAGTTCGGGCATGCCGGACTTTCCTCCCCATTTTCCACGCTTTTATCGAGCAGGTGGCACTGACCGCCGTTTCCGGCGCACTACCTGCCTACCCCGTCTTTTTATAAGCGCTACACAAGATACTAGCGGCTTTTTCCCGCCCGTCACTAGAGATTTTTTCTCCGAACGGCGCAAATCGAGTCATGCGATCAGCCCTCCCAGGGGGCCACCCGCGCCTCCGCCAGGCGCCCGCCGAGCCTCAAGGGCGCGATCATCAGGGCCTTTCCAGTCCTGTCATCGGTCTCCACCGCAACGCCGCAAAGCGTGGCCGGACCTTCGGCCGGGCGCATGCGCTCAACCGGAAGTTTACGAAGGAAGCGCTGCAAGGGTTCGGCCTTTTCCATGCCGATCACCGAGTCATAGTCGCCGCACATGCCGGCATCGGTGAGATAGGCGGTGCCGCCGGGCAGGATCTGGTGGTCGGCGGTCGGCACATGGGTATGGGTGCCGACCACAAGACTCGCCCGGCCGTCGCAGAAATGACCGAAGGCCATCTTCTCCGAACTGGTCTCGGCATGGAAATCGACGAGCACGGCGTCGCAGCCCAGGCCCAGGGGGCAGGCCTCCAGTTCCCGCGCCACGGCGGGAAACGGGTCGTCGAGAACGGGTTCGATCATGACCCGGCCCATGGCCTGCATGACCAGCACCCGCCGGCCGGAGGCTGTGTCGACGAGTGCCGCGCCGCGGCCCGGACATCCGGCCGGCCAGTTCACCGGCCGCAGGAGATTGGGATGACGCTCGATGAAGACCAGCGCCTCGCGCTGGTCGAAGGAATGATTGCCCAGCGTCACCACGTCGGCGCCCGCCGCGAGAAAGCCGAGGAAGATCTCTTCCGTGATGCCAAAGCCATGCGCGGCATTCTCGCCATTGACCACGACCAGATCAGGCCGGTACCGCGCCCTCAGGCCGGGAAGCTCGCGCGTCACGGCCTCGCGGCCACTTCGGCCCACCACATCGCCCAGAAAGATCAGCCGCACGCAAAGGTCTCCCGCTCGGTCATCACATGGTCGAGGGGCGCGTCATGTTCGCCGCGCGGCACGCCGTCAACCATCTGCGCGGCATAGGCGACCCCGATCGCCACCACTTTCTTCAGTGAACGGAGCTTTTCGAGGGTGCGGTCATAGAAGCCGCCGCCATAGCCGAGGCGATAGCCCAGCGGGTCAAAGGCGAGCATCGGCACCAGGAGAACATCCGGGAGCAGTTCGGGCGCGGTTTCAGGCGGCACCGGAATATCCCAGACGCCCGGCACCAGCGGCCCGCCCGGCGCCCAGGCCCGGAACAGGAGCGGCTGATCTGCCGCCACGACGACAGGAAGGCAGGTCTGCCAGCCCTCAGCCCCCAGGCGCGTGAGCAGCGGCAGCGTGGTGATTTCGCTCTTGTAGGGCATGAAGCCCGAGACGATGCCCGGCGTGCCGGACAGTTCAGCCGGGAGCCCGCGCGTTGCCAGGGCTTCGCCTGCGACATCCTTGAGCGCCGCATGGGCTTCAGCGCGGCGCCGACCGGCCGCCTGACGGGCAAGGCGCTTTTCTTCTGCGAGTTCCATGACCCTCCCCGGGCGGACAAGAGGCGTGGCGAGCCACCATGGGCCGTGAACGACTGACGATCCCGGGTCCCTACAGTTGTAGGTGGGCGCCGTGTTGACGAGGCCACGGCCAAGCCAAGGGACAGCTCCCATTCAGAATCGCATAGGCCCCAGGGAAAATATGTCGTCTCACGCGCCGGGCAGCCCGCCAATGACCTATTTAGGTGCGCGCGCGCCCAGTGTCCACCGGCGCGAGTCTTCTACCTGATCAGCTGCGCCAGCTTCTCCAGCCGTTCGGATGCCGCCACAAGCCTCTCGCTGAACCGCGCCTCGAGGCCCGCTGCCTCGCTCTGCGCGATGTTCCGCGCCTCGCGCAAGCCCGCCACCTGTTCCTCGAGAGCCTGAATCTTGTGGATCGCCTCCGAAAGCCGATCCGCAACCATGAGTCCCGCCATCACCAGCATGCGGATGTCGCCCACCGACCCGACATTGGTCTTGACGCGCTGCACCTCGCTGTCGAGCAGTTCGGCGAGTTCGCGAAGATGCTCTTCCTCGCCCTCCTCGCACTGCATGGTGTAGGGGCGTCCATTCACCTGTACGATGACATGCGCCATGGCCCTACTCCGCCACGTTCGAGTGCAGCACGGCGCGGATGCGCGACATGGCGGCATCGATCTTGCCAGCGGCACTCCTGCTGCTGTCTGCGAGCGCCCCTGCCTTGCTGCGCAGGAGGTCCAGTTCATTGGCGAGCCGCGCCCGGTCGCGGCGGAGGGATTCGGCCTCTTCTTCGACGCCGGCCAGTCGGCTGGCGCCGTCGGCACGCGAGGCCGCCGCGTCCTCGAGCCTGCGCAGAGCAGACTCGAAACGCCGGAATGCTTCATCCAGATTGTCAATGTTCGTCATCAAAGCCTCTGGCAAGACTGATGAATTTTCGGTCCCAACACCGACTCACAATAGGCTGGACCCGGGCGTCGCGCAACGGCCCTCATCATCGGCCAGCCACACCATGGTTCCAATTGACTCCCGGCCCCAAGGCTTTATCAGGAGCGCAATTTCAGCGATTGAGCGACAAGGATCAGCCGCGCATGACCGCCTATTCCCCCGAGCAGACCCGCCACATGGCCAATGCCATCCGCGCCCTGAGCATGGACGCCGTCCAGAAGGCCAATTCCGGCCATCCAGGCCTGCCCATGGGCGCGGCCGATGTGGCCACCGTGCTGTTCACCCAGTTCCTGAAGTTCGACGCGGCCGACCCGAGCTGGCCCGATCGCGACCGCTTCATCCTCTCGGCCGGGCATGGCTCCATGCTCATCTATGCCCTGCTGCATCTGCTGGGGTACAAGGGCATGTCGCTGGATGACCTCAGGAACTTTCGGCAACTCGGCGCGAAGACGGCGGGTCACCCGGAATATGGCCATGCTCCCGGCATCGAAACCACCACCGGCCCGCTGGGCCAGGGCATTGCCAATGCCGTGGGCTTCGCAATCGCCGAGCGCCACCTCAATGCGGCCTTCGGCGACGGGCTCGTGAACCACAAGACCTATGTGCTGGCCGGTGACGGCTGCCTCATGGAGGGCATCAGCCAGGAGGCGATCAGCCTCGCGGGCCATCTCAAGCTCCGCAATCTCATCGTGCTCTGGGATGACAACGGCATCTCCATCGACGGCAAGGTGTCGATGACCGATTCCACCAATCAACTCGCACGCTTTGCAGCCAGCGGATGGGCAGTGTCCGCCTGCGACGGGCACAATCCGGGTGAAATCGCCGCGGCCCTCTCGGCCGCGCAGTCCGCGGACCGTCCCGTCCTCATTGCCTGCAAGACGGTGATCGGCTTTGGAGCCCCCACCAAGGCGGGAACGGCCGGCAGCCACGGCTCGCCGCTGGGCCCGGACGAGATCGCGGGCGCCCGCAAGGCGCTGGGCTGGACCCATGAGCCCTTTGTGATCCCCAACGATCTGATGGACGCGTGGCGCAAGGCCGGTTCGCGCGGCGCCGAGGCTCGAAGCACCTGGTCTGCACGCCTTGCCGCCTCGCCGCACAAGGCGGAGTTCGAGCGCCGGATTTCCGGCAAGCTGCCCGCCGCCCTTGACGCCGCCATGACGGCCTACAAGCAGGAACTGGCCAAGAACCCGCCCGCCCTTGCCACCCGCAACGCGTCACAGAATGCGCTCGACGTCATCAATGCTGCACTGCCCGACACGGTGGGCGGCTCTGCCGACCTCACCGGTTCGAACAACACCAAGTCGAAGGAGCAGACGCCACTCACTGCCGCCGATTACGGCGGCCGCTACGTCTATTATGGCATTCGCGAGCATGGCATGGCCGCGGCGATGAACGGCATGGCGCTGCATGGCGGCGTCATTCCCTATGGCGGCACATTCCTCGTGTTCACCGATTACTGTCGCCCGTCGATCCGCCTGTCCGCACTGATGGGACTGCGCGTGATCTATGTGATGACCCACGATTCAATCGGGCTCGGCGAAGACGGCCCCACCCACCAGCCCGTCGAGCACCTCGCAGCGTTGCGGGTGATCCCCAATCTCGCCGTCTACCGGCCATGCGATGCGATCGAGACCGCCGAGTGCTGGGAACTGGCGCTGAAGGATGCAATCCGGCCCTCGGTTCTGGCCCTGACCCGCCAGAAGCTGAAGCCCGCGCGCACGACCCATTCCGCCGAGAATCTCTGCGCGCTTGGCGCCTATGAGGTGGCGCCCGCCCAGGGCAAGTCGCAAGTCGTGATCTTCGCCTCCGGCTCAGAGGTCGAAATCGCGATGGCCGCCAAGGCGAGCCTCGACGCGGCGGGCAAGCCTGCGCGCGTTGTCTCGGTTCCCAGCATGGAGCGTTTCGCCGGCCAGAGCGCGGCCTATCAGGCAAAGCTGCTCGGCAATGAGAAAACCCGTATCGCCATCGAGGCGGGCGTGCGCCAGAGCTGGGACCGTTTCATCGGCACGGACGGGCACTTCATCGGCATGACCGGCTTCGGGGCATCGGGTCCCGCCGAGCTTCTCTACAAGCATTTTGGCATCACGGCAGAAGCCGCAGTCAAGGCGGCAGGCTGAGGGAGCAGAGAGCATGACCGGGTTCCGCACGCTTGATGACGCGTCTCTTTCCGGCAAACGCGTGCTGTGCCGGGTGGATCTCAATGTGCCGGTGAGCAATGGCGTGGTCACCGACGCTACCCGCATCGAGCGCATCGTCCCCACCTTGCGCGAGATCATGAACAAGGGCGGCGCGCTGATCGTGCTTGCGCATTTCGACCGTCCCAAGGGCAAGGTTGTGCCGGAAATGTCGCTGAAGCCGGTGGCGACGGCACTGGAGAGCCATCTTGGCCGGCCGGTACGCTTCATTTTCACGGATTGGCAGCAGGCGCCGAAGGTCGATGTGAAGCCCGGCGAATGCGTGCTGATGGAGAACACTCGCTACCACCCCGGCGAGGAAAAGAACGACGAGGCCTTCTCGCGACTCCTCGCCAGCCTTGGCGAGATCTATGTGAACGACGCTTTCTCTGCCGCCCATCGTGCCCACAGCTCGACGGAGGGCGTTGCGCATCTGCTTCCCGCCTACGCCGGGCGTACGATGGAGGCCGAACTGAAGGCATTGCATGTGGCGCTGGAAAAGCCCCGGCGCCCGGTCATTGCCATTGTAGGCGGCGCCAAGGTTTCCACCAAGCTCGAGCTTCTCGGCAATCTCGTCACCAAGGTCGACGCACTTGTGATCGGCGGCGCGATGGCCAACACCTTTCTTCTGGCCCAGGGGCGTGGCATCGGAAAATCGCTTGCTGAACGCGAGATGACCGATACTGCGCAGAAGATCCTTCAGCAGGCCGAACACGCCGGATGCGCCATCATCCTGCCCCTCGATGGCATTGTGGCGAAGGAGTTCAAGGCGGGTGCGGAGTCCCATGATTATGGTGTCGACGCCATTCCGGCCGATGGCATGGTGCTCGACGTGGGTCCGCTGTCCCTCGACCGCATCCGCTCGGCGATTGACGACGCCCACACGCTGGTCTGGAACGGACCGCTCGGCGCCTTCGAGATCGCTCCCTTCGATGCGGCAACAGTTGCCGCCGCCCGCCATGCAGCGGCACGCACGCGGGCGGGCAAGCTGGTATCCGTGGCCGGCGGCGGCGATACCGTCGCAGCCCTCAACCATGCCGGTTCAGCCGGTGACTTCACTTATGTTTCAACTGCGGGCGGCGCCTTTCTCGAATGGCTGGAAGGCAAGACCCTGCCTGGCGTCAAGGCTCTGGAGGCACAAGCATGACCATCGACAAGCTCAACGAGATCGCCAACCGCATGGTGGCCCCCGGCAAGGGCATTCTTGCCGCCGATGAATCGACGGCCTCGATCACCAAGCGTTTCGAGTCCATCAACCTCGAGTCGACCGAGAACAATCGCCGCGACTACCGCGAGATGCTGTTCCGGTCCACAGAGGCCATGAAGTCCTGCGTGTCAGGCGTGATCCTGTTCGATGAAACGCTGCGCCAGAAGGCCGCGGACGGCACGCCGCTCGTCAAGCTCATCAAGGACGCGGGCGCGGTGCCGGGCATCAAGGTGGACAAGGGCCCGAAGCCGCTGCCCTTCTCGCCCGGCGAGACAGTGACCGAAGGACTCGACGGGCTGGCCGAGCGGGTTGCCGAATATGCCAAGCTTGGCGCCGAATTCGCGAAGTGGCGGGCGGTGATCGATGTCAATGACCAGATCCCGAGCTACAACGCCATCAACGCCAATGCCCAGGCTCTGGCCCGCTATGCAGCCATCTGCCAGGCTGGCGGCATCGTCCCGATCGTCGAGCCCGAGGTGCTGATGGACGGGGCCCATGACATCGACCGCTGTGCCGAGGCCACGGAATGGGCCCTGAAGGAGACGTTCCAGCAGCTCTATCACGCACGGGTGGCACTGGAAGGCATCGTGCTCAAGCCCAACATGGTGATCTCCGGCAAGAAGTGCCCGCGCCAGGCGAGCCGCGCCGAAGTGGCCGAGAAGACGCTTGCCGTGCTGAAGCGCTGCGTGCCTGCCGCCGTGCCCGGGATCGCCTTCCTGTCGGGCGGCCAGTCGAGCCAGGACGCTACCGCGCATCTCCACCTGATGAACGCTGCCGGCTCCCTGCCCTGGAAGCTGACCTTCTCCTATGGCCGCGCCCTGCAGGCAGATGCGATCAAGGCCTGGGGCGGCAAGCCGGAAAATGTCACTGCGGGTCAGCGCGCCTTTGCCCACCGCGCCCGCATGAACGGGCTGGCGGCGACCGGCCGCTGGAGCCAGGACATGGAGACGGCGGCCTGACGCCCCGGCTTTTTCTCGCGGCTCCCGCGGATGTGCCCGCGGCCCGCCTTCTCGACTGCCTGAAGGCCGCATGCGGCGCAGGCGATGTCGCGAGTCTGCTCGTGCCCGTCGCCGTTGCCGGCGAGATCACACCTGCCGCCCAGCAGCTTGGCGTCGCGGTGATCGTCGCGGGCGAGCCCCGCGATGCGGCGCGCTGCGGTGCCGATGGCATTCAGCTTGACGCCGGGTCCGAGGATCTGGCCGCTGCGCGCCAGGCGCTCGGCAAGGAGCGCATTCTGGGCGTATTCGCAGGAAGCTCGCGTCATCTCGCCATGGAGGCCGCAGAAGCAGGCGCCGATTATATCGCGTTCGACCAGACCGGTCCCGCTCTGGGCGGCGAACCCATCGTCGCGTGGTGGCAGGCGCTGACAGAGGTTCCCTGTGTCGCCTTCACCCCCGCGGGACCTGACGAACTTGACACATTGCTGCCGCAGAGGCCCGATTTCATCCGGCCGCCGGACGCAATGTGGCAGAGCGCGGAGGACGCGCGCCGCATGGTGGCGGCGCTGTCGCAACGCCTCGGATCATGATGAAGCTCGCTGCCACCGCCCTTGCTCTGCTCATCGCCGCCACGTCCATATCCGCTGCCGGCCAGACGGAGGCTGACACGCAGTTGAAGGAAGCGCGCATCTATCTCGACAAGGCGAGCGGCCGCTATGACTATGCCAAGGGCGAGTCACTGCTGCGGCAGGCCGCCGACTCAGGGCTTGCCGAAGCGCAGTTCAGCATGGGGCTTCTCTCGCTTGGCGCCTTTGACAACCCGCCGAATTTCGTCGCGGCCGCGGACTGGCTCGCAAAAGCGTCCGCCCAGGGCCATGCAGGCGCCGAGCATGAGCTCGGCGTTCTCTATCTCGAGGGACGCGGCGTCGGCAAGGATGTGGTGAAAGCCGCAGCGCTGATCGGCCAGGCAGCAGAAAAAGGCAATTCGGACGCCATGCTCGATTATGGCGTCCTCGTCTTCCGTGGCGAGGGCGTCAAGCAGGACGAGAAGATCGGCGCGCAATGGCTGCTGCTTGCCGCAAGGCGGGGCAATGTGATCGCGCAGAACCGTGTGGCCCGCATCTACGCCTTTGGAAAGGGTGTCACCGTCGATCCCGTCGAGGCAATGAGCTGGAACATCCTCGCCACGCGTGGCGGCCGGAGTGATCCGGAACTGGACACCATGCTCGCCAGCCTGACAGCGGACCAGAAGGCAGAAGCCCAGCGCCGGGCCGACGCCTTCAAGCCGGTGGCAACGCCATAGCCGGTCGTCAGACGGATTTCGCCATCTCACGCAGCTTGAACTTCTGGATCTTGCCCGTTGAGGTCTTCGGCAGTTCGGCGAACACCACATGGCGCGGCACCTTGTAGCGCGCCAGGCCCTTGCGGCACCATTCGATGATGTCATCCGGCGTGGCCTGCCTGCCAGGTTTCAACTCGACAAAGGCGCAGGGCGTCTCGCCCCATTTCTCATCAGGCTTCGCAACAACCGCCGCAGCCTGGATGGCCGGATGCTTGTAGAGCACATCCTCGACCTCGATCGAGGATATGTTCTCGCCACCCGAGATGATGATGTCCTTCGAGCGGTCTTTCAGCTGGATGTAGCCGTCGGGATGCAGGACGCCGAGGTCACCGGAATGGAACCAGCCGCCCCGAAAGGCTTCGGCTGACGCCTTCGGATTCTTGAGATAGCCCTTCATGACAATGTTGCCACGGAACATCACCTCGCCCATCGTCTCGCCATCAGCGGGGACAGGCTGCATGGTCTCTGGATCCATGACCGTCAGGTCTTCGAGCGCATGATAGCGTACGCCCTGCCGCGCCTTGCGCGCCGCGCGCGCCGGTCCCTCGAGTTCGTCCCAATGCGCCTTCCAGTCATTGACGACCGCGGGTCCATAGGTCTCGGTAAGACCGTAAAGATGGGTGACATTGAATCCGGCCTCGGCCATCGCAGCGAGTACGGCCTCAGGTGGCGGTGCCGCGGCCGTGAAGAATTCGACCTTCTGCGTCAGCAGGCGCTTTTCCTCTGCCGGGGCATTGAGGATTGTCGACATGACGATGGGCGCACCGCAGAGATGGGTGACCTTGTGCTCGGCGAGAGCTTCCCAGATTGCCTTCGAGCGCACCCAGCGCAGCGTCACATGCGTGCCGCCAACAACCGAGAGCGACCATGGAAAGCACCAGCCATTGCAGTGAAACATGGGCAGCGTCCAGAGATAGACCGGATGCTTGGGCATCGAGGCGGTGAGTACGTTGCCCTGAGCCAGCAGATAGGCTCCACGATGATGGTACACGACACCCTTGGGGTTGCCGGTGGTGCCTGAGGTGTAGTTGAGGGAGATCGCTTCCCACTCGTCCGCAGGCCACGACCACTCGAAACTGTCCTCGCCGCTGCCGAGGAACTGTTCGTAGTCGATGGAGCCGAGTCGCTCACCCTCGACCGCAAATTCCGGATCGGCGTAGTCGATCACGATCGGATGTGGCGCAGGCATCAGCGCCAGCGCCTCCCTCGCGAGAGTCGAGAATTCGAGGTCCACGATCAGCACCCGCGTCTCCGCATGCTGGAGCGAAAAGGCGATTGTCGCTGCGTCAAGCCGGGTGTTGAGCGTGTTGAGGACCGCACCCGTCATCGGCACGCCATAGTGGCACTCGAGCATTGCGGGCGTGTTGGCGAGCAGAACCGAGACCGTCTCGCTCTTCTTCACACCCGCCCGCGCCAGCGCCGAGGCAAGTTTCCGGCAGCGGGCGTAGAAAAGACGATAGCTGGTGCGCTGGCGGCCATGAATGATGGCCAGCTGATCGGGATAGACCGCAGCCGAGCGGGCCAGAAAGGTCAGCGGCGTCAGCGGCTGATAGTTGGCTGGATTCTTTTCGAGGCTGGTCGCGTAGGCGGACATTCTTCCAATCCTGATCTGATAACGGCCTTCTAGCCCAACTGCCTGCGCCGTCAAAGCCTGGCAAGAGCCTGTTGCAGATCAACGGGCTATTATGCCGACGCCTGATATGTGCGCTGAAAACGCCGCGCGGCCGGGCGTGACTCGCACCAGCGCGCCACTGGAGCCATGAGCCACCACAGGAGAATGGTCACCGCCCAGCCCACATAACTGTCCACTGCGTAATGCCAGGCGAGATGCACTGAGCCAATGAACACCACCCCGCAATGCGCGACAAGCAGTGTGCGTACCCAGCGCGGCCAGCCTCGGCTGGCCAGGACAAACAACAGCGAGGTTGCATTATGCAGGCTCGGCATGGCCGATATGCTGCTTTCCATGAGGTTTGAGAGATGCAACTTCCACAACATGTCCTGAATGCTCAGCGCCCAGATCGGAACGATGTCGTTAACGGCATGCAGATAGGTCACCAGCGGAGCATAGGGGTCGGGCGAAAGTCCGAGCCTGCCCTGGCCATAGAAGCAAGGCCCCGCCGATGAGAGCAACAGTGCCAGCAGGCTTCCCGCCACCATCCACAGCAGCATGAATGTCAGGAAATAGCGCGTGCGTTGCATGCCTGGTCGCTCCATGAACGCGTGGTGCAGCCAGACGCCATACATCACTGCGAACCAGAGATTATAGATGACGCTTATCACGAAGGTGACAGGCCAGTGGCCAAGAATGGGATGGAGCCACTCCCATGGACGGCGGCCAAAATGCAGCACCAGATCCAAGTGGTCCAGGGTCGTGTCCCAGGAGAACGGAGCAATAAAGGGAATGCTGCCCTTGATCCGGGAAAAGGCATAGACGAGGATCAATGTGCTGACAAAAATGGGAAGACCAGACGCCAGGTTGCGTGGACTGCGTATCACCGCTGCCATGCGTCGGATGAGATGAACCGTCGGACGCTTCGGCCGTTCGTAGACAGCCATGATAATGAAGAGATACGCAGAGAGAATGATCACTAGAAAGAACAGCAAACCCAGAAACATCGAGATGACAGCCAGGAAGACGGTCTGGGGGGAGACGGTGGTCAAGGGCGGGAACAGCGCGGCGAGGAGCAGTTGTATTCCGAGATAAGCCAGAACCAGAACCAGGATAGGGGTCTGAGCGCGGAACCCCAGCGCAAACAGCCCGGCAATGCGCCGAGGTCTGTGGCTGGCATCCTCTCCGCTGGTCGGGACTGTTTCCGAATCGGTCATAGAATCTCCCATAAACCCAAAATGCCACCAAAGGTTATCCGGAAGCTGAATCCCAAATCTGCAAAGCATTTCATGATGTGGTCTCGACAGGCCATACGAAAAGACGAGACCCTGGCCCTTGCCAGACGGCAGCGGGGCTGAGGATAACGGAGCCGTCGTCACCCGCCGCGAAAGGCCCGTCCCATGAGCCGTTACTATGAGACCTATACCAGTTGGAAGCAGGACCCAGAAGGCTTCTGGGCGGGTGCAGCCCGCGCCATCGACTGGGTGAAGCCGTGGGAGAAGGTCCAGGCGCAGGTGGACGGGCTTGACCGCTGGTTCGTCGGCGCCGAATGCAACACCTGCTGGAATGCCGTGGACCGGCACGTCAAGGCGGGTCATGGCGACCGGCTCGCGGTCATCTATGACAGCGCCATCACGGGCAAGTCGGCACGTTTCACTTATCGCGAGCTTCTCGATGAGGTGGCCACGCTGGCGGCAGCGCTTGAGGATCTGGGCTTGCGAAAGGGCGACCGGGTCATCCTCTACATGCCGATGATCCCGGAGGCGGTCTTCGCCATGCTGGCCTGCGCCCGGCTCGGGGCCATTCATTCCGTGGTGTTCGGCGGTTTTGCTCCACCCGAACTGGCAACCCGCATCAATGATGCGAAGCCAAAGATGATCCTTTCGGCGTCCTGCGGTCTCGAACCAGGCCGCGTCATCTCTTACAAGCCCTTGCTTGATCAGGCGCTCGATGTCGCAGCCCACAAAGTGGAAGCATGTGTCATTTTCCAGCGCGAGCAGGTGTCTGCGGAGTTGAAAGAGGGTCGCGACCATGACTGGGGGGCCATCACCGGCGTGGCGCGCGGTCAGGGGCGAACAACCGACTGTGTCACCGTCAAGGCGACCGACCCGCTCTACATCCTCTACACGTCGGGGACCACTGGCCAGCCCAAGGGCGTGGTGCGCGACAATGGCGGGCACATGGTTGCGCTCCAATGGTCCATGGAAAACATCTATGACATCAGGCCCGGCGAGGTGTTCTGGGCAGCATCCGACGTCGGCTGGGTGGTGGGTCACTCCTATATCGTCTACGCGCCCTTGCTGCAGGGCGCAGCCACGATTGTTTTCGAAGGAAAGCCAGTCGGAACGCCGGATCCCGGCACGTTCTGGCGTATCGTTTCAGACCATGGCGTGACGGCGCTGTTCACGGCCCCCACGGCCTTTCGCGCAATCAAGAAAGAGGACCCCGAGGGCACATACATCGGCAAATACGATATCAAGTCGTTGCGCACTCTGTTTCTCGCAGGCGAGCGCGCCGACCCGGACACCGTCAAATGGGCGGAAGACAAGCTGAAGGTCCCTGTGGTCGACCATTGGTGGCAGACGGAAACCGGCTGGTCGATTGCGGCCAATCCAGTTGGACTGGGTCTGCTTCCGGTGAAACACGGCTCACCGACCGTGGCAATGCCAGGCTATGCGATCGAGGTTCTGGATGAGGGCGGCCACCCGCTGCCCCCGGGCAGGCTCGGCTCCATCTGCGTGAAACTGCCGCTTCCGCCTTCCTGCCTGCCGACACTCTGGAACAACGATGAGCGTTTCCGGAAAAGCTATCTGTCGCACTTCCCCGGCTACTACGAAACCGCCGATGCGGGCTACATGGATGAGGACGGCTACCTCTACATCATGGCCCGCACCGACGACATCATCAACGTTGCCGGCCACCGGCTCTCGACAGGCGGCATGGAAGAAGTGCTGGCCGGGCACCCCAATGTGGCCGAAACGGCGGTGATAGGGATTGCCGACGAGCTAAAGGGGCAGGTGCCGGTGGGGTTCGTGGTGCTGAAGGCGGGCGTCGCGCGAATGGCGGCGGAGATCGAGAAGGAATGCGTCGCGCGCGTGCGTGAGAAGATCGGCGCCGTGGCGGCACTCAAGACCGTAGCGGTCGTTCCCCGTCTGCCCAAGACGCGATCCGGCAAGATTCTCCGCGCCACCATGCGAAAGATCGCAGACCGCGAGGAATTCAAGACCCCTGCCACCATCGACGATCCGGCAATTCTCGACGAGATCCGCGCAGCACTGGCAGCGAAGGGGATCGGGGTCTAGCCTGCAGCGCTCAATGGCGCGATCACGCGGATGTAGAGGTGCCATGTTGCGTGGCCCAGCACCGGCAGGACCACCAGGAGTCCGAGAAAGAACGGCGCCAGCGCCACAAAGCTGAGCGCCACGACGATCAGCCCGAAGCCGATCATGGGCCCGGGATTCTGGAGCACTGCCTTGAAGCTGGCAATGATGGCGGAGATCAGATCAATCTCTCGGTCCAGCAGCAGCGGGATCGCAATCACGGTGCTGCAAAACAGCACGAAGGCGATGAATGCGCCGACACCAGTCCCGACGATGAGAAAGCCTAGCCCCTCCGGCGTGCCTGTGACGACTTGCAGAAAGGCTTCGATCGTCGAGAAGGACTTGAAGCCGAGGAATATCGCCAGAAGCATCCGGACTTCATAGAGCCACATCCAGAAGATGAAGAGAACGACAAAGGCCATCCATCCCACCTGACGCTTGCGCTGCTCAACGATGACAGTCAGGATTTCGCTGAACCGAAGCGGTTCGCCCAGACCCAGCCGGCGGCTGGTTTCATAGAGGCCAACCGCAACGAATGGTCCGATCAACGGAAAACCAACCGCGATGGGAATGATCCACCACGGCTCGTGATAGACCATGAGGAGCAGCCAGATGGCAATTCCACCCGCCGCATAAATGCCGCCGAAGAACAGCCCGAACAGCGTCGCCCGCGTGAAGTCACGCCAGCCAGCGGCCAGTGCGTCCCACACATCGGAGAAGGAAATCGCGTTGATCTTCACAGCCGGTGGCCGTGGCACGAGGGGGACGGCTTGCTCGGAACTTTCCATGGCTGTTCTCCCGGAAAAGACGCCGCATGCACCGGTCGCCGCCGTTCCCCAACCCGGCGACCCGCCCTCACAGGATGCCGTGCCGCGGCGCCGGGCGCAACTGGCCAGACGATGTCAGATGTTTCTACTTGCCGAGCGGATCGGCTAGGCAAGCCGGGCAAATGACGAATCGTACAGAATGACTCACGACACGCCCGCCCGCGCCCGCGGGGCCATGGCTACCACTTTTCTGGTTCACGGCATCCTGATCGGAGCCTGGGTCCCGCATATCCCGCTCGCCAAGGAACGGCTTGAGGCTGGACCTGCGGTGTTCGGCCTTGCGCTGCTGGCCTTCGCCTCGGGTGCCGTCTGCACGATGCCGATCGCAGGTGTGCTCATCAACCGCTTCGGCAGTGCTGCCATGACGGTGGTCACCGGTCTCCTGTTCTGCGTCGCCTTTCTCGGACCCGTCATGGCCGATACGCTGACGGCCTTCGCCATCGCGGGCGTCGTCATGGGCATCGCCATCGGCAGCATGGATGTGGCGATGAATGCCCATGGCATTGCCGTCGAGAACGCGCTGCGCAAGCCGATCATGTCGATGCTGCATGGCAGTTTCAGTGTGGGCGGCATGGTCGGGACGTTTCTCGGAGCCCTGCTGCTCGATGTCCTGGGTGAATTCGGGCAGGCGAGCCTCATCGCGCTGGCCTGCGCGGCGGCCTTGCTGGTGGCCTCGCGCTTCTACCTGCAAAACGATGTCGACAAGGGTCTTTCGGGCAGCCATTTCGCCTGGCCGACACGCGCGACCGTCGGGCTTGGCTTGCTGTGTTTTCTGGCCTTGATGATTGAAGGCTCGATCCTCGACTGGGCGGCCATCATGATGCGGGAGACCTATCAGGTGGAGGCCAGCGTGGCGGCGCTGGGTTTTGGCGTCTATCAGGGCGGCATGGCCGTATCCCGATTCACGGGCGACTGGATCAGGTTGCGGGTAGGCGCGGTAAAGATGGTGATGACGAGCGCATTGATGACGGCCCTGAGCACGACAGCGGCCCTCCTTGCCCCGTCACCCGGCCTTGCCATCGTCGCCTTCGTCTTTGCCGGACTGGGCCTCGGCAACATCGTACCGGTGCTGTTCGCGGGCGGCGGGCGGCTGGAACCCGACGCGCCAGGCCGCGGCATCGCCGCCGTGACGACACTGGGCTACATGGGATTTCTATGCGGTCCACCTCTGATCGGCCTCATAGCCCAGATCAGCACGCTTTCGACCGCCCTCTTCCTTACAGTCGCGGCGGCGCTTATCATCGCGTTGTTCGCGCGAAGAGTTCAGGCGGCCGATGGCTACTGACCGGTCCGCACACGCAGGAGACACAGGCTTGAGACTGAAGAACCGTATCGCCATCATCACAGGCGCCGCTCGCGGCATTGGCCTCGCCATCGCCCAGCGGTTTGTGGCCGAGGGCGCCACCGTGATCATCTCAGACATTCTCGACGAGGCCGGAGGCGCCGCCGCAAAGGCTCTGGGAGCGGAGTACCGCCACTGCGACGTCGCGAAATCGGCCGATGTCAATGCAATGGTGGCGGGCGTCACCGCGCAGCACGGGGCCATCGATGTTCTGGTGAACAATGCAGCGATTGCCGTTCCCGGTGATTTTCTCGACATCACGGAGGCTGATTTCGACAGGGTGATCGGGATCAACCTCAAGGGCTCCTTCCTGATGCTTCAGGCCTGCGCCCGACAGATGGTCAAACAGGCTGCAGCCGGCCGCAGACCCGGCGCTGTCGTCAACATGTCTTCGGTGAATGACACGCTCGCCATTCCGGGCATCGTCACCTACTGCGTGGCCAAGGGCGGCATCTCCCAGCTCACGCGGGCCACTGCGCTGGCACTCGCCCCACATGGCATACGGGTGAACGCCATCGGCCCCGGCTCGATCGCGACCGACATGATGAAAGGCGTACTCTCCGACAAGGCGGCGCTGAACCGGGCGCTCTCGCGGACGCCGCTGGGCCGCGTGGGCGAGCCCTCGGAAGTGGCGTCGATCGCTGCCTTTCTCGCATCCGATGACGCAAGCTATGTCACTGGTGAGACAATCTACGTGGACGGCGGCCGCATGCCGCTGAATTACACGGTGCCGGTGAAGGAGTGAGCGGGCGCTCAGCCCACGGTGATCACCTGGCCCGTCAATCCGCCCTCGACGCTCTTGGCGTAGGCAAGGCCGACACGGACCGAGGACACCGGCTCATGACCGGGGAAGAAGCCGTCATACTTTGCCGCTGACTCCTCGAGGAGCCCCGGGCTCACCGCATTGATGCGGATGCCACGCGGCATGTCGATTGCCGCGCCCTTCACGAATCCGCCGATTGCGCCATTGACGGCTGCAGCATTCGCACCTGCCCGTACCGGGTCGCGGTCGAGGATGCCGCTGGTCAGGGTGAAGGAACCACCATCGGCGACATGAGGAAGACCAAGCAGCACCAGGTTGATCTGGCCCATGAGCTTGTCATCAAGACCTTTGCGGAACTGCGCCGGGGTCATGCTGGCAAGCGGCCCGAAATGAACATGACCCGCACAGGCCACGACGGCGTCAAGCCGGCCCAGACGAGCGAACATCGCCCTGACCGATTCCTCGTTCATGAGGTCAACAGTCGCCTCGCCCGCGGTGCGGCCTGCCGTCACGACCTCGTGCCGGCGCGACAGTTCAGCGACCGCAGAGCGGCCAACCGTTCCCGACGCACCCACCACGAGAATGCGCATGGCGATTACTCTCCGTCCTGGTCGCTGCGCTTCAGCGACTTCAGCTTGGCGAACACCGAGTCGGCATCATAAGAGGGCTCGACCTCCCTGGCCGCGAGCTCAGAAGCAGCAAAGGTCGGCTGCTCTTCGGCAGCCTGCGCCGCGGCATGGGCCGCCGTGCCTTCGACCTCGGCAGCCGGGATGAGAGTGCGGACAGGCGCCTGATCGGCTGCAGGGCGGCCTGCCTTGCGCGCAGCCTTCTGCACTGCGAAGTCCAGCGCCAGCTGTGAGCAGATGCCAAGCGATACGGGATCAACCGGCTTTATGTTCGGCGCGTTCCAGTGGCTGCGGTCGCGCACCGCATTGATCGTGGACTTCGTGGTTCCGACAAGCTTCATGATGGCGGAGTCCGGAAGCTCCGGATGGTGACGCAACAGCCAGGCGATGGCGTCCGGACGGTCGCCACGGCGCGAGACCGGTGTGTAGCGCGGGCCGGAGGTCGCCTTCTGGACCTGGATGTTGACCTTGGATTCAAGCATCTTGAGCCGGTATTCGGCGTCCTTCTCGCCCTTCTCGATCTCCTCGCGGGTGATCTGGCCGCCGGTGACCGGATCGAGGCCCTTGATTCCGGCCGCCACGTCGCCGTCCGCAATGCCCTTCACCTCGAGCTCGTGGAGATGGCAGAAATCGGCGATCTGGCGGAAGGACAGGCCGGTGTTCTCAACCAGCTAGACGGCGGTGGCCTTTGGCATCAACGGTGGGCGGGACATGATCTTTCACTCCTTGAGAACCGGTGTTTCAGGTTCCCTGTCTTTACGACAGCATGATGGGAATGACGGTGATATAACCGGCGGCCGGGCGGCGCGCAATGCTTGTTTTCCGGGTGTCCCTATCCTGCAAGAAGCACGATCTTGCCAATATGGTCGCCCGCTTCCATCAGGGCATGGGCAGCTGCGGCCTCAGCAAGCGGGAAGGTGCGGTGGATGATGGGCCTGATCTGCCCCGCGCCAAACAGCGGCCAGACCTGTGCCTCGAGGGCGCGGGCAATCACGGCCTTTTCGGCAATGCTGCGCGCCCGGAGCGTGGACCCCGTAAACGTCAGACGCTTCAGCATCACCGGCATCCAGTCCGCCTCGAAGCGCGATCCCCTCTGGAAGGCGATCATCACGATGCGGCCATTCATCGCGGCGATCCTCAGGTTCTTCGCAACATAATCGCCGCCGACCATGTCGAGGATGACATTGGGCTTGATGCCGTGGTCGGACAGCACAGCGACAAAATCCTGGTCGCGGTAGTTGATGGCAAGATCTGCCCCGAGATTGCGGCACGCGAGGCATTTTTCCATCGATCCCGCCGTCACGACCACGCTCGACCCGAAGGCCTTGCCCAGCATGATGGCTGTGGTGCCGATGCCGCTCGACCCGCCGTGGACAAGCAGGGTTTCGCCGGGCTTGAGTTGGCCCCGATCGAACACATTGGTCCAGACCGTGAAAAAGGTCTCCGGCAGCGCCCCCGCCTCGACCAGCGACAGCCCCGGTGGCACGGGCAGTGCATTTTCCTCATGCACGACCGCATACTCGGCATAGCCACCGCCTGGAACCAGCGCGCAAACCTTATCACCCGCCTCGAACCGCTGAACGCCGGCGCCCAGCGCCACCACTTCGCCAGCGATCTCGAGCCCTGGCGTGTCCGGCGCACCGGGCGGCGGCGGATAGGCACCCTGGCGCTGCAGGACGTCGGGACGGTTGACACCGGCCGCGCGAACCCGGACGAGCAATTCGCCAGTTTTGGGCTCCGGGACCGGAAGCCGGACGGGCTTAAGAACCTCCGGACCACCCGGCGCGGTGATGGCGATTGCAGTCATATCCGTCATATTCGGGTCTCCGGCAGCAGGATCTGTGTCAGTTTGGGTTGAAGACCCCCTGCCTGCAATGACAAAATGAGACTCCAGAGGAGGGACACCCAATGACTTTCGAAGACCCGCCCAGAAAGCCTGCCGGCGTGACCGTCGGTGAGACCCTCGATTTGCTCTCCGTCCAGGAACTTGAGGACAGGCTGCGCCTGCTCGAGGACGAGATCGTCAGGGTCAAGGCCATGATCACGTCAAAGCGGGCCTCGAAGTCGGCCGCTGATGCCTTTTTCCGCTCCTGAGGCAGTGACACTGCGCGGTTTGATTGTCATTCCGACACAGATTGGCCGCACAGGTTGCTAATGTTAAGCTTTGGTTAAGGAATTAACGATACCGTCAATTTCTGTAATCCTTGACCGGATTGCTTTGAGTGACGCCAGTCACTCTGTTTGACGCCTCCCTGTTTGAAACTTCAAAGCCGCGCTCGATTGCGCGGCTTTTTTTGGCCGTGGCATCAGTCTTGCTTTCCGAATCCTGCCGAGA
This sequence comes from Hyphomicrobiaceae bacterium, assembly GCA_900298995.1. GTDB lineage: Bacteria > Pseudomonadota > Alphaproteobacteria > Rhizobiales > Aestuariivirgaceae > Aestuariivirga. The sequence continues at coordinate 223,582 of OMIC01000039.1, read as the reverse complement.
CGGAGCATGCGCCTCATTGACCGGGACGGAAACCACGGTCATTATCTGACAACGCTCCGCTCTGCCGCCATGAGAGCAGAAGGAAATCCAGCCATGCCACCCGTTGAAAGCCCGACCGTCACCGTCGACTTCATGAAGCGGTTCACCGCCTCCGAGCAGTTCGACAAGGTGTTTCGCGAAGGCATGGGGCTTGTTGAGGAAACGGCGAATTATCTCGATGGGCCAGGCCGCAAGGAAGCCCGGCTACTCGACCGCCATGGCGCGGTGGCCTACGCCACGGAAAGCATGCGGTTGACCACACGGTTGATGCAGTTGGCATCCTGGTTGCTGCTGCAGCGGGCCATCGCCGCGGGCGAGATGCGGCCGGAAGACGCCAGACGGGAGCGCCGGCGGATCACGCTGGGCGAGATCGGCCGGGGCAGCCCGGTCAGTGGCGTCGAGCAATTGCCAGCCGGCTTGATGGAGATCATCGAGCGCTCGCTCGCCCTGCATCAGCGCGTCGTCAAATTCGATGCCATGATGGGGCTGCAGGGCAAGACCGAGGCGACCGGCAACCAGAGTCCGGTGAGCAGCCAGATCGACCGCATTGCGGCCGTGTTCAACGCACGCTCCTAGCGCAATGTTCCCTGAAACACGCAGGGGGCGAGAGAACAGCCCGATCCAAAACAAAAGCCCGGCCGCTGGCCGGGCTTCAGTCCGATCCGGGCGACTTGCCGGAACTACTTGTTCAGGAACGAGAACTTCTGGTTGAACTTGGACACGCGGCCACCGCGGTCCAGCAGGGTCTGCTGACCACCCGTCCAGGCGGGATGGGACTTCGGATCGATGTCAAGGTTCATCGTGTCACCAGCCTTGCCCCAGGTGGACCGGGTCTGGAAGGTGCTGCCGTCGGTCATCACCACATTGATCATGTGATAGTCGGGGTGGACGCCTTGCTTCATGGCCAAAACTCTCTCGATGGCGGGACAGCCCGCGCAGGGGATTTCCGGATTTCGGTTTCGCAGCGGCCTATACAGGAGAGCACCGGGGGAGGCAAGTGGGCGGAAAACCCCCGCCGGACGTCGGCCGAGGGCCGGACGGGGCGCCGGACACAGCCATGCGCTTCCATTCCGGCGGCCATCGGCTAGAAGGGCGCTTATGAGCAACATCTACGAAGACGAGGCCCGGCGGCGGCCCAAGAGCCGCAATCTGCGCCCCCTCCTCCGCCTGACACCCTTCGTGCGCCCCTATCGGCGTCAGATGGTACTGGCGCTGCTTGCGCTCCTGACCGCGGCGGCAGCGACGCTGGCCCTGCCGCTGGCCGTCCGGCGCATCATCGACCATGGCTTCACGGCCGCCGATGCCCCGCTGATCGACAAGTACTTCCTCGCCATGCTGGCGGTGGTTGCGGTGCTGGCGCTGGGCTCGGCACTGCGCTTCTATTTCGTGATCTGGATCGGCGAGCGTGTGGTGGCCGACATCCGCGACCGGATCTTCAGCCATCTCCTCGACCTCAGCCCTGCCTTCTTCGAAGTTCAGCGGACCGGCGAGGTCGTCTCGCGGCTCACCGCTGACACCACTCAGATCAAGGCGGCCTTTTCGTCCACCGCATCCATCGCACTGCGCAACGTCGTCATGCTGGCTGGTGCCGTCGCGATGATGGTAGCAACCAGCCCGCGTCTCGCCGGCCTGTCACTGCTGGCACTGCCGTTGATCGTTCTGCCGCTCGTCATCTACGGACGCAAGGTCCGGAACCTCTCGCGTCTGGCCCAGGACACGCTGGCCTCGTCTGCCGCTTTCGCACAGGAGCGGCTGCAGGCGGTGACGACCGTTCAGGCCAATGTTCAGGAAGACGCGGCACGGGCCTCATTCTCGGAAGCCACTTCCAGTGCCTTTGCCGCCGCCGCCCAGCGCACCGTGGCACGCGCCGTCCTGACGGCGCTGATCATCGGCGTCGTGGCAGGTGCGGTTGTCCTGCTTCTCTGGTACGGCGCAAGCGCGGTCATTGCCGGGAACATGACGGCAGGCACGCTCAGCCAGTTCCTGATCTACGCCATTCTTGCGGCCAGCTCGATGGGCCAGCTCTCGGAAGTATGGGGCGAGGTGCAACTGGCTGCAGGCGCAGCCGAACGCATATCCGAACTGCTCGACGAACAGCCTGATATTGCTGCGCCGCCCTCTCCGGAGCCCCTGCCGCGCCCGTCTCAGGGACGGCTGGCGCTCGAGGGCGTGAACTTCTCCTATCCGACACGGCCGGATAGCCCCGCGCTGTCCGGTATCTCCTTCTCCGTGCAAACAGGCGAAACCGTCGCCATTGTCGGCCCATCCGGCGCCGGCAAGACCACCGTGTTCGCCCTCGTCCAGCGCTTCTTTGATCCACAGACGGGGCGCGTCATCGTCGATGGCACAGATGTCAGGAAGGCAATTCCAGCAGAGGTCCGCGAGCGCATCGCGGTCGTGCCGCAGGAGACGGTCATCTTCTCCGGCAGCGTCCTTGACAACATCCGGTTCGGAAAGCCCGAGGCCAGCCAGACCGAGGTGATGGAAGCCGCGCGCGCAGCCAGGGTGGATGAATTCGCCGAGCGCCTGCCGCAGGGCTATGACACGCAGGTAGGTGAGCGGGGCGTCACCCTTTCAGGCGGCCAGCGCCAGCGCATCGCCATTGCGCGCGCCATCCTGCGCGATGCGCCGATCTTGCTTCTGGACGAGGCGACCAGCGCGCTCGACTCCGAGAGCGAGGCCTTTATCCAGCAGGCCATCGAGAGGCTGACCGCGAACCGCACGACACTGGTGATCGCCCACAGGCTGGCGACCGTGCGCAATGCCGATCGGATCCTCGTGCTGGACGGCGGCGAACTGGTTGCCGAAGGCACCCATGCCGATCTCATGGTCTCAAGCCCGCTTTATGCACGACTGGCCAGGCTGCAGTTTCAGGCTCCCGCAGGCTGAGGCGGCTGTCAGCGCTCGGTGAGTTTCAGCTCGATCCGGCGATTGCGCGACTTGGCTTCTTCGGTGGAACCGGGATCGATGGGCTGGAATTCGCCAAAGCCCGCCGCCACGAGATGCTGGGGCGAGACGCCATTGGCAACCAGGAAATTCACCACCGCGATGGCACGCGCCGCCGAAAGCTCCCAGTTGGACTTGAACTGCGGCGACTGGATGGGGTCGATGTCGGTGTGGCCGTCCACCCGCAGGACCCATGCAATATCAGTGGGGATTTCCTTCTCGAGCTGTTTCAGCGCGTCGGCGAGCTTGAGCATCTCCGCCTGCCCTTCGGCATTGAGTGTCGCCTGCCCCTTGGGGAACAGGACTTCCGCCTGGAAGACAAAGCGGTCGCCCACCACCAGCACATCCGAGCGCTGTGAGAGGATCTGGCGCAGACGCCCGAAGAATTCCGAGCGGTAGCGAGTCAGCTCCTGCACACGCTGGGCCAGCGCCGAGTTGAGACGCTTGCCGAGGTCGGCAATCTGGGCCTCCGACTCGCGGTTCTTGGTCTCGGCATCGGTGAGCAGTGCGTTGAGGGTCTGCAACTGACGGCGCATGGCTGCGATCTGCTGGTTGAGCAGTTCGACCTTTGCCAGAGCGTCCGATGATATGGTCTTTTCCTTGTCGAGCGCCGTTTGCAGTCCGCTGATCGTCAGGCTGGCACTGTCACCCTTCTCGCCCGCGTTTTCCAGCAGGGCGGAGAGTTCGGCCGACTTGTTCTTTTCGGACGACAGATCGTCCTGCAGGGCGAGAAGGCTGGATTCGGCATCTGCCTTGGCCGCCTGTTCAAGCGCCAGAAGCTGGGTCAGTTCGGCAATCTGGGCGCGGAGCTGGCCGAGGGCCGAGTCCTGTCCCGAGATCTGACGCGCAAGGAGGAACTGCGCCACCATGAACACCGAGAGCAGGAACGGGATCACCAGAAGCAGCTGGGCCATGGCATCGACAAAGCCCGGCCAGTAGGCATCCTCGCTGCCGCGGCCACGCCGTCTCAGGAGGCCCGCCACTTAACTGCGCTCTTCGTCTTTGCGCGTGGTCCGCGCGGTTGTGCGGGGTGCGGGTCCCGTAGCGCGCATGAGCAGGCGCTGGATCTCGTTCTGCTGCGTCTGCTGGCCCTGAGCCCACTGACGCACGATCTTCTGTTCCTCCCGCATCTGCTCGACCAGTCCCGCGACGGCATCGGCCAGCTGCTCGATTGCGTCAGGGCCACCCCTCGCGCCCGTCCCGGAGGTGCCCGACTTCTGGTTCTCGAGCGTGAAGTTCAGTTTCTCCATGGCACGGAGAAGCGCCTGGACTTCACTGCGCAGCAACTGCGGTGCCAGACCGGAAGAGGCCGGCGCCTGCTGGCCCTCACCCGCCGCAATGTCGGTGATGCTCGACAGCCAGTCTTCAAGGTCGATGTAGAACCGGTTCTGCGCCTGCGCCGCCTTGAGATCGAGGAAGCCGAGGATCAGCGATCCGGCGAGACCAAGGAGCGACGACGAGAAGGAGAGGCCCATGCCCCGCAGCGGCGCCTGCAGCCCCTGCTTCAGCTGGTCAAAGAGCGTGGCCGACTGGGCCGAGGTGACGTCCAGCCCCTCGATGGCGCCGCCGATGGACTGCACGGTCTCGAGAAGGCCCCAGAACGTGCCGAGAAGGCCGAGGAAGATGAGCAGCCCCACCAGATAGCGCGACAGGTCGCGCGACTCGTCAAGGCGCGATGCCAGGGAGTCGAGAAGTGAACGCATCGAGAGCGGCGAGAGGACCGTATCCTGCCGGTTGCGGAGCAGCATGGCCATGGGAGCAAGCAGGCGTGGCGGCCTGGAACTGTCCTCGCGCTCTCCGTCGCGGAAGCGGTTGACCCAGTTCACCTCGCGGAACAGCCGCCCGACCATGCGGAAGGAATGGAACATGCCGAGCAGCAGCGTCGCCACGATGACGCCGTTCAGCATGGGGTTCGCCATGAAGGCGCTGGTCAGTCCGGGCAGGATGACCACCACGAGAATCCCCACCAGCAGGGTAAAGACCAGCATGTGCACGAGATAAACCCGTGGCGGTTCAAGGGGTTGCGTTGCCGCCGGTTCAGCCATCTGTGTTTCCGCCACTTGTCGCGTTGAGCTTTGGCGGCAAATCTAGACCATTGCGTGGCCGAACGGGAGTGGCCTTCTCGGACCAAACGCCCGCGTCAGGCCATTCCCTTGTTGATCTCTTCGGTCATCTTCTTGGCGTCGCCGAACAGCATCATGGTGTTGTCACGCCAGAACAGCGGGTTGTCGACGCCGGCATAGCCTGACGACATGCCGCGCTTGATGAACATCACGGTCTTGGCCTTCCAGACCTCGAGCACCGGCATGCCGTAGATCGGCGAGGTCGGATCGTCCTTTGCTGAAGGATTGGTCACGTCATTGGCGCCGATCACGAAAGCCACGTCTGCCTGGCCGAAATCGGAATTGATGTCCTCGAGTTCGAACACCTCGTCATAGGGCACATTGGCCTCGGCGAGCAGCACGTTCATGTGGCCGGGCATACGGCCAGCGACAGGGTGGATGGCGTATTTGACGGACACGCCTTCCTTCTTGAGGTGATCGCCCATTTCACGCAGCGCGTGCTGGGCCTGGGCCACCGCCATGCCGTAGCCCGGCACGATGATGACCGAGCCGGCATTCTTCATGATGAAGGCCGCGTCATCCGCCGAGCCCTGCTTCACGGGCTTGGCCTCGCCCTGTGCCGCCGGACCCGCGCTCTCGCCGCCGAAGCCGCCGAGAATGACGGAGATGAACGACCGGTTCATGCCCTTGCACATGATGTAGGACAGGATGGCGCCCGAGGAACCCACCAGCGCGCCGGTGATGATGAGTGCGGTGTTGTGGAGCGTGAAGCCAATCCCCGCCGCCGCCCAGCCCGAATAGGAGTTGAGCATCGACACCACGACCGGCATGTCGGCACCGCCGATCGGCACGATGAGCAGGAAGCCGAGCGCCAGGCTGATGGCGATGATCGCCCAGAACCACAGCGCCGAGGGGCTGGCAAAGAACAGTGCGATGCAGGCGAACAGCGCGACGCCAAGCGCCATGTTGATGACATGGCGCGCGGGCAGGAGGATGGGTGCACCAGACATGCGCCCGTCCAGTTTCAGGAAGGCGATCACAGAGCCCGTGAAGGTGATGGCGCCAATCGCCGCGCCGAGCGACATCTCGATGCGCGAGATCGGCTGGATCACGCCGTCGAGGACGATGTGGAAGGCTTCCGGAGCATAGAATGCCGCGGCCGCGACGAATACGGCGGCAAGGCCCACCAGCGAATGAAAGGCGGCAACGAGCTGAGGCATCGCCGTCATGGCGATCTTCTTCGCCATCACGGCGCCGATGCCGCCGCCGATCGCAAGCCCCAGAACGACGAGGCCGATCACCATCGGCGAGAGCTGCATGGTGGCGAGCGTCGTCAGCATGGCAATCGCCATGCCAACCATGCCGTACATGTTGCCCTGACGCGACGTGGCGGGAGAGGACAGGCCCCTCAGCGCCATGATGAACAGCGCGCCCGAGACGAGATAGAGAATGGCTGCAAGATTGGCCGACATGCGCCTATTTCTCCTTCTTCTTGTACATGGCGAGCATGCGCGAGGTGACCATGAAGCCACCGAAGATGTTGACCGACGCCAGGATGAGGGCGAGGAAGCCGAAGATCATGGCCACAATCGAGCCGGACTCGAGCGCGCCCACACCGACCGCCAGCAGCGCACCAACCACGATGACCGAGGAAATGGCGTTGGTCACAGACATCAACGGCGTGTGCAGCGCCGGCGTGACATTCCACACCACATAGTAGCCAACGAACACCGCCAGCACGAAAATGCCGAACAGCGAGACAAACGGGTCGATCGCTTCCATTGCTCAGGCTCCCTGGAACATGGGGTGCACGAGCGCGCCGCTGCGCGCGATCATCGTGCCCTTGATGCATTCATCTGCGTCATCGATCTTCAGCGATCCGTCTTTCTGGATCATGAGATCCAGGAAATTGGCGAGGTTCTTGGCAAACAGCGGGGAGGCGTTGCCCGCGAGCTTGCCCGCCAGATTGACGGTGCCAACAATGCGCACGCCCTTGTGCTCGACGATCTGATCAGGCCTCGAGAGCGGGCAGTTGCCGCCGCGCTCGACCGCAAGGTCAACGATGATCGAACCGGGCTTCATGCTTTCCACCATTTCCTGCGTGATCAGCACGGGCGCGGGCCGGCCCGGAATGAGCGCGGTGGTGATCACCACATCCTGGTTCTTCACATGCTCGGCCACCAGCGCGGCCTGCTTCGCCTTGTCCTCAGCCGACAGTTCCTTGGCATAGCCGCCGGAGGTCGCCGCATCCGCGATGTCGGCATAGACAAACTTGGCACCGAGGCTCTTGACCTGCTCCTCGGTCGCCTTGCGGACGTCGGTTGCCGAGACGATGGCGCCGAGCCGCCGCGCTGTCGCGATGGCCTGCAAGCCCGCGACGCCGACGCCCATGATGAACACCTTGGCCGCCGGAACCGTGCCGGCTGCCGTCATCATCATCGGGAAGGCGCGCGTGAAGTGGAAGGCCGCATCGATGACTGCCTTGTAGCCGGCAAGATTGGCCTGCGAGGAGAGGATGTCCATCGACTGCGCGCGGGTGATGCGTGGCATCAGTTCCATGGCGAAGGCCGTGACACCTGACTTGGCAATGGCCTCGAGACCGGGCCGGTCGCCATAGGGCTCAAGTCCACCCATGAGGATTGTTCCGGGCTTGAGCGACGCCAGCAGCCCCGGCGACGGCCGCCGCACGGTGAGCACGACATCCGCCATGTCAAAACCACTGGTTGCAATCTTGGCGCCCGCTGCGGCGAACGCTTCGTCAGGGATGCTGGCGCCCTTGCCGGCACCCGCCTGGACCCAGACCTCTGCGCCCTTCTTGACGAAGGCCTTTACCGTATCGGGACTGGCCGCAACGCGACTCTCCCCGACCTGTGTTTCCGTGGGGATCGCGATTTTCATGAGCCCGCCCTGATGGTCAGCCGATCATTACGGCTGTGAGCAGCCCGAAGATCACCAGCCAGCCCGCAGAAAGATACCAATTGTTTCCGGCCCTTGCATCAATGATCAGGGCCAGCGTGCCGATGATCAGGCCGCCGAAGCCGATCAGCAGGTTGCCGCTGGTAATGAACGCGAACGCGACCAGCGCGACGAGGATGTAGAGGCAGAAAATCGTAAGGATTATCGAGCCCTTGATGAAGCCCTGATAGGTGGCCCGGTGGGCCTCCAGGTCCTGAGAATGGACAGCGCCCGTCCCGTGATCAGCCATGATTCCCCTCCGCTTGGAAGCCAGTCGACGGAGGCTTCTAGCCAGTCCGCCCGGCCCCCGCAAGCACCCCACCTCGCGCGCGGCGATCAGTCACGCAAAGCGTGCGAGATCCTCAAGACGCTCAAGAATGCAGATGCTCGTCACATCTTCTCCAGTTCGTCGATCATGCCGGAGATCACCGAAAGGCCCTTGTCCCAGAAGCCGGGGTCCGCCGCGTCGAGGCCGAAGGGGCGCAGCAGGTCGGAATGGTGCCGGGTGCCGCCCGCCTTGAGCATCTCGAAATACTTCTGCTGAAATCCCTGCGCACTTTCCCGGTAGCGGGCATAGAGCGAGTTCACCAGGCAGTCGCCGAAGGCATAGGCATAGACGTAAAAGGGCGAGTGGATGAAATGCGGGATGTATGTCCAGAACGTCTCGTAGCCCTCGCCGAAGACAATGGCGTCGCCAAGGCTCTCGGCCTGCACCTTGAGCCAGATCGCATTGATCTGCTCGGGCGTCAGCTCACCCTGCTTGCGCGCCGTGTGAACCTCGCGCTCGAAGCTGTAGAATGCGATCTGGCGGACCACCGTGTTGATCATGTCCTCGACCTTGGAGGCCAGAAGCGCCTTGCGCTTCTTCGGGTCATCGGTCCTGGCGAGCAAGGCCTGGAAGGTCAGCATCTCGCCGAACACGCTGGCCGTTTCAGCAAGGGTGAGCGGTGTCGAGGCCATGAGCGCACCCTGCTTCGCAGCCAGCACCTGATGAACGCCATGGCCAAGTTCATGGGCAAGCGTCATCACGTCCCGTGTCTTGCCCATGTAGTTGAGCAGCACATAGGGATGCGCCGAGGGAACCGTCGGATGGGCGAATGCCCCGGGCGCCTTGCCCGGGCGCGACGGCGCGTCGATCCAGTTCCGGTCGAAGAAGGTGCGGGCGATATCCGCCATCTCCGGAGCAAATTGTCCGTAGGCGGACAACACCATCTCGCGCGCTTCGCTCCACGGCACTTCGCGGGTGTCTTCCGCGGGAAGCGGCGCGTTGCGGTCCCAGTGCATGAGCTTGTCCTTGCCCAGCCATTTCGCTTTCATCCGGTAATAGCGGTGGGAGATTTGCGCATAGTTCCGGCGCACCGACTCGACCAGCGCCAAAACCACCTCGGGTTCGACGCGGTTTGAGAGGTGACGGGCGTCGGCGATGTCCGTGAAGCCGCGCCAGCGGTCCGATATGTCCTTGTCCTTCGCAAGCGTGTTGGTGATCAGGGTAAAGAGCTTGAGGTTGGCGCCGAAGGTCCTGGCCAGCGCCTCGGCACCCGCCTTGCGCCTGGCCTCAACCGGGTTCTGCATGAGATTCAGCGTTGGCTCGAGGGTGAGCGTCTCGCCCTCGACCTCGAAGCGCAATCCCGCCATGGTCTCATCGAACAGCCGGTTGAAGGCGGAGGCTGATGTCTGAGACTTTTCAAGGAACAGCTCTTCCAGCTTGTCATCGAGCTGGTAGGGCTTTTCCATGCGCAGGTTTTCGATCCAGGGCTGGTAGTGCGCCAGTGCTGGAACCTGCATCGCCTTTTCGAGCGCGGCATCGTCGATGCGGTTGAGTTCAAGCTCGAAAAACAACAGCAGGGTCGAGATGTCAGTCAGCTTTGCCGAGACATCGCCATAGAACTTCCCGCGCTGGGAATCCGTGGTGTCGCCGACATAATAGAGCTGGGCATAGGAGCCGGTGCGGCCCAGAAGATCGGAGAGCGCTTCATACTCCTTGAGCGCGCAGGCGAGGCCAGCCCCGTCAAGGCCTGCGAGCTTGCCGCGGTAGGTCTCGGCGAATTCTCGCGCCAGCCGCTCGCCCGTTTTCATGTCGGCTGCAAATTCGGGCGCGTCCGGCCCGGCGTAGAGATCGGCAAGGTTCCATTCAGGAAGAGGTCCAAGGGATTGGGCGGCGGCAGCTGTCATGACACATCCTTGCGAAGAACTGTCATGGATATGGCCCAGCCGCAGCGCTTCGGCAACCGCCGGATGACGAAGCTTACCGAGATTTCACATGCGGCTATCTGAGTGCCCGCAAGGCATTGAGGATCACCGCCACGTCAATCGCCTCCTGCAGCAGCGCCCCGGCGACGACCGGCAGATAGCCGAGCGCCGCCGCAACCATGGCCGCGAGCGACAGGCCAAGCCCGATGTAAACGCTTTGCAGCGCGATGGCGCGGGCGCGGCGGGCGGTCACGAGCCCCTCCGCGAGGCGTGTCAGGTCATCGACCAGCAAGACGGCATCGGCCGACTCCGAGGCAGCGGCGGAGCCTGTTGCTCCCATGGCGATGCCGACATCGGCGGCCGCCAGCGCCGGTGCGTCGTTGACGCCGTCCCCAACCATCAGCGTGACGCCATTGCTGCGCTCGGCAAGCACGATATCGACCTTCTCCTGTGGCTTCAGTCCGCCCCGGCGAACGTCAAGCCCGAGCGTCTCGCCAATCCTGTCAACCACCGCCTGCTGATCCCCGGACGCGAGCACGATGCGGCGGATGCCCGCTGCACGCAGCGCGGCCAGAGCGGCAGGGGTTTCGGCGCGCACCGCATCAGCCAAAAGGAGATGACCCACGAACTGGCCGCCTACCGCAAGCGCGGCAAGCGCTGTTCCCGGGGGGTGAGGCGGACGCGTGATCGGGAGACCGAGATGTGCGGCAACGAAATCATGCCCGCCAACAATGACCGACTGACCATCAACCTCGCCCGACAGCCCCTCGCCCGCCGTCTCGCGCACGGCCTGCGGAAAGCTGAGGCGCAGGCCCTTGTCGCGGGCCGCCTCCACAATCGAGGCGGCCGTGACATGGGCCGAGGCCTGCTCCAGAGATGCGGCAAGCCGAAGCATCTCCTGCTCGGCAAGGCTGGCAGCCGGCAGGATGCCCGTCAGCATGGCGCGGCCGCGCGTCAGCGTTCCGGTCTTGTCGATCACCAGACCCGTGGCGCGCGCCATGGTTTCGAGCACCGGCCCGCCCTTCATCAGCAGCCCGCGCCGCGCCGCCTTGCCCATTCCCGAGATGATGGCCACCGGCACGGCAAGGATCAGCGGACATGGTGTCGCCGAGACCAGAACCGCCAGCATGCGCATGTGATCCGAGGTGCCGAGCCAGGTGCCACCCGCCAGGGCCACCGTGACCACGAGAAACACGATCGCGTAGCGGTCTGCCAGCCGCTCCATGGGGGCTTTCGCCGACTGGGCGGCCTGCACCAGCCGCACCACCCCGGCATAGGTGCTTTCGGCGGCGGGTCGGGTGGCGCGCATGTCGAAGGCGGTATCGAGGGAGCGGGCGCCGCTCTGTACCTCGCCGCCCTCGAGAACCCGCACCGGCACCGATTCCCCCGTGAGCGCAGCCATGTCGAGCAGCGCCTTGCCCGCAGAGATCAGGCCATCCACCGGTACAATGTCGCCCTGACGGATGAGCAGGCGGTCCCCTGGCACGATTTCATCGATTGCAACCTCGCGCAGATGCCCGTCGTCATAGCGCAGCGCTGTCTTGGGGACGCGCGCAAGCAGCGCGCTCATGTCGGCCCGGGCGCGGTTGGCGGCATATTCCTCGAGAAGCCGGCCGCCGGCATACATCAGGGCCACAACCGCCGCCGCCAGCGGCTCACCGAACACCAGCGCCGCCGAGATCGAGAGGCCGGCAACAATGTCAAGACCAACCTCGCCCCTGGCCAGCGAACTGACGATCTCAGCGAGCAGGGAGACAAGAACCATTGCCGCCGCTGCCCCCCAGATCCAGTCCCGGGCAGCGTCGAGGCCAGCAAGCGGAGCCGCAAGCCCGAGGACGAGCCCCAGCACGGCGACGGCAAACAGACCGATGCGAATGGGGTTCACGCTTCCTCCCTTGGTTGCACATTCAGTACGGGATTGCCGGCAATGCAATGACCAATATCAAAAACACTTGATTCAAACGATTGCAGGTGTCCCCAAACGTGGCTCTCCGTTAACAGCGCCTTTACCCTTCGCTGGCACCTTTGATCTGCGAGAACGGCGAGTCGGGAAGGCCAGGTCCCAGAGGACACGGCAGTCTCAGGAGCCGGCGAGAATCAGGAAAGAAAAAGAAACGCATGGCTGTTCGCGTTCTCATTGTCGAAGATGATCCGGCACAACGCAGAATTCTAGAGGAAATGATCCGCCGCTTTGGCTGCGATCCCATGCCGGTCGATGGCGGGCACAAGGGCATCGAAGTGCTGAAAAGCCAGTCGGGCGCCAGCATCGAACTGGTCATTCTCGACCTCAACATGCCGGGCATGAGCGGCCTCGAATTCCTCGACAAGATGCAGGCCATCCGTGGCGACCTGCCGGTCATCGTCCAGACCGCCCAGGGATCGATCGAAACCGTCATCACAGCCATGCGCGCGGGAGCGGACGATTTCGTCGTGAAACCGGTGAGTCCGGAACGTCTGCGCATCTCGGTTCAGAACCTCCTCAAGGTCAATGCCCTCACCGAAGAGGTCAAGCGTCTCAACAAGAAAGTGGGCGGGGCACTCGGCTTTCACGATCTCATCGCCTCCTCCCCCGCCATGGCCAATGTGCTGAGGCTCGGCCGCCGGGGCGCCCAGTCCAACATTCCCGTTCTGATCGAAGGTGAATCGGGTGTCGGCAAGGAAATGATCGCCCGCGCCATCCAGGGCGAAAGCGAACGCGCCGGCCGGCCCTTCGTTGCGGTCAATTGCGGCGCCATCCCGTCGCATCTCGTCGAGTCGATCCTGTTCGGCCATGAGAAAGGCGCGTTCACCGGCGCCACCGCCCGCCACACGGGCAAGTTTCAGGAGGCAGATGGCGGGACGTTGTTTCTCGATGAGGTTGCAGAGCTTCCCCTCGACATGCAGGTGAAGCTCCTGCGCGCCATCCAGGAAGGCGAGATCGACCCTGTTGGCGCGCGCAAGCCCGTGAAGGTCAACATCCGCATCATTTCGGCAACAAACCGCAACATGATCGACATGGTGAAAGCAGGTCAGTTCCGCGAGGACCTCTACTACCGGCTCAACGTGTTTCCGGTCATGGTGCCGCCGTTGCGCGAACGGAAGGAAGACATTCCTGCATTGGTCGAGCACTTCATCACCCGCTTCGCCGCGGAAGAAGGCCGCAAGATCCGCGGCATCACGCCGGACGCGCTCGAGCTTCTGCGCGGCTACACATGGCCAGGCAACGTAAGACAGCTTGAGAATACCGTGTTCAGGGCGATGGTCCTGTGCGAGGGCGATCGGCTAAGTATCGAGGATTTCCCGCAGATTGCCTCGCTGGTCGAAGGGTATGAGATCAAGATCCCGCCTGCTCCGCAACTGGCGCCGAAAGCGCCGCTGCCGCGCGGCGCCGAAGCCATCGCCAGCGGTGCACCTTTGCCGCTCAAGGGTGGACCAGCGGTGTCGGACGGCATCGCTTACGGCATCCCCGCCGTCACAGAGGGTGGGCACATCCGCAAGCTTGAGGATGTTGAAGCGGACATGATCCGGCTGGCGCTGGCCCGCTACCAGGGGCAGATGTCCGAGGTGGCGCGAAAGCTGGGGATTGGGAGGTCGACGCTCTACCGCCGCATGAAAGACCTTGGCCTCGAGGAGGCCGCGGGCTAGGCTCGGACAGAGCGGGCGGCGGCCAGACCGCACAGGTGGAGTGCATGAAAAAGCACATTGGTTTCAAGGCCTTGGCTTGTTTTTTGGCACTCGCAGCCAATGCACCCGCCATTGCCCAGGAGCCTGCGAAAGCCCGCAATTCCGGTTTCTTCGAGCGGCTGTTCAGTGGTTCGGAGCGGCTTGATGCGAATGGTCAGCCGTTGCGGCGGAAGCTTTTTGGACGCCGCGCGGATGAGGAAAATGTTGCGGGAAACGTCCCGCGGAAGACACGGCGGGCAACCGCCAGCGTCCAGGATGAAGACCCGGAGGGCGATCCCGGCCTCGGGCTGGGCAACCTCGTTTATGTGCCGCCGAAGCTCCTGCCGCTGAGCGGCCTGACGCTCGACGCGCCACGGCCAGCCGACACCGCGGCAGCACAGATCCATGATCAACTGACGGCGGAGGGACCCGCGCTTCGCCTGCTCCCGGGCGCCCGCGACACACTGGTCGCACATTACGTCGCTCACGGGTTCAGGCCAGTCTGGCTCGAGAACGGCACGCTTGGCGTGCGCGGCAAGGCCGTCCTCAACCTTCTTTCCACTGCCGATCAGGATGGGCTCGACCCTGCCAGCTATCTGCCGACCCCACTTGCAAGCTTCTCAGCCTCCATCCCCGACAACGACCCCGCCGCCATGGCGCGTCTTGATATCGATCTCTCGGCGGCAGCGTTGCGCTATGCGCGCGATGCCTCGGGCGGACAGTTCGACCCGCGCCGACTGTCACGCTACAACGACATCACGCCGGTCTGGGTTGAAGCGCCGCAAGCCCTCAAGGTGATCGCCTGGTCGCCCTATGCGGCGGAGTATCTCAAGAGCCTCCACCCCACCCATCCGGCCTATGCGGCGATGAGGAAGGCCCTGGCAGAGCAGCGCGCGGCGCAGGCTGGCGGCACGGATGATGACGTGATCGCCGAGGGCAAGATCATCAGGCCCGGCGAAATCGATCCGCGCATCCCGCTGATCCGCCGTCGCCTCGCCGGGCTCGGCTATCAATCCGCGCCGGACAATGAAGCCGACGACAGCCTGCTGGATGCGGCGCTCACCGACCAGCTGAAGCTGTTCCAGAAGGCATCGGGCATCAAGGTGACGGGCGCGATCGGCCCCCAGACGCTGGCTGCGCTGAATGGCGACGGCAACCGCAGCGACACTGAAAAGCTGCTCGACAACATGGAACGCTTGCGCTGGCTGCCGCGCAACCTCGGGCACAGGTATGTGTTCGTGAACCAGCCGGCTTTCACCGCCGAGGTGATCGAGAATGGCCAGCCGATCTGGCAGACACGGGTGATCGTGGGCAAGCCCAATACCCAGACGGCAGCCTTCCATGACGAAATGGAGTATGTGGTCTTCAACCCTTCCTGGGGTGTGCCGCCCTCCATCATCGCCAATGAATATCTGCCCAAGCTGCGGCGGGACCCGGGCTACCTCGACCGGATCGGCTTCAAGGTGGTGAACCAGCAGGGCAAAGTCGTGCCCTCGAAGTCTGTCAGTTGGGCGAGCTATGGCAACAAGGTGCCCTTTGGCATCCACCAGCCGCCGGGCACCGACAACGCCCTCGGCGAGATCAAGTTCCTGTTCCCGAATTCACACAACATCTACATGCACGACACGCCGAACCGGAATCTGTTCGCGCAGAACGTGCGTGCCTTCAGCCATGGCTGCGTGCGGGTGCAGAATCCACGCGACTTCGCTGCCATGGTTCTGGGCTGGAGCCCGGAGGACGTGGCCAAGCGTGTCACGTCGAAACACAGTGAGACCATTCGTCTCAAGACCAAGATCCCGGTTCACATCACCTATTTCACCGCCTGGCCGGATGAATCAGGCAACATGCTGTATTTCAATGATATTTACGGCCGGGACCGCGCCATGGACACGGCCCGGTCAGCTACGGTGCTGGCCGGGAATTGAACGCCTGCATTGCGTTTGCCCGGATTAAGCGCTTGTTAAACATACTCATTTACTCTTCCTGAATGCCGCCTCACCGCGGCCTTATTCTTGTTCAAAACGCGGTTTCAGTGTAAGCCGATGCCCGGGATGGGGGTTGGCAGCCTGGACGGATACCAGAGGAACCGGGAAACCGGTCGTAAGTGGGGTATGGGTTTGGACTGCAGGGACGCCGGTCGTCGCACCTTGTTTCAGCGCTGCATGAAAGCGGCCGCTACATTGGTTTTTGCGGCGGCCATCGGATTGTCGAGCGTTGCTGGCTGGCAGAATCCTGCTTTTTCGGGCGGCGAGACACGCACGTTGTCGCTGTATCATGTCCACACCAAGGAAAGCATCACCATAACCTACATGAAGGACGGCAAGTACGTGCCGTCCGCCATGAAGAAGCTGAATTACTTCCTGCGTGACTGGCGCCGCAACGAAGCGGTGACGATCTCGCCCCGGACCATCGACCTGATGTGGGAACTGCATGCCGACCTCGGGTCGAAGGCGCCGATCCACATCGTGTGCGGCTACCGCTCGCCCAAGACCAATGCCTTCCTGAAGAAGATCGGACGCAACGTTGCTCGCAAGAGCCAGCACATGGCTGGCCACGCCATCGATCTCTACTTCCCCGATGTTCCCACCGTGAAAATTCGCAATTCGGCCCTGGTGCGTCAGGTCGGAGGCGTAGGCTACTATCGTTCAGGTGGCGGACCCACCGGCTTCCTGCATATCGACTCGGGCCGCATCCGCCATTGGGGACCCGCCATCAGCCAGGTGCAGATGGCCAAGATCATGCGTGACTATCGCAAGACCGTCGGCGCACGTCTCAACAAGAAGGGCATGAAGGCCGTTCCGGAGGTTGAAATCGCCGAAGCCGATGCAACTGCTGCAGGCCTTCCGTCGCAGCAGGAGGGCGCCGAAACCGCCGCCGTGTCATCGAAGAAGAAAATCCCTCTCGAAACCGCCTACACCGAGGATGACGAAGAACTCGCGGGCATGAGCGCGGATGCCTCGGCCCCGCAGGCCAC
Organism: Hyphomicrobiaceae bacterium; assembly: GCA_900298995.1. Classification (GTDB taxonomy): domain Bacteria; phylum Pseudomonadota; class Alphaproteobacteria; order Rhizobiales; family Aestuariivirgaceae; genus Aestuariivirga. The sequence goes on along the minus strand of OMIC01000039.1, from coordinate 206,773 downwards.
GCCGCGCAGCAAGCCCACGACCGCGGACGTCGCGGCGGACGGCAGCGAAGCCGTTGCCGACGCCGAGGGCATCAATCAGGGTTACCCGACGCCGAAGCCGCGGCCGAAGCCCATCGAAGTGCTGATGATGGCAGCCGTCAACATGAAGATCGAGCCAGCGTCGGCGCCGCCGCCCGATGCCAACACGCGCCAGACGGCATCGCCTCTCGCCGGCAATTCAATCGGTGCAGTGATTGCAGCTGAGACCATGACCGAGACGGATGAGGCCGGTTCCACCGCTGACGGCAAGGCCAGCCTGACGGATGAATTGCGCAATGGTCAGTCGGAGGGCATTCCGACCATCCGGTCGATCACCGCTTCGGCGGCGGGCGAGGATCTGTTCTGGTGGCCGCAGCAACTGGTGTTCGACAATGCCAAGGCTGTTCGCCGTGACGGCGCACCGCAGTCCTTCGACGAGGCGGCCCTGTCGGATCTGCTGCCCGGCGTCAGCGCCGCAGCCGCCGAGCCGCCGCCGCAGATGCCGCGGCTCGCGGTGGCCGAAATGGCCCAGCTCCCCGCTTCCGGGAAAGGCGACATGCTTGTCGTGAACCGTGAGGGCAAGGGCAGCCTTCTCGTGTCACCCGACGCGATGGCCAAGACTGCCGAAAACCAGAACTGAAGACGCTGACGATGCGGCCTCTCAGGCCGCTTCCTCGGCCTCGCCCGGGATCATGCCAAGCGCTGCCATGTAAACGTCGAGCATCGACTGCTCCTCGGCGCGCTCGGTGGCTTCCTTCTTGCGCAGGCTGATGACCTTGCGCAGGATCTTCGTGTCGAAGCCATTGGCCTTGGCCTCGGCATAGACTTCCTTGATGTCGCCCGCGATCGTCTTCTTCTCTTCCTCGAGACGTTCGATACGCTCGACGATGGACTTGAGCTGCCCGCGTGCGAAACTGGTCTTGCTTCCGGCCATGATCCTGTTCCCGGCGTTCTAGTGCTTCTGTGACTGCGCGAACCGCGCCTGCTGCTGGTCGGTGGCGGCCTGCTGGTGCCGGGCCTTCCAATCCTCATAGGGCATGCCGTAGACCATCGTGCGCGCCTCGTCCCGCGTGACCGCCACGCCTGTGGCCTTCGCGGCCTCCTCGAACCAGTTGGCGAGGCAGTTGCGGCAGAAGCCTGCCAGATTCATGAGGTCGATGTTCTGTACGTCGGTGCGCGTGCGCAGATGCTCGACCAGACGGCGGAAGGCCGCTGCCTCGAGTTCCGTTTTCGTCGCTGCGTCGATGTTCATGAAAGGACACTTCCTATCGCGGCCTCGCCGCTCCTGCCTCATACATAATGGGTTCAATGACCTTCGCCACCCGTTCCACCCATTCATCCACACCTGTTTTGGAGGCGATGAGATCCTGCCGGATCTCGATCAGCGCGTGCGGCAGACCGGTCCGCGTGCCGTGGATGTTCAGGGTGTCGCCCTCGAGACCGCCGCGGTAGGGCTCGTTGTCGCCCACCACCAGGTCACCCTGGCTCAGGAAGCCGCGGATCATCGCCTGCGCCACCGCCATGTCGTTGTCCCACAGTATGCCCACGTGCCAGGGCCGAGACCAGCCGCGCCAGACTGGCGTGAAGGAGTGGAGCGAGACGAGAAACGGGACCTGGCCCGCATCCTGAACCTCACGGATGATGCCTGCGATGGCGCGGTGATAGGGGTCATGGAAGCGCGCCAGGCGGGCCTGCCTCTCCGCTTCGTCCAGATGCCTGTTGCCGGGAACGATGGCGCCATCCGACAAGCGCATGATGAGAGTGGGATCGTCGCGCCCGCGGTTGGGATCAATCAGCAGGCGGGAAAAGCAGGAGAGAACGGCATGGGCTCCCAGCCGGTCTGCAAGCCCCAGCGTCAGGTCGCGGGCGCCGATGTCATAGGCAATATGCCTGGCCAGCTGATCAGGCCTGATGCCAAGTCCCGCATAATCGGCCGGGATCGCGTTCGAAGCATGGTCGCACAGAAGAATGAGCCGTGTCCCGGCTGTTCCAGCCAGAATTTCGCAGGCTTCGGTAGCCGAAATCTTTGCCATGGACTGGCCATATAGATGACGCTAATTCCTCAGTCACCCGGTTACGACGCACAATCCGGGCAGGGCCCTGCCCTGCCGAGGGTTGACGCGGAGGTAGCGGGTTGAAAAGCTATGACAGATTCGCGGATTGGACCCGGAGGCGACAGGATGCTTCGCAAGTTGGCGCTTATTTCAGGCGCGCTTTTGATGGTGGGCGCCATGACCCTTCCCGCGCGCGCAGACCTCAAGCTGTGCAACAACACAGAGAGCCGGGTCGGCGTGGCACTGGGCTACAAGGACAAGGAAGGCTGGGCGACCGAGGGCTGGTGGACGATCGCCCCGCAGAAATGCATGACCCTGCTGAAGGGCGACCTGATCGCGCGCTACTACTATGTCTTTGCGGTCGACTATGACAAGGGCGGCTCGTGGGGCGGCAAGTCCATCATGTGCACCCGCGACAAGGTGTTCACCATCCGCGGCGTCGAGGACTGCGAAACCCGCGGCTACAACAAGACGGGCTTCTTCGAGGTCGACACCGGCGAAGAGAAGGACTGGACCATCTCGCTTTCCGGCGACAAGACCACACAAGGCCCGTGATGAGGCGAAACCGCAAGGTCAAGATCGTGGCGACGCTGGGGCCCGCGTCGTCCTCTCGGGAGATGCTCGAGAAACTGTTCCTTGCCGGAGTTGATGTCTTCCGCATCAACATGAGCCACACGCAGCATGACCTGCTGCGCCAGCTGCATCAGGACATCCGCGCGGTGGAAGCGAAGCTCAAGCGTCCGGTCGGCATACTGGCCGACCTGCAGGGTCCAAAGATCCGCATCGGCACCTTTGCGGGCAAGGAAGCGAAGATCGAGGCGGGCGACACATTCATCTTCGACACAAACAGCACCCCCGGCGACCGCACGCGCGTGCATCTGCCGCATCCGGAAATCTTCGCGTCCGCCCGCCAGGGTGACAACCTGCTCCTGAACGATGGCCGGCTGCGCGTCGAGATCATCAAGGCCGAACCGGAGCGGCTGACGACGCGCGTGATCTTCGGCGGCACGCTGTCGGACCGCAAGGGCGTCAATCTGCCGGACACGGTCATCCCTATTCCGGCGCTGACACCGAAAGACCGTGCCGACCTCGAGGCCGCAGCGTCCGTGGGCGTTGACTGGATCGCACTTTCCTTCGTGCAGCGTGCCGATGACGTGGCCGAGGCCCGCAAGCTCATCGCCGGACGGGCCGGCGTCATGGCCAAGATCGAGAAGCCCGCAGCCCTTCATGTGCTGGACGAAATTCTCGAAATCGCCGATGGCCTGATGGTGGCGCGCGGCGATCTCGGCGTCGAGCTGCCGCTCGAGACCGTACCAGGCAAGCAGAAGCAGATCACACGGGCGGCGCGGCGGGTGGGCAAGCCCGTGATCGTCGCCACCCAGATGCTGGAGTCGATGATCGTCGAGCCGGTTCCGACCCGAGCCGAGGTCTCGGATGTGGCCACCGCCGTCTATGAAGGCGCGGACGCCATCATGCTGTCGGCCGAGAGCGCAACCGGCGCCTGGCCCGACAAGGCCGTGGCCACAATGGACCGGATCGCGCAGGCAGTGGAACGGGATTCGCTCTATCGCGGCATCATCACTGCCCAGCGCTATGAGCCGCAGCCCACCAGCGCCGACGCAATCTCCAGCGCCGCGCGCGCCATTTCGGAAACCCTCAAGCTCGCGGCGATCGTCTGCTACACGGGCTCGGGCTCCACGGGCGTGCGCATGTCGCGCGAACGCCCCGATGCACCGGTGATCGCGCTCACGCCGATCCCGGCCACGGCGCGCCGTCTGGCTCTGGTCTGGGGCCTCCACTGCGTGCTGACAGAAGATGCGCGCGACCTCGATGACATGGTGACAAGGGCGACCCGCATTGCCCGCGAAGAAGGTTTCGCCGACACAGGCCAGCGCATCATCATCACCGCGGGCCTGCCGCTCGGCACGCCCGGCGCCACCAACATGATCCGCATCGCCTATGTAGGCTAGGCCGGCAACGTGCGAGGCAGTTCTTAGATCCCCTGCTCCAGACGGTCGATCGCGTCGAGGGCTTCCTGCGCCCTCTCGAGCGTGGGATTGACAGCCAGCGCTTCCTCATAGGCGACTCGTGCCTCGGCATATTTTTTCTGGTGCATCAGGATCATGCCCCTGCCCGACAGCGCACCGAAATGGCGCGGCTCCAGTTCGAGCACCCGGTCAATGTCCTGGAGCGAAGCATCATAGCGCTTCATCATGAAATAGAGGGTCGCACGCTTGTTCCAGGCTTCGGCAAAATCGGGAAAGGCGGTTGTGAGCCGGTCCAGGATCGAAAGCGCCTCGGCAGGTGCCCGCGCCGCTATGGCCCGCTCGGACTGCTGGAGCAGCGCCTCGGCTGTGGGCGAATCGGAGCTGCTCCACAATTGCCAGATGCGCTCCTCGAGCGCCTCGCCCTGGGCGCCAGGCTGGTGAAGCCGGGCAAACAGCGCATCGAGCTGCTCGGCGCGGATTTCGGAGGGTTTCTCACGGTGAGGGAGCGGCCCGGCATCCGGCGCATCTTGCGCCAGGGCGGGCAGCGCAAGAGCGGTCAGGGCGACAAACAGCAGGACGGGACGCATGATGGCCAGACTATACCATCCATCATGGCAACAAAAAGAGCGCCGTGAGCGGCTTCCCGTTCACGGCGATCCAAACGGCAGTAAAAGCCGAAACCTAGCCCTGGCGCGCCTTGAAGCGCGGGTTGGTCTTGTTGATGATGTAGATGCGGCCCTTGCGGCGCACCATGCGGTTGTCGCGGTGGCGCTTCAGAAGCGACTTGAGGGAATTGCGGACTTTCATGGACTTCACCTGATATTTCAGGCAGTAAGAGCCAGATGCCCTGCCCCGCCTGTTGTTCGTTGGCGGGTTCCTTAGCCGGGGGACCTCCGGCTGTCAACCAATCGACCCTTGCCGATGCCCTCTTCCCCCGATACCGCCGAATTCTGGATCACCCTGGGCGTGGCGCTGGTCAGCGCCGGGGTGGTCGGTCTGATGTCCTGGCTGGAGCACCGCCCCCGCACCGGCCTGAAGCCCCGGCTGTTTCCGACGACGCCGGTCCTGCTGGTGTTCGGTTTCCTTGGACTTTTGGCGCTGGTGCATCTGGTCAATCTCTACGGCATAACGACCGGCAACCGCACCGTTCCGTGAGACGCCATGCTGCCGCCCACCCAGACACTGTATTTCGAAGACCTGTCGGTCGGCATGACCGAAACCTATGTCAAGGAGGTGAAATCCTCCGACGTGGTCGGCTTTGCCGAGATCTCGGGCGACCGCAACCCGATCCACCTGTCGGAGCATTTCGCAGCGCGCACGCCCTTCGGCGGCCGCATCGCGCATGGCCTCTATACCGCAAGCCTCATCTCGGCGGTGATCGGCACGCGGTTGCCGGGGCCGGGCGCGGTCTATCTCTCGCAGACCCTCAACTTCAAGGCGCCGGTCCGCATCGGCGACCTGGTGGAGGCCAGCGTCGAGGTCGTGGAACTGGTGGAGAAGGGCCGGCGCGTGAAGCTCATCTGCCGCTGCAAGGTCGGCGAGACGCTGGTTCTGGAGGGCGAGGCGCTCGTCAAGGTGCCGGGCAAGCCCGAGGGCTTCTGAGGCTTGCTTGACTCCTGAGACGGCCTGTTTAGCCTGACCGGACTTGCTGGGAGGTCCGCCATGCTGCGCAATTTCGACAACCGCCTGAATGCCGATGTCATCCGGTGCCTGCGCGCCATGGGGCATGGCGATGATCTGATCATCAGCGACACCAATTTTCCTGCCGACTCGGTCGCGCGCCACACGGTCACGGGCAAGCTGCTGCGCATGGACAATCTCACGGCGGCCGAGGCCATCGATGCCATTCTCTCGGTTTTGCCGCTCGACAGCTTCGTCGACAGGCCGGCCGAGCGCATGGAGATCGTCGGCAAGCCGCAGGAGGTTCCTCCGGTTCAGGCCGAGGTTCAGGCGGTGATCGACAAGTGGGAGGGCAGGCACTGGCCGATGGGATCGGTCGAACGCTTCGCCTTCTATGAAAAGGCGCGCAAGGCCTATGCGGTGATCGTCACCGGCGAGACGCGTTTCTACGGCTGCTTCATCCTCAAGAAGGGCGTGATCCCGCCCAAGGGCTGAGGACCGGCGGGCTAGGCGCCAAAGGCCGCACGCAGGACAGCGCGCTCGCCGGACTCAAAACGCAGGCTGGCGGTGGGCTGATGGGTCTGAAGGCGGTCGGCGGCAAGATCGCACAGGGTGAGATAGGCGGACGCTGACTCCGGACGAGGCGAGAGGGCGGCGGCCAGAAGCATCCTCGTACCGCACAGCGACTCGAGATGGCCGACGAGGTATCCTGCATCCGCCTCGGCCCCCACAGCGCGGAGCAAGGCGCGGTGCGGGCCATCGCCCTCGCGCTTCTCGAACCGCAGGGCCTGCAGGCCGCTGGCCACCGGCGCGGGCGACAGGCCTGACAGACAGGCGACAAGATCCGCCATGCCGTGCGAGCGGCTCTCGGGATCGACGCCGTTCCGGAGCGACTGCTGGCGCGCATAGCCTGCGACATAGGCCGCAGCGAAAGGACTCGCGAGCGCAGACGGCACGAGTTCCTGAGCCCCGAGCGCCGCAGAGGCCGCACGCGCGGCCTTGTCCAGTACGGCCGCGTCATGGTCCTGCCCCGCCGCCCGCGGAACCACCGCGACACGCGGGACCGGCCTGCGGCGGCTCATGTTGATATCTCTCCAGCCCATGCTGCAGTCTAACGCGGCAGGCGAGCGGCAACAACGGCATCAGAATCCGCGACCCGGCGTTGCTTGACCCCCGTGCCTGCGCAGCCTAGCTGTGGAGGCAACGGACCAGCATAGGCCAGCCCTTCTTGAACGAGCTCAGCCCCCTCCTCCTGCTCTGCGCCTTCCAGATCAAGCACTTCCTGGGAGACTATGTTCTCCAGAACAGTTACATCCTCGCCAACCGCAGGATCTGGGGTCATGGCGGCGGGCTCCTGCATGTGGCAATCCACGCCGCGCTGACGCTGCCCATCCTGCTGGTCGCCGACGTCGCACTGCCGCTGCTGCTGGCCATCCTGCTCGGCGAGGCCCTGTTCCACTATCACCTCGACTGGCTGAAGGACGGCTGGACACATCGCATGGGCTGGACGCCCGCCGACAAGCAATTCTGGTGGCTCGCCGGCGCGGACCAGGGGCTTCACCAGCTGTCCTACATCGTGATTGTCTGGCTGATGACCCGCTGACGCATGACACAGGACCAGACCTCAGGGACAGAAGCTGCCGAGGAGACGCTGAAGCGTCTGCGTGCCGAGCTCGAGGATGCGCGCCACCTCTATGACGCAACGCTCGACCACAGCGAAGCGATCGAGCATCAGCTCGCCGAGAAGAACACCGAGTTGAAGAGGCTGTCCGAAAAGCTCTCGCTCTATCTTGCACCGCAGGTCTACGAGGCAATCTTCTCTGGCCGGCGTGATGTCGAGATCCACGCGGCACGCAAGAAACTGTCGATCTTCTTCTCAGACATCGTCGGCTTCACGGAAATCACCGACAGCCTCGAACCGGAGGAGCTCTCGGCACTTCTCAACGAATATCTGACGGAGATCACCGCAACCGCCCACCGCCACGGCGCCACCGTCAACAAATACATTGGCGATGCGATGGTGGCCTTTTTCGGCGACCCCGAGACAGCGGGCGAGCGCACCGATGCGTTGCGTTGCGTTGAAATGGCCATCGACATCCAGGCGCGGCTGCGCAGCCTGCGCAGCACATGGGCGGCGCGCGGCGTCCAGCGCCCGTTCCACTGCCGGATCGGCATCAACACCGGCTATTGCACGGTTGGCAATTTCGGCAGCGCGACGCGCATGGACTACACGGCAATCGGCGGCGACATGAACCTCGCGGCCCGCATCCAGTCATTGGCCCCGAAGGACGGAATCCTGATGTCGCATTCCACATGGGCGCTGGTGCATGACAAGGTGCCGCTGGCTGAATGCGAACCCGCCACGCTGAAGGGCTTCGCAGCGCCCATTCGGCTCTATCGCGTGCTGAGCGAACCCAGCGGAGCGTCTGACGGCGCGATCATCCGCAAGGGTACAGGCTATGACATCACGGTTGATCCCGACGCCCTAAGCGAGGACACGCGCGACGCCGTGAAACGAGCCGCACGTGACATCCTTCGGCGCCTGGGCGATTAGGTTTCGAAAGTTCCAGGGGGTTTCTCGAACCGGGCGCAGCGGGCAGCGATGGAGGCGCGCACGCAAGCCGGAAATGGTGGGTGGTACAGGGATCGAACCTGTGACCCCTACCATGTCAAGGTAGTGCTCTACCGCTGAGCTAACCACCCACACTCCGACAACGGTGGCGACCCTATAGCGGGGGCAGGCCGAAGGCGCAAGCCCCGCAGCCGGAGCCCGCCTCTCAGGCCGCCATCAGCCGCTCAACCTCGTTCACGAGATCACGCAGGTGGAAGGGCTTGGACAGGACCTTGGCGTCTTTCGGGGCCTTGGAGTCCGGATGCAGCGCCACGGCGGCGAAGCCGGTGATGAACATGATCTTGAGCGAGGGATCGAGTTCCGCAGCCCGCCGGGCCAGTTCGATTCCGTCCATTTCGGGCATGACGATATCGGTGAGCAGCAGGTCGAAGCTGGTCTGCTTGATCTCCTCGAAGGCGCTGAGCCCCTCGCTGAAACTGGTGACCTCATGGCCTGCTTTCTGCAGCGCCTTGACGAGGAAGTTGCGCATGTCGTCATCGTCTTCGGCGAGGAGAATCTTTGCCATGCTCTTCATTGCCGTCACTCGTCCCAACCCTGCCCATGGGGGCCACTTGCCCCGGCACCTTCTAGACGCGGCCCGGTAAACGGCAAATGAAGCCCGTTCCGCCACTGGACAGGCCGTGACGGCTCGGGGATAGTAGCAGTCAATCGGCAACCCACAAAGAGTCGGCATGCAGGACCGCCTGAACGCCCCGCCCTTCGAGATCATCCCGCCCGCCGAATGGACTGCGCCGGCGATTTTCAATTCTCCCCACAGCGGCCGCGATTTTCCCGCCGCGTTCCTGCGCCAGTCACGGCTGCCGGTGGCGAAGCTGCGGAAGTCGGAAGACTGCTATGTGGACGAACTCTTCCTGTCCTGCATCAGCCATGGCGCACCGATGCTGCGGGCGCGGGTACCGCGCAGCTACATCGACCTCAACCGCGAGCCTTATGAACTTGACCCGCGCATGTTCACCGGCAACTTGCCCGGCCATGCCAATACCGGTTCGCCGCGGGTGGCGGGCGGGCTCGGCACCATCCCGCGCATCGTGTCCGAGGGCGAAGACATCTACCGGGGCCGCATTGACTACGCAGAGGCCCGGCAGCGCATCGAACGCATCCATATTCCCTATCACCGCACGCTGGCAGCACTGGCACAGGCGGTCCTGGCCAAGACGGGCGAGGTCCTGCTCGTCGACTGCCATTCCATGCCGGCGAGCGCCACAGCCCATGTCGCGCCCCCGGGCAGCGGCCCGGTCGATGTGGTTCTGGGCGACAGGTACGGTTCTTCATGCGCTGAAGACATAACGGAGATTGTCGAAAACAATCTCCGCCGCCATGGCCTGCGGGTTCTGCGCAACAAGCCCTATGCCGGCGGGTTCATCACTCAGAACCATGGCGCGCCACAACGCGGACAGCACGCGCTGCAGATCGAAATCAACCGCAGCCTCTACATGAACGAGGCCAATCTCGAAAAAACTTCTAATTTTCAATATGTTAAGGATGTGATCTCGGACCTGAACCGGGAACTGCTCGGGCATCTCGAGGCGCGCATGTCGCAGCCGCAACTGGCGGCAGAATGATCACCGGCCTGCCCATTGCACAAAAAAAGAGCCGGATCACCACGGTGACCGGCCCAAGTCTAGGGAGGAAACGCCCAGGAAGGGCTGCAGGACATCTCTGCCCTGCGCCTCGGGATATGGCAGTGCGATATGTCTTAATCAAGAGGCACGGGCGGGAATTTCCCTTCTGCCATCGGATCACCCTCTGCCGAGAACAGGTAAATGGCGCTTAAGAAATTGAAATATTTTAATTTTTTTGGAACCTGCTCCAGGACGGCGGATAGGCATGCAGATAGCGCATGGCGGCCAATTTTTGTTGCATCGCAGCATGCCAAACTCGGAAGTTTGTCTTTGGTCAGGAAATACGACTGTTCCGGAACTGCCTCATGACACCTGACTGGGACCAGCTCACTCAATTCGCAATCCGGCTGGCGCATGAATCGGCGAACGCCATCCTCCCCTTCTTCCGGCGCAATGCCGAGATCGAGGTGAAGGACGGGCCGGTGTGGGATCCGGTCACCGAGGGCGACCGCGCCGGTGAGCGGGCCATCCGCCGTCTGATCGAGGAACATTTCCCCGATCATGGGATCCATGGCGAGGAATACGGCATCAAGGAGGGCCGCTCGCCCTTCACCTGGGTGCTGGATCCGGTCGACGGGACCCGCGCCTTCGTCTGCGGCATGCCGACCTGGGCGACGCTCATCGGCCTCAGCTACGAGGGAAAGCCGGCGCTCGGCCTGATGAACCAGCCGGTGGTGGGCGACATGTTCTTCGGAAACCCGTCCGGCGCGTGGCATGACTATCGGGGCCAGAGAACGGCGATCTCAACCCGGCGGGGCATCACGCTGAGCAGAGCCACCATCGGGACCACCGCACCGGAACTCTACAGGAGCGCAGAAAACCAGCGCCGTTTCCAGTTCCTGCGGCAGCAAGCACAGCTGACCCGCTATGGCGGCGATGCCTATTTCTTCTGCCTCCTCGCCGCTGGCCACATCGACATTGCCATGGATTGCGGCCTGCAGCCCTATGACATCACGCCACTGCTGCCCATCGTGAAGGGCGCGGGCGGGGCGGCGGCGGAATGGACCGGAGGCGATCTTGCGCGCGGCGGAAACGTGATCACGGCAGGCTCGGAGGCGCTGCTCGACGAGGCGCTGGCCATCATGTCCCATTGATTGCACCCGTGCGCCCGTCGCTGTAATGGCGAATGTCTGAGGAGTTCCCGATGACGACACTGAAGAGCTGGTCCGACACAGCGCACCTCCTGATCGACACGGCCATGGGCCGGCGCAAGGCCGAGATGGTGATCCGCAACGGCCGCTGGGTGAACGTCCACTCGGGCGAGATCATCGCCGGGACCGACATCGCCATCACGGCAGGCCGCTTCGCCTATGTGGGGCCGGATGCCTCACATGCCATTGGCCCCGGCACGACGGTTATTGCCGCGGAGGGCCGCTACATGGTGCCCGGCCTGTGCGATGCGCACATGCATGTCGAAAGCGGCATGGTGACGGTCACGGAGTTTGCGCGCGCGGTGATCCCGCATGGCACGACCTCGATGTTCATCGACCCACACGAGATCGCCAACGTGCTGGGCCTGTCCGGCGTCCGTCTCATGCATGACGAGGCCATGGGGCTTCCGGTGAATGTCTTCGTGCAGATGCCATCCTGCGTGCCGAGCGCGCCCGGCCTCGAGAACGCAGGCGCCGAACTGGGCCCCGATGATGTGCGGGAGGCCATGACGTGGCCCAACATCATCGGACTTGGCGAGATGATGAATTTCCCCGGCGTCATCAGCGGTGACGCCAAGATGCTTGCCGAAATCGCCGCCACGCAGAAGGCAGGCAAGACTGTGGGTGGACACTACGCCTCACCCGATCTGGGCCCCGCCTTTCACGCCTATGCTGCCGGCGGGCCCGCAGACGACCATGAGGGAACGCGGCGCGAGGATGCCATCGCCCGTGTACGCCAGGGCATGCGCGCCATGCTGAGGCTGGGATCGGCCTGGTACGACGTGGCCGCCCAGATCGAGGCCGTGACAGAAGACGGACTCGATTCCCGCAATTTCATTCTGTGTACGGATGACTCGCATTCAGGCACGCTGGTCAATGATGGCCACATGAACCGGGTCGTGCGCCATGCCATTGCACAGGGGCTGAAGCCGATCACCGCGATCCAGATGGCAAGCCTGAATACCGCGCAGCATTTCGGGCTGGAGCGCGAACTGGGGTCGATCACGCCGGGCCGCCGCGCCGACCTCATCCTGACGCCCGATCTCGTGACCCTGCCCATCGACCTCGTCATCGCCCGCGGAACGGTGCTCGCCGAGGCCGGGCGCCTCACGGCGGACATTCCGGCCTTTACCTATCCCCCGTCCGCCAAGAACACCGTGAACATGAAGCGGGACCTGACGGCCGAGGATTTCGCCATCGCCGCTCCGAAGGGCGCCAATGAGGTCACCGCACGGGTGATCGGCGTCATCGAGAACCAGGCTCCCACCCGCGCGCTGGAAAAGCGGCTGAAGGTGGCATCAGGCCTCGTCGATGTGGGGGTACAGTCCGGCGTGTGCCAGATTGCGGTGGTCGAGCGCCACCGCGCGACGGGCGGCGTGACCAACGCCTTTGTATCGGGCTTCGGATACAATGTGGACTGCGCCGTTGCCTCGACGGTCGCCCATGACAGTCACCACATGATCGTGGTTGGCACCAACCGTCAGGACATGGCGATGGCGGCCAACATATTGCGCAAGGCCGGCGGCGGCGCGGTCGTGGTCAGCAAGGGCCGGCAGCTTGCCCTGGTCGAACTGCCAATCGCCGGGCTGATGTCGGATGAACGGGCGGAACTCGTCGCCGCCAAGGCCGGTGCGCTTGTCGAGGCCATGAAGTCCTGCGGCTGCACCCTCAACAACGCCTACATGCAGCACTCACTGCTGGCGCTTGTCGTCATTCCGGAACTGCGCATATCGGACATGGGCCTTGTCGATGTCCGGACGTTCGAGAAGGTGGACCTCTTCGTCTGAGGCCCACCCGCGCGTCAACAGCTGCAGTCACTGCATCGCAAGCTTGAGGCATTCGGCGGCGGCCATGGCCGCAGGCCGGGCGTTGCTGCGCGCCACCTGGCCGGACTCAACCAGCGACTTTGTCGCAGTCGTGAGAACACCCCTGAGATCAGCCGAGGGTGAGATCTGCGGCAGGGCCGCATTGAAAATCAGCTGGCCATTGGCATCGAGACCGGCCGCGCAGCTCTGCGCCTCCGACTGTCCGGCAAGGGCGGGCGAGCTAACGATTGCAGCAAGAATGACGGCGGCGAACAGGCGCATGAACGGTCTCCTTGGGAGTTAATGACGCAGGAACGGGATGGATAAGGTTGACTTCGATAGTCAGTCGTCGCGATAGACGCGCTCGCGACGCTCATGGCGCTCCTGCGCCTCGATCGACAGCGTTGCGATCGGCCGGGCATCGAGCCGCTTCAGGCTGATCGGTTCGCCCGTCTCCTCGCAATATCCGTAGGAGCCGTCCTCAATCCGCTTGAGGGCGGCATCGATCTTGGAGATGAGCTTGCGCTGGCGATCGCGGGTGCGAAGCTCGAGCGAGCGATCGGTTTCGGAGGAGGCGCGATCGGCGAGGTCGGGCAGGACGTGATTCTCGTCCTGCAGATGCGCGATGGTCTCCTTGCTCTCCTTCAGGATGTCGTCCTTCCAGGCCAGGAGCTTCAACCGAAAATACTCGCGCTGCCGCTCATTCATGAACGGTTCGTGGTCACTGGGCTTGTAGGTGTGGTCGACTGCAACGGCCATATTGTACTCTCTGATCGTCTCCCGCTCGCGCGCGCTTATAGCGGCAGCCCCCGGCTTCCACAATAGCCGCCGCGGCCACCGACGGCCCTGTCCACAGACCCGCTATCATCATGATTCGGTGACAGATTTCTGACATTTGCCAGAACGCCGCCGGAATGCCACAAAGGCACGCGCGGGATGCGATGGGGAGCTTCGGGATGCGCTTTGACGGAACGGCGGGCTATGTCGCAACCGACGATCTGAAGATCGCGGTGAACGCCGCCATCATGCTGGAACGGCCGCTGCTGGTGAAGGGCGAGCCGGGCACAGGCAAGACGGTTCTGGCGCGCGAGATCGCAACGGCCATCGGGGCGCCGATCATCGAATGGCACATCAAGTCCACTACCAAGGCGCAGCAGGGGCTCTACGAGTATGACGCGGTGGCGCGGCTGCGTGATTCACAGCTCGGCGACGGGAAGGTGAATGACATCGCCAACTACATCCGCCGCGGCAAGCTGTGGGAGGCCTTCACGGCGTCGGACCGTCCCGTTCTGCTGATCGACGAGATCGACAAGGCCGATATCGAGTTTCCCAACGATCTGCTGCAGGAACTCGACCGGATGGAATTCTTTGTCTACGAGACAGGCGACACGGTGAAGGCTGCAAGACGGCCCATCGTCATCATCACGTCCAACAACGAGAAGGAACTGCCCGACGCCTTCCTCCGCCGCTGCTTCTTCCACTATATCCGGTTTCCGGACCCCGAAACGATGCAGGCGATCGTCGACGTGCATTTTCCGGGAATCAAGAAGCGGCTCGTGGCGGAGGCACTGCGGCTGTTCTTCGAACTGCGTGAGGTGCCGGGCCTGCGCAAGAAGCCCTCGACATCCGAACTGCTCGACTGGCTGAAACTCCTGCTCAACGAGGAGATCGACCCCGAGACCCTGCGCGAACGCGACCCCCGCAAGGTCATTCCGCCGCTTCACGGGGCGCTGCTCAAGAACGAACAGGACGTGATGCTGTTCGAAAAGCTGGCCTTCATGACCCGGCGCTAGCGCGCCGCTCATCGAGTCGGTCGCGCAGCTGCATGTACCAGTAGGAGGCCTGCACGGCCGCGCGGCCAAAAGGCCCGCCGGCCCCCACGGGCGCATAGGGCGCGAAGCGGAGATATTCATCGTCGTGTGCCGCTATGGCCCGGGCCACGAGCATGCCACCCATGGCGGTCGTGTTCATGCCATGCCCGCCAAATGCCGTCGCCCACCATTGCCCCTGCCCGTCCGAGCCGATGAGCGGCATGAAGTGGCGGGCATAGCCCATGAGTCCGGCCCAGGCATGGTCAATCTGCGGATCGCCAAGCTCGGGAAAGACCGAGACCATGTCGGACTTCATGCGCGCCGCAAGAAGACCCGGCTCCGACAGGCGCGTCGTGATGGCGCCTCCCCACAGGAGCCTGCCGTCGTCAATGAGCCGATAGTAATTGCCGGCCCGACGGGAATCCGACACGGCACTCCGTGTACGGATCACATGCTGTTCGAGCGGCCGCGTCACTGCAATGTAAGTCGCGACGGGCAGAACCGCGCGCCCTGTCTGGCGGTGCAGCTTGCGATCGAGCGAAGACACGCAATAGACTACGTGCCGGACCCGCACCCGGCCCTCCGCCGTCCGCACAAGGAATGCGCTGCCCTCGCGCTCGACCGCCATGACCGGCGAATCCTCGAAAATGCCTCCTCCCGCCGCCTCGGCCCTGGCGGCAATCATCAGTGCATAGCGCAGGGGATGAACGTGAAACGCCGTAGGATCGAAAGAGGATTGATAGTAGCGGCGTGAGGCGACCAGAGCCCGCGTCTCGGCCACATCAAGGAACTGCAACTTCTCACCATAGTCGCGAGCCATGGCGTCAACGGAGGCCCGCTTACCGACAGGATCGGAATGGCGCAGGCAGCCCAGCCAGCCATCCCCCATCCTGATTGCAGGGTCTGTGGCAGCGATCTCGCGGCGCACGTAGTCCGTTCCCTGCCGGGAAAGCCTGTACAGCGCCCGCGCCGCATCGAGCCCGACCCGGGCCGCCACATTGTCCATAGACTCGGCAAAGCCGTTGGATACGAAGCCGCCATTCCGGCCGGACGCCCCCCAGGCCAGACGCCGGGCCTCCAGCAGGAGCACGGAAACCCCAGCCCGGGCGAGTTCCAGGGCGGTGGTGAGCCCCGCCAGCCCCCCGCCGATCACACAGACCTCTGCCTGCCGCTCCCCGCGCAGGCTGGAACGCGCAGCCCCGCGACCCGCCGTCGCCTCGTACCAGGTCCCGCCAGAGTGGTCGGTGCCGATCATGTTCCACCCCGAATCGTCCCAGTTGCCGCCGCCCCACGCCTTCCGCTATGGAACGCCATCATGCGCTTTACATCGGGCAAGGACTTCGCCAGCAGGCCGCACAAGGCCGTCACCATATTCGGCATGTCCGGCGTGGGCAAGACGACCTTGTCCGGCCTCCTGCAGGAATCAGGCTGGTATCATTACTCGGTCGATTACCGCATCGGCACCCGCTACATGGGCGAGCACATTGTCGACAACTTCAAGCGCGAGGCCATGCGGGTTCCCTTCCTGCGGGATCTCCTGCTGTCAGACTCGATCCACATCCAGTCCAACATCACGTTCGATCACCTGAAGCCCCTGTCGACCTATCTCGGAAAGCCCGGCAATCCGGACAAGGGCGGCATATCCTTCGCTGAATACAAGAAGCGTCAGCATGAGCACAGGGAGGCGGAGATCGCCGCGCTGCTCGATGTCTCGTCCTTCATCGGCAAGGCTCACGACATCTACCGATACGAAAATTTTGTCTGCGACTCTGGCGGTTCTCTCTGCGAGGTGGTCAATCCGGATAATCCCCTCGACCCTGTCCTGACCTCCCTTGCCGAGAACACGCTTCTCCTGTTCATCGAAGGAACGCCCGAGCATACCCGCATGCTTGTCGACCGGTTCCGCAAGGCGCCGAAGCCCATGTATTACCAGCCACAGTTCCTCGACCAGAAATGGACGGAATACAAGGCGCTAAACGGCATCTCTCGCGATGACGACGTGGACCCCGATGGCTTTGCTGTCTGGGGCTTCGAACAACTTCTTCACCATCGCATTCCACTCTACAAGGCGATCGCCGATAATTTTGGCTATACGGTTCGAATGCGTGACGTGCCCTCCGTCCAGTCGGAGGAAGACTTCACCGCCCTCGTCGCAGCGACGATCGACCAATCAAGATAAGCACCAGATTCCATGCCCATCCGCATTCCAAACGACCTTCCCGCACGCCACACGCTCGAAACCGAGGGCGTCAAGGTGATGACCGAAGCCACGGCTGCCCGCCAGGACATTCGTCCGCTGCAGATCGGCCTCCTCAACCTGATGCCGAACAAGGTCAAGACAGAAACGCAATTTGCCCGTCTGATCGGCGCCACACCGCTGCAGGTTGAGTTGACGCTCATCAAGATCACCAGTCACACGCCGAAGAACACCTCCGCCGAACACATGCTGTCCTTTTATGAGGATTGGGAGGATGTGAAGAGCCGCAAGTTCGATGGCCTGATCGTGACCGGCGCGCCGGTCGAACTGCTCGAGTTCGAACAGGTGACCTACTGGCCGGAACTGAAGCGCATCTTCGACTGGACGCAGACCAACGTGCACTCCACCTTCTGCGTCTGCTGGGGCGCACAAGCGGCGCTCTATCACTTTTACGGTGTGCCCAAGCATGCGCTGCAGCAAAAGCTCTTCGGCGTCTATCGCCATCGCAACCTGAGGCCAGACTCGCAATATCTGCATGGCTTCTCGGATGATTTCTCGGTTCCGGTGTCCCGCTGGACTGAAAATCACCGCGCAGACCTGCCACAGGGCGAAGGGCTCGAAGTGCTGATGGAGTCAGATGACGCAGGGCTCTGCCTCGTCAATGATCCGAGGCACCGCACGCTCTACATGTTCAACCACATCGAATATGACACCACATCGCTGGCCGACGAATACTGGCGCGACCGGACAGCCGGAAAGCCGATCACGATCCCCGCGAACTATTTCCCGAAAAACGATCCGGAACTGCCGCCAGAAAATCGCTGGCGCAGCCATGCCCATCTGCTTTTCGGAAACTGGATCAACGAGGTATATCAGACCGTGCCGTTCGCTCTTTCGGAGATTGGCCGGGCGGGTTAAGATCGTTCGGCGTCTTCCAGCGGAGCACACGCATGCCGGACCGCCAGCTTCTCCTCCTTCGCCACGCCAAGGCCGAGATCGGCACCTCAGGCATGCGCGATATCGAGCGTCCACTCGCAGCCCGCGGGCGCAGTGCAGCCGAGCGCATGGGCCGGTATCTTGCGGAACATGACCTGCCGCCGGATCTTGTCCTCTGCTCGCCCGCCCGGCGCACCCGAGAGACCTGGGAGATCGCCAGGCCTACCTTGCCAGCGGTCGAGACGCGTGTCCTCGAAAGTCTGTATGACTTCGGCGACGGCGCAGCCCTGCTCGAGACGGCGCAACGCGAAGGGGGGACCGCGCGACGAATCCTTCTGGTGACCCACAACCCCGCGACCCAGCAACTGGCACTGCAGCTATCTGGCTCCGGAGATATGGACCTGCGGCGTCAGATGGCCGAGAAGTATCCGACGGCTGGACTGGCAGTCATAACCCTTCCCGGCGCTGAGTGGGCGACGACCACGCCCGGCAGCGGTCGGCTCGAGGCCTTCATACGTCCAAAAGATCTGGCGGAAAGCTAAGCCTTGTTTTGCCACGATCCGCGCACCACCTGAGCAGAGTTCAAGAAGGGGGACGCAACCATCGCCAGCTTCGCCGTCATTGCGGATGGTGCGCGCCTTGCAGCGGGCGGCCTTGCTGACTTCGCGTCCGGACTCGTCACTCCGTCCGTCCGGCTCGGTGTGACAGGCCTGTCGCGCGCCGGAAAGACGGTCTTCATCACCGCCCTCGTCAATGCGCTCCTTCAGGGCGGGCGATTTCCAGCCTTCGAAGCCATGAGCAGCGGACGCATCACACGCTGCTACCTGGAGCCGCAGCCCGATGACACCCTGCCGCGGTTTGCATACGAAACGCACAGGAAAGCCCTCTCGGGGGAAGGCCGCCACTGGCCCGACAGCACCAGCAGCATCAGCCAGCTCAGGGTCACGGCGGAATATGCGCCTTCCGGCTTCCTTGCACGCACGCTCGGCAGCGGCCGGCTGCACATCGACATCATCGATTACCCTGGCGAATGGCTGCTGGATCTGCCGCTGCTGCGCATGAGCTACGCGGAATGGTCGGCCGCGACCGTCGCTGCCAGCCGTTTGGAACCCCGGCTCGGACATGCGGGCGGCTGGCACGGGCTGCTCGCAACACTCAATCACGCGCAGCCTGCCGACGAAGCCGCCGCGATCACGGCTGCCGAGGTGTTCACCGCCTATCTCGCCCGCTGCCGTTCGGAGGATGTCGCCCTGTCCAGCCTGCCGCCGGGCAGGTTCCTGATGCCAGGCGAATTCAAGGGCTCGCCGCTTCTGGCCTTCGCGCCACTCGATGTTTCACGGCAGGAGGTGTTCGAAAAGGGTTCTCTCGGCGCATTGATGGAACGGCGCTATCAGTCCTATGTCGCAGCGATCGTGAAGCCATTCTTCTTCGATCATTTTGCACGGCTTGACCGGCAAATCATTCTGGTCGATGCGCTGAGTGCGCTCAATGCCGGTACATCCGCTGTCCGGGACCTCGAGCAGGCACTCGCCGGAATTCTGGCCTGCTTCCGACAGGGCGCCAACACGCCGGTCTCGGCCCTGTTCGGCCGCCGCATCGAACGGGTGCTGTTTGCCGCAACCAAGGCCGACCTCCTGCATCACGCAAGCCATGACCGGCTGGAGAACATCCTGAAGCACATCGTGGCCGATGCACTGCAGCGGGCAAGCTATGCCGGCGCCGAGATTGATGTTGCAGCCCTCAGCGCCATCCGCGCGACGCGTGAGGCCAGTGTCCGCCAGAAGGGTGAGACACTCGAGTGCATCGCGGGCACGCCATTGGCGGGCGAGGGGATGGGGGACACGCGCTTTGACGGCCTGACCGAGGCAGCGGTGTTTCCAGGCGACCTGCCTGCGGATCCGGAAAAGGCACGCGATGGGTCGCTGGAAGGAAAGCTCAGATTTCTGCGGTTTCGGCCACCCCTCGCAAGGGATGGCGCCTGGCCACACATCCGACTTGATCGCTCCATGGAATTCCTGCTGGGAGACAAATTCAGATGAGCGGTGAGAGACGCCAGCCGCAGGTCTTCGTGATCGAGCCCACCGCCAATGTCGAGCTCGCAACCCTTCGCTTCGAGCCTGAAACGGAGGAAGACCGCGCCATCGTCGTTCCGCCGGCGCCGGTACTGAGGCCACCCCGGGTCCCGTGGGGCGTGCTGCTGGCCGGAACACTTGCCAGCCTGCTGATGATGTGGGCCGGCCTCGCCGTCACGCAGCTCATCGAAGACTACTTTGCGCGGGCACCGCTCCTCGGCTGGGTGGCAACGGGCCTTGCTGGCATCGCCGCTCTGGCTGCCTTCGCCATCATTGCCCGCGAGATCTGGGCGCTTGCCCGCCTCAACCGCATCGTCCACATCCAGGCTGATGCCGCCCATGCCCTGAACACGGACGATCTGCCCGCCGCCAACCGCGCCGTCACCAATCTCAGGACGCTCTACCGCCATCGTCCCGACGCCCAGCTGGGCCTGCGCGATCTCAGCACCTATGACAGCGACATCCTTGATGGCCGGGCACGCATGCGGCTGGCCGAGCGCCACCTCGTGACATGGCGCGATGCCGAGGCACACCGCATCATCGCCCATGCGGCCCGGCGTATCACGCTCCTCACCACGGTCGCGCCCACCGCCGCCCTCGACATCCTGCTGGTTGCCGCGCAAAATCTGCGCATGATCCGTGAACTGGCCACACTCTATGGCGGACGGCCGTCAGCACTGGCCACGCTTCGGCTTGCCCGCATGGTTCTGAGCCACCTCGCCGTCACCGGAGGCCTCGCCCTCTCGGACAATCTCATTCAGCATGTGGTGGGCAAGGGCCTGCTGGGGAGGCTTTCTGCGCGGTTCGGTGAGGGAACGGTCAATGGCATCCTGACCGCCAGGGTCGGCCTGGCGGCCCGCGATGTCTGCCGCCCGATCCCGCAGGAGCCCTCCGCCAAGGACACGCTGTCCAGCCTTCTCAAGGAACTGGTCTCCAGCGCGCCGGAGCCCGGCACCTCATGAAATGGCTTAGCTTCAGTCTGGCGATGCTGCTGCTCTGCTCGCCGGCCCTCGCTGAGAATCGAGGCACGAGAATCGCCATGGCCGTGGCGCTGCTCGATGTCGTTCAGGATCACTGCGCGGGCCGTTACCGCGTCGATGCCGCAGTCAAGGAGCGGCTGTTCGAGCACTTCCACGAGTATGACATCGCGGGGCTGGCCTCGCTGCTCTCGCAACCCCTGAACGCCTTCTATGAGGACTTCACCTACCAGGCCAGCCAGGGTCGCGATGCCTTCTGCCGAAAGGCACCCGCGAAGGCGGCGGCCACTGGCTATCCCGTCATTCTCGCGGGAGACAGCTGATGTTCCTGACATTCTTCGGCGCACTGCGCGGGGCGGGACTTCCGGTGTCGCTGCAGGAATACCTGATGCTGATCGCCGCGCTGGACAAGGGTGCGGCCTTTGGCTCGGCAGATGATTTCTATGTTCTTGCGCGCACGGCGCTCGTCAAGGACGAGCGCAACCTCGATCGCTTCGACCGGGTCTTCACCCAGATCTTCAAGGGTCTTGAAAATCCGGCGGAGTCTCTCACCGCTCATATTCCGGAGGAATGGCTCCGCAAGCTTGCGGAGAAGCATCTGACCGAAGACGAAAAGCGGCGGGTACAGGCGCTCGGAGGGCTTGAGGCCATCCTCACGGAACTTGAGAAACGCCTTAATGAGCAGAAGGGACGCCACCAGGGCGGCAACAAGTGGATCGGCACCGCGGGCACCTCCCCCTTCGGAAACTCGGGCTACAATCCGGCGGGTGTCCGCATTGGCGAGAACAGCAACGGCAACCAGTCGGCCGTCAAGGTATGGGACCGGCGCGAATTCAGGGATCTCGACGGAAATGTCGAACTCGGCACGCGCAACATCAAGATCGCCCTCAGGCGGTTGCGGAAATTCGCCCGCGAGGGTGCGGCCCAGGAGCTCGATCTTCCGGGAACGATCGGCGCCACCGCGCGGCAGGGCTGGCTTGACGTGAAACTGGTTCCGGAGCGCCACAATGCCGTGAAGGTCCTGATCTTCCTCGACGTCGGCGGCTCCATGGATCCGCATGTCCGGATCTGCGAGGAACTGTTCTCCGCAGCCCGAACTGCCTTCAAGCATCTCGAATACTTCTATTTCCACAATTGCGTCTATGAAAGCCTGTGGACCGAGAACCGCCGCCGCGCCGGAACGAGCATCGACACCTGGCGCGTCCTGCACAGCTACACACCGGACTACAAGGTCATATTCGTTGGCGACGCGGCAATGAGCCCGTTCGAATTGACGCATGAGGGCGGATCGGTGGAACACTGGAATGCGGAAGCGGGCCTCACCTGGCTTCAGCGAATCGTGACGGCCTATCCGGCCACCGTGTGGCTCAATCCCGCGCCGGAGCGGTACTGGATGCATTCACCGTCGGTCGGCCTGATCTCGCGGACCTTCGCTGGCCGCATGTTCCCGCTCACCCTCAATGGCATCGACCAGGCGACACGCGAACTGATGCGGTGACGCACCGCGACGGATTTGGGGGTGCTGCCTCGTCCTTCCTTCATTGGAAACTCAGAGGAGCAAACTTCGATGCAGACGCGAACGCGCATTCTGCTGGGGGCTGGCGCCGCGGCGCTGCTCGCAGCCCTGACGGTTGCAGGCCTTGCCCAGGCCGGCATGGGCCCCGAACACATGTCCGGCAAGGGCCATATGTGGCGGGAGGGACGCCACGAGGCGCCCTGCCAGCACCGGCAGGCGGCCGGGGAACATGATGAAATGCACTCTGCCGCCCCGGCGGACGTTCCCCAGGCGCCCGCCACGCCGTAGTTTTTAGGATTCCCGCAGCAATATGAGGCCCGGGGTTTGCCCCGGGCCTTTTCTTTTGACTGCAATCCCGGCAATGAAGGGAACGGCAAACAGGGAGGGGGCCGCCATGACGACACTTGTGACCGCATTCACGCCATTGTCCGGCCTGCTGGGTGGACTCTTGATCGGGCTGTCGGCTGTCGTTCTGATGGCAGGCCTCGGCCGCATCGGCGGGATCTCCGGAATCGTGGGCGCGCTGGTCGGGGGCGCCTGGCTCGAGGGCCGGGGCTGGCGCTTGCTGTTTGTCGCAGGTCTGCTGGCCGGTTCGGCAATCGTTGTACTCCTCGGAGGTTTTGACCCCTCCACCATGACCTATTCGGGCGATCTCTCCCGTATCGCCCTGGGCGGCTTGCTGGTCGGGACCGGGACGGCGATGGCGGCCGGTTGCACATCCGGTCATGGCATCTGCGGACTCTCGCGCCTGTCGCCGCGCAGCCTCGTGGCCACGCCGATCTTCATGGCCATGGCGATCATCACCGTCTTCATCACACGCTACACATCCGGAGGCTGAGATGGACCGCGCCACCGCCCTCATCTCAGGACTTCTGTTCGGCGCCGGAGTGACCGTGTCCGGTATGGTAAACCCCCTCAAGGTCCAGAACTTTCTTGATCTGGTGGGCGCGTGGGATCCCACGCTGCTTCTGGTCATGGGCGGCGGGCTCGCTGTCACGCTGGTTGGTTACGCCTTCGTGCTGCAAAAGCCGAAGCCGCTCTTTGCCAGGGAGTTCGACCTGCCATCCACCTCGCTGATCGACGCCCGGCTGATTGGCGGGTCGGTCATCTTCGGCATTGGCTGGGGCATGACAGGTCTCTGTCCAGGTCCGGCCATCGCCTCGCTGAGTTTCGGGCAGCTCCCGTCCTTTGTGTTCGTGGCCACCATGGCGGCAGGCATGCTGGCGATACGTTTCCTGACACGGGCCAAGAAATCGCCGGTCGACGGCTAGAGCAACGCAGAAACCGGAGACGACAAGTGGCAATCCAGCAGCACGCCGAGAATACTTGGTGGACAATCCTCATACCAGTGCTCTCGGCAGCGCTGGTGCTCGCCTATTTCGGAGGATTGCTGCCCAAGGGCATGGTCGCTGTAAAGGTTGCCGAAGTCTTCCTGCTGTGCGGCGTGGTCTTCGCGGCCGTCCATCACGCGGAGCTGGTCAGTGCACGGGTTGGAGAACCCTTTGGTTCCATCATCCTCGCGCTCGCCGTGACCATCATTGAAGTTGGCCTTATCGTGGCGCTGATGCTGGCGGCGGATGACGGCGGACCCACCATCGCCCGCGACACCGTTTACGCGGCGGTCATGCTGGTGCTGACCGGCCTGATCGGCATCAGTCTCGTGCTCGGCGGCCAGAAGCATTTCGAGCAGAAGCTCACGGTGGCGGGAACCTCCTCCTATCTCGCCGTGCTGGGAACGCTCGCGGCGATCGCACTCATCCTGCCAAACTTTACGGTGTCCACGTCCGGGCCCACCTACAACGCAGTCCAGCTCACGGCCGTCGCCTTTGTCTCGATCCTGCTCTATGGCGCCTTCCTGTTCACCCAGACCGTGCGCCACCGGGACTATTTCCTTGCCGCAGACGATGATTCCGATAAGGCGAGTGAGGACTTCAATCCGCCCTCCGTGCGTCAGACTGTCGTCAGTGTCATCTTCCTGGTCATCGCGCTGAGCTGCGTGATTCTGCAGGCCAAGATGCTTGCGCCTGAACTCGATGACATGATCGACCTCGCCGGACTGCCACCGGAATTCACCGGTGTGGTCATCGCCATGCTGGTGCTGGCGCCCGAGAGCATCGCCGCGGTGCGGGCCTCACTTGCCAACCGTCCACAGACCTCGATCAACCTGGCGCTGGGATCGGCGCTCGCCTCGATAGCACTCACCATCCCGATCATAACCGCCCTGGCCGCCTTCGCGCAGGTGCAGCTTTCGCTCGGCGTACCACCCGCAAAGATGGTGTTGCTGGCACTGGCCATGTTCGTGAGCGTCATCACGCTGCTGCCTGGGCGGACATCGGAGCTGCAAGGCTACGTGCATCTCGGGCTCTTCATCATGTTCCTGGTGGTTGCCGCCGTACCCTGAGACAGCCTGCCTTTCGACTCCGCTGCAAGCCCAACTCACAGTGAGAGCCTGGGGCGCGCACGCTGCGCGAGAACCTCAAGATCATCGCGCGTGCCCGCGACGAGCACATGGTCCAGCGCGTCTATGCCTGTGGGGTCAAGGGAGTCGCTGCGCCGGGGAAAAACGCTCGGCTGACAGCGAAGGCGTTACGAGACGCCGAGTTTCTTCTGCAGGCTGGAGCTTGACGTCGTGTACTGGAACATGAGGCGCTCACCGGGGTTCTTGAGCCTGAACACCTTCTGCGCCATCAGCGCGGCCTCATGGAAACCGGAAAGAATCAGCTTCAGCTTTCCGGGATAGGTGTTGATGTCACCGATGGCGAAGATCCCCTCGACCGAGGTCTCGAATTTCTCCGTATCCACCGGGATGAGGTTTTCGTGGAGGTTCAACCCCCATTCGGCTACCGGCCCGAGCTTCATCGTGAGCCCGAAGAACGGCAGCATCGCATTACAGGCGATGTCGAAACTTTGCCCGTCATTGCCCTTGACGGTGGCGGCTTCGAGAATTCCATCGCCTCCCTTCAGCCCCGTCACCTGCCCGAGCCTGAAATGGATCTTCCCGGCCTCCGCCAGCTCGCGCATCTTCCTGACTGAGTCAGGCGCGGCGCGGAAATCGTCACGGCGGTGGAGGAGTGTCAGGCTGCGCGCGATCGGCTGAAGGTTGAGCGTCCAATCCAGGGCAGAATCGCCACCACCGACGATCAGGACATCCTTGCCGCGCAGGGCTTCCATTTTCTTCACCGAATAGAAGACGGACGCGCCCTCATAGGCCTCGATACCGGGAATGGGCGGCTTCTTGGGCTGGAATGAACCACCACCCGCCGCAATCACGACCACCCGGGAGCGGAACACGAGACCGCCGTCGGTCTCCAGTTCGAATCCCTCATCGCCCAGCTTTCGCACGCCGGTGACCATGTGATTGAAATGGAACGTCGGGTTGAACGGCTTGATCTGCTCCATCAGCCGCGAAGTGAGCTCCGCGCCCGTCACGACCGGGAGAGCCGGGATGTCGTAGATCGGCTTTTCGGGATAGAGTTCGGCACACTGGCCGCCGGGCCGGTCGAGAATGTCCACCACATGGCAACGGATATCGAGCAGGCCCAGTTCGAACACCGCGAAAAGGCCGCAGGGTCCGGCGCCGATGATCACGGCATCGGTTGTGATCACGTCAGACATGGCGCGCTCCTTGCTCAGAACTGCTTTTCGGGGACCTTGACGCGCAGGCCGTCGAGCGCGTCGGAAATCTTGATCTGGCACGACAGGCGGGAATTTTCGCGGACATCAAAGGCAAAATCCAGCATGTCCTCCTCCATCGCGTTGCGCGCGCCGACCTTCTCGACCCAATCCGGCTCGACATAGACGTGACAGGTGGCGCAGGCGCAGGCCCCGCCACAATCCGCGTCGATGCCGGGAACCATGTTCTTGACGGCCGCCTCCATCACCGACATGCCGGGAAGACCCTCGACCGTCTGCTCTGCGCCACTGTGCTGGATGAAGGTGATTTTTGCCATGAGCGACCTGTTTTCGACCTGTTCTTTTTGCGGATCGGCCTTCTAGGGGATCGGCTGCCGAAACACAACTGCGGGCCGATCCGGGTGCGCTCAAGCCAGCTCGGGAAACGCCTGCCGCGCTGCCCGGCGGAACTCCACGGCCGCAGCCTTCAACTCTTGAGTGCGTAGACGCCTCGCCTGCTCGTTTCCCGAGAATTCCATGCCCTCGAGATCAGCTGCGAGCTGCTGCAACCGGCAGGCGCCAACCGACGCTGCGGCACCCTTCAACGCATGGGTGGCATAGGTCCAGTCCGATGCCGTCGCTGCCGTGGCGATCAGCTCGATCGTGGCTGGCATCTGGGTCAGGAAAAGATCAAGCACTTCGACTGCAAGCATCTGATCTTGCATCGTATAATGCCGAAGATGTGCCTCGTCGAACACCACGGCCCGGACAGGGGATGGTCGTCGCGCTTTGCTGTTGCCTGTGGCCATGAGAGGCCCCTCCCCGGCCGACCCTACGCTGGGCCTAAGCCATGACCCTTGGGTTAGTGCAAACAGGTAAACGCCTGATTTCGAAGCGGTCACACCCTTACGCTGGCGCTCTTAACCAATACTTAATAAACTGCGGGGTGGGCGGCAAAGCCGGTTTAACCAAACCTTCCAATCGGCTATGATGGCAGATCGGAATCTGCGCCCGGAAGCTGCGGCCTCCCGAACCGGAAAAACCAAGTCCGGAAAGGGAGATCCGTCAAGTCCGGCGTGCAGGGCGGCAGTGCCTGCCGCGGGTAGTTTTGAACGTGCGGGAACGGGAACCAGACACCATGGCCAATACAACCGAGACGCGCCGCGACCGGCGGCAGGGGGATGCGGATGCAGCACGGCGTGAGCCGCCGCGGCTGGCAGCCGATCAGGCCCCGGTCAGGGGCCGTCCTGCCAATGAGAACGACCCGAGCACCGCCATGCTGCTGGCAAAGCTTCGCCGCCGGCCGTCATTCATGCCCTATGGCGCAGTCTCGATCCTGCTGACTGCGCTGTGGTCTGGCGGCTGGTTCTTTGCTCACTCGGGCGCCTTCGGCGCGGATACGCCGCCCCCGCTTGCGATCCAGGCGCTTGCCCTTCTTCTGGTGCCGGTCGCCGTCATCTGGACGGCCGCCTACGTGCTGTGGCGGGCTGCTGACATGCGCCAGGCCTCGGAGGCCCTGTTTCAGTCGGCCATGCGTCTCGTGCGGCCTCAGGACATTGCCACCGAAGGACTCACCACCATCGCCCAGGCGGTGCGCTCCGAGGTCGACATGCTGGTCGACGGCGTCGAACACGCGGTGCAGCGCGCTGCGGTGCTGGAAGAAATCGTCCACAAGGAAATCGCCGCCATCGAACGGACCTTCGGCGGCAACGAAGAGCGCATCCGCGCGCTTGTCGCGGGCGTCGAAAACCAGCGCTCGGCGCTGCAACAGGCTTCCCTCCTCATCAGCAATGACACCAATCCGCTGATCACACGGCTCGAGGGCAGCACGCGCGTCCTCGACGGAATCATGGGGGCAGCGCAGGAATCACTCGGCCGCCTCGAAGGCGGCCTGCGCGACATCTCCAGCAATGTCGCCCGGGCGCTCGACGAAATGACCGAGCGGGCCAATGCAACCGGCTCGGAAATTGGCGTTCAGACATCCCACATGGAAGACGTCGCCGGCCAGATGCTGGGACAGATGCGCGATTTCTCCCGGCAGCTGGGATCACAGATTGACCAGTTGCGCATCACCGCCTCCGATCTTCAGGCTGAAGGCACCGATTTCGGCCGCGCCGTTCAGGACATGGAAGCCAACATGGCCCAGGTCGTGCGCAACTCGGTCGATTCCCTGGCCTCGGTGCATCAGGACATCGCCCGCACCGTCGAACGCGCGAGCCTTGCCTCGTCCGATCAGCTTCGCCAGCAGACCAACGATCTGGCGGATGTCGTCCAGGCCTCCGGTGGCAATGTCACTTTCCACATCAAGACCGTGGCGGAGGAGATCACCTCCAGCCTCGAGCGCATCACCATCGATACCACGCAGTTGATCGAGCAAAGCCGCGGTCTGGTGACCCAGGGTCTCCAGACCATCGCGGGCGAATACATCGAGCGCGTCGCCCAATCGCGCGCCGATCTCATCACCTATCTCGACCAGTCGGCCTCGGGCGTCGCGGCCGCCATCGAGGAGGCGACGGACAATGTTGCAAGCCGGCTCAACGATGCGAGCAACCACGTCCTCACGGGTCTGGACGAGACCACGCAATCGCTGCTGTCCGAACTTGGATCCATGGGTTCGGGCCTGTCCGGTCGCATCAACGAGACCGCGGGCCGCCTCATCAGCGGGATCGGCGACCACTCCGAACGCATCATCACGAAACTCGACGATTCGGCTGGCGCGGTCTTTGCGCGACTCGACGACCAGGCGAGCCTTGTCACCAGCCGCGTCGAGGAGACAGCGAGCCGCATCCTCTACACCATCGAGGACCGCACTGCCGCCGCCAGCGCCCGCGTCGGAGAGACATCACGCCAGGTGCTGGCCGCTCTCGACCAGCAGAACCTCGACTCGGCGCAGCGCGTGACGGATTCCGCCGTTCGCGTCGAAATGGCAATCGCCCGCGCCACCGGCGACATAGGACGCGTTCTCGAAGAGGCCAGCGCCCGTCTCGATGAGACGGCAGGCGCCTTCCAGGGCGTCATGACACAGACAGGCGAGGCGCTCGAGGAGCGCATCGGCGCATCGAGCGGAAGCTTCGCATCGGTCGTCACCTCAGCCATCGGCGATGCGCGGGCTCGCGTCGACGAAGCGACAGCGATCTTCCAGTCGGTCGCCGAACAGGTTTCCGGCAGCATCGAAAGCCGCCTGGGCGAGTCCGGCGCGCTCTTGCAGGAACAGGTTGAGATTGCCGTCACGGGCGCCAGCGAGCGCCTCGAGGCCACATCGCGCCTGTTCCAGGACGTGATCGGCGGCGCCTCGGATGAGATGGAACGCCGCATCGACGGCGCTGCCACGCGCCTCTACGGCCAGATTGACGGCAGCGTGTCCACGGCAACCGAACTTCTCGAACAGGCCAATGCCACGCTGCGCGAGACGCTCAGCACAACGGCTGCGGGGGTGGTCGACGGCATCGACGGCGCTGCCACGCAGGTCAATGAGCTTCTCACATCGACCAGCGGAACGCTCAGCAGCCACATCCGGGAAACGGCAGACATCGTCAACCGCGGCATGGCCGATTCCGGTCTCGCGGTCGCCGAACGCCTCGAAAGCTCCGGCGGCCTCGTGACCGACAAGCTGATCAGCGTGTCGGAAAACTTCGTGATCAACGTCGGCAAGGCGCGCGAAGCACTCGTCGAGATGATCACCGCGTCTTCCGAGGATGCGACGCGGCGCCTCGAGGACACAACCGTCCAGCTCTACAGCAGGCTGGACAGCACGACGACCGCCATGGCCGGCCAGATCGAACAGACGGCCCAGCGCGTCACCGATTACGTCAGCACCACCACGAGCAATGCGGTGAACAAGGTCGCCGCCGTCACGGATCAGCTCACCACCCAGCTCGACGGCTCGTCGCAGCAACTGGGCCAGCTTCTCGACCAGACATCCGAGCGGCTCGGCAGCCAGCTCGAACAGGCCGCAGCGGATCTCTCGGCCCTGTTCGGACATTCAACCGAAACGCTCACCCAGCGCCTGGACGACACCTCCAGCCACCTGGCGGACATCTTCACCTCGAACACCGGCAAGTTGACAGGTCAGCTCGAGCAGACGTCCGATCAGCTCTCGGGACTGTTCTCGACAAATGCCCAGCGCCTCAACGCAACGCTAGATCAGACCTGGAACAGCCTCTCGGGCCTGTTCAATACCAAGACACAGACACTCACCGAGCAGCTCGACCGGACCTCGGGCGAGATCTCGGCGCTGTTCACCGCAAACACCAGGATGATGTCCGATCAGATCGACCGGACGGCAGCGGAGATGACCGAGAACTTCGCGGAAACCGCTGTCCGCGTGACTACCCAAGTCAGCGAGGTCCACCAGCGCATGACGGAACGTCTCGAGCAGGCGGCAGACCAGACCACCGCGCAGCTCGACGATGCCGGATCATCCATGCTGGCACGCATCGGCAAGACGACCGACGAGTTCACGCGCCGGTTCGAACTCTCGACCAGCATGCTGGACCGCGTCACTGCCGAGCTCTCGGGCAAGCTCGAAGGCACCGGCCAGCGCTTCGCCGCTGTGCTGGACCAGGCCTCGACCGCAATCCTGACGGATCTCGGCAAGGCTGCCGAGGCCTTCAATGTGGGGCTCTCCGAAACAGCAGCGCAGATCTCAGGCATCCTGCAGCAGGATACCGGCCAGCTGGCCAACCGCGTGGAACTCGCCAGCCGCGAACTCGAGCAGGTCTCGGTCAATACGACGACCAAGCTCGAGGAGGCCAACCGCAAGTTCGTCAAGCACATGGAGACGGTCAACGCCTTCCTCGCCGATCAGCTCGCCAGCGCCGCCAGCGTCATGGATGAGCGCCTCGGCGCGGTGTCGCAGGACCTCATGAGCCGCCTCGAGACAACCGGCACGCGCGTGTCGGCACGGCTGGATGACACCTCACTCACGATCGAGCGCGCAGTCGAACACGTCGACAGCGAAGTGGAACGCCTGCTCACGGGCCGGCGCGACGCGCTGGAGGCCTTGCTCGCTCAGGCCACACGACAGTCGAACGAGATCGGCGGCGCCATCAGCAACTATATGAGCGCCATCGAGAACTCGCTGGCCGCCTCCGAGGACAGGGCCCGGGACATCGGCCGCATCATCGCCGAGCAGGCCGCCGTCGCGAGCCGCAATCTCTCCCAGGAAATCACCAAGCTCGAGGGCTCGTCTGCCGGCCAGATCGACCAGGCCGCCCGCATGCTGCGCGATCAGCATGAGCGCGCCATGGCCGCGATGAACGAGATGTTGTCGTCAACGGCCGCCGACTTCCAGCACACGGCCCATGACATGCGCCTCACCGCCCAGCAGGTGGTCAAGGATATCGACACCGCGCGCGGCGAATTGATGCGTTCGCTGACCGAGCTGCCGGAAGAGACCCGCAACAACGCCGACGCCATGCGCCGCGTTGTGGCCGATCAGATCGGAGCCCTCAATGCTCTGGCCGAGGTCGTTCGCCGCCAGGCGGATGTTCTTGACGCCACCGGTCCCGGCGCGTCCGTGAACCGTGGCCGCAGGGACTCCACACCGCGCAACTGATCCACCGCGCGCCCCTGATGCTGCATCTCGACATTGCTGAAGAACGCTGGCCGATCGCCGGCGCTTTCACCATTTCCCGGGGAAGCAAGACCGAGGCGCATGTGGTCAGGGTCATGCTCGGCCAGGACGGCCATCAGGGCCAGGGCGAGTGTGTGCCTTATCCCCGCTATGCCGAGACCGTGCCAGAGGTGATGGCCGCGCTCACGGCAGCCCGCAATATACTGGAGGCGGGGGTGTCACGCGCGGAAATCCCCGCGATCATAGAGCCCATGGCGGCGCGCAACGCCCTGGACTGCGCACTCTGGGACCTCGAGGCGAAGCGCACCGGACGGCCGGTCTGGGAGCTTGCGGGTCTTCCCGAGCCAAGGCCTGCGATCACGGCCTACACGCTGAGCCTCGACACGCCGGATGCCATGGGCGCGGCGGCCGCACGGTCAGCCCACCGCCCGCTTCTCAAGCTCAAGCTTGGCCGCGAAGGCGACGGCGAACGCCTCGCGTCGGTCCGCCGCAACGCGCCCGGCTGCCGGCTCATCGTCGATGCCAATGAGGGTTGGACGCCCGAGAACCTCGGGCCCATGCTGGACCACTGCGCGCGCGCCGGGGTCGAACTGGTCGAGCAGCCCCTTCCCGCCGGACAGGATGACGCGCTGCGCGGCATGACGCGGCCGGTGCCAGTCTGCGCCGATGAATCCGCGCATGGCGAGGCTTCGCTGGACGATCTCACCGGCAAGTATGACGCGATCAACATCAAGCTCGACAAGACGGGCGGCCTGACACCGGCGATCGCCCTGGCCCGCGCG
The DNA here is from genome assembly GCA_900298995.1 of Hyphomicrobiaceae bacterium. GTDB lineage: Bacteria > Pseudomonadota > Alphaproteobacteria > Rhizobiales > Aestuariivirgaceae > Aestuariivirga. The sequence continues at coordinate 174,405 of OMIC01000039.1, read as the reverse complement.
GCGCAGGACCGGCAACTGAAGATCATGGTCGGCTGCATGCTCGCCACGTCGCTGGCCATGGCGCCCGCCATGCTGCTTGCGGCCTGGGCGGACGTGATCGATCTCGATGGCCCGTTGCTGCTCTCCCGGGACCGCCAGCCCGGAATACGCTATGAGGGCAGCCTCATGCACCCGGCGCCGCGCAGCCTGTGGGGCTGACAGGGCGGCGATCAGCCGAACTTAAACCAAAGATTCACCTCTCGGCCGGATGATGGACGGGAACCGGGTCCGCGAAGCTGCTGAGGTGTGCCTGTCCGGTTGGTGAGTGGAGTAGTTGCGCATGTCTTCGAGGGAACGGCCGCCCGTCAGCGAGCTTGAACCGCCCAGCCTCGTTCAGGAGGATTTCGAAGTCATCGAGGACGCCGTGATGGAAACGGCCCGCGGCCGCTGGTTCCTCGAGCAATACGCAACACGGCTTCGGAACCGGGAGTCGGCCGGCCTGCTGGCCGGCATGCGGCGGCTCGAGGCCGCCATGACCGCCAACCACGACGCCCTGATGGATCGTCTCTCGGCTGCACTTGCCGCGGGCACCCGGGAACTGCCCGGGGACGAGACGTCGGACGAAGTCATGGAAGGACCCGAACTTGCCCCGCGCCATCTGACGTATTTCCGCGCCGACGAAGACATTTTCGAGCCGGCGGCCGAAGCGGTCCCGGCAGCGGTGGCTCGGCTCTCGGACCTCGCGCAGGAGATGGTGGCCGAGCGCCAGCAGGAGGCACGCAAGCGCCGGATCGTCGTCACCCGCCACAAGCCCGGCGAAGACATCGACGTCCCCCTGGCAGACGAGATGGCCCGGGCATCCTGACGGCTCAGATCTCCCTGGACAGAATGCGCGCGTAAAGCCCTGCGTCGCAATTGCCACCCGAAGCGATGACGCCAATGGCCTTGCCACGGGCGTCGATCTTGCCCGACAGCACGGCGGCGAGCGCAACGGCACCTCCGGGTTCCACAACCAGTTTCAGCACTTCGAACGCGAACCGCACCGCTTCCGCGGCGTCCTGATCGCTCACCACGAGGCCGGTGCCAAGCAGCCTGCGATTGATCGCGAAGGTCATCTCACCGGGTGATGGCGACATCAGCGCGTCACAGATCGAGCCCGACATCTTGGCATTGCGTTCGATGTGCCCGCTCCGCAGGGAGCGGGCAAAGTCGTCGAAGCCCTCGGGCTCGACCGTGTGCACGGCCGTTGCGGGCGAGCGCGCCTGCATGGCCAGAGCGACACCAGCCGTCAGCCCGCCGCCCGAACAGCAAACCAGCACGTCGCTGAGCTCGACACCACGCTCGGCCGCCTCGTCAGCCAGCTCAAGCCCGGCCGTTCCCTGCCCCGCGATGATGTCCGGATGCTCGAAGGGCGGGACCAGGATGGCACCCCGCTCCGCCACGAACCGCGCTGCGATTTCCTCACGCGATTGCGTTGCGCGGTCATAGGTCACGACCTCTGCCCCGTAACTCCGGGTGTTATCCTGCTTGATGCGCGGCGTATCCGCCGGCATCACGATCAGCGCCTTGAAACCCCGGATCCGGGCGGCGGCAGCGACGCCCTGCGCATGGTTGCCCGAGGAATAGGCCACGACCCCGCCCGGATGCCTCTCGGGTTCGATTTGTGAAATCAGGTTCCATGCACCGCGGAACTTGAAGGAACCGGTGCGCTGCAGGCACTCCGCCTTGATGAGCACGCGGCCCCCGACCCGGTCGTTGAGCAGCGGCGACTCGATCACCGGAGTACGCAAGGCAAATCCGGCAATCCTCCCCGCAGCTGCCAGGATGTCACTGAACGCGGGACGCATCTGTTCTCCATCCAAGCCCATCATAACCAAGCATAGCCGAGCCGTGGGGGACTTTGCTACATCTTCCCTCCAGCCAGCAGGGAAGCTTCCATGACCCGTGATCCGCGATACGATGTGCTCTTTGCACCGGTCCGCATCGGACCACACATCGCCCGCAACCGATTCTATCAGGTGCCCCACTGCAATGGCATGGGCTATCGTGATGCCTCCGCGCTCGCCGCCATGCGCGGCATGAAGGCAGAGGGCGGCTGGGCCGTAGTCTGCACGGAAATGGTGGAAATCCACCATACCGCGGATGTCTCGCCCTATGTCGAGTTGCGCCTGTGGAGCGACCAGGACATCCCGATGCTGGCGCGCATCGCCGAGGCCATTGGCGCACAGGGTGCTCTGTCCGGCATAGAGCTTTGTCATTCCGGTTATACGGCCAACAATCTCTGGTCACGGGAAGCACCGATGGCGGCAAGCCCGATGCCGACGGCAAGCTATTTCCACGACCCCATCCAGGCACGCGGGATGGACAAGGAGGATATCCGCAACCTGCGCCGCGCCCACCGCCAGGCTGCGCTGCGGGCCCGGCAGGCTGGTTTCGATCTGGTCTATGTCTATGCCGGCCACGGCCTGGGCATATTCCAGCACTTCCTGTCGCGCGCGACCAATCTCCGGACGGACGAATACGGCGGTTCGCTTGAAAACCGCGCACGCCTGCTGCGCGAGGTCATCGCCGACACGAAGGACGCCGTCGGCGGCGACTGCGCCGTGCCGGTGCGCATTGCAATGCACGAATTTCAGGGAGCTGCCGGACTGGAACCTGCAGAGGTTGAGGATGCCATTGCCATGATGGCGGAACTTCCCGACCTCTGGGACCTGTCGCTGTCCGACTGGTCGAAGGATTCGCAGACCTCCCGCTTTTCCGAGGAAGGCTTCCAGGAGCCCTACATCAAGGGCGTCAAGAAGCTGACCTCGAAGCCTGTAATCGGGGTCGGACGCTACACGTCGCCGGACGCGATGGTGCGCGTCATCCGTCAGGGGATCATGGACATGATCGGCGCGGCGCGCCCGTCGATTGCCGATCCCTTCTTGCCGCGGAAGATCGAGGAGGGGCGCCTCGACGACATCCGCGAATGCATCGGCTGCAATATTTGCGTGACGCATGACTATACCATGACACCCCTGCGCTGCACCCAGAACCCGTCCATGGGCGAGGAATGGCGTCGGGGCTGGCATCCGGAATACATCCGCCCGCGTGATGCCGACGCTCATGTGCTCATCATCGGGGCGGGACCTGCAGGACTCGAGGCAGGACGGGCGCTGGGACAGCGCGGCTACCGTGTCACCATCGCCGACAAGTCTGGCGAGGCCGGTGGCCGGGTGGCGCGGGAGAGCAAGCTGCCAGGCCTTGCCGCCTGGGCCAGGGTCCGCGACTGGCGGCTGCTGCAACTGCGCAAGCTTTCCTCGGTATCACTCTATCTTGAAAGCGAGATGACGGCAGACAGCATCGTCGAGTTTGGCGCCGATCAGGTGCTGCTGGCTACGGGATCGCACTGGCTGCGGGACCTGACAGGCCGATACTTCACGGCGCCCGCAACCTTTGACACGGCATGCGATGTCCTGACCCCGGACGATCTCATGGCCGGGCAGAGGCCCCGCGCCCGCGAGGTCACGATCTTCGATGACGACCATTACTACATGGGCGGTGTGGTAGCAGAACTCCTGGCGCGTGAAGATCACGGCGTCACGCTTGTGACCCCGGCGGCAGTCGCCTCGGCCTTCACCAAGGCCTCGCTCGAGCAAAAGGCGATCCAATCCCGGCTGCTCTCGCTCGGCGTCAAGATCATCGCTAATCAGGCCGTGGCGGGCGTCGCTCCAGACCATGTGCGCCTTCACTGCGTGTTCACCGGAGCGGAGACCCTCCATGGGGCGGGGTCGGTGGTGCTCGTCACGGCCCGCCGCCCCGTGGACTGCCTTTGGCAGGACCTGGCAGCCCGCCACCTGCCCGTGGGCCGTGCCGGGGACTGCTATGCGCCAGGAACCATCGCCGCAGCCGTCCATTCCGGCCGCGCTTTTGCGGAGGATTTTGGCCGGCCGCCGCGCGACTTCCTCGATTTGCCCTTCCGCCGGGAGGTCACTGCCCTGAGCTGATCCGGAAATCGCCTCATTCCCGTCGCAGGATGGGGCTAGACTTCACACAATTAAGTCGTCATTTACTCAACTCGCCCAGTGTCGCGGCGTTTTTCCGGGGGTCCGATCCGTGCTTTCGCGCCGTTCTTTCAACCGCAGCCTTCTGGCCATGGCGAGCCTTCTTGCCATGGGTGTCGCCGCTCGCGCCGAAGATCCGGTCTTTACGAGCTCACTGACCGGTCCGGCGCCGGTGAAGGCCCAGCCCACGAAGCAGACGCGCGACGGCAAGCTTGCAACCCAGACGGAAATCGTCGCGGGCCAGGACCAGGCCCCCATGCTGAGCTCGGCCTCGATCGAAGCGATGCTCAGCGCAATTTCCATGTATGAGGAAATCGTCGCAGGCGGCGGCTGGGAAGAACTGGAAGAAAGATCTCTGAAGAAGGGTTCCAAGGGCGAGGCCGTGCTTGCCCTGCGCCGCAGGCTCGTGGCGGAGAACTACCTGCCCTTCGACTCACTCCAGCAGGACAAGGCCAATGTCTATGATGATGAGCTTGTGGATGCTGTGACGGCCTTCCAGGTCAATCACGGCGTCCTGCCATCCGGCATCGTGGCCGAGAAGACGCTGGCGCAACTCAACGTCCCGGCCGACACGCGCCTCTCCACGCTGCACGAGAACCTGCCGCGTATCGAGGCCTATGTGCAGGGACTGGGCGATTTCTCAATTCTCGTCAATATTCCGGCGACCCAGTTGGAAACGGTGGAGTATGGCCGCGTCTATTCTCGTCACAACATCGTTGTCGGCAAGCTGGAGCGCCCGTCACCCTCGCTGTCCAGCAAGGTGAGCGACATCAACTTCAATCCGTACTGGAAGATCCCGGCCTCGATCGTGGCGCGCGATATCGTCCCAAAGTATCAGGAAGACCCCGGCTATCTTCAGGCCAACCACATCCGTGTCTTCGATGGCGTCGAGGGGCCCGAGATCGACCCTGCGCTTATCGACTGGTCTCTGACCGATCCCGAGCGCTATTTCTTCCGCCAGGAGCCCGGACCGCACAACTCCCTGGGCTCGGTCAAGATCAACTTCCCCAACGAGTTCATGGTCTACATGCACGACACTCCGCACCGCGAGCTGTTTGGCCGCAATGTGCGGTTCGAGAGCTCCGGCTGCGTGCGTATCGATCAGGTGCAGACTGTGGTGAAGTGGATCCTCGACCGCTCGGTTGCCCCGCTTGATCCGCTGAGCTACGAGCGCCTTGTCAATTCCACCGAACAGTTCGACCAGACTATCGCGAATGGCCCGGACGTGCGCTGGATGTATCTCACCGCCTGGGCCACCGAGGACGGGCGGGTGAATTTCCGCCCCGACGTCTACAATCTGGACGGAACAGGCTTCGTCTTCGGCCAGCCCGAGGCCAACACGTTCTGATGCGCCCGGGTGCGGGGCTCATCGCAGGACAAGAAATGCTGCGATGGTCCACATGGTTGTTCCGATGATGACCTCAAGCACAACCCACGATCTGGCATCGGCAAAAACAGGTGCGATCAACCGCGCGCCAAAGCCCAGAGCCGAGAAGAAAGCCAGCGAGCTTGCTGCCGCCCCGGCTCCGAAGGCGTAAGCATGCGGGGTATATTGCGCCGACATCGACCCGAGCAGAAGCACCGTATCAAGATAGACATGCGGATTCGCCCATGTGAGGACCATACAGGTCCCCGCAACGCTGATGGCAGAGGCCGCATTGGCGCTTGAGGGCAGGAGTTTCTCGCCGCCCTGCCAGGCGGCACGAAACCGCAGGGTGCCATAGACCAGGAGAAACGCCGCCCCCACCCACCGCATCGCCTCGCTGAGACGGGGCAGCACCGACAGCAGCGAACCGAGGAACCCCACACCCGCCAGGATCAGAACGGCGTCCGAGAGCGCGCAGATCGCCACGACCAGCGCGACGTGTTCGCGCCGCAACCCCTGCCGAAGCACGAAGGCATTCTGCGCGCCGATCGCGAGAATGAGGCTGAGGCCCGTCAGGAAACCGGAGAAAAGGGCCAGCCACATTCAGAAAAGCTCTCGACAGCCTAGGCGGCATTGCGCCGGACAGGATGCCACGGTGGTAGGTTGAATTCGGCCCGGGGTCAATGGCGGCTGCAAGGCACGGTTTGGACCTTGCAGCCACCGGCCAAGGCTTCTAATCCTTGATCCGGACATACGGACAAAACCATGACCCGCAGCTATTACGCCCCGCAGGGCGGCCACCCGCCGCAGACCGATCTCCTTACCGGACGCGCCGTCTTCACCGAGGCCTACGCGGTGATCCCCCGCGGCGTGATGCGCGACATCGTGACCAGCCTTCTGCCCTTCTGGGACAAGACCCGCGCGTGGGTCATTGCGCGGCCGCTTTCGGGCTTTGCCGAAACCTTCTCGCAATACATCATGGAAGTCGCCCCCGGCGGAGGCAGCGAGCGGCCCGAGCCGGAGCCGGACGCGGAAGGCGTGCTGTTCGTCGTGGAGGGTGAAATGGCCCTGATGCTCGATGGCAAGCGCCACGCCATGAAGGCAGGTGGCTATGCCTATCTGCCGCCGGCGGCACGATGGACACTGAAGAACGACAGCAGCGCGCCGGTGCGTTTTCACTGGGTGCGCAAGGCCTATGAGCGGGTGGACGGAATTGGACTGCCAGAGGCTTTCGTGACTTCGGATGAAGCAGTCAAGCCCGTCGCCATGCCCGGCACCGAGGGTAAATGGGCCACAACGCGCTTCGCCGATCCCAATGACATCCGCCACGACATGCATGTCAACATCGTCACTTTCGAGCCAGGCGCGGTCATTCCCTTCGCCGAAACCCATGTCATGGAACATGGACTTTATGTGCTGGAGGGCAAGGCCGTCTACCGTCTCAACAATGACTGGGTGGAGGTCGAGGCCGGCGACTTCATGTGGCTCCGCGCCTTCTGCCCGCAGGCCTGCTATGCCGGCGGCCCGGGCCGGTTCCGCTACCTGCTCTACAAGGACGTGAACCGCCACATGAAACTGAAGAGCCCGTTTGCACGCTGAGCATGGGTCTGCGGCGTGAATGATGCCGTGTTCCGTGCCATAGTGCACGCATGACTGACCGGCATCAGCCTCCTCATCGGCAAGCGCAAGGTGCGTCTTTCGCCGAACTGTTCACGCCGAAACTCGTCACGGTGCTGCGCGAGGGCTACGGCCTGCCGCAGTTCCAGAAGGATGTGGTGGCGGGTCTCACGGTGGCAATCGTCGCCCTGCCCCTCTCCATGGCCATTGCCATCGCATCTGGCGCCACACCCGCCCAGGGCCTTTATACCGCCGCAGTGGGAGGGTTCCTCGTCTCGATGCTGGGCGGCTCGCGCTTCCAGATCGGCGGGCCGGCGGGCGCCTTCATCGTGCTGGTCTCCGCAGCCGTGGCCCGGCATGGAATCGATGGGCTCATCCTCGCCACCCTGCTCTCGGGCCTCATGCTCGCAGCACTTGGTTTCCTGCGGCTCGGCACCTTCATCAAATTCATTCCCTTCCCCGTCACGGTAGGTTTTACCGCGGGCATCGCCGTCATCATCTTTGCGAGCCAGATCAAGGAACTCCTCGGAATCACCCTCACCGGGACCGAGCCTGGCGCCCTAGTCGAAAAGATACCGGTGCTGTGGGCGGCGGTACCCAGCGTGACACCCGCGGCCCTGGCGCTCTCGCTGGGCACGGCGAGCGTGATCGTGGCACTCAGGATCATCCGTCCGCACTGGCCGGGCATGCTGATCGCCGTGGCGCTCGCGGCACTTCTGACCGGGCTCATGGACCTTCCCGTGGCAACGATCGGTTCCCGCTTCGGAGGCATTCCCCACATGCTTCCGGCCCCGGCGCTGCCAGCGCTCTCATGGGCGAAGCTTGTCGAGGTCCTGCCCACTGCCTTTTCATTCACGCTTCTGGGCGCCATCGAGTCGCTGCTCTCTGCCGTGGTGGCCGATGGCATGACGGGTCGCCGTCACCGCTCCAACTGCGAATTGGTGGCGCAGGGCGCGGCCAATATCGGCTCGGCGCTGTTCGGCGGCTTCTGTGTGACCGGCACCATCGCGCGCACCGCCACCAATGTGCGGGCGGGAGCGCACGGGCCCGTCTCAGGCATGCTGCATGCCGTGTTCATCCTGCTGTTCATGGCGGTGGCTGCACCCCTCGCGGCCTACATTCCGCTCGCCGCACTGGCTGGTGTGCTGACCGTCGTGGCCTGGAACATGGTGGAGAAGCAGGCCATCGGCGTCCTGTTGCGGTCGGGCTGGGGCGATGTGGCCGTGCTCGCCGCCACATTCCTTCTCACCATTTTCCGCGACCTCACCGAGGCCATTATCGTCGGCTTCGCCCTGGGATCGGTGCTGTTCATTTACCGCATGTCGAAGGCCACCGGGGTCAAAACCCAAACGCCACTCGTGGCCGAGGATATGCCGGACAGCCCCCAGGCGCCGAGCGCCGCCGATGAGGCGCTGGCCGCCAACCCAGATCTCGCGGTCTACCGCATCACCGGCGCCTTTTTCTTCGGCGCTGCGGCGTCCATCGGGTCGGTGCTGGACCAGATCCAGGATACCCACAAGGCACTGATCGTGGATTTTGCCGCGGTGCCGTTTCTTGATTCAACGGGCGCCAATGTCATGGAGGGGCTGGCGCGAAAGGCGGCGCGGCGCGGCGTGCGCCTTGTGGTGAGCGGCGCCAGCCCGGACATCACGCGCGCGCTTGCCGCCCATGGTCTGAGACCGCCGAAGATCACCTTCGCGCCGAGCCTTGACGAGGCCATCCGGGACTGCCGTGCGCTGCTCAGCCACTGACGGAGGCCGCCGCCGCGAAAGTCCGTGTACGGTCTTGTTCCAGTGGAAGGGATTGACGACGAACTGCCACAGCGCCATCCATGCGGCGGCCGACATGAGGCACCAGTAGACGGGCACGGTCGCGAGTGTGACGCCCCAGCCAGAAAATCCGCGGCGGATGAGGGCCGCGCGCATCAACAGGATCGCGGTCGCATAGCCCGTGACGAGCACCGCGAGGCTGAGCCCTGCCGCGAGCATCACCGCCGGTCCCGCATCGGGGGGCATTGGCGGCGCAACGGCATAGGACCAGATGGGGAGGACAAGACAGAAGGGATGCAGCAGAGCGGACAGGAAGACCCCGAGCGTCATCACCTGCACCACCCAGAAGCCAGCCGGGCCAAGCTCGCGCAGCAGCATCCACGGCGCACGCATATGAACCAGCCAGGTGATGAGAAAACCCTTGAGCCATCGGGCACGCTGCCGAAGCCAGTTGCCCAGCCGCGTATTGGCCTACTCGTGGGTAAAGCTGTCGAGCACGCCGGTTTCAAAGCCCAGCCGCGCCAGCCTCAGGCCGAGATCGGCATCTTCCGTCACATTGAAGGGGTCCCATGCCCCCGCCTTGCGCAGCGCGGTGGTCCGGAAATGATTGGAGGTTCCACCCAGAGGCAGCGGCAGGCCATAGGACGACAGCGCCGGCAGCACCATGCCGAAGAGCGCGGCATATTCGGCTGTGAAGTGCCGGGTGAGCCAGTTTTCATCGGGATTGTAGAAGGTCAGCTGGGCCTGCAGGCAGGCCAGCTCCGGTGGCGCCGATGCAAAGCGGCGGACGGCTTTCAGAAGCTGGTCGGGTTCCGGAATGTCCTCGGCATCATAGATGGTCACATAGTCGCCACGGCAAAAGGCGAGCGCGTAGTTGAGGGCGCGCGGCTTGGTCTGTGGCAGGCCGGCGGGAACCAGCACGACCTCGAAGCGGTCATCGAGCATCAGACCTGCCACCGCCCTTTGCATGGGCGTATCGGATTCCTCGAGGATGAGCTTGATGTCGAGCTTTTCAGCCGGATATCGCAATCCCCTCAGTGCCCGCATCAGCTGGGACAGAACCGCGGTCTCCCGATGCAGCGGAACCAGCACGGAATAGATCGGGAGTTCGGGCGGAAACGCCTGAGCTGCGGCCGCAGGCGGCGGACGTCTGCCAGGAGGCATGAGACACAGGAGGCGCAGGGCGATCACCGCCAGAAAGAACAATCCGCCCGCCACCGACAGTCCCGCCAGAACGTGAGCCGGGTGCAGCCACTGCAAGGCCACGGCCAGACCGACAAGCAGCATCACCCCGGCAACCACCTGACCGGGCGTGAGACGCCGGCTTGCGGAAAACTCAGGCCACAGGCGCAAGAGTCCGAGCATGGCCTCATTGAGCAGATAGGTCCGATGCACGCCGCGCGCCGCCGCCAACAGGTCCCCGGCCGTTGCATAGGCGACAAGACCCAGCCCCCGCCTCCGCGCCTCGGTCAGAGCCGGCTTTCCGCAGGCGATGTAGAAAAAGACACCCGGCAGGCTCACCACGGGCACGATCTTGCGGCGCAGTGCAAGAGCCAGTTCATCGGGCGGCAGGCGACGGAGAGCGTCGCACAGTGCCACCCGGCTCACGCGCGGCAAGACTTCTCCCGCCGCCCCGGCTAGACTGGACGCGGGCTTCCTGCCAAACCCGTGGCGAACGTAGCCGGACACTGCCACTCCCTACCCCTCACAGACGGATGGATAATGCGACGTCGGGTAAAGTTTTCCACTGTGTGTCAGGCGATAATCGCGGCTGTGTTTCTTTCCAAGGTTGCAGTCGCCGAGGAGCCATCCTCCACCACACAAGGGCTCCCACTCTTCCGCACGGTCGCAAACACCGAGCGCCCCGACATCCCCCGGAACCTGCCCGTGAGGCTTGTCGCCGACGCCGACTTCGCCCCATTCAGCTTTGTCTCACGCACCGGTGCGCCGGCCGGCCTCGCGGTTGAACTGGCCATCGCCGCCTGCGAGCGCGCGGAACTTGACTGCACGGTCGAGGCGCGGCCCTTCGATGATCTTCTCCCTGCCCTTCTGCGCGGCGAGGCCGACGCCGCCGTCACCGGCCCCCGTCTGGACAGCGGGACGCTCACCGCAGCACTCGCCACACGCCCCTATTTCCGTGGCCTCGGACGCTTTGCCGTCGCCGGAACCAGCACGCTCCGGGAGGCAACGCCCGTGGCGCTCGGATCGGCACGGATCGGCGTGGTGAGCAACTCTCTCCACGCCCGCTGGCTGGAGAGCTACTATCCGGCCGCGACGATCGCGCTCTTCGACAATCTTGCTGCAGTGGGTGGCGCCCTGAAGGCCGGCGAGGTCGACGCGATTTTCGGCGACAATCTCCAGGTGATCTACTGGGTTTCGGGCGAAGCCGCGGCAGGTTGCTGCCGCCTGCTCGGTGCAGCCTTCTCGGATCTCGACTTCTTCAGCCGCGACCTCGCCTTTCTTGTCCGGCGTGATCGCCCCGATATCCGTCAGGCGCTGGACTATGGCCTCGATCAGGCCCAGAGCTCCGGGGCAACTGCCCGCATTCTTCAGACCTATGTGCCGCTGCCGCTGTGGTGAACGATTTGCGCGGCATCGCGCCCGCGCAGGCTGTCCAGCGTCTCTCCCAGCCGCGTGAGCTCCACGGCAAGACCATCAAGAATCGTCGTGACGAGCCCCGGTCCCTCATAGACCAGCGCCGAATAAAGCTGGATCAGGCTTGCGCCGGCGCGGATCTTGAGCAGTGCCGATTTCCAGTCATGCACGCCACCGGCGCCGATCAGCGGAATGCGCCCTCCGGTCAGCACATGCAGCCGCGCCAGTTGCCGGGTTGACAGCGAGAGCAGAGGTGCGCCCGAGAGACCGCCCTGTTCGCGCGCCAGCGTCGAGCGAAGGCCAGAACGCTCGAGCGTCGTGTTGGATACAATGATGCCATCCACCGCACCGTCGGCACAGACTGCGGCGATATCCGCCAGCTCATCCTCACGGAGATCCGGGGCGATCTTGAGCAGCATGGGGGGCTTGCGTGACTGGACGGCACGAACGGCTGCCAGTCTGCCAAGAAGTGTTTCCAGTTCCGAACGGGACTGCAGGGCGCGCAGCCCGGGAGTGTTGGGCGAGGAAATGTTGACCGTGAAGTAAGAGGCAAGCTGCGAGAAGGCCTCGATGCCCTTCACATAATCGCCGATCCGGTCGTCCGAATCCTTGTTTGCACCGATGTTCACGCCAACGATGCCACCACGGCCAGCCCTTGCAGCGAGCCGCTTCAGCGCGGCGGCATGGCCTTCATTGTTGAATCCCATGCGGTTGATGACGGCCCTGTCCTCCGGGAGGCGGAAGAGCCGTGGCCGGGGATTCCCCTCCTGCGAGCGCGGCGTGAGCGTCCCGACCTCGACGAAGCCGAACCCCAGCCCCAACATGGCATCGGCAACTTCGGCATTCTTGTCGAAGCCGGCCGCCAGACCAAGCGGATTGGGAAAGCGCAATCCGAAGGCCTCGACGGCAAGGCGCGGGTCCGAGGCTGCAGCATCACGATTGGGAATTTGCGTCAGGGCGGCGATAGTCAGCCGGTGCGCGGTCTCGGCATCGAGCGCCTGCAGCAAGGGCCGCGCCAGCGGAAAGGCCATAGCTGCCCACTTCATGTGATGTCTCCCGGAAGGCGCAGCATGCCTCTGTCCAGTTCCAGCGCTTGCACCCTGCATGCAAGCCGAGTGGGGATTGCGCCATAGACATGCGGGAAGAGATCACCCCCGCGCGACGGCTCCCACCTCAGTTGCGTGAGATCATCCTCCGGGAACCCGACCAGCAAGAGGCCGGACTGGCCGGCGAAATGCTTCTCCGCAGTGCCGCGCAACTGATGTGCGGCGGAGAGATGGATGAAGCCGTCCCGGTGATCCACCGACGAGCCCTCGAACCGGCCCGCGCCCACCGCCTTGCGCCATTCGGCCTCGGGCAGAATCTTGTAGAGAATTCGCATGCGCGACAAGCTTAGGCCCGCAGGCGCATCTGGACAATCACCGACGTCCAAGGTAAAGGTTCCTAGGAATATGACCTTTTTCAGCAGACGGAGATCCCATCATGCTCACCCACAAGCAGGTCTGGAACGCGATCGACACGATCGCAGAGCGCTATGGCTACTCGGCCTCGGGCCTCGCCAAGAAGTCCGGGCTTGATCCGACCTCCTTCAACCCCTCCAAGCGCAACGGCCCGGACGGCCGTCCGCGCTGGCCGACCATGGAGTCGGTGTCGCGGCTCCTCCAGGCGTCCGGCGCGTCCATGGAAGAGTTCGCCGACCTTCTGATTGGCCGTCGCGGCCAGCCTCCGAAACTGCGGCAGATCCCGTTGCTCGGTTTTGCGAGGGCGGGCAAGGGCGGATTCTTCGACGACTCCGGCTTTCCGGTCGGCAATGGCTGGGATGAAATCGACGTGCCGGGCGTCACCGACGCCAATGCCTATGCGCTGGAGATAACCGGCGACTCGATGCTCCCCGTCTATCGCGAGGGCGACATCATCATCGTCTCGCCGGCCGCCACCGTGCGCAAGGGTGACCGCGTGGTCGTTCGCCTGCAGGATGGACAGGTGATGGCCAAGATCATGCACCGGCAGACATCCAGGACCGTGGAACTCGCGTCCTTCAATCCCAGCCATGCCAACAAGGTCCTGGAGATGAAGGACATCGACTGGCTTGCCCGCATCATGTGGGCCAGCCAGTAGCCTCAGGAACACAAGGTCAGGCTCCCCCGCCCGGCGCCTCAGTCTCATCCAGCGCCGCCCTGATCAAGTCATGGGCGATGGCGTAGGGGTTTGCCGCGTAGAGGCCTTTGGGATGCGTATGCGCCAGCATCAGGCGTGCTTCGTCGCGGTTGAACCAGCGCGCGTCCTCGAGTTCCGTGGGGTCGCGCACGATCTCGTCCGACAGCGCTTCGCCAATCAGCCCGATCATCAGATTGGACAGGAACGGCCACGGCTGGCTTGAAACATAGCGTACCGCGCCCACCCGCACGCCGGCCTCCTCGAAGACCTCGCGCCGCGCGGCATCTTCGATGGTCTCGCCGGGTTCGACGAAGCCTGCAAGCGCGGAATACATGCCGGGCTTCCAGGCCTGCTGACGGCCAAGCAGAATGCCACGCGCATGGCGGACCACCATGATGACCACCGGATCAGTACGTGGAAAATGATCCATCCCGCAGGCCGGGCAATGACGGCGGTAGCCCGCATCCGCGCTCTCGAGCTTGCCAGCGCAATTCGAGCAGAAGCGCCGCCGTTCATGCCACTGCATGAGCGAGCGTGCCTGGGCGAGAATCCCGAGTTCCCCGGGCGGCAGGACCTCATCCATGGCAAGGCTCCGCAGATCGCGCAAACCTTCGGTTTGTGATGTGCTGCAGGCAAACCATGGCCTGCCCTGCGGATCCAGACCAAGGAATACAACCGGCTCCTCGCTGCCTGAACGGTCCGTCACCAGCCGCCCGTCAACGACCAGTGTCGAATCGCCAGCGATCCGCACAATCTGCGCGTCGGAGTGCTGGCGTTGCGCAGCGAGCCATTCCGACCGCGTCCGGTCATTGGCGCGGCGATCAAGCTGGTTCAGCACATAGGCGAGTGGCATGGTCTGTTTGCGATCAGCTGGCTGCGGTGTTGGGCACCTTGGCCTCACGCTCCTTGAGCATGCCGTCAACCACCACGACCGTGCGCTCGAGGTCGGCAATCGCGTCCTCGAGCTCTACGCGCTGGCGGCGCAGCGCCTCGAGCCGTTCCCGCATCTTGGTGGAGGTGATGCGCAGCTGCGTGAGCTGCCCGTCCCGCAGATTGTAGAGATCAAGCATCTCCTTGATCTCCTCCAGCGCGAAGCCGACCTTCTTGCCGCGCAGGATCAGCTGCAGCCGCGCCCGGTCACGGTAGCTGAACAGCCTCGTCCATCCCCGCCTTGCCGGGTGCAGAAGACCCTTCTGCTCGTAAAAGCGCAAGGTACGCGGGGTGACATCGAATTCACGACAAAGCTCGGTGATCGAATAGGTCCGGTCACGATTTGACCGGTCTTTGGCGTCCGTCTCAGTCATGATCGATTGCTCCGCCTCGCGTGGTGGCTGGTATCGCACCCTGGCGCGCCTCTATACGCCGGAGCCTCCGCCGTGTGTATCCCCCTGCGTCCGTCCTGGTGTCCGGGCCATGAACACGCCGGAGGGCGCTTAACCCGATATTTACCAAATCACCTAACCCTAGATAGGGACAATCCCGCATGCCCAGCGGCCGGCGCTCAGGCCGGCCTGCCTGTTTGCGGGCAAGCGAGAATTGAAGCCGTCATGAAGCCGGGCATTCCCTGGAGCGTCAAGGGCATCGAGCCCGAAGCCCGTGTGGTCGCCAAGCGCGCCGCACGCCGCGCTGGCATAACGCTCGGGGAATGGTTAAATAGTGTGATTCTCGACCAGAGCGCGAATATTACAGGTGCTCCGGCCGGGCTCACATTCGGACGGGATAGCTTCGTGACCTCCTCCCCTGAGACACCAGATCATCCGCCCTCTTCCGCATCTCCGCCGCAGGCCGAGCGCCGCCGCAGCGCGGCTGCCGAACGCCGCGAGGACAGCGCCCTGCGCCTCCAGGATATCGCGCAGCAGCTCGCCGACCTCGCCCAGCGCGAGCGCCAGACGGCGACACTTCCGCCGCGCGGCCCCGCAGGCGAGGAAGCCGAAACCCTCGCCCGTCTCGTCGAGCGGATCGACGACAACGAGCGCCAGACCGTCGAGGCGCTGAGCGCGGTCAATGACCGGCTGTCCATGCTGAGCCAGCAGATCGCCGGGCTGGGTCGGTCCCAGCCCTTCGAGCGGGCGGAGGATTCGCAGGGCTACAAGGCCCTGGAAACCGCCATCCGCAACGTGGTCGAGCACATCGAGGTGAGCGAGAAGCGCACCCGCGATTCACTCAAGACGATGCAGGAGCGGCTTTCCGGCATGGCCGAGCGCGGCAGCCTGGCGCCCACCAGCGACGACATCCTGCGGGCGGCACCGGTGCTCGGCGGCCTCGAGAACCGCCTCTCGGAGATGCTGAGCCGGATCCAGCGCTCCGAAGGCCTGCTCTCCGAGCGGATTGACGCCATGAAGGCCTCTGCCCAGCAGATGGCATCCCAGGCCCAGTCATCGGCCGTCACGGCGGCGCGCGGCGAATTGCGGGACATGGAAAGCCGCGTGCTGGCGGCTCTCAAGGAGGCGCAGGCGGGGGCCGCCGGTCCCGCCACCCTCTTCGCGGACATGGAAAAACTGCGCAACGACATGGGCAACCTGGCGCGACGTCTTGATGAGATCAAGGCGGCCAGCGCCAGCGAACGCGACCTCCAGTCACTGGGTGTCGCGCTGGAACAGCTCTCGACGCGGGTGGCGCAGGGCCCCGATCTCCGCCCGCTCGCCGACATGGACCGTCGCCTCGGTGACATCAACCGCCGTCTCGAACTGGCCGCTGCGGCGAGCCGTGACACGCCGGAATTCGGGGCACTCGAACAGCGCATTGCTGAACTCGAGCACCGGCTCGACACTGCCCGGCACCTCGAGGACGACGGACAGGCCCTTCACGACCTTCAGGACTCGGTTGCAGCGGTGTCTCAGCGCCTTGCCCAGACCGAACAGCAGATCGGTCATCTCGAGACCATGGAGCGCGCCATCGGCCAGTTGCAGGATGGTCTCGAGCAGATGCGCGGCGAGGGCCATCCGGCCGAAGCCATGCCGTCAGCTGAACTCGGCGCACTGACGGACGCATTGCGCGCCGTCCGCGAAAGCGCTGCGGGCGCGGAACGCCGCACCCAGGAAACATTACGGGCCGTGCATGAAACCCTCGCGGAGATCGTCGACCGCATCGCGGAACTTGAGTCTGCCGAGGGTCAGCAGCCTGAAGCCGCTATGGGGTCACCGCCGCCTACGCAAGGCCAGACCATCGCTGCGCCTGCGCCGGAACCTGCCGCTGCAGCTGAACTGGGCATGACACTCCCCGAGGTTTCCGCTGCCGCAGCCGAAACGCCCGCGTCCAGCGCGGATGATTTCATCGCCGCTGCCCGCCGCGCAGCGCAGGCGGCCTCGTCGCGTCCCGCCGCCCTGCGTGCCGAATATGCCGCTGCGGCCACTGCGGCGGAAGAAACCACCGGCTTCGCAGGCGGCCTCGTCAAGCGGCTGTGGCGCAAGCCCGGGCCATCAGCGACCTCATCGCCTGCCGACATTCCGACGCGCAGCGCAGGCGCATCCGGCCTCACCCGCCGCAAGGCGCTCCTCTATGCCGGCATCGTCGTTCTACTGGCGGCCTCCTATTTCGCCTATCAGAGCCTGACCAAGCCGCAGCCACCCGCCAATCAGTCAGGCGCCATCGAGATGCCGCGCGCGGTGAATGAACTTGCGAGCGTCGGACAGAACAAGTCCGACCCCATCATCACCGGCGCCCTGCCCCCGGGCAAACTCGCCAGCATCATCACCGGTGCCGGGAGCGATACGCCGCAGGATTTGCCCGAGACCGCCGGCACCGACGCGCTGCGCAAGGCCGCATTGCAAGGTGATCCGCGCGCCCAGTTCATCGTCGCCGGGCGCTATCTGGACGGCGAGGGCATCGCACAGGATTTCGGCAAGGCCTTCTACTGGTATCAGCAATCCGCCGCGCGCGGTCTCGCTCCGGCGCAATACCGGTTGGCCATGCTGTTCGAACTCGGCAAGGGCGTCGAGACAGACCCCGTGCGGGCGCTGCTCTGGTATGATCGCGCTGCCACGGCCGGCAATGTCAGGGCCATGCACAACGCGGCAGTCCTGGCGGCCGGCGATGCTGCAGGACGGCCGGATTACGCAAAGGCCTTTCGCTGGTTCTCGGCGGCTGCCGAGCGTGGCTTCAGGGACAGCCAGTTCAACCTCGCCATCCTGTTCGAGCGCGGCCTGGGCGTCACCGCCGACCCGTCCGAAGCCTATGTCTGGTACGCGCTCGCTGCACGGGCGGGCGATGAGGAGTCGGGGCGGCGCGCCACCGCGCTCGCCAAGACCATTCCCGAAAAGCAGCTCAAGGCGCTGAAGGGCCGCGTGGACGCCTGGGTTCCCGCGGCGGCCGATGATTCCGCCAATGTCCTCACCGTGATCGAGCCATCCTGGAACAACGCCGCGCCCGGAAGTGCAGGCCAGAAGCCTGACGAGATGGGATCGCTCACACCGGCTGATATCGAGGAAGCCCACGGCCTGCTCGCCGGACTAGGCCTGCGGGTCGGTATCGCCGGTGATGGCCGGATCGACGCCCGCACCGCCAACGCCATCCGCATGTTCCAGCTTCGGGCCGGACTGAAGGTCACAGGGCATCTGACGCCGGAACTTCTTGAGCGCCTGCGCAACCGCGTGGCTTAGCGCGGGCTCTTGCCTCCGCCGCCGCGCCGCGTCAAAAGGGCGGCATGAGCACCGCGTCCAGTCCCGCCCGCAGCCCGGCCATGGCGTTGGCCCTTGGCCTCGCCGGCCTCATTCCCTTCGCTGCCGGGGCTCTGGCACTGTGGCTGCCGCTGCCGCTGCTCACGCCCGAGACTGGCTTGCGCCTGACGGTGATCTATGGCGCGATCATCCTCTCCTTCCTTGGCGGCATCCGCTGGGGCACGGCGCTGGGTCCCTATGACGCCGCCCGCCAGGGACGCGATTTCACGGCCAGCGTGCTGGGCGCACTGGCGGGTCTCGCGGCCGCCTTTCTGCCGCCCGTCCCGGCCCTGTCGCTGCTGATTGCCGGCTACCTCTCCCAGGCCCTGTGGGACGTGACGAGCGCCGAGGCCGGACGGCTTCCCCTGTGGTTCGGGCGGCTGCGCATGCTGCTCACGGGCGGAGCCGTCATCGCCCAGATCGCAGCACTGCTGGCCGTGATCCTCAGCTGACCCTCGCCGCCGGGAAGCGGTGTATCGCGGCATCCCCGATCATCCACACATGGAAATCGCCGAACAGCCCCTCGAAGGCTGGCGACCGCACGCTGAGCGAGCCCGTGTAGCTCCCGAAGGCCGGCATGATGAGCCGCCGCGAATCCGCAATGAAGCAGCGCCGGCGAATGCTGAGCCCGCGTGCGGTGACCGCGGCGGCCGGGTGCAGGTGCCCGGCGATTTCGCATTCCCCGTCGCGGAGCGCACGGGGCTGGTGACGCAGGCTGATGCCGCCCAGCACGATCTCCTCGACCACCCGTCCACCTATGTCGGCGGGAGGCGAGGGGTCATGATTGCCGGCAATCCACAGCGTGTCGGCCGCCGCCGCCAGGCTGCGCAGGAGCGCCAGATCGGCGGCATCGATGCGCCCGCGCGCCCCTTCGTCGTGAAAACTGTCGCCAAGCAGGATCAGGCGTTCCGCACCCGTGGCCGCCATCACCGCGCCAAGCTGGAGAAGCGACTGGCGGGTGTCATAGGGTGGCAAATGCACGCCGCGCCGCGCCAGGCTGCTTCCCTTCTCAAGATGCAGATCTGCAACGAGCAGCGTCCGAAGATCCGGAGCGAACAGCGCGCCCGAAAGGTCGGGAATGAATTCCATGCTGCCGAGCCGTATGCGCTGCGATCTAGACAAGCCGCATGGCCTCGTCGATGAGGGCATCCGCGGCTTCGGCGAGAACGGCATCATGGGCTCCGCCGTAGACCGATTCGCGGCCGATCTCCAACATCACCGGCACGGCGAGCGGCGACACCGTGTCGAGAGCCTTGTGCACGATCCCACCCCGGATGCGCCGCAGCAGCGCACCCAGCCGCCAGGCATCGATCAATCCGTCGGCAGCATCCTCCCAGGCTGCGCGCAGCAGCAAATGGTCGGGCTCATGGCTCCGCAGCACGTCATAGATCAGGTCGGTGTTGACGGTCATCTGCCGCGCCGTCTTCTCGCGACCCGGCTGGCGCCGCTCGATCAGTCCCGCGATGATCGCCACATTCCGGAAGCTCCGCTTCATCAGAGCCGACTCCGCGAGCCAGGCCTCCAGATCGTCACCCATCATGTCCTCGTCGAAGAGCTGACCGAGCGCCACCCGGCCCGACGCAAGTCCGAGCGACAGATCGCGCGCCATCCACACCGCCAGCGCATAATCCGACGCGACGAAGCCCAACGGCTGCATCCCAGCACGCTCGAGGCGGCGCGTGAGCAGCATGCCCAGCGTCTGATGTGCCAGACGTCCCTCGAATGGATAGCAAACGAGGTAATGCTTGCCCGCCCGCGGGAAGGTCTCGGCCAGCATCTGCTCTGGCCCCGGGATTGCCGAACGGAACCGTTGCAGCGAAAGCCAGCCCTGCACCTGCGGCGGAAGCTGTTTCCAGTCTGCGGGACGCGCCAGCATCGTCCGGACCCGGGTAGCCAGATAGGTCGAGAGCGGAAACTTTCCGCCCTGGTAGGATGGCACCATCGGCTCTTGTGCCTGGCTGCGCGTCGCCAGGGCGCCGGTCTCGTCCAATCCCTCGAAGCGCAGGACTTCGCCCGCAAACAGGAATGTCTGGCCGATCGTCAGTTGGCTGAGGAACCATTCCTCCGCCTCCCCGAGCGTGCGCCCTGCGGTCACGACGCGTTTCCCGAGCCGGCGCTTCACATGCGCCAGCCGCCCCTTCAGCATCTCGTCCTCGATGATGGTGCCCATGTTCAGCCGATACGCGAGCGCCAGCCGGGGGTGGGGAAGCCGCAGCAGCCCATCGGGCTGGGCCTTCAGCTTGGCATGACGTTCATAGGCCCTGAGCGCGTAACCACCGGTCGCGACATAGTCGATGGCCTTGTCGAAATCCTCCCGCGTCAGAGTACGGTATGTCCATGCGCTGGAGACTTCGGCAAACAGCTCATCCGGCCGGAAGGGACCCGCACAGGCCCGTCCGAGTATGTGCTGGGCCAGAACATCGAGCTTCCGCACCATCGGATAATCTGTATCTTGCGCATTCTCGGCGGCAGCTTCGCGGGCTGCCTGACATTCCAGCACCTCGAAGCGGTTTGAGGGAACCAGCAGGGCCTCCGAGGGCAGATCCAGCCGATGATTGGAACGCCCGATCCGCTGCAGAAGGCGGCTTGAGCCCTTCGGCGCGCCGACGTGAACCACAAGGTCCACTTCTCCCCAGTCAATGCCGAGTTCGAGGGTCGATGTGCAGACCACCGCGCGCAAACGGCCCGCCGCCATCGCCGCCTCCACCTTCCGCCGCTGTGCCACGTCGAGCGAACCGTGGTGCAGGGCGATCGGCAGATTGTCTTCATTGGCCTCCCACAGCGCCTGGAAGATCACCTCCGCCTGCGAGCGCGTGTTGACAAAGACGAGCGTCATCTTTGCCCGGCGGATTTCCCCGTAGACTTCCGGAATGGCATACAGCGCGGAATGTCCGGACCATGGCACACGCTCCACCGAGGCCAGAATGCGGATATTGGGCCGCGCACCCGGTTGGCCCATCACCAGAGGCGCTGGCGCGGCGCCCGCCGGCACCAGCCAGGCGCGCAAGGCGTCCGGGTCGGCAACCGTCGCCGACAGCCCGATGCGGATCGCCTCTGGCGCATGTGACTGCACCCTTGTCAGCGCCAGGGACAGGAGCACGCCGCGCTTCGACGTCACCAGCGCATGCAGCTCGTCAAGGATCACCATTCGCAATCCCTTCAGCAGATGTCCCGCCTGTGGATCGGCCACCAGAAGCGAGACCTGTTCAGGCGTGGTGATGAGAATGTCGGGCGGCTTCTGCCGCTGCCGTTGCCGCCGGGCCTGGGGCGTATCGCCGGTGCGGGTCTCCACGGTCACGGGAAGTCCCATTTCGGCAATCGGCGCCTCCAGATTGCGCGCAATATCCATGGCCAGCGCCTTGAGCGGCGACACATAGAGCGTGTGGATGCCCTGCCCCGGGCCGCGCGCCGTGATCTCGGCCAGGCTCGGCAGAAATCCGGCCAGCGTCTTGCCACCGCCTGTCGGCGAGATCAGCAGCACAGTGTCGCGTGCTACGGCATGGGCCAGCACGGCAAGCTGATGCGCGCGCGGCGTCCAGCCGCGCGCGGCAAACCAGTCCTGAAAGCGTCGTGGCAGGCTCATTGACCGCCAAGCTTGACTTGCAATGGCCGCAGACGCAACAGCAACGGCATGGCCCTCGACCCCAACGCTCCGGTGACCAATCGCTCGGTCCTGACAGTTGCCGTGCCCATCATGCTCTCGAATGTCTCGGAGCCACTGATCGGAGTGGTCAACACAGCCGTCATCGGCCAGCTCCACGAGCCCTACTACATCGGTGCAATCGCCGTGGGAGCTCTGATCTTCTCCTTCATCTTCTGGGGCTTCGGCTTTCTGCGATTGTCAACCGGCGGTCTGTCGGCACTGGCAATTGGCGCCGGCAACACGGGGGAATTGGCCGCAGTCCTGCTGCGGGCGCTTGGCATCGCACTCCTGGCAGGCATTCTGCTCATCGCCCTGTCGCCACTCATCCGGGATGCAGCTTTCAGCCTCATTGGCGGCTCGCCGGAAATCCGCATGCATGGCGAAGCCTATTTCAATCGCCGCATCTGGAGCGCTCCGGCCGCGTTCGCCAACTATTGCATCATGGGCTGGTTCATCGGCCAGTCCCGCGCGCGGCTTGCCTTTGTTGTCCAGCTCTTCCTCAACCTCACCAACATGGCGCTCTCCGCACTCTTCGTCCTGGTGCTCGGCATGACCTCTGATGGCGTCGGTCTTGCTGCGCTCATCGCCGAATGGGCGGCCGTCATCCTTGCGCTGGGCCTTGCCAGCCGCGAACTCCGCGCCATGGGCGCCCACGTCTCCTGGCCACGGGTTCTCAATCCAGTTGCCCTGCGGCGTACGCTGCTGATGAACCGCGACGTGATGATCCGGACGCTCTGCCTTGTCTTCGCCTTTTCGTGGTTCACGGCGCGCGGCGCAAAGTCAGGTGACGTGATCGTCGCCGCCAACGCTGTCCTCATCAACCTTTTCGAGGTCTCTGCCTATCTCATCGACGGCTTTGCCTACGCCTCCGAAGCCCTCGTCGGACAGTCGGTTGGCGCGCGCAACAGGGCGCGTTTTCGCGCGGCAATCTGGCTGACCAGCCTTTGGGCCATGGTCGTGGGGCTCCTGTGCTCGCTCGCCATCTGGAGCTTTGGTCCCCTGCTCATCGACATGATGACAGTGAGCACAGAGGTGCGCGCTGCCGCCCGCCTCTACTTGCCATGGGTGTCGGTCTCACCGCTTCTGGGCGTGATCTGCTTCCAGTTTGACGGCATCTTCACCGGCGCCATGGCGACCCGCGACATGCGCAACATGATGATCGTCTCCCTCGCCATCTTCATGCTCGCCTGGTGGTTTCTCGAGGCGCCCTTCGGCAACCACGGGCTCTGGGCGGCGCTGAACATTTTCTTCGTGGCGCGCGCCGTCAGTTTCGCCAGCCGCATGCCGGGACTCGAACGGCGGGCCTTCGCCTGAGCCGGAAGGATATTCACGATGTCAATCAGCAGCAGGCACGGCACTTGGCCGGATCACTACCATAAAATAGGAATAAAGTCAATAGCTCGACGATTGATTTCTCAAGGCCGCTGATAGCGCGCGATGGCCGACCGCTCGATGGCGGCAGTCACCAGCTTGTCGAGGCCGAGCGCGTCGCGGAGAATGGCCAGAAAGCGCAATTCCTCCTTGCCCACCGCAAGATCTGAGGCTGCAACCTCAACGGCAAGCGCATAGGCGGTTTCGCGCAACCTTGGCGGAAGCGCCTGTTTCACCAGTCCGAGAATGGCCTTGAGGCCCTCCTTGTCCTGCAGGATCTCGCCTGCTTCCTGCGCAACGGTCACCAGGCGGTGTTCGTCAAAATCGTGAAAGATCGGAAGGACCTGCACGAGCTGGCGGATTTCGGCCAGCTCAACCGCGTTGATCTTGCCCTCAACGCCTGACATCGTCACCATCGTGTAGATCAGCGCCTGCTCGGTCGAAATTGTTCCGGACATGTCAGGACCTCCGTGAAAACCGGGAATGTGGGCGCTGCCCTTCGCGCGGTCAAGCGCGGATGGCCTCGATGGCATCGACGAGACCGAGTCGGCGTACCGTCACGCCAGCCGGGAATGCCGTGGCAAAACGTGAGGCAAGACGCGGATCGAGCACGACAAAATGACCACGGTCGCCCGCCCGCCGGATGAGCCGGCCAAAGCCCTGGCGAAGCTTGAGCCGTACGGCCATGTCGGTATAGGCCGTGCCGCCGAAGGCTTCGCGGCGGGCGCGCTCGAGAATCGTCGGCGTCGCCCATGGCACGCGATCGAGCACGATCAGGCGGAGCGAATCGCCAGGCACATCCACGCCGTCGCGCACCGCGTCCGTGCCCAGAAGACAGGCGTCGCGCTCGGCGCGGAACATGTCGACCAGCGTACCGGTATCCATCAAGTCGACATGTTGCGCATAGAGTGGGAGACCACCATCTGCCAGCGGCTTGATCAGGCGGCGATGAACCGCCCTCAGCCGCGCAATCGCAGTGAACAGGCCCAGCGCTCCGCCGCCTGAGGCGAGAAACAACTCGCGATAGGCGGCCGCCACCTGATCCATGTCCTCGCGGTTCACATCCGTCACCACGATCACGCTGCTCTGGCCGGCATAGTCGAAAGGCGAGTCCCAGCTCTCGCGTTTGACGGGATATGGCAGGTGTATGGCGCCCGTCCGGGTTTCGGCATTCGCCCAGTCATCTGGCACGTCGGGTGGACGGTCCTTCAATGTTGCAGACGTGATGATCACACCATCCGCCGGACGCAACACGGCGAGCGCCAGGGGTTCCGTCGGGTCGAGCCAGTGCGAATGCAGGCCGACGTCATGTTCGCGACCGAAAGCCTGCGCGATGTCGAACCACTCGACGAACAACGGATTGCGCTCCCGCAGCAACCGGCCGAGCATCTCTATCCATCCGCCCACCATCAACTCGCCTCGTCGCCGCAGCGAGCGCGACAGGGCCTCGATCCGTCCGCGATCAGAACTGCTGAGATCGCCAGCCTCGCTGTCAAGCTTCCTGGCCAGAGCATTGGCAAGGGCTGTCATCGGCTTTTTCAGGTTGTGAAGCGCCTCCGTAAGGTCCTGAGCTGCCTCGCCAAGTCCTTCGATGAGCGGCAGGCAATCGGTCTCGAGACTGTGACCGCCGGCATTGGGTTCGGCGCGCGCCAGCACCTGCTGACGCACGAGGCTGAGGAACTGTTCGGCAATGCCCTCGGGCTGGCCTGCCTGCACGCGGCGGGTCCAGCCGGGACCGGGCAAGGCCTGCGCCGCGCGCAGCACCTCGCGCAGAAGCTTTTCTCCAGCCTCGTCATCGCCAAGGAGATCGCCCAAGCGGTCTGCAAGACCGCGTCCGCGACGCCTTTCGGATTCAGGCCCGCGGATCCAGCGGCGCAGTTCGGTCGTCTCAAGCGCTGTCAGATGTCCCGAGAAGGCCTGGTCGGCAGCATCGAACAGGTGATGGCCCTCGTCGAAAACGATACGGCGAAGGCCGCCGGGCGCTGCTTCCTCCTCGGCGGTGCGGGCAAGACCCAGCGCATTGTCCACGGCAGCCTGATGGAGCACCAAGGCATGGTTGGCAATCACGATGGCGGCATTGCGCCCCGCCCGCACCGAGCGCTCGATGAAGCAACGGCGATAATGCGGGCAGGCCGCATAGATGCACTCGCCGCGGCGGTCGGTGAGACCCATCGATTGCACGCTCACCGTCCGGCTATCGCCGTCGAGCGCCAGATCATTGAAAAGCGGAAGAATCCATGCTGGAAAGTCGCCGCCCACCATGTCGCCGTCGCGTGTGAAGCGCGTCCAGCGCGAGATCAGCGCCGCAAGCAGCGCCATGCGCGGATTGGCCGAGGTGAGACGCCCGAACACCTCCTGCATGTTGAGCAGGCAGACATAGTTCTCGCGTCCCTTGCGGATGGCAATGCGACCTTGCCTCTCATCCGGATCGGCGACCAGCCGCACGCTCTCCTGATCGATCTGACGCTGCAGATTCTTGGTGTAGGTCGACACCCAGACGGGCGCGTTGTTTTTGCGCGACCACAGCCAGGCAGGCGCCAGATAGCCCAGCGTCTTGCCCAGCCCGGTGCCTGCCTCGGCAAGCAGGATGTTGTTGATTTCCTTGGACTGGCGCGGCTGGAAGGCAAAGCTCGCCTTGCCGGCGTAGTCTGCCTGCGCAGCGCGGCGTTCTGCGTCGGGGCCAA
This sequence comes from Hyphomicrobiaceae bacterium, assembly GCA_900298995.1. Taxonomy (GTDB): domain Bacteria; phylum Pseudomonadota; class Alphaproteobacteria; order Rhizobiales; family Aestuariivirgaceae; genus Aestuariivirga. The sequence goes on along the minus strand of OMIC01000039.1, from coordinate 148,526 downwards.
GCACCTCGGCCAGAAACCGGGCGGCTTCATCGGCTGTCACGGGATCCTGTCGTCCGGGTGGCCGGCCCGCATCTTCCTCCCACTCCGGAAGCCGGTCCCAGGCATTGAGTCCGGTTGCAAAGGAACCGGCATCGAGCTTCGGATTGGCCTTGCGCAATACGTCGAGAATTGGCTTTGCCCACGGCCACTTGGCGCTCAAAAGGAAGTTGGCGTTCTCGGCAGTTTCGCGCATCAGCGGATAGTGCCGGGCCGCAAGCCGCTGCATCAGATCTTCGGTGATCAGACGCAGGGTTTCGGTGTCGTCTGCGCCCGGTTCGAGGGCGAGGGAGCGAGCCAGACCGGAGGGTGTCGGCGTTGCAAAGCGTGCCGGACAGATGAAGGCGAAGAGCTCGGCGACATCGAAATGCCGCTGCTCGCGGGCGGCGCGAACAACCCCGCGCGGGGCTTGCGCGGCAAGCCCTAAACGCTCGATCAGAAAGGCGGAATGGCACAGAAGATGCGGCTCCACCGCAAGCGCGGCAAGCGCGCGCGCAGGGTCCATCCGATGGCCGCCAATCATGGCGCCCATGCCGGACGACACGGCAGTGGGAAGCGTCGAATCCATTGTTATCCTGTAGCCGGAAGAAGCTGTTTGTAGAGCTTTAGGCATGCCGGCGGAAGCCCTCGGAAGCCGCCCGCGATTGACCCGGTCCCGTCCTGTGCCTAAACACCGCTGCTCACAGTTTGGACCGGACTCAGACCCTCATGACAACCGACCCCGCCCTTCGTGCCGCCGCCGAAACCAGCAAGGCCTGGCCCTTCGAGGAAGCCCGCAAGCTGGTGGCCCGCGCCAAACGGACAGGCAAGACCGAAATCCTTTTCGAGACCGGCTATGGCCCCTCGGGCCTGCCGCACATCGGGACCTTCGGGGAAGTGGCGCGCACCACCATGGTGCGCCGCGCCTTCCAGCTTCTGAGCGACATGCCGACACGGCTCCTGTGCTTCTCGGATGACATGGACGGCATGCGCAAGATCCCCGAAACGGTGCCCGACCCGGCCGCGCTCAAGCCCTACATGCACATGCCCCTCACAGCCGTGCCCGACCCCTTCGGCGGCAAGTATGAGAGCTTCGGCCACCACAACAACGCCATGCTCCGGCGCTTCCTCGACGCCTTCGGATTCGACTATGAGTTCGCCTCCGCCACCGAATACTACAAGTCCGGACGCTTCGACGCGATGCTGCTGCGCGCGCTCGAGAAATTCGATGACATCATGGCCGTGATGCTTCCGACGCTGGGCGAGGAGCGTCAGGCCACCTATTCGCCCTTCCTGCCGATTTCGCCTTCAAGCGGGCGTGTCCTCTATGTTCCGATGAAGGCCGTCGACGCCAGGGCGGGCACCATCACCTTCACCGACGAGGACGGCACGGATGTGACGATGCCGGTCACCGGCGGACGCACCAAGCTGCAGTGGAAGCCCGACTTCGGCATGCGCTGGGCGGCGCTGGGCGTTGATTTCGAGATGTTCGGCAAGGACCACCAGACCAATGCGCCGATCTATGACCGGATCTGCGAGATCCTCGGCGCGGATGCGCCGGAACATTACGTCTATGAACTGTTTCTAGACGAGAACGGCCAGAAGATCTCGAAGTCGAAGGGCAACGGCCTGACCATCGACGAGTGGCTGACCTATGCCGATCCGGAATCACTCGCCCTGTTCATGTACAACAAGCCGCGCGAGGCCAAGCGGCTGTATTTCGACGTCATCCCGCGTGCCGTGGACGACTACGGCGCCTTCCTCTCGGCCTATCAGCGCCAGGCCGACAAGCCCGTGGACCGGCTCATGAATCCGGTCTGGCACATCCATGGCGGCCAGCCGCCCGCGCCCGAGGAGGGCGGGATTTCCTTCGCGCTGCTGCTCAACCTCGCCGCGGTGGCAAATGCCCATGACAAGTCGGCGCTGTGGGGCTTCATCCTGCGCTATGCGCCGCATCTGAAGCCGGATACGCACCCGCGACTCGATGCCCTCGTCACCCACGCGCTGCGCTATTTCGATGATTTCGTGAAGCCCGCGAAGACCTACCGGGCGCCGTCCAGGGAGGAAGGGGCCGCGCTGAACGATCTCGCGGCCGCGCTTGCCACCCTGCCCGCCCAGGCAACGCCCGAGGAGATCCAGCAGAAGGTCTATGACGTGGGCCGCCGCGAACCCTACACGACCACGCAGAAGGATGGGTCAGTCGGCGTGGCGCAGGGCTGGTTCAACATGCTCTATCAGGTGCTGCTGGGCGAGGAGAAGGGACCGCGCTTCGGCAGCTTCGTGGCACTCTACGGAATCGACAACACACGCCAGCTGATCGCGCGCGCGGTGCGCGGGGAACTCACGGGTGAAGCTCCCTGAGGGACGCCGGCGGCTCCCCAATCACGCGAAAGGCATGCGTCCGGCAAAGGCCGGATGCGCCAGGCGCGCACGGACCTGGCCCTCAGGCGCCTTCGAACCGGCGGGCGATTTCGGCGCGGTGCGGCGAGGCCCTGTAGGAACCAAGCACGCGGAGGTAGCTGGTGAAGAACTCAAGCTCCTCCATGGCGAGGCGCACGTTGCGCTCCGAGGGATGGCCCTCGATGTCGGCATAGAACTGGGTTGCCGAGAACTGGCCCTCGATCTGGTAGGATTCGAGCTTGGTCATGTTGACGCCATTGGTGGCGAAGCCGCCCATGGCCTTGTAGAGCGCAGCCGGAACGTTCCGTACACGGAACACGAAGGTGGTGATGACCGGCCGGTCGTCTGCCGTCATCTCCTGCGGGGTCGCCGAGAGCACCACGAAGCGCGTGGTGTTGTGGCTTTCGTCCTCGATGTTCTCGCGGATGATGCGCAGGCCATAGATCTCGGCGGCCAGCCTTGAAGCGATGGCGGCACGCGCCGGATCGCGGGCTTCCGAGAGCTCGCGCGCCGCGCCTGCGGTATCCGCCGCGACCACGGGCCTGAGCCCCAGTTCGCGGATCACCTTGCGGCACTGGCCCAGCGCATGGACATGGCTGTGCACGCTGCGGACCTGCGCGGGGTCGGCCTCGGGCACAATCATCAGCTGATGGTGCACGGGAAGGAAATGCTCACCCACGATGTGCAGGCTGGCGCGCGGCAGGAGATGATGGATGTCGGCCACGCGGCCCGCGACCGAATTGTCGATGGGGATCATGGCGAGCGCGGCCTCGCCCTCCGCCACGGCCTGGAAGGCGTCCTCGAAGGTGCCACAGGACAGCGGCTCATGGCCGGGAAAGGCTTCAAGGCAGGCGATGTGCGAATTCGCACCCGGCTCGCCCTGATAGGCGATCTTCAAAGGCATCAGGAGGTCCTCAGCATGCGGCGGGCGATCTCGAGTTCGTGGGGCGTATCGACGCCCAGAGGCACGGTGTCAACCCGGACGACGACGATGCGCATGTCATTGTCCATGGCGCGCATCTGCTCGAGCTTGCGGGCCGCCTCGCGGGCGCTGACCGGGAGCGACACGAAGCGTTCGAGCGCGGGGCGGCGATAGGCATAAACACCGATGTGATGCCAGTGCGGCGGGGCATGGTGCGGCCCGACCTCACGCAGGAAATCGCGCGCGAAGGCGACCTCGCGATCGGGCCCCAGCGGCGCGATGGCCTTGACGATGTTGGGGTTGGCGACGTCTTCGGCCGTCTCGATGCGCGCCGCTATGGTGGAAATGTCGGCCGCCGCATTCACCAGCCCGGCCAGGCAGCGCTGGATCGAGAGCGAATCGATGGTCGGCAGGTCGCCCTGCAGATTGACCACATGTTCGAAGCGCTGCTGCGGGTCGCGCAGGGCCAGCGCCTCTGCGATCCGGTCCGAGCCGGAGGGCAGCGCCGGGTCGGTGACGATGGCATCGCCGCCATGGGAGCGGATGACGTCGGCGATCTCGTTTTCAGCGGCGGCGACAAGGACCTGGCCGATATTGGCCTCTTTCGCCCGTTTCCAGCACTGCACGATCATGGGCAGGCCGTTGATGTCGGCCAGAGGCTTTCCCGGAAGCCGGGTAGAGGCCATGCGGGCGGGGATGACGACGATGGTATTCTGATTATCAATCATACAGTTAGGCCAAAGCGCGGCAAAATGATACAAGCCCCCTTATACTATTGCGGCGGCCACGAGAAAGCACTAGTTTCCGCGCCCGACTGACGGCTCTAGGGGTTGGAACCTTGATGGATAGCTTCGAATTCAACAAGATCGCGGGCGCAGTGCTGGGGACAGCCCTGGTGGTGTTCGGCCTGAGCGAACTGAGCAAGATCATCTACCACGTCGAAAAGCCCGAAAAGCAGGGCTATGCGATTGAAGGGGCCGAGGCCGAGACGGCCGGCGGGACCGAGGCCGAAGCCCCGGCAGAGCCTGCCGAATCACTGGGAACACTTCTGGCGTCGGCCGATGCGACCAAGGGCCAGGCGGTGTTCAAGGCCTGCGCGGCCTGCCATGACGGCTCGAAGGGCGGTCCAAACAAGGTGGGGCCCAATCTGTGGGGCATCGTTGGCCGCAACCACGGAATTCACGAGGGCTTCGCCTATTCCGAGGCCATGGCCGCGCTCAAGGACAAGCCCTGGACCTATGAGGCGCTGAACGCCTTTCTGACCTCGCCCAAGACGGCTGTTCCCGGCACCAAGATGGGATATGGCGGCCTGAAGAAGGACGCGGACCGGGCCAATCTGCTTGCCTATCTGGCAACCCTCTCCGACAGCCCCGTGCCCTTCCCTGCCCCGTAAAGGCCGCAAAGCGCGCGAAGACTGGACACCGGCAAGCCACTTGCCGGTGTTTTGTTTTGCGGCAAGCATGGCATAACTTTGCCGCTGCCGTTCCGACCGGAGGACCCCCTGCGCATGACACTCAACCGCCGCACACTGCTGAAGCTTGCAGGCCTGGCGCCTGCAGCACACCTCATCGGCGTTCAGGTGGCCGAAGCCGACGACCGCGCCTTCCGCCATGCGCTGACGCTCTTCGCGGACATCAAGTATCCCGCCGGTTTTGCGCATTTTGATTATGTGAACCCGGATGCCCCGAAAGCGGGACGGGTGCGCTTCGGACTGGTGGGCTCGTTTGACAGCCTCAACCCCTATTCCTTCAAGGGCGCGCCGGCGGGCGCGGTCCTGAATGATGCACTGCTGACCCCCTCCCTCGACGAGCCCTCGACCGAATATGGCCTGGTGGCCAGCAGCGTCTGGCACCCGGAGGACCGCTCCATGGTGGTGTTCCGCCTGCGTCCCGAAGCCCGCTTCCATGATGGCGCGCCGATCACGCCCGAGGATGTGATCTGGTCCATGCAGGCGCTGCGCGATGCGCATCCGCAGTACAATGCCTATTACAAGAACATCTCAAGGGCCGAACAGACGGGCGAGCACGAGGTGACGTTCACCTTCTCCATCGCGGGCAACCGCGAGCTGCCGCTGATCACCGGACAATTGCCCGTGCTGCCCAAACACTGGTGGACGGGAAAGGACGTACAGGGCCGGCAACGCGACATCAACGCCACAACGCTTGAGACGCCGCTGGGGTCGGGCGCCTATGTCGCCACCGACGTCAAGCCCGGCGCATCCATCCTCATGAAGCGCGTACCGGACTATTGGGGCAAGGACCTCGCCGTGAACCTGGGCCAGAACAATTTCGACGAGATCGAATACATCTATTTCCGCGACGCCAATGTGGCCTTCGAGGCCTTCAAGGGTGGCCAGTATGACTGGCGCACCGAAGGCTCCTCCAAGATGTGGGCCACAGGATACGACTTCCCCACCGTTCAGGCCGGCAAGGTGGTGAAGGAAGAGATCACGCTCAACCAGGTCAATGGCATGCAGAGCTGGGCGATGAACATCCGGCGCCCGAAGTTCCAGGACGTGCGGGTGCGGCAGGCGCTCAACCATGCCTTCGATTTCGAGTGGGCAAACCAGAACCTGTTCTACGGGCAATACATCCGTTCACGGAGCTATTTCAACAATTCCGAGATGGAGGCTCGCGGCCTGCCATCCGCCGCCGAACTCGCCCTGCTGGAGCCGCTGAAGGACAAGCTGCCGCCCGATGTCTTCACCACGGAATACAAGAACCCGCTGAACGACACGCCACAGGCAAGGCGCAGGAACATGCGCCGGGCGGCAACGCTTCTCGACGCGGCGGGCTGGAAGGTGAGCCCCGAGGGCGGCAAGTCGGTTCTGAAGAATGCGCAGGGCGAGAGCCTGGCCATCGAATTCCTGCTCGACTCGCCGCTGTTCGAGCGCGTGGCCCTGCCCTACAAGCAGCAGCTGGAACTGCTCGGCATCAGTGTCACCGTGAAGACGGTGGACAGCGCGCAGTATGAGCGCCGCACCCAGACCTTCGACTATGACATCATGGTGGGAAGCTGGGGCCAGTCGCTCTCGCCGGGCAACGAGCAGCGCGAATACTGGGGCAGTGAGGCAGCAAAGCGCGATGGCAGCCGCAACTATGTGGGCATCGCCAATCCGGCAATCGATGCCCTGATCGAAAAGCTCATCTTCGCCAGCGACCGCGAGAGCCTGGTCAATGCCTGCCGGGCGCTGGACCGGGCGCTGATGTGGAACCACTATGTTGTGCCCATGTGGTTCATTCCCTATCAGCGCACGGCGCGCTGGGACCGCTTCGGGCGACCGGACACGCTGCCCTCGCTGTCCACCGGTTTCCCCGACATCTGGTGGTGGGACGCGGAGAGGGCACGAAAGGTGGATGCATCATGAGGCGTCTTGCATCGGCACTCGTCGCGCTCAGCCTCGGAGCGGCTGCGGCGGCTGCAGAACCCCGCCATGGGCTCTCGGCCTTCGGCGACCTGAAGTACCCGGCGAATTTCGCGCATTTCGACTATGTGAACCCGGAGGCGCCCAAGGGCGGCGCCCTGTCGCTGATCGGCCCCGCGGCGATCCAGTCCTTCGACAGCTTCAACGGCTACATCCTCAAGGGTGATCCCGCGCAAGGCCATGAGCTGATGTTCGACAGCCTCATGGCGGCGGCCGCCGACGAGCCGGACTCGCTCTACGGGCTGGTGGCGGAGACCGCCGATCTCGCGGACGACCACAAGAGCGTGACCTTCCATCTGCGCAGCGCGGCGCGGTTTGCGGATGGCTCGCCGCTGACCGCCGAGGATGTCTGCGACAGCTTCCGGCTTCTGTCGACGCAGGGCCATGAGCGCATCCGCATCACCATCCGCGATGTCGAGGCCTGCGAGGTCTTGTCGCCCGGCGCGGTGCGCTACCGCTTCAAGGGCGAGCGCACGCGCGACCTGCCGCTCACCGTGGCGCAGCTGCCGATCTTCTCCAGGGCCTATTATGCGAAGGTGGATTTCTCGAAATCGACACTCGAACCGCCGCTGGGGTCGGGGCCCTATGCCGTCAAATCCTTCAAGCCTGGCGAATATGTTGCTTACGGGCGGCGCGCCGACTACTGGGCCAAGGATCTTCCGGTGAACCGGGGACGCTACAATTTCGACGAGGTGCGCTTCGAGTATTTCCGCGATCACGGGCCGGCCTTCGAGGCGCTGAAGTCGGGCGTGCTCGACCTGCGCGAGGAGTTCGTATCGCGCAACTGGTCCACAGCCTATGATTTTCCCGCGATCGCCGACGGGCGGGTGCTGAAGACGGTGATCCCCGACGAGACGCCGTCGGGCGCGCAGGGCTTCTTCCTCAACATGCGGCGGGAGACGTTCAAGGATATCCGTGTACGGATGGCCTTGAACCTTGCGTTTGATTTCGAATGGACGAACAAGAACCTGTTCTACGGTCTCTACACGCGCACGCAGGGCTTCTTCGACCGGTCGCCGCTCAAGGCCGAGGGCCCGCCGCCCGCCGATGAGCTGGCGCTGCTCGAGCCCTACCGCGCCAGCCTGCGACCGGAGGTGTTTGAGGATGCGGTGCTGCCGCCGGTCTCCGATGGCTCGGGCCAGGACCGCAAGCTGCTGCGCCAGGCCTCGCGGCTCCTCGACGAGGCCGGCTGGGCGATGGACGGCGCGCAACGCCGCAACGCCAGGGGCGAGACACTGAACGTCGAATTCCTGAACGACGGACCGACCTTCGAACGGGTCCTCGGCCCCTATGTGAAGAACCTGAAGCTGCTGGGCATCAACGCCTCGATCCGCAGCGTGGACAGCGCGCAGTACCAGTCGCGGCTGGACGCCTACGACTATGACGTTGTGGTCGGCCGCTTCATGGCAGGCCTGACACCGGGCGATGGCTTGCGCGTGTTTTTCGGCTCGGAGTCCGTCAGCAAGCCCGGAACCTTCAATCTGGCGGGGGTTGCCTCTCCCGCCATCGACGGACTGATCGACCGGATTGTGGCCGCAACCTCGCGCGAGGAGCTCAATGTGGCAGGCCGCGCACTCGACCGCGTGCTGCGGGCTGAGCAGTTCTGGGTGCCGAACTGGTACAAGGGAAGCTACTGGCTGGCCTATTGGGACAAGTTCGGGCAGCCGGAGATCAGGCCAAAATACGACCGTGGCATCGTCGATACCTGGTGGTATGACGAGTCAAAGGCCAAGCGAATCGCCAACGGTAACTGATCTTCGCCCATGGGCGCCTATATCCTGAAACGCCTGCTGCTGATGATCCCCACGCTGGTGGGCATCATGCTGATGACCTTTGCCGTCATCCAGTTCGTGCCCGGCGGACCCGTGGAACAGGTCATCGCCAAGATGCAGGGCACCGACACCGACTCGACGAGCCGCATCAGCGGCAACACCGGCAATGAGGCGGGCGGCGTTCAGGCACAGATGGCCGGGAGCGAGGCCACGTCCTTCAAGTACCGCGGCGCACAGGGCCTCGACCCCGAATTCATCAAGAGCCTTGAAAAGCAGTTCGGCTTCGACAAGCCCGCGCCCGAGCGGTTCCTGCTGATGATGCGGGACTATTTCACCTTCAATTTCGGGCAGAGCTATTTCCGCGACCGATCGGTGATCAGCCTCATCGCCGAGAAGCTGCCGGTCTCGATCTCGCTCGGCCTGTGGCTGACCGTGGTGCAGTATCTGGTCTCGATTCCCCTGGGCATCCGCAAGGCGGTGAAGGACGGCTCGGCCTTCGATGTCTGGACATCGGGTGTCATCATCATCGGCTACGCCATCCCGAGCTTCATCTTCGCCATCATGCTGATCGTGATGTTCGCGGGTGGAAGCTATTTCAGCTGGTTTCCGCTGCGCGGCCTGAGCTCGGACAATTTCAGCGAGCTGAGCCTTGCGGGCAAGATCGCGGATTATGCCTGGCACCTCACGCTGCCGCTGTTCGCCATGGCGATCGGGTCCTTTGCCACCATGACGATGCTGACCAAGAACTCCTTCCTCGACGAGATCCGGAAGCAATATGTGATGACGGCGCGCGCCAAGGGCCTCAGCGAGCGCCGCGTGCTCTATGGTCATGTGTTCCGCAACGCCATGCTGCTGGTGATCGCCGGATTTCCCGGAGCCTTCATCGGCGCCTTCTTCGCCAGTTCGCTGCTGATCGAGACAATATTCTCGCTGGACGGCCTGGGATATCTGTTCTTCAAGGCAACGCTCGACCGCGACTACCCCATCGTCTTCGCGAGTCTCTACATCTTCACGCTGCTGGGCCTCGTCGTGCAGCTCGTCTCCGACCTCATGTACACCTGGATCGATCCGCGCATCGATTTCGAGAAGCGGGACGTCTGAGGCATGGCCATGCACATCACCCCGCTCAACCGCCGCCGCTGGCAACTGTTCCGCCAGAACGGGCGCGGATACTGGTCGTTCTGGATTTTTGCGGTGTTGTTCCTGATATCGGTCTTTGCGCCATTCCTCGCGAGCGACCGGCCCATTCTCGTCTCCTACAAGGGCGAGCTGCTCTACCCGACCTTTGTTGACTATCCAGAATCGAAATTCGGCGGATTCCTGGCGCGCACGGACTTCCGTGACCCGGTGAACCAGGACGAGATCAACGCCAATGGCTGGATGATCTGGCCGCCGATCCGTTATTCCTACAATACCGTGAACAACGAACTGCCAAGCCCCGCGCCCTCGCCGCCGGCCTTCCAGTTGAGCCGGGCGGACGCCTGCGTGAAGTATCCGCTGGGTGCGGAGGACCCCAATTGCGTATTCGGCAATCTCAATTGGCTGGGCACGGACGACCAGGGGCGCGACGTGGTGGCTCGTCTCGTCTATGGCTTCCGGATATCTGTGGCTTTCGGGCTGATCCTGACGCTGTTCTCCTCCCTCATCGGCATGGCGGCGGGTGCGGTGCAGGGCTATTTCGGCGGCTGGACCGACCTGATCTTCCAGCGCTTCATCGAGATCTGGACCTCGATGCCTGGGCTCTACCTGCTGATCATCCTCGCCGCCTTCATCACGCCCACCTTCTGGATCCTGCTGTTCATACAGATCCTGTTCTCCTGGACGTCAATCGTCGGGCTGGTGCGCGCCGAATTCCTCCGTGCCCGGAATTTCGAATATGTCCGCGCAGCCCGTGCACTGGGACTCTCCGACGGCCGCATCATGGTGAAGCATCTCCTGCCCAATGCAGTCGTCTCAACGGTGACCTTCATGCCCTTCATCCTCGCGGGGTCAGTGACGGTGCTGACGTCGCTCGATTTTCTGGGCTTCGGACTGCCGCCCGGCTCACCCTCACTGGGCGAACTCATCGCCCAGGGCAAGAACAACCTTCAGGCACCGTGGCTGGGGCTCACCGGTTTCCTCGTGGTATCCGTCATGCTCTCGCTTCTGGTGTTCATCGGCGAGGCGGTTCGCGATGCCCTCGATCCGCGGAAGACATTCGCATGACCGCCCCGATGCTCGAGGTCAAAGATCTCTCGGTCGCCTTCCGGCAGGGGGGAAATGTCACGCTGGCGGTGGACAAGGTCTCTTTTTCGATCAGGCGCGGCGAGACCCTCGCGCTGGTGGGTGAGTCAGGCTCCGGCAAGTCGGTCTCGGCGCTGTCGATCCTCAAGCTGCTGCCCTACCCCGCTGCGTTCCATCCTTCGGGCTCGATCCGCTTCAAGGAGCAGGAACTGCTCGATGCCGATGAGCGCGACCTTATGAAGGTGCGCGGCAATGACATCACCATGATCTTCCAGGAGCCGATGACCTCCCTCAATCCGTTGCACACGGTGGAGCGGCAGATCGGCGAGATCCTCGAACTGCATCAGAACCTGAAGGGTGATGCGGCGCGGGCCCGCATCATTGAACTTCTCGACAAGGTCGGCATCCGCGATCCCGAAACGCGGCTCCTCGACTATCCACACCAGCTTTCAGGCGGCCAGCGCCAGCGAGTGATGATCGCCATGGCACTCGCCAACAACCCGGATCTGCTGATCGCCGACGAGCCGACCACAGCTCTTGACGTTACGGTGCAGGCGCAGATCCTGAAACTGCTGAAGGATCTTCAGGCTGAATTCGGCATGGCAATGCTGCTCATCACCCATGACCTCGGCATCGTGCGGGAAATGGCGGATTCCATCGTGGTCATGCAGCGCGGAAAGGCGGTCGAACAGGGTGAGGCCAAGGCCGTGTTCGCCGATCCGCAGCACCCCTATACCCGGCTGCTGCTGACCGCCGAACCCAAGGGATCGCCGCCGCCAAGCAATCCCGATGCACCGGCCGTCATTCAGGCCCAGGGGCTCAAGGTCTGGTTCCCGATCAGGCGCGGCTTCTTCCGCAAGACGGTGGGCCACATCAAGGCCGTGGACGGTGTCGATGCCGTGGTGCGGGAAGGCCAGACGCTGGGCGTGGTGGGCGAGTCAGGGTCCGGCAAGACGACACTCGGACTGGCGCTGCTGCGCCTGATCCGCTCGGAAGGACCGATCGTCTACATGGGGCAGGCAATCGACGGTTACAACACGGCGATGATGCGGCCGCTGCGCAAGGACATGCAGATCGTCTTTCAGGACCCGTTCGGGTCCCTGTCGCCGCGTCTGTCGATTCAGCAGATTGTCGAGGAAGGCCTGACGGTTCTGGGCCGGGGCCATGACTACGAGACGCGCCGCGCCATTATCGCGCGGGCGCTCACCGAGGTGGGGCTGGACCCCGCCACCATGGACCGCTACCCGCATGAGTTCTCGGGCGGGCAGCGCCAGCGGATCGCCATTGCCCGCGCCCTCGCTCTCGAACCGAAATTCATCATGCTGGACGAGCCGACATCAGCCCTCGACATGTCGGTGCAGGCGCAGATCGTCGAATTGCTCCGCGACCTGCAGGCACGGCACAATCTGGCGTATCTGTTCATCAGCCATGACCTGCGCGTGGTGCGCGCACTGGCCAATGAGGTGATCGTGATGCGCAATGGCATAACAGTGGAGAGCGGGCCGACGGCGGAGGTTTTCTCCCGGCCGAAGACGGACTATACCAAGGCGCTGATCGCAGCGGCGCTCAACCTCAAGGTAGCGCCGGAAGGTGTGGTGAATCAATAATGGCGTTTCTGTTCATCCTGCCGACCTGGCCCGTCGATGTCTGGACGGCGGCCATGGCAAAGGTGGCCCCCGATCTCGACGTGCGGGTCTGGCCCGACCGCATGGGCAATGTGGCCGACATCGAGTATTGCGCGGCATGGCTACCGCCACCAGGCGTCGTGAAGAGCCTGCCCAATCTCAAGGTCATCATGTCGCTGGGTGCTGGCGTCGATGCCATACTGAAGGACCCGACGCTTCCGGGAAACATTCCGATCGTGCGCGTCAACGACCCTGACCTTACGGGGCGCATGTCCGAATACATCGTTTTGCATGTACTGTATCACCATCGCCAGCAGCGGCGCATCGAAGACAATCAAAAACACAAGATCTGGAATTCCTTTCCAACCCATGCCGCGAAGGATTTGAAGGTCGGGATCATGGGGCTTGGCGTGATGGGGACGGATTCGGCGCTGAAACTGCGGGACATCGGCTTTGCGGTTGCGGGCTGGAGCCAGAGCCGCAAGAGTGTTCCCGGCGTCGAAAGCTTCGCCGGATCAGCAGAGTTCGACGCCTTCCTGGCGCGGACCGATGTGCTGGTGTCGCTGTTGCCGGCGCCACCCGACACGGACGGCATCATCAACCGCAGCACGATCCGCAAGCTGTCGCGCAAGGGGCCTCTGGGCGCGCCGGTCATCATCAATGCCGGTCGTGGTCGCCAGCAGGTTGAGGCAGATATCATTGCAGCCCTCGATGCGGGTGAGCTTCTTGCGGCCACGCTCGATGTTTTTGCTACTGAACCGCTGCCGCCGGACAGCCCGTTATGGACGCACCCGCGCGTCACCGTGACGCCGCATTGTGCCGCCGACAGCGACCCGGAAACCATCTGCGCCTATGTGGTGGGCAACATCCGGCGCCACCAACGCGGCGAGAGCCTGGACAATCTGGTGGACCGCGCGCGCGGCTATTGAGGCGCGCAACTCAGTTCATGGGTCACATGCGGCGGATTGAGGTGATCTGACCATACTGTCGGGCGATGCGCTCGACCGCCGCACGCAACGGTTCCTCCACGACCATCATGTGGAAGCCATTGGCGTGAAGCAGGTTTTCGGGATCGGTCATGATGCCGACATGCCCGTCCCAGAAGACGAGATCGCCACGGCGCAACCCTCCAAGGCCATCACGTGACACTGGCCTGCCAAGCTTGGCTTCCTGCATGTCGCTGTCTCGCGGCGCAGCAATCCCGCAGGCCTCGAGCGCCAGCTGCACGAGACCGGAACAATCCAGTCCGTGTACGGATTTTCCACCCCAGTAGTAGGGTGCGTGGCGGAACTTTGACGCGATGCTCACGAAATCGCCAGAGAATGACTCGGCAGGGACCAGATGCGCAGAGAATACAAACCGCCCATCGGAGATTTTCGAAAATGCGCCGACTTCAGCCGTCACCGTCACGCCGGCATTGAGTGTCACGGGCATGGCGGGCTGGGTCTTGAGGCTTGCCTCGGGGTAAAGGAAGGTTGAGGGAACAGCAACACGATGGGTGGGCACCAGAAGGTGGGACGACAGGGCGTTGGCATTGACATAGCCTACATAGCCGTCACGCATGAGCTGCACCCAGGCCCAGCCTTCCTGCTCATCAAAGAGCCTTACGGTCTCGCCCATGAGCGCCTCGGTCACCTGCATCGCGTCGAAGCGCGGTGACGATCTGAGAGAGACAACAGCCTCGCGCAGCTGTGCAGGTCGGGGTTCGATGAAACGGCGCGCCACGACCCGGCCCGACAATGCGGCATCAGCGAGATCAGGGCGGTAGGCGTGAAGCCGCGGATCAAGTTCGGTCATGACGTGCCACTACAGTCTTTGTGACAGCTTGCCAATGGTATCGCCCAGGCGGTCGAGATAGAGCGCACCCCGCACCGTGCGCTGGACAAGCACGTTGCGCCGGTCCTTCTCATCCCTTCGGCGGCTCACCAGATCAAGCTTTCCCATGGCATCCAGCGCACGGGTGACAACGGGTTTCGAGACACCCAGCTTCTGCGCGAGACCGCGTACGGTATGCGGCGGGGCCTCAAGATAGACTGTAAGCAGAATGCCGACCTGGCGGACCGATAGGTCGGGTTCGTCATCACGCACCATGGCAAGCGCGACATCATGCCAGAGCGTGAGGGCCTCGGCGGTGGTGAGTGGTGGCGACATGGCGGAACATCCAAGCAGAAACTTGTTTCGGTTCCGTTACAGCCCGGCCATTTTTTCTGCCGATGACAAGCGTCGGCCCTCACTTGCCGAAACGGCTGCGGATGACCTCGAACAGAGCGCGCATGGCCTGGGCCTCACCGCCTCTCGGTCGGCCCGGCAAGGATGAGGGCGCCCAGGCAAAGACGTCGAAATGGGCGTGCGCCCTCGCCCTGGACACGAAGCGGCTGAGGAACAGCGCCGCCGTGATGGCGCCGGCAAAGCCGGAGTCGCCCGCATTGTTGAGATCGGCCACGCCGGACTCGAAGAGCCGGGCGTAGGGCCGCCACAGCGGCAGACGCCATACCGGATCATTGACCTTGAGGCCGGCCTTGTGAATATCGCCCGCGAGCTGCTCGTCATCGGTGAACAGTGCGGGAAGATCGGGCCCGAGCGCCACACGCGCTGCGCCCGTGAGGGTTGCCATGTCGATCAGCAGATCAGGCGACTCCTCATCTGCAAGCGCCAGCGCATCCGCCAGAATGAGACGGCCTTCGGCGTCAGTATTGCCAATCTCGACCGTGAGGCCGAGCCGGCTGTGCAAGACGTCACCCGGCCGAAAGGCATTTCCGGCAATGGAATTCTCGACCGCAGGAATGAGCATACGCAGGCGCAGCTTCAGATTTGCAGACATGATCATCTGCGCCAATCCGAGGACATGGGCGGCGCCGCCCATGTCCTTCTTCATGAGTGCCATGCCGGAGGCCGGCTTGATATCGAGTCCGCCCGTGTCGAAGCTCACGCCCTTGCCTACCAGCGTGACCTTCGGCGCCCGCACGGGTCCCCAGGTGAGGTCAATGAGCCTGGGTGCGCGGGGACTTGCCTTGCCCACCGCATGAATCATGGGGAAGTTGCGCTCCAGCAGCCGTCCGGTCGTGACCGTGATCCTGGCCTTGTGGGCTCGCGCCAGAGCGCGCGCCGCCTGCTCCAGCTCATCCGGTCCCATGTCGGAGGCGGGAGTGTTGACGAGGTCGCGCACCAGCGCGGTGGCTGCGACCGCCCGCAAGACCTCGCTGCGATCAACACCCTTCGGGCACACCAGACGCGGCCCTGCCGGCCCCGCCTTGCGGTACCGGTCGAAGCGATAGGCGTCCAGACACCAGCCGAGGGCGAAGAGTTGCGGCTTCGGCATCGTTGCACCGATGGCATAGGCGCCATCGGGCAATGTCCTGCAGAGCCGCGCGAGCGCGAAGATATCTCCATCGGTGAGGGCACCCACGACAACCATTTTCAGGATGCCCTGCGCGCTGGGCAATGCGATCACACGTCCCGGCTGAGCCTTGAAACCGTTTGCATCGGCCCAGCGACGCATGTCCGGAGCGAGTTCTTCGCGCAGACGCTCCCAATCGGCAGGTGTCACGACCGAAATGGGAATCCCGCCCTGGCCGGGCGGAAGAAGGACGGTCTCTGGATTTGCCATGGCGCGCTCCGGTGTTCATCCCTGCATAATCCCAAACAGGATTATGGTTAATCAATTATTGACCAGTCTCCGCCAAACTGCACCCTCAAATCGTAGCGGAGTTCGTCCATGTCACGGGTCACGCGGCACGCCGCCATTCTCCTCGCGCTGGCTTCGGCCACGCTGCTCACAGGCTGCAACAAGACAACCAGCCAGCTCGGAACCGGCAATGAGCTGACGACCGCGTCCACGACACCAGTCTCGCTGGAATCTCTGGCGGCACTCGGCGAAGCCTGGAACAAGGACCCCAAGGACATCAACAGGGGTCTGGCCTATGCCAATGGACTCGAGGCGGTTGGCAAGACCTCCGAGCAGCTCGACGTCTACAGGAGCCTGATGCAGGCCAATCCCGACAATGTGCAGCTCACCGGTCTCTATGGCCGCAAGCTGGTGTCGGCGGGCCGGTCGGACGAAGCCATACCTGTTCTGGAGTCGGTCGAAGGCAAGGGCGATTCCGACTGGCGGATCGCCTCAGCGCTGGGTTCGGCCTATGACCAGCAGGGACTTTACCAGAAAGCGCGCGCGCAATACGCCAAGGCGCTTGCTAGCAGTCCGGAGAACATGGCCGTCATCAACAATCTCGGCATGTCCTATGCCCTGGAAGGCAACCTGAAACAGGCGGAGGCTGAACTGCGCAAGGCCGACGCCATGCCACGCTCCAAGACAGAGCCGCGCATCAGGCAGAATCTTGCTCTGGTGGTCGGGCTGCAGGGCCGGTTTGAAGAAGCGACGACATTGGCCAAGGAGGACCTCCCGCCAGAGCAGGTGGCGGAGAACATGGCTTATCTCCAGAAGATGCTGTCGCAGCCAAACACCTGGCAGCAGATCAGCCAGAGCAATCAGGGCTGAAACGCCCGCGTTTGACCACGATCAGTCGCCCATCAGCTTCATGACGCTGAACACCGACGGACCGAGGATCACCACGAAGATCACCGGCAGAAAGAAGAGCATCATCGGAACGGTAAGTTTCGGGGGAAGCGCCGCTGCCTTGCGTTCGGCCTCCCCCATGCGCATGTCACGGTTCTCCTGGGAAAGCACGCGCAGGGCGGTACCAAGCGGCGTGCCGTAGCGCTCTGCCTGGATAAAGCTCGTTACCACCGCGCGAACACCGGGAAGGCCGGTGCGCTTGGCCAGATTCTCGAAGGCCTTGCGCCGCTCCTGGAGATAGGCCAGTTCCGCGACGGTGAGCGACATCTCCTCGGCAAGCGGCACCGATATGGGTCCGATCTCGCGCGCAACACGTTGCATCGCAGGCTCGATGGCCATGCCGGACTCTACGCAGATCAGCATGAGATCAAGCGCATCCGGCCAGGCGCGCCGGATGGACTCCTGACGGCGCGTCACAAGATTTTTTACGATGAGAAGTGGCAGATAACTTCCAAACAATACGCCGAGCGCTGTCACTACAAGGCGCAAAGGTGGCGTAAGCACATCGGCGAGAACGGTCGAACTATAAACGAAGGCAAACAATCCAAATAGAATGGGCGAGGCAAACCGCGCCGCGAGATAAAGCACAAGATGCCTCTCGCTGCGCAGACCCGCCTGGCGTAGCAATTCGCGCGAGGAATCGGGCTCGAAGATGCGCCTGAGATTGAGCGTTTCAACAAGCTGTCCAGCAACACGCGCATTGCCGGTGTCACGCAGCCGCGAACCTTCGGCAGCAGCGCCAAGCTGGGCGCGCTGGCGTTCGCGAAGCCTGTTGCGCTCAAGGCTCACCTCCTTCATGCGGGTCTTGAGCGGATCGGACTTGATCATTGGCGCAGCGATACTGAGCACGGCGGCGAAAGCCGCGAGTCCGAACAGCAACGTGACCAGGACCTCGGGCGCAAGCAGATTTCGCAGCAGTTCAGTCATGGGGAGTGTCTCGTTTCAAATTCTGAAGTTGATCATCTTGCGCATGACAAGAATACCCACCAGCATCCACAGACCGCAACCGATGAGTATCCAGTTCCCGATCTCGGTCTCAAAGAACGGCGTGAGGTATTTCGGGCTGATGACCAGCAACGCACCGATGATCAGGAACGGCAACGAACCGATGATAATAGCCGATGTCTTGGCCTCCTGCGACATAGATCTGATCTTGCCCTTCATCTTCTTGCGTTCGCGCAGCACCTTTGAGAGATTGCCAAGCGCCTCGGAAAGATTGCCACCCGTCTTGGACTGAATACTGATGACGATGCCGAGGAAGCTCACTTCAGGCAACGGCATCCGCTCATACATGCGCTCAAGACCCTGATCGATCGGTATCCCGATCCGCTGTCCCTCGATCACTTCGAGAAACTCAGGCCCGATGATCGGACCGGCCTCGGTGGCGATTACTCGCATGGCGTCCGAGAGTGGAAGACCCGCCTTGAGGCCGCGCACCATGATGTCGATCGCATCGGCAAGTCCATCGAGGAACTGCTGCTCGCGCCGTCTGGCCATGAAACCAAGAAACCACCGTGGCACACCGAGAAAGCCCACCACGCCAGCAAGGATCGCGACGTACCACGGAATACCGAGAATGAGGGCCACGAAAGCGAAGGCTGAGCCAATCAGCGCCGAGACTGCCCAATACCGACGGACCGATATGCCCAGCCCGGATCGCTCGATGAGATTGCGCAGCGTGACCTTCTTCTTTCGCTGCTTCTCACGATCTTCGATCTGTTTGAGCGTATCCTGAACTTGCCGGCGGCGGCTGTCCCTGGGACTTCCAACCAGTCTCTCCATCGCTGACTGGCGTGGTGCGGGTGCTGCGCGCCGGCCGCGCCCCAGCGCCCGCACGCGCGCCTCCGGTACGGATGGCATCAGGAGCGGGTAGACAACAACGATCGCCCCGAGGCCTACCGCAACCGCGATCAACGCAACAATGGCGAGCTGTGTCGTCTCCATGCCGAGTATCATCGCGCGGACCTCCCTGGCCTACGGCGCCGGTTCGCTGCGCAATTCGGCCATTTCAAGCGTCTCGGCGAGCCGCCGCTCCTCGTTGAAGTAACGGGCGCGTTCCCAGAAATTCGGCCGCGCAATGCCAGTTGACCTGTGACGGCCCATGATCTTGCCATTTGCGTCCTCACCGAGGATCTCATAGACGAAGAGATCCTGGGTGATGATAACATCGCCTTCCATGCCCACAATCTCCGTGATGTGCGTTATCCGCCGAGAACCATCACGGAGACGAGCCGCCTGTACGATGAGATCGATTGAGTCAGATATCATCTCCTTCACGGTCCGCGAGGGGAGTGCGAATCCACCCATCGTGATCATCGATTCGATACGCGACAAGGCCTCGCGTGGGCTGTTTGCGTGCAGCGTGCCCATGGACCCGTCATGGCCGGTGTTCATGGCCTGCAGAAGGTCGAACGCCTCAGCGCCACGCACTTCGCCGACGATGATCCGTTCAGGCCGCATGCGCAGGCAGTTCTTGACCAGATCACGCATGGTGATCTCACCCTCCCCCTCAAGGTTGGGTGGACGCGTTTCGAGCCGCACGATGTGGGGTTGCTGCAACTGCAATTCAGCGGCGTCTTCGCAGGTGATGATGCGCTCATCATTGTCGATATAGGCGGTAAGACAATTGAGAAGTGTCGTCTTGCCGGAACCGGTACCGCCGGAAATCAGCACATTGCACCGCACGCGGCCTATGATCTCCAGAAGTGTCGCACCCTCGGGAGTTATCGAGCCAAAGCGAACGAGATCCGGGAGCTTCAGTCGATCCTTCTTGAACTTGCGGATCGTGAGTGTGGGTCCATCGATGGCAAGCGGCGGGACGATCACATTGACGCGCGAGCCATCAAGCAGACGCGCGTCGCAGATCGGGCTTGATTCATCAACACGGCGACCAATCTGACTGACGATGCGCTGACAGATGTTCAGAAGCTGTGTGTTGTCGCGAAACCGTACGCCGGTTTTCTGCACCCGGCCCGCAACTTCGATGAATGTCGCATTTGCACCATTGACCATGATGTCCGAAATGTCATCCCGCGCGAGCAACGGCTCGAGAGGACCAAATCCCAGGACGTCATTGCAGATGTCCTCGAGCAGCTCTTCCTGCTCGGATACGGAAATCGGGACATCCCTGAGAGCAATGATCTCATTGACGATATCCCTGATTTCATCGCGGGCCGCATTCCGGTCAATCTGTGCAAGCTGCGTAAGATCGATGGCATCGATCAGCGCATTGAAGATCTTGCTCTTCATGTCGTAATAGCTTTGCGTATGCCGAGACTGGCTTGCGGCATCGCTGCTCGCGAAGGAGGGCGCCGTTCCTGCGGTCGGCCGGAAAGACGACGGCTGCGACTGTGTCGCCGGACTGCGCTGTGCCTGGCCGCCGAATCCGGTCGCTACCTGTCGACCTAGATCAGACGAAGCTTCCGGTTGTGTCATATTATCGACTACAACCTCTCGATTGGTCGGTGTGGCAACAACCTCCTTAGACGGACTTTCGCCCGAACGCTTGCCAAACATCACTTTTTCCTAAGTGCAGGGATAAGATCGAAGATTGTATCGAACGCTGACCCAGACTTCACGACTTTCTCAGAACCAGCGAAGCCGCGGGCGAACCGCCGCAGGGCCTCCGCTGCCTTGCTCTTGGCCGCGACGTCCAGCAGCATCTTTCCACCGTTCAACGCAGTACCGAAGCTTTGCGGATCACTGGGAATGACCGCGGCAACATCAAGGCCAATCGCCTTCCTGAAATCCTGGGCGGTAATCTCGGGGCGCCTGGGGACGCCCACCCGATTGAGAAGCAGCATAGGCGGGGCATCATTGGGACGCGCCAGCTTGAGCGCGTCGGAGATGTATTTTGCATTTCGCAGGCTGGCGAGTTCCGGCTCGGCCGTGATAATCACCTGATCGGCATGATTGAGGGCAAACCTGACCCATGGCGCCCATAGCATTGGAAGATCGACAATGATCATGGGGATCGAGGCTCGCAGGGCGAGGAGCACCGCTTCGACAGCGTCTGACGTGATATTGATATCTCGTTCTATGCCACCGGGCCCGCTGAGCAGGCTAAGCTTCCCATCGACCTTGGCCAGCAGCCTGTCGATCAGTACGGGATCTATGCGTGATGGCTGATCAAGGGCTTCAAGCAGGCCATTGCTTGTGTCCAGATTGAAATTGAGGCCCGCGGTTCCATACGCGAGGTCAAGGTCGACGATGACGGTCTCGAGATTGGCCGTGCGCGCTATCTCCCAGGCGCAGTTGTGTGCGATCGTGCTGGACCCGGTGCCGCCGCGCGCTGCCATGAAGGCCAGGACCCGCCCGACGGGCACGGCCTTGGAACTGCGGTAAAGACTGGAGATGGTCTCGATCAACTGGAGCTGATTGACGGGTGCAACGAGGTATTCACTCACGCCCTGACGGATCAACTCCCTGTAGAGAAGCACATCATTGGTCTGACCAACGACGACGACCTTCGTGTCGGGCTGGCAGACATTGGCCAGAGCGGCAAGATTTCCAAGCAGCGTGCCCTGGTCGACCGTTGACTCGACAATCAGAAGGTTTGGCGTCGACTGCATTTCATAGAGACGAACTGCCGCAGGAATGCCACCCATCTGAACCTGACAGTGGGCCTGCGCCATCCGCCGGTCCTGGGCTGCGGCGCGCATGGCCTCAGCCGTCTGCGCGGTTTCGCAGAACGCCTGGATATTGATGCGCGGCACCATGGCAACCAGGCCCTGGCCGGAACCTCTGTTTAGAATGGGATCCTGTGCGGCTTGCATTTTCATCTTGCCTGTCGAGTTGGACGATGAGGGAGAACCTATAGGAAGGTCCAACCGATTTTCTCAGTTGTCATTGAGCGTGTCTCCGAATGTCACCACTGGTTCTGTCCAGTCATTGGAAAGATAGTTGTCCATTGCGGGATCGCGCGCGGCGCTGCGCACCGGCGGTGATGCGCGCGGGGCCAGCAGATCATCGGGGTTTGAGACCATCGCCGCGACGTTGTTCTGCATGGCGCAGCCCATGTTCGGATAAAGTTCGTTCCTGTAGGTGTTGGCGATGTTGTGCGACCAGTCCCCGCACTCCTTGGTGCTGGCGACCCGAACCACAAAGGCCATTGTGACGGTGTCAGACTTGCCGTTGTAGGCTGCAGTATGGATCCGGGTCCGGGGCACGCCCTGCTGCGCCACCAGGGCAGCGACTTCGGCGGCTACCTTTCGCCCGTTTCGGCTTCCAGCCGGATATGCGACGGTCACGCCTGTGATGGCGCGCGTCTTGGCCTGCCACGCCAGACCGATGATCTGATCGGATTCGGCTGGTCCGAGCCTGCCGGATGCGGCGGAGACGGTGAGTTTCACCGGCTTTTCGACCACCTCAATCGGAAAGCGTTCCTCAGGCTTTGTCGGGGCATAGACATCGTCGATGCCCGTGAATTCCTGGGAGCAGGCATTCAGAAAGGTTGTGCCTGCAAGCAACAACATTGCGATCGTGAGGCGGCCAGGAGCGGAGATGGCGCGTGTGGTTCTCATGTCTACCTCCAGGATCATTCGACGATATGGCCGACCTGGCCATGGTACTTTGTAGTCGACGGACCCTCCGGCAGGCCGTAGACGCGGTTGAGGCGGCCGAGGAACACCTGCTGCATGTCCGTGGCCATGTTGAAGCGGTCGGTTGGCGTCACGAGTTCTTCCTCGCCGGTGGGACCGACGATGTAGGGCGTGACAATGACGACCAGTTCGGTCTGGTTCTGCTGGGTGGCGCGGTTGGAGAACAGCGTGCCGACAAAAGGCAAGGCGCGCAGGCCAGGCGTGGCGTTGAGTCGCTGAATTGAGGAATCACGGATCAGGCCGGCGATCATCATCGAGCCGCCGCTCGGAATCTCGAGCGAGGTCTGGGCCTCGCGGCTGTCAATAACCGGTTCGCCGCCGAAGACATTCTCAGCGAGATCGCTGACCTGTGTATGGATGTTCAGCGCGATGCGGCCTTCCGCCAGGACAGTCGGCGTAAAGTCCAGCGAGATACCGTAGTTGCGGAACTCGGTGTTGCAGATGGTATTGCTGCCGATTTCGCAATTCTGATACGGATATTCACCGCCCACTCGGAAACGCGCGGGCGCGCCCGACACAGCAGTCAGCGCCGGCTCCGCGAGAATTGTCGCTAGTCCGCTGCTCTCCAGCGCCTTGATGGTAGCGTCCACGCTGAGGGCAGGACCGCCAAAAGCAGCCGTACCATTCAGCACATGCGCATCGTCGAAGAGAGTGGTGGTATTCTTGAAATCGAAGTTGAAATTGCCGATGGAGAGCCGGCCGTTCTTCAGGTCGATGCCAAGCTGCTTGAGGACGGTGCGCTTCAACTCGACCACGCGTACCTTCAGCATGACCTGATCACCCTGGGCGATGGTCAGAAGATTGACCACGGAATCCGTATCCCCGTCGTTGCTGGCCATGAAGCGCTCGGCCAGCTCCTGCGCCTTCTTGCCTTGCTCGGCACTCGGAACAGAGCCCTTGAGAACGACATTCGCCCCCGTGCTGTCGACCTGGATGGAGCTTCCGGGAATAGCCCTGTCGAGCAGGTTCTTGAGGGCCTGCGAGTCGAGAGTCACCTCGAGGTCAAGCTGGAGGATCTGCCGTCCGGTCTCATCGAGGAAGAAGACGTTCGTCTGACCCGCCTTTCGGGCGAAGAGATATGCGGTGGTGCGGTTCTTCAGGATCACATCGACGAGCCCGGTATCGCCCACGATGACATCCTTGGCGGCGGCGGGAAGCTTGATGACGGCGCTCTTGGCGAGGCCGAGCCGCAGGGATCGGCCCTGCTGGGCGCCACCCGAGACATTGATCGTGTCGGCGTCCGTGGCGTGGGCGCCTGGCACGAACCCGTGCAAGAAACAGAGCGCCGCAAGCGCGGAGAGGCCTGCAACGAGGCTCCGGCGCAGACGCTGGCCTCCGCGGGATGTTGGTCTATGGCTTGTTTTTGTCATGATCATTGCTGAGTCTCACCGGTTGGTGATCAATCGTTCGAGGCCGTAGCGCACCACCAGCGGTCCGCCGGCGGCTGAGCTGCGGCCAGTCCTGTAGGCTTCCGACAGTATGGGCCGCTGATCTCCGGTGGTGTCATCGGCGAGCGATCGCAACGCGAGGGAGACCTCGCCGGCCGATTCGATCTTCGCCATGACCTCGGCCTGTTTGGGTTCGAGTTCGAGGACGGCTGTCCGGCCATCGGGTATGGCGGGCTTGCCGTCTTCCTCGCGGAGGGTCTGGTTGATGGCGAGCACCCGAACGTTCGAGAGAACCGTCTCGCTGTTCACATTGCGTCCGCCTGCGTATGCGTTGCTGCGGCGCGTCAGGATCACATCGACGCGGTCATCCGGCAGAATGAAGCCGCTCGCCGCCGTCCGGTCGGAAATGCCAACCGACACCGCGCGCATCCCCTCGGGCAGGATGGCGCTCATGAAACCGCGGTCGCCAGGCTTCACCACCTTGGAATTCAGGATCGGCTCGCCCGAATAGATGGGCAGCCGGGCGCGCGCGCCCTCCAGATCCTTGACGGCGTTGGGGGTTTCGCCACGGGTGATCATCCCCGGTGCAACCGCACTGCGCGGCCAAGACTTCCACTCCAGGGCAAAGTCACCCATCGTCTCGCCCTTGTTGAGGTTCTTGGCAGCCACGAGCACTTCCGTCATGGGGGTCGTGTCGACGACGACGGGCGCCGTGATCTGTCCGACCTGCGGTTCCGGACGGCTCTTGAGCAGACCCCTGGCGAGATAGGCCGCCAGCAGCGCCGCCACGATGGCCACCACCAGAATTAGTAGCCGGGCCCTGTTCATCGACTGATTCCCTCACTCCACATGCGTGTCTCAATACGCGACTTTGGAGTGTAATATATAAATTTGCGTTAACTATAAAACAATCTGCCGTCAGGCCGGTCCGGCAGCCATCCACCAGCCGGCGGACGGTGAGGCAAGAATGGCGCCGGCCGCGAGCGCAAATCCGTAGGGAACTTCCGGCATTATGCTCCGGAAGACGCCACGCCGGTCCAGTTCATGGACCTCTGCCTCGATACGGAGCGCCGACCACAGGGAAACGGCAACGGCCAGTACCCCCCCTGCCAGCGCCGTATAGACGAGAAACGCAAGAATCCCCGGAAAGCCGAACCAGACAGCCCCCGCCGAGAGCAGCTTGGCATCGCCGCCTCCGATGACACCCAACGAGAACAGCAGAAATCCGCCTGCCAGCGCAGCGATGCCGGTCGCGACATGAATGAGGAGGACAGTTGGCGGAAGACCCGCCCACAGGGCAAACGGCAGGAACATCACAGCGACCATTACGGTAAGCCAGTTCGGGATCCGCATGCTCAGAACATCGCCTGCCCCGGCAACGATCATCAGACAGGGGAACAGAAAGGCCGAGAGAGCCACTGGAAGCGCTGTTTGATCAACCATGGTGAGACTCAAACACAATCAACTTGCGCGAAACCACAAGGCCAGCGGCCACGCCGACACACGCCATCTGGAATGCTGCGGAGAGTGGCATTCAAGCTCGCGCCGATTTGCAGTGCCGCCGCTGCAATCACGACGGCCACGAAGGATTAGAGGAGTTCGCACTCCATTAAAACTGTGCCCCGGTCTCCGCGGATAACCAACGAAAGGACGCGCCGGGAGGCTGGCAAGCCCCGACGCATCCATTGAAGTACTGCGCAAATTATGCGGTTGTGCCGCTGGTCACTACTGTGTGGGTGTCGCCCCGTCAAGTTCCGCAGAAATGCCGTCAAACAAACCTATCAATGAGGTGCCGAGCGCCGTTACAGCCCCAATGATCGCCACGGCAACGAGCGCAGCGATCAGGCCATATTCAATGGCCGTGGCACCGGACTCATCCTTCAGGAAGCGCTTGAGGTTCATCATGATGTTTCTCCGTTGATGTTTCTACGACACGAACTCTGAGATCCGAACCACACCGGTGATCTGGAACTGTAGGTAGCATTTTCAATGCGTCGATTTAATGGCCGGTAAATCCGGGGTCAACCCCCATGGAGCGCCGAAGTTGAAAACAATTGTAGATTTGATGAATCACCTACAATTAATGGTAGAAAAGCCGTGATTTTCTTAAATCTTTAGTAGAGCTCAGGGAGAAAACCTAGAATTCAATTCAAACAATCTGGAAAAACCGTTCGGGTTTGCAAGATTTACAAGTATATGTTCTAAAATAAATCTGTTTGACTTGCGTATCTCATGATTTATTTGAGATTTGTATTTCAGAGAAACAGTATTTATGTCTCTATACCAGAATGCAATCATGAAATACTTGTGATTTCCATCATTGGCAACATCTTGTCAAATGAACACCTTTAAGGGAAGATTCACCAGTCTCGTAACATTGTCAGGCAGATGTGCCTTGAAGCCACGACACACTGGTCATTCCGGAGCCGATCCACCATGAGACACCAAATCCGTATTCTGAGTCTTGCGGCCATGTCTGTCGGATTGTGGCTCGGAGCGCTTCATGGGGCAGTTGCGTCCGAGAAACTGGTGCTTACGGCCGATCAGTCGCAGATCATCCAGTTGCCGTCGGATCCCGGAACGGTGGTGGTCGGCAACCCGAGCATCGCCGACGCCACACTCGAGGGACGCTCCATCTTCCTGCATGCGCGGGGACCGGGCCTCACCAACATCCTCGTGCTCGATGCCGCAGGCAAGTCAATGGTCGACTACCTCGTGCATGTGTCCTACGCCGATTCCGACAGCCTCGCCATGTTCACGCCCGATGGCCGTTTCACCTACGCCTGTCCCGCGGACTGCGAGCCCATCTTGCGCATCGGCGACAACGAATTGTTCTTCAAGGGTTTCGTCGACCAGATGAACTCGAAGACGGCCCTGGCCACCTCGCAGGCTCTTGGCGAGGACCTTCTGCTGTCCCGGACACCGGCGCCAGCGGCACCCTGACGCCGGACCAACGGCATGTGACCTTTGATTGCAAAATGAGCCCGCCCCGCCTATTCTATCCGGCGTGAGGTCATCAATGCAAAAGCACGCCCGTCGTTCAGAGAGCGGCGCCGCAGCCATCGAGTTCGCGCTGGTGGCGATGCCCCTCATCATTCTGCTGGGAGCCATCATCGAGATCAGCATCATGCTGGTCGCGCAATTCGAACTGCAGCACGCCGTGGAGACCGCCACCCGCCAGATCCGGACGGGTGCAGTGACACAGGCTGACGGGACACCGATCCTGGATGAGTCGGCTTTCAGGTCTCTCCTGTGCAGCCGTGTCGTGCTGATCAGCAACTGTGCCGCAGCCATCAATATCGACGTACGGAACGCGGACAGTTTCACAGCACTGGCAACCGTGATGCCCCAGCCCATTGCCGTGGGCCCGGCGAATGGCGTCGGTACCTACACCTCGACCTACCAGCCCGGAGGATCCTCCAGGCGGGGCTCGGTGGTGGCGACCTTCGACTGGTCCTTTGTCTTCCCCTTCCTCGGCGTGTTCAGCAACCTGTCGGGCAAGACTGATTCGCGGCGGATCTACGGTCTCACCGTGTTCATGAACGAGCCATTCTGATGCTGTGGGATTCTGCGGTCAGACGCTTTGGCGCCGATCAGTCGGGTGTGGCCGCCATCGAGGCGGCGATCACCTTCCCGATCCTGATCCTGCTGTTCTTCGGCGTCGTCAATGTCGCCGACTATGTCGCGACCCTGAACAGGATTGTGACAGCGAGCAATCTCACGGGCGACCTCGTGGCCCGCAATGACGGGACGGTCACCAGCTCCGCCATCGACGACTATTTCACGGCCGCCGGGCTGGCGATCCGGCCGATCAACGCGGCCGACGTGCGGATGTCTGTCTATGCCTTTCGCAAGAACGGCCAAACGATGACCCAGCAATGGTCGCGGAGTTCGGCCGGCGGGACCGCCGCCTGCGCTATCGACACAAGCACGCTGAGCACTCTTGTGGATAATGGTCAGGATGTCGTGTTGGCGGTTGCCTGCACCAGCTACGCACCACCGGTCGTGACCTTCATGGGTGCCAATATCCTGGGCTTCACTTCCATCACCATCACCGAACAGATGGCGCTGCGCCCCCGCATCTCGGACACCATCGCCTGCAGCGGCTGCTGAACCAGCTGGCGGCTGGACCCGGCCTGCGCTAAGCCGGGTACGGGAGCGAGTATCTTGGAACTTCCCGTCTTTCTCGCCGTGCTGGCCGCGGCGGCCATGCATGCCGGCTGGAACGTGCTGATCAAGCTTGAGCTTGACCGCTTCCTCGCCCTTCTGCTGATCCAGGCCTTCATGGGTGGCGCAGGTCTGCTGATGCTGCTGGCCTTCCCGCTGCCGTCGGTCGCCAGCCTGCCCTATGCGGTGACATCCGGCCTGCTGCATCTGGGCTACAATCTGTTCCTGGCGCGCAGCTACCGCACCGGCGACCTGAGCCAGGTCTATCCGATCGCCCGGGGAGCGGCTCCCCTGCTCACACTGGCCGTCACCTGGGGCCTGATGCACGAGGACATCAGCGCCATGGGGGGTGCAGGTGTTGCCATCCTCGTCGCCGGGATCTGGGTCATCAGCCTGATCGGCCGCAGGGGATTGCGCCTCGACGGGCTGACGCTGTTCTTCGCCATCGGGACATCCGTGTTCATTGCCGCCTATACGATCATCGACGGCATGGGCGGACGGGTGTCGGGACAGCCCTCGGCCTATACCGGCATGGTCTTCATCTTCGACGCCCTGTTCCTGTCGGCGACTGCTCTCACGCTCCGGGGGCCCGGCGTGTTCCGCCAGGTGGCGCCCTACTGGAAGACAGGCCTGCTCGCCGCACTGCTCTCGGGTGCGGCCTACTGGATCGCCATCTGGGCCATGACCAAGGCTCCGATTGCCAGCGTGGCGGCGCTGCGCGAGACGAGCATTCTCGTGGTCATGCTGCTCTCGGCAAAGATCCTCAATGAGAACGTCAGCCTGATCCGCCTGGGTGGCGCCCTGCTGATCGTTGCCGGGGCGGTGCTGATCCGGCTCGCCTGACCGGCTCAGGCGCTGCCGATCAGAATTCCTGTGAGGAACACTAGGAAGCCACCAACCGCCACCTGCATGGAAGCCCGGAGAAATGGGGTGTCCATGTATTTGTAGCGGATCCAGGAAATGACCCACAACTCGCAGAACACGACCGCAATGGCAATCCAGGTGGCAAGCATGAAATGCGGGATGAGATAGGGGAGCGCGTGGCCGAGCCCTCCGACCGCCGTCATGATGCCGGCCGCAAGGCCGCGGATCAGCGGATGGCCACGCCCCGTAAGCTTGCCGTCGTCCGAAAGACCCTCGGCAAGGCCCATGGAAATGCCAGCACCCAGCGAAGCGGCTAGTCCGACGAGAAAGGTCTCCCAGGTATTTCCGGTGGCGAAGGCCGCCGCGAACAGAGGCGCCAGCGTTGAAACCGATCCATCCATGAGGCCGACAAGACCGGGCTGGATCACCTGCAACAGGAACAGGCGGCGCTTGGCCTCACCCTCTTCGAGCTTGGCATCGGCCGTGAGATGGGTGAGGCCCAGCTTGACGGCAATCGACTCATGTCCTTTCTCGGCCTCGGCGAGTTCGAGCAGCAGCTTCTTCACCTGCGGGTCCTGCGAGCGTTCGGCAGCCTGCTTGTAGAAGCGATAGTTTTCGAGCTCGATCACCTCGGCGCGCTGACGCATCTCCTCGATGTTCATTTTCCCAATGGTCCAGGCCGGCTTGTGGCGCACGAAGCCCTGCACGTCGGAACGGCGGATGAGGGGAATGAAATCGCCGAACTTGCCGCGATAGAGCTCGGTGAGGGAGCGGCGGTGTTCATGCTCCTCCTCGGCCATTTCCATGAAGACCTTGGCGGAGGCGGGATAGGTATCCATCAGCGAATGGGCGAATCCCGCATAGGCCCGCGCATCGTCATCCTCGCTGGAAATCGCCAGGGCAAGGAGTTCCTGTTCGGTGAGGTCGGAGAAGGTTTTCAAGACAACAGAACCCCCGTGGCGGCATGAATTTAGAATTATTCCAAACTACGCGGCCAGGCACAAGCAGGATCAGGCGTCAGTTCGCATCCATCTTGAGAGCGGAGATGAAGGCCTCCTGCGGGATTTCGACCTTGCCGAACTGCCGCATCTTCTTCTTGCCTTCCTTCTGCTTGTCCAGGAGCTTGCGCTTGCGGCTGATGTCGCCGCCATAGCACTTGGCGGTCACGTCCTTGCGGAGCGCCGAAAGCGTCTCGCGGGCCACGATCTTTCCGCCGATCGCTGCCTGGATGGGAATCTGGAACATGTGGCGGGGAATGAGATCCTTCAGTTTCTCGCACATTACCCGGCCGCGCTGCTCGGCGCGGCCACGGTGCACGATCATGGCAAGGGCATCCACCGGCTCGGCATTGACAAGGATTCCGAGGCGGACGAGATCGCCCTCCTCATAGCCGATCATCTTGTAGTCGAATGAGGCGTAACCGCGCGAAACGGACTTGAGTCGGTCGTAGAAATCGAACACCACTTCGTTGAGCGGCAGTTCATAGACTACCATGGCGCGGCTTCCGGCATAGGTCAGCTGCTTCTGGCGTCCGCGCCGGTCCTCGCAGAGCTTGAGGATGGCCCCCAGATAATCGTCCGGCACCAGAATGGTGGCCTCGATCCACGGCTCCTCAATCGTTTCGATCAGCGTCTGGTCGGGAAGGTCGGCCGGATTGTGCAGCTCGATCTGACGTCCGTCGCGTAGGTTCACCTTGTAGATGACGGATGGTGCCGTGGTGATGATGTCGACGGTGAACTCGCGTTCGATCCGTTCACGGATGATCTCGAGATGGAGAAGTCCGAGGAAGCCGCAGCGGAAGCCGAAGCCCAGGGCAGCCGATGTCTCCATTTCGAAACTGAAGCTGGCATCGTTGAGACGCAGCTTGCCCATTGCGTCGCGCAGGTCCTCGAAGCGCGCAGCATCAACCGGGAAGAAACCCGCGAACACCACCGATTGCGCCGGCCGGAAGCCCGGAAGCGGCGTCACGTCCATGTTCTTTTCGTCAACGATCGTGTCGCCCACGCGGGTATCGGCCACCTGCTTGATCGAGGCGGTGAAGAAGCCAATCTCACCGGGACCCAGCGCGTCGACGTTTTCCTTCTTGGGCCGCGACACGCCGACGCGGTCGAGCTGATAGACGGCATTGGTCGAGACCAACCTGACCTTCATGCCCTTCTTCAACACGCCATCAACGATGCGCACGAGCACCACAACGCCGAGATAGGCGTCGTACCAGCTGTCAACCAGAAGGGCCTTGAGCGGCGCATTGCGCTCGCCCTTGGGAGGCGGCAGGCGGTGCACGATGGCTTCGAGCACCTCGGGCACGCCGACGCCGGTCTTGGCGGAAATCGGGATGGCGTCTGAGGCGTCGATACCGATCACGTCTTCGATCTGCTGGCGCACGCGGTCAGGGTCTGCGGCGGGAAGATCGACCTTGTTCAGGACCGGCACGATCTCATGATTGTTGTTGATCGCCTGATACACATTGGCCAGCGTCTGCGCCTCGACCCCCTGGCTGGCGTCGACCACCAGAAGTGAGCCCTCGCAGGCTGCGAGCGAGCGCGACACTTCATAGGCGAAATCGACGTGTCCCGGCGTGTCGATGAGGTTCAGGACGTATTTCTCGCCATTCTTCGCGGTGTAATCGAGGCGGACCGTGTTGGCCTTGATGGTGATGCCGCGTTCGCGCTCGATATCCATCGAATCGAGGATCTGGTCCACCATCTCGCGGTCGGAAACCGCGCCGCAGAGCTGTATCAGCCTGTCGGCCAGCGTCGACTTGCCGTGGTCGATATGGGCGATGATGGAGAAATTCCGGATGTGAGCCGTGTCAATCATGGTTGGCGCGGTGTTTGGCACCGCCCTCCCGCAAGGTCAAGCCTTGGCGGGAGATCACTGTCGCCTATCGCAACCGTCTGGGCTTCACCGGAGCGGTATTGAGGGGGTCTTCAGGCCAGGAATGCTTCGGGTAGCGGCCGCGCATGTCGGCGCGCACCGAGGGGTAGCCGTTGGTCCAGAAGGTTTCAAGCGACTGTGTGACGGCCAGCGGCCGCCCGGCGGGCGAAAGCAACTCGATGCGCAGCGGGCTCCTTCCATCGGCGATGGCGGGCGTGCGCGCCAGACCGAACATCTCCTGGAGACGAACGCGCAGCACGGGGTCGCCGTCTGTCTCGTAGTCGATGCGAACATCGGCCCCCGAGGGCACCTCGACGCGCGGCGGGGCGAGGCGGTCCATCCGGCGCTGAAGCTCATGGGGAATCATGCCCTGGATGATCTGGTGCATGTCGAGCCGTTCGAGATGAGCCTTGCGACTGACTCCCGCGAGCCAGGGCATCAGCCAGTCGCCGAGCCCGGCCTGCAGCGCATCATCCGAGAGATCGGGCCAGCCCTCATCCGGGAACAGACGGCGCAGGAACATTACGCGGGCGCGAAGCGCCCTGGCGCCGTCACTCCATGGCAGGCTTGAGAGACCCATCTCCCGCACGCCCTCGAGCATTGCCGCTGCGATCAGCGCCGGGTCGGAGTTGACGGTGGGCTTCTCCTCCAGGACCAGTGCGCCGAGGCGGCGCGACTTCGACGCGCTCACCGCCCGGGCCCGGCTGTCCCAGACGATACCGTCGCGGGTGTCGATCTGATCTGCGAAATGCGTCTCGATTTCCTTCAGCGACAGGGGCGCGGCGAGGAAGATCTTCTGGTCGCCGGCCGCGCCGTCGGTCGTGGCGACCGCAAGAAACTCCTGCGTCACCAGTGCATCATGGTCCGGCAGCACGGCACCACCACCGCCCGACAGGCGATAGCGACGGTCGCCGCCACGGCGCTGGGCGACGCGGTCCGGGAAGGCATGGGCAATGAGCACGCCCGGGCCCACTTCGTCCGCGCCGTCATCCTCTCCGATACCGGCAATCTGGCGGATCTGCTTTGCCGTCTGGCGGATCCGGTCGCGGTGGCTGCCCCGGATGGCGGCAAGGCGCGCCGTGATGTCGGCACCCGCTTCACGCGGCAAGCCGTCACGTTCGGACAGAAGGGCGGCAAGCTCGGCAGCGCGCGCGCTGCGGCCCCGGATCACCATGTGCGCAAGCCGCGGATGCAGTGGCAGGCGCACCATGTCCTTGCCCATCGCGGTGATCTTTCCCTGCGCATCGAGTGCTTCCAGCCGCATGAGCAAGTCGCGCGCCTGCGCAAAGGCCGCGGCGGGCGGCGGATCGAGCCAGGGCAGGGACCGGGGATCGCTCACGCCCCAGGCGGCGAGTTCCAGGACAAGGGGTGCAAGATCGGCGATGAAGATCTCCGGTTCGTCATGGGGCTTGAGGGCGCGGGTTTCTGCCTCGGGCCACAGCCGGTAGCAGACGCCGGGCCCAAGACGGCCGGCGCGGCCGCGACGCTGGTCGGCCGAGGCCTGCGACACACGCACGGTCTCGAGTGCCGTCATGCCAGAGGCTGGATCGAACCGCGGCACACGCTTGAAGCCGGTATCGATGACGGCGCCGATGCCGTCGATGGTGAGGCTGGTTTCAGCTATGGTGGTGGCCAACACGATCTTGCGTTCACCGGGGGGCGAGGGGCGGATCGCCGCGTCCTGTTCGGCAAAGCTCATCGCGCCATAGAGCGGATGTACGACGGTGCCATGCGGAAGACCTGACGCCAGGAGCGCATCCGCGGTCCGGCGGATTTCCGCCTCGCCGGGCAGAAACACCAGAATGCTCTTCTCCGTCTCGTCCAGCGCGCGGTGCACCGCGCGCAGAGCATCCGCCGACAGGGTCTGCCGCTGGGTCTTGTCGAGATGGCGGGTTTCGACCGGAAAGACGCGGCCAGGCGCCGCGATCACTGGAGCACCGCCCAGATGGGAGGCCACGCGCGCGGCATCCAGCGTGGCGGACATGACGAGAATCCGCAGATCCTCCCGCAGGCCGCGCTGAACGTCGAGGCAGAGCGCCAGACCGAGGTCGGCATCGAGCGAGCGCTCGTGGAATTCATCGAAGATCACGAGGCCGGTGCCCTTGAGCTCGGGGTCCGACTGCAGACGGCGCGTGAGAATGCCCTCGGTCACAACCTCGATGCGGGTCCGGGCAGAGACACTGCGATCGAGGCGGACCGTGTAACCGACTGTCTGCCCCACCTCCTCGCCCAGCGTGTCTGCCATGCGATGGGCTGCGTTGCGCGCGGCAAGCCGGCGCGGCTCGAGCATCACGATCTTCCGTCCCCCGAGCCAGGCCTGTTCGAGAAGCTTCAGCGGCACGCGCGTGGTCTTGCCCGCGCCAGGTTCGGCAACCAGCAGCGCGCAGGGACTTGCCGCAAGCGCATCCGCAAGTGCAGGAATGATCCGATCGACGGGGAAATCCATGCCGCTCACCTCGGGCGGGCGAGCGCGAAAGTCAAGCCAGCTCGCGCGCCCATGGCGGATCAGCACCGGGCCTCGAACAGGTGATGGCCGCCGCACGCACAGCAAACTCGAGGGCCGCCCCGAGTTCGGCCTCGGACAGGTCGGCAATGGCTCGCTTGGCGAGCAGCCTGCGGCTGCGGAGGGCGGTGAGGAAGCCTGCCGTGAAGGTGTCACCCGCACCAACCGTGTCAGCCACCTTCACCTTCCCGGCAGGACGGCTCAGGGCGAGAGACGCGGTGAAGGCCTCAACCCCGGCAGCGCCACGGGTGACCAGCACCAGCTTTGCGCCCAGCCGCAGCCAGTTGCGGGCGGCGGCACGGGCGTCATCCTTGCCGGTCATCCAGATCACGTCCTCATCCGAAAGCTTGACGATATCGGCCATGGCGATCATGCGCTTCAGGCGGGCGAGATGGGACCGGCGGTCCCGGATCTGCCCGGGGCGAATGTTGGGGTCGAGCGAAACGACCCGCTTGCCCGCCTCACGTTTCATCAGCGCCTCGAGCGTCGATCCGCCAGGCTCTGGAATGAGGCTGATGGATCCGAAATGCAGTGCCTGTACCCGGGCATCGAGCCTCGGAAGGTCCCGCCTCGTGAGCATGCGCCCGGCCGAATTGTTATCGAAGAAGGAATAGCGCGCATGGCCATCTGTCAGCTTGACGAAGGCGAGCGTAGAGGGCCGGTCCCATGACTTCGTGTAGGTCAGGCGCACCTTGCTGGCTGCGAGGCCCTCGCGCAGCATGTCGCCGAAGAAATCGTCGGACAGGCCCGTGAACAGGCCGACGGGCTGCCCGAGCCGCCCGAGTGCAATGGCGGTGTTGTAGACCGATCCGCCGCAGAACGGCTGGTAGGCGGTGGCGCCCGACGCAGTCTGGCGCGGCAGAAAATCGATCAGCGCTTCGCCGCAGCACAGGATCATGCCCCGTTCCCCCTCTTCTGACGTCCGCCAAGCATTGGCGTATGCGGCCGCGAATTGCAATAAAGGCGTCGTCGCTGCATCGTGCCGGCGTCATTGACTTGCCACGGAAAACCGCTATTTGAGCGGCGCACATCAAAAATGGCGGATACACGCATGACCTCGCGGATCATCCCGGTGGACCTGTTCGACCTTGTGGTCTTCGGTGCGACCGGCGACCTGGCGCAACGCAAGCTGCTGCCGGCCCTTTTCCACCGTGACATGCAGGGCCAGGTGCCACCGGGCGCGCGCATCATCGGCTGTTCGCGGCGTGCGCTGAGCCGGGAGGCCTTCGTGGATTTCGCCCTCAAGGCCATCGAGGATCACGTCGCAGCCTCCGACCGGCCTGCCGACAGCCTCACGCGATTCCTGGAACGCCTTGATTATGTCACGGCCGATGCCGCCCAGGATGCGGGCTGGGCCGAACTCGGCCAGCGGCTCGCGGCGGGCGCTGATCGCGTGCGCGTCTTCTATCTCGCAGTGGGCCCCGACCTGTTCGGGCCGATCTGCGACCGGCTCGCGGCCTGCCAGCTGGTGACACCGCGCACCCGCGTGGTGATCGAGAAGCCGCTGGGCAAGTCGGGCAAATCGGCACGCGCCCTGAACGAGTCGATCGGCCGGGTCTTTGCCGAGCCGCAGATTTACCGCATCGACCACTATCTCGGTAAGGAAACGGTACAGAACCTGATGGCGCTACGCTTCGCCAATGCGCTGTTCGAACCGGTGTGGAATTCCGGACATATCGACCATGTGCAGATCACAGTTGCGGAAACGCTGGGCGTCGAGAGCCGCGCGGGATACTACGACACGGCCGGGGCGCTGCGCGACATGGTCCAGAACCACATCCTGCAGCTGCTCTGCCTCGTGGCCATGGAGCCGCCGGTATCAACCGATGCCGACTCTCTGCGTGACGAGAAGCTGAAGGTTCTGAAATCGCTCCGGCCCGTTGCGGGCGACCAGGCAGCCCATGTCACGGTGCGCGGGCAGTATCGCGCGGGCGCCACAGGCGGCGGCGCGGTGAAGGGCTATCTCGAGGAACTCGGATCGACCGCATCGCGCACCGAGACCTTCGTGGCACTCAAGGCCGAGATCGCCAACTGGCGGTGGAGTGGGGTTCCCTTCTATCTGCGCACCGGCAAGCGTCTGGCAGGCCGCGTCTCCGAGATTGTCGTCACCTTCAAGCCCATTCCCCATTCGGTGTTCGACGCCAGCGCGGGCCCCATCGCACCCAACCGGCTCGTCATCCGCCTGCAGCCCGACGAGGGCGTGAAGCTGTGGCTTATGATCAAGGACCCGGGTCCCGGCGGCATGCGGCTCTCGCATGTCCCGCTCGACATGAGCTTCGCGGATGCCTTCAACGTGCGCAATCCCGATGCCTATGAGCGGCTCATCATGGACGTTGTGCGCGGCAATCAGGCGCTGTTCATGCGGCGTGACGAGGTGGAGGCCGCCTGGGCGTGGATCGATCCCATTCTCGATTCCTGGGGCACATCGGCCGAACTGCCCAAGCCCTACACCGCTGGCACATGGGGCCCGTCCGCCGCCGTGGCACTGATCGAGCGTGATGGCCGCACCTGGTATGAAGACCAGGACCTATGATCACGGAAGAACGCATCTTCGATACCCGCGCGGATCTCGCAGCGGCGCTGGCTGCCGACGTGGCGGCAGTGCTCAGAAAGGCCTTGTCCGAACAGGGCGAAGCCCTTCTCGCGGTATCCGGCGGCAAGACGCCTGCCCTCTTCCTCGACAAGCTCGCGCAGACGGACCTAGCCTGGGAGAAGGTGCGCGTCACGCTGGTGGACGAGCGCCAGGTGCCGGAGACGAGCGAGCGCTCCAACGCCCGGCTGGTACGCCAGCATCTGATGCACGGCAAAGCGGCCCGGGCTGGTTTCGTACCACTGTTCGAAAACCCTGCCGCCGCCCGGCTTCCGGCCCTTGACGTTGCGGTGCTCGGCATGGGAACCGATGGTCACACAGCGTCATTCTTTCCCGGCGGCGACCGGCTGGCGGAGGCGATTGACCCCAACTCCGGCATACGGCTGATCGAGATCACGGCGCCGGGCGCAGGCGAGCCGCGCCTGACCTTCACGCTTCCCGTGCTCGAGGAGGCGGGCTGCCTCATGCTCCACATCGAGGGCGCGGAAAAGAGGGCCGTGCTGCAGCGCGCGCTCGGCCATGGCCCAGCGTCGGAAATGCCGGTAAGAGCAGTCTTGCGGAGCGTCAGGCCGTTGACACTCTACTGGTGCCCGTGAATTGCGAGGTGAAGACATGTCCGTGACAGAGACCGTTTCCGCCGTCACCGAGAAGATCATCGCCCGCAGCCGGGCATCACGTCGGCGCTATCTCGACAAGATCGAGGCGGCCGTGGCACTGCGCCCAAAGCGCAAGAGCCTCGGCTGTGCGAACATCGCGCATGGATTCGCCGCCTGCAATACACATGACAAGAACGCCCTGCGCCACGGCGATGCCCCCAATGTAGGAATCGTCACCGCCTACAACGACATGCTCTCGGCACATCAGCCCTTCGAGACTTATCCTGAGACAATCCGCCATGCGGCGCGGGAGGCCGGCGGCACTGCCCAGGTCGCCGGCGGCGTGCCCGCCATGTGCGATGGTGTGACCCAGGGCGAGACCGGCATGGAACTCTCGCTGTTCTCGCGCGACGTGATCGCGCTCTCGACGGCCGTCGCCTTGTCGCACCAGATGTTCGACGCGGCGGTTTATCTCGGCGTCTGCGACAAGATCGTGCCGGGCCTCATCATCGGTGCACTCTCCTTCGGGCATCTGCCAGCCGTCTTCATACCGGCAGGGCCAATGACCAGCGGCATGAACAATGACGAGAAGGCCAAGATCCGTCAGCTCTACGCCGAAGGAAAGATCGGTCGCGAGGAACTGCTGGAGGCCGAAGCCCGTTCCTATCACGGTCCCGGCACCTGCCCCTTCTACGGTACCGCCAATTCCAACCAGATGCTGATGGAGATCATGGGTCTTCATCTTCCCGGCTCGACCTTCGTCAACCCGGGCACACCGCTGCGCGAAGCGATCACGCGGGAATCGGCGAGGCGCGCACTGGCGATCACGGCGCTGGGCAACGATTACCTTCCCATCGGCCGGATCTATGACGAAAAGGCCGTGGTGAACGGCGTCGTGGGATTGCTCGCCACCGGCGGCTCGACCAATCACACCATGCATCTCATCGCCATGGCCGCAGCCGCCGGCATTGCGCTAAGTTGGGACGATCTCGCTGAACTCTCGAAGGCCGTGCCGCTGCTGGCCCGCGTCTATCCCAATGGCAAGGCAGACGTGAATCACTTCAATGCGGCAGGCGGCATGGGATTCCTCATCCGCGAATTGCTTGGCGCAGGCCTGCTCCATGAGGATGTCTCGACCATCATGGGCACCGGGCTGTCCGGCTACACCAGGGAAGCGCGGCTGGGCCCGTCCGGCGAACTCATCTATGCCGATGCCGCACGGGCCTCGCATGACGAGAAGGTATTGCGTGGCTGTGCCGAGCCCTTCCAGCCGACGGGCGGTCTCAACGTGCTTTCCGGAAATCTCGGGCTGTCGGTGATCAAGACCTCGTCCATCCCCACCGACCGCCATGTGATCGAGGCGCCTGCAAGGGTGTTCCACTCGCAGGAGGAACTTCAGGCGGCCTTCAAGGCGGGCTCTCTCAATGGCGATGTCGTGGCCGTCGTGCGCTTCCAGGGCCCCAGAGCCAATGGCATGCCCGAACTGCACCGCCTGACGCCGCCGCTGGCGGTGCTGCAGGACAGGGGGTTCCGCGTGGCGCTGGTCACGGATGGCCGCATGTCGGGGGCCTCGGGCAAGGTGCCCGCCGCAATCCATGTGACGCCCGAAGCGGCAGACGGCGGAGCAATCGCGCTGATCCGCGATGGCGACATGATCCGGCTCGATGCCGAGCGCGGCACGCTCGACGTGCTGGCCGATCTCTCCCTCCGCGAACCGGCAACGGCTGATCTTGCCGCCAACCGCGACGGCACGGGGCGGGATCTCTTCGAGGTGTTCCGCGCCACCACCGGCGGCGCGGACCGTGGTGCATCGATTTTCGGGAGCCTGTGATGACAAGGATCTATCAGAAAGGCCTTGTGGAGGCGCTGCGCCTGGCGCCGGTGGTACCCGTCATGGTGATCGAGAATGTGGCGGATGCCGTGCCGCTCGCTCGCGCGCTGGTCAAGGGCGGGCTGCCGGTGCTCGAGATCACGCTGCGGACGCCCAAGGCCATGGACTGCATCCGCGCCATCATCGCCGAGGTCGACGACGCCATCGTCGGCTCCGGCACCGTGCTGACACCTGAACAGTTGCGCGACAGTGAGAAACTTGGCTGCAAATTCGCTGTATCGCCGGGCGCAACCGGAAGACTGCTTGGAGCGGGAGAGGACTACGACATTGCCCTGTTGCCCGGCGGCGTGACCGCCTCTGAATGCATGGCTCTGCTTGAATGGGGCTACACGATCCAGAAATTCTTCCCCGCCGAACCGGCTGGAGGGGCCGCCTATCTCTCGTCACTTGCGTCGCCCTTGCCGCAGATCCGCTTCTGCCCCACGGGCGGGATCAATCTCGAGAAGGCACCGGCCTATCTGAAACTCTCCAATGTCATCACCATCGGCGGATCGTGGATGGCGCCCAAGACGCTCGTGGATGCGAAAGACTGGGCCGGGGTCGAGAGGCTTGCTGCCGAGGCGGCGGCGCTGCGCCAGATCACTTCGGCGAAGAGCCCCTGAGCGCATCGACGTAGCGCGCAATGGCGACAGCCGTGGGCGAAAACAGCTGCCGGTAAAAGAGCAGAGCAGTGATGGCCACCGTGGCGGAGATCGCCGCATAGGGTCCGGCGAACAGGAACAGCGCCGCAATCGCATAGTAGAAACCACGAATGCCGTTGTTGATCGAACGCACCGCCTCGGTCAGCACCACCGCCGACTGCTCACCCATGATCCGCGACTGTTCGGTTTCAGCCGGCGCGGCCTGCAGGCCGCCGAGCATGGCAAAGGTATAGGCCATCTTGCGCAGCGCATAGGTGAAGGCGAAAAAGCACAGCACCATGATGAGCGTCAGCAAGCCGAAGTAGAGCGTGAAAAGCTCGAGCGACATGGTCTTGTCGACGAATTTGAGTCCGCGCGTCAGCAGGAAGACATTGTTGACATTGGCCAGTGCGCCAACCAGCCCGGCCAGAACCAGAAGCGTGCCGGACCCGAAATAGGACACTGAATTGGAAATGTGACCCAGCAATATGGCGTCGAAAACCCGGTGCTCGCGATCGATGTCCTGATGCATCTGGAGCCAGCGCAACCGCACCACGTGAAGCTGTTCGTTGAGCGAGCCACGGCCCAGACGTTTCAGGATCGGCGTGTAGAGGCCCCACAGCCCGAAGATGAGGCCCACCGCGACGGCGTGGAGCCAGTCGAAATCCATCGGCAGATAGGCAGCGAGCGGGTTCATTGGGCCTTGTGCATTTCCTTGATCTCCGCGGTCCGGATATCCGGCGCACGCTCCAGCGTGTAGTTCAGACTGAAGGCAGACTGCGCCATGAACACCGGGTCGCCGTCAAGATCATGCGCGATGGAAAACCGGTTGGCAGCGATGAAGTCCTCGAGCTTCCGGCGGTCATCACAGGAAATCCAACGCATCACCTCATAGCGCGCAGGCTCGAAGCTGACCGGCACGCCATACTCGTTCGCCAGCCGGTCGGCCAGCACGTCGAGTTGCAGGGCGCCGACGACGCCTACGATGGCCGGAGAGCCATCGACCGGGATGAACAGCTGCACGACCCCCTCCTCGGCAAGCTGCTGCAGCGCCTCGCGCAGCTTCTTGGCCTTCATCGGATCACCAAGCTTGACGCGCCTCAGGATTTCCGGCGCAAAACTTGGAACACCGGTGAAGACCACATCCTCACCCTCGGAGAGTGTGTCGCCGATGCGCAGCAACCCATGATTGGGGATGCCCACGACATCACCCGCATAGGCCTCATCGGCTATCGAGCGGTCCTGGGCAAAGAAGAACTGCGGCGCGGTGAGCGCCACCGTCTTGCCGGTGCGCACCAGCTTGACTTTCATGCCGCGCGTGAGCTTGCCCGACGCAAGCCTCATGAAGGCAATCCTGTCGCGGTGGTTGGGGTCCATGTTGGCCTGGATCTTGAAAACGATGCCCGTCATCTTCGGCTCGGTCGCATGCACGATGCGGCCAGCGGCCTGCTGGTCGCGCGGCGGCGGCGCATAGGCGATGAGCGCCTCGAGCAGATCGCGGACACCGAAATTCTTGAGTGCCGATCCGAAATAGACCGGCGAGAGATGACCTTCGAGAAATGCCTTGCGGTCAAAGGAATGACAGAGATCCTTGACGAGGTCGATCTCGTCGCGCCATTTCGCGAAGGCTGCTGCCGAGACCAGCGTCGGGATCAGCGGATCGTCGGGTCCCGAGACAGCAACGCCCTCGGGGTCCTGTTCGAGGCGGCGCACGCGCGGGCTGTTCAGATCATAGGTGCCGGCAAACTCCTTGCCCTGTCCAATGGGCCAGACCATGGGGGCGACCGTGAGCGCCAGCCCCTTCTCGATTTCGTCGAGCAGGTCGAGCGGATCGCGCGATTCGCGGTCCATCTTGTTGACGAATGTGATGATCGGAATGTCGCGCAAACGGCAGATCTCGAAGAGCTTCCGGGTTCTGGCTTCAATGCCCTTGGCGGCGTCGATGACCATGACGGCGGCATCGACCGCCGTCAGCGTTCGGTAGGTATCCTCCGAAAAGTCCTCGTGGCCCGGCGTATCAAGCAGGTTGAAGACCGTACCCTGATACTCGAACGTCATCACCGAGGTGACGACCGAGATGCCGCGGGCGCGCTCGATCGCCATCCAGTCGGACCGGGTGCGGCGGCGGTCGCCCTTGGCGCGCACCTGGCCGGCAAGCTGAATGGCGCCGCCGAACAGCAGGAGCTTTTCGGTCAGCGTCGTCTTGCCGGCATCCGGGTGGGAAATGATGGCGAAGGTGCGCCGGCGCGCCACTTCCTGTTCGAGCGGGTTGGTCAAGATGCGTCCGTCTCTGGGGTGCTGGCGGTCTCCTAAACCCCTTTTCCCGCAGGGTAAAGCTTTCGCTGTTGCCCAAAGCCCGCCGCCGTGGCACTGGGTGCCCACGGGGGCATGAGATGAGCGAACACGCGCTGGTCGGCGACATCGGAGGGACGAATTCCCGCTTCGGGCTGATTGCGCGCGGCGAGAGCCATGTGGCCGACATCGCCGTGCACAAGAACGATGATTTCGCCTCGCTGGAGGACTCGATCAGGGCCTATCTCAAGACCCGGGGCATCACGCGCCTTGCCGCCGCGGCGGTCGCCGTGGCGGCGCCTGTCGAGGGTGAGAGCGTAACCCTCACCAACCGGGACTGGCACTTCAGTCGGACATCGCTCATGGCAGCGGCGGGTGCGGACCGCTTTCGTCTGCTCAATGATTTCGAGGCCCTGGCACTCTCTCTTCCACATCTGAGCCCTGACGATCTGGTGCAGATCGGCGGCGAAACACCCCTGAAGCCCGGCGTCAAGATCGTTCTCGGGCCCGGCACGGGGCTCGGCATGGCGACACTGGCGCCGATGCCGCAGGGCGGCTGGCTGGCGCTGCCGGGCGAGGTGGGCCACATCACGCTGCCCGTGGTCACAAAGGCCGAGTTCGACTGGCGCGAGCGCATGAGCGAGCCTGACATCCCCTTCGAGGCCGAATTTGCGGTCACGGGCGGCGGCCTGCTGCGCATGTACCGGGCAATTGCCGGCACGGCCCGCCTCGACAGCCCGGAGGCCGTGTTGCAGGCCGCACTGGCGGGCACCGATGCCTCCGCAGAAAAGACCCTTGCGCAATTCATCGTATGGCTGGCCCGGATCGCGAGCGACGCCGCCATGACCATGCAGGCGAAGGGTGGCGTCTATCTGGCCGGCGGAATAGCACCGTCGATCATCGGACAGTTGAAAGCAGGCACATTTCGCGCCGTATTCGAAGACAAGGGCCGGCTGGCGCATGTGATGCGGCCCATCCCCGTCTATGTCATCACGGAGCGATTTCCCGCCTTCAAGGGCTGCGCGGCGGCCATCGCCGACATGACGTGAGGATCGTGAACAATCCTGACCATGATGTCTGCTCCGGCGGCAGTTCTGCCGATCCAGTCGCTTCGTGCCTCCCATAGGATCACGATGAGCCCGCGCATGACCGGCATAGCGTTGATGACGGCTTCGATGGTCGTCTTCACCAGCCTCGACTCCGCAGCCAAGCACGTGATGCATGACCTGTCCCCGGCGGTGGCGGTCTTCGGCCGCTATGCGGTGGCATTTCTGATTTCGGTTGCCGTCCTGCTGCGTGCCGGAGGACCAGCGATGCTGATCACCGGCCATCCCGCGCTGCAGGGCCTTCGCGGCGTGCTGCTGATGCTGTCCACCATCCTTAACTTCATGGCCATGCGGCATCTGCAACTGGCGCAGACCGCGGCGATCTTCTTCACGATTCCGCTCTGGGTCTGCGCACTCTCGGTGCCGATCCTCGGTGAGCACGTCGGCTGGCGGCGCTGGGCGGCGGTGATAACCGGCTTTCTTGGCGTGCTGATCATCATGCGGCCCGGGACGGACAGTTTCCACTGGGCCATGCTGCTCTCGATCGGCTCATCTTTTTGCGGCGCGGTCTACAATATCGTCACCCGCAAGGTGGGCGCGCGCGACCGGGCAGAAACGTCACTGTTCTATGTGAGCTTCGTGGGCGCCCTCGCAGCAGCCGCGCCCCTGCCACTGCTGTGGCAGATGCCGCATGGCACGCAATGGGGATTTCTAGTCTTCATGGGTGTGGCAGGCGCAGTGGGTCACTTCATGCTGATCCAGGCGCACCGGCTGGCGCCCGCCAGCGCCCTCGCCCCCTTTCTCTACACCCAGATCGTATGGATGATTGGAGCAGGTTTCCTGTTCTTCGGCGACGTTCCCGACCTCTGGACGTTGGTGGGCGCGGCCATCGT
The DNA here is from genome assembly GCA_900298995.1 of Hyphomicrobiaceae bacterium. GTDB lineage: Bacteria > Pseudomonadota > Alphaproteobacteria > Rhizobiales > Aestuariivirgaceae > Aestuariivirga. The sequence goes on along the minus strand of OMIC01000039.1, from coordinate 104,245 downwards.
GGTGGCAAGCGGACTGGTGGTCTTCGCCCGCGAGGCAGCAGCCCCTGGTCAGGCGAGCGTGTAGGCCGTCTTGATCGCGGTGTAGAATTCGACCGCATGCCGGCCCTGCTCGCGCGCCCCATAGCTCGAGCCTTTGCGGCCGCCAAAGGGTACGTGATAATCCACACCGGCCGTCGGCAGGTTCACCATCACCATGCCGGCCGCCGACTTCTTGCGGAAATCGGTGGCATGCTTCAGCGAGGCGGTGAAGATGCCGGACGAAAGACCGAAGCTGGTGTCATTGGCGACACTCAGCGCCTCGTCATAATTCGCCACCCGGATCACCGAGGCGACCGGACCGAACACTTCCTCGCGGTTGATGCGCATATCATTGGTGGTCCCAGTGAACAGCGCAGGGCTGAGGTAGTGCCCCTTGGTATCGCGATTGAGGCGTTCGCCGCCCCAGGCCAGCGTTCCGCCCTCATCACGCGCGATCTGGATATAGCGTTCATCCTGTGCCATCTGGCTGTCATCGACGACAGGCCCGATCACCGTACCTTCCTTCAGCGCGTGATCGACTTTCAGCTTCTTCATGCCATCGACCATGCGTTCGACGAAGGCGTCATGGATGCCTGCCTGAACGATGAGACGCGAAGAGGCCGTACAGCGCTGGCCGGTCTGGTAGAAGGCGCCGTCGAGAGCCGCCGCCACCGCAAGATCGAGATTGGCGTCGTCGAGCACCACGAGCGGGTTCTTGCCACCCATCTCGAGTTGGAACTTGGCACCGCGCGCCGCGCAGGCCATGGCCACGCGGGACCCTGTTTCCACCGATCCCGTGAAGGAAATCGCATGGACGCCGCGCGATTCGAGGAGTGTCTGACCGACCACGGAGCCGCGGCCCATGACAAGATTGAAGACGCCCTTGGGCAGGCCCGAGCGTGACACGATCTCGGCGAGCGCCCAGGCGCTGCCGCGTACCAGATCGGCGGGCTTGAACACCACGCTGTTCCCGAAGGCCAGGGCGGGGGCCATTTTCCAGGCTGGAATGGCGATCGGGAAATTCCACGGGCAGATGAGACCCACAACCCCCAGAGGTTCACGGGTGATCATCACGTCGACGCCAGGGCGAACGGAGGAAATTCCAACACCTTCCGTGCGCAGGGCCTCCTGGGCAAAGAACTTGAAGATCTGGGCGGCACGCATGGTTTCGGCAATGCCGTTGGCGAGTGGCTTGCCCTCCTCGCGGGCGAGCAGTCGGCCGATTTCGTCCTTGCGGGCGAGAAGTTCGGTCCCGATGAATTCGAGAACATCCGCCTTCTGCTGCGGCGTCGTGGCGGCCCATCCGGGCTGGGCAGCGCCGGCGGCGGCGATGGCGGCCTCAGTCTGGGCTCGATCGGCCTGGGCATATTCGCCAACAATGTCGGAAATGTCGGACGGGTTCACGTTCTCGCGGACGCCCTTGCCCTCCAGCCATTCGCCATTGATGAGATTGCGGTGCAGCGCCATGATGACCTCACTGAATTGATGCCCGGCGCGGGACCATAGGGAGAGCCAATCCATGAGGCAAGCATGCATGTCGGTCTGATCGGCGCTGGAATGATGGGCCATGGCATGGCCGTGAACCTCCTCAAGCATGGCCACCGCGTCAGCGTTATCGCACACAGCAACCGGTCGCCGATCGATGATCTGGTGGCGCGGGGCGCCTTGGAGGCGCGAAGTCTGGCGGAGATCGCCGGGGCCGAGGCCATCATACTCTGCCTCACCACGTCGGAGGTGGTGGCGGAGACGCTGCAGGGCCTCGCGCCGCATCTGAGGCCTGGACAGATCGTGCTGGATGCCGGCACCTCCGATCCAGGTGTCACGGCGCGGCTGGCCCGGGAGATGGTGTCCCGGGGCATCGCCTTTGCCGACATCCCCCTGACCGGCGGGCCGGAGCAGGCCGAACAGGGCGTTCTCGGGGTGCTGTGCGGGGCGGACCCGGAGACCTTCACGCGCATTGCACCCCTGCTCGCCTGTTTTGCCACCACGGTCAGGCATTTTGGCCCCCCGGGAACGGGCCACGCGGCCAAGCTCATCTCGAACTATCTGGTCACCGGCATGGTGGCCCTGGTGGCCGAGGCCTTCGGCGCAGCACGCCTGGCGGGCATCGACTGGAAAAATCTCTATGAAGTCATGCTGAACGGGTCGGGCAATTCCGGTGTTCTGCGCAAGATGGTGGCACCCGCCCTGGAGGGGGATTTCAACGGCTACCGCTTCGCCCTGGCCAATGCCGCCAAGGACATCGGCTACTATGCCGGGCTGGCGGCAAGCCTCGGCTGCCGGACCCCGCTGACGGAAGCCGTTGCGGAGACCTTCTCCAAGGCCGTACAAACAGGTCATGGCGGCCGCAACGTGAGCCGTCTTCTGGACCCCGCAACTGACGATGTGAGCCGATGCTGAAGATCAACCCTGCCGTTGCCGCCATCGAGGAAGAAACCGCCTTTACCGTGCTCGACCGCGCGAATGCGCTGAAGGCCAAAGGGCATCCGGTGATCAATCTCGGAATTGGGCAACCCGATTTCACGCCGCCCAGGCACATTCTCGCAGCCGCCGAGAAGGCGGTGCGCGACGGGCCCCACGGCTACACGACACCCCAGGGACTCCCCGTGCTCCGGGACGCCGTTGCGCAGTATGTGGGCCAGCGCTTCAAGGTTCCCGTCTCGGGCGATGAAGTCGTGATCGTGCCGGGCGGCAAGGTGACCTTCTATTTCGCCTGCCAGATCTTTGGCGGTCCCGGCGCCGAGATCCTCTACCCCGATCCGGGATTTCCGCCCTACCGGGATGCCGTGCGCTCGAGCGGCGCGACGCCTGTGCCCTACCCCATCCGCGAGGAAAAGGACTTCGGCTTCGATGCCGAGGAGGTCCTGTCGCTGATCACGCCCCGCACCCGGCTCATCATCATCAATTCCCCCGCCAATCCGACAGGTGGCGTCGTGTCGCGCGCCGAGATCACGAAACTTGCCGAGGGCCTGGCGCGGCACCCGCATGTGGCGGTGCTCTCGGACGAGATCTACAGCCATCAGGTCTATGATGGGGTCGATTTCGTGAGCTTCCTGGATTTTCCCGAACTGCGGGACCGAACCATCATTCTCGACGGCTGGTCCAAGACCTTCGCCATGACCGGCTGGCGACTGGGCTTCGGCATCTGGCCGAAGCACCTGATTGAATATGTGAAGAAACTGATCACCGTCGATCATTCCTGCACCAGCGTCGCCACCCAGATGGCGGGGCTTGCGGCAATCACCGGACCGATGGACGAGATCGAGGGATTCCGCAAGAGCTTCCAGCGCCGCCGCGACCTTGTGGTGAACGGGCTCAACGCCATCCGCGGCGTGCGCTGCCGCCTGCCTGGCGGGGCCTTCTATGCATTCCCGAACATCACCGGCACTGGCTGGTCGTCGCGCGACCTCGCGCGGGAACTGCTCGACAAGGCCTATGTGGCGCTGATCTTCGGCGAAAGCTTTGGCGAAAACGGCAAGGGCTACATGCGGCTCTCTTATGCCGCCGGCGAGGCGGAACTCAGCGAGGCACTGAAGCGCATGAAAACCTTCCTCGAAGCATGAGCGGTGAGAACCTCTACCTCGCCTTTGAGCGGGTGTTCGCAGCCAGCGCCGGCCGCACCGCGCTCCGCTCCGCCGATGGCGCAACACGACTGAGCTTCGGCGATCTCGCCGAGGGCGCTGCCCGCTACGCCAATGCCCTCGCCACACTGGGCGTGGAGCCCGGTGACCGGGTGACGGTGCAGGTCGAGAAATCTCCGGCCAGCGTGCTGCTGTATCTTGCAGTCCTGAAGCAGGGGGCGATCTATCAGCCGCTCAACACGGCCTACACCGCCGCCGAGGTGGATTACTTCGTGGCCGATGCACAACCCAAACTGATCGTCTGCGATACCTCCCGGCAGGGCGAGATGCGGGCGCTGGCCGACCGTCACAAGGTCTTCGCGGTCGCCAATCTCGACAGCAAGGGCGAAGGCTCGCTGGCCAGCCTCGCCGCGTCGATGGACGATCGCCATGAGACGGCAGCCCGCACCGCCGATGATCTCGCGGGACTGCTTTACACATCCGGCACCACCGGCCGTTCGAAGGGCGCGATGATCAGTCATGACAATCTCGCGTCGAATGCGCGGGCGCTGGTCGATCTGTGGCGTATCACCGCCGACGACCGGCTTCTGCACGCCCTCCCGGTGTTCCATGTGCATGGGCTTTACGTGGCCCTCAACACGGCGTTTCTGGCCGGCAGTGAAATCTTCTGGTTTCCAAGGTTTGACGCCGGCGCGATGATCGCCGCAATGCCGCACGCCACGCTCATGATGGGTGTGCCGACCTTCTACACCCGGCTTCTGGGCCACCCGGCCCTGACGCGCGAAACCGCGGCCGGCATGCGGCTGTTCATTTCAGGCTCGGCGCCGCTGCTCGCCGAAACGCACGAAGCCTTTGCAGCCCGCACCGGCCACGCCATACTCGAACGCTATGGCATGACCGAAACCGGCATGATCACGTCCAACCCCTATGATGGCCCGCGTGTTCCGGGAAGCGTGGGCTTCGCGCTGCCCGGCGTTGCGGTGCGCATCACCGGCAGCCAGCCCGGCGTGATCGAGGTCAAGGGTCGCAATGTGTTCAAGGGCTATTGGCGGATGCCCGAAAAGACCCGCGAGGAGTTTACCGGCGATGGCTATTTCATCACCGGCGATGTCGGCACGATGGATGCCACCGGCCGTGTGAGCATCGTTGGCCGTGCCAAGGACATGATCATCAGCGGCGGCTTCAATGTCTATCCAAAGGAAATCGAGGACGTGCTCGACGCGTTTCCGGGGATCAGCGAAAGCGCGGTCATTGGCGTGCCGCATCCGGATTTTGGCGAAGGCGTGGTCGCGGTCGTGACGGCATCAGGCCCGCTGCCACCCGAGCCGGAGATCATCGCGGCGGCCTCCGAGAGGCTCGCGCGCTTCAAGGGGCCCAAGCGCATTTTCGAACTGCCCGAACTGCCGCGCAATGCCATGGGCAAGGTCCAGAAGGCGGAACTGCGCAAGCTCTATGCGAGCTGTTTTGGAAACTAGAGAAGCGGCTTGCCGATGAGCGCGTCCATGATGTTGCTCAGAACCTCGGCCCGGTTACGGGCATCAGCCTTGCGGTAAATGGCGTTGAGATGCGCCTTGACCGTGCCTTCGGCCGAGCCGCGCACCTTGGCGATCTCGGCGATGCTCAGGCCTTTTACCATCAGGGCCGCCACGTCCCGCTCGCTGGCGGTGAGCTTCCATTCGTCGAAATGCCTCTCAATGACCGATTGCAGCTCCGAAGACGCCAGTTTCACGCTGCGTTCGAGGCTGGCCTTGCGGCGAAGGAGTTCGGACAGAAACACGGCTTCGAAACCGATGCCCAGGAACAGGGCAATGCAGGCCAGGGCTTCCGGGACCAGCGCCCAGCTCATCGCCGTCTGCTCCGAAGCATCCCCCAGAACGTCGGCCAGAAACACCCCGGCGCAGACGATCTGCACCGCAATCAGGGCTATGATGATGGCTGGAAGCCTCGGCTTCATGTCCGCTCCGCACACTGCTGCGCCGGGCTTCTAGACCAAGACCTGGCGTGAGGGAACCGCGCCGAAGGGCCGCAGTGGTGAAAACCCGTCATCCCTCCGGAACGGTTGGAAACGTGGATTTTCCTGATGACAAGCGCTGACGCTTATGGAAGCGTCTTCCGACTGACAGGATCACAGGGGCAACAGGCGGGACGTGTCGAATTCCAAGATCATCCGGCAGCGGATCTGGAGCAAGCTGCATGACGTGGCGAAGCCCGACACCCGGTTTCATCTCAATTTCAACGAGGTCATTCCGGATTTCGAAGGCTCCGAACGGGCCACCGACCTGATCGTCGGCATGCCGGCCTACAAGTCGTGCAAATATGCCTTCATCACGCCGGACAACTGCCTGGTGGAACTGCGCCGCCGGATGATCGCACAGGGCATACCCTTCGTGATGTCGACCTATGGCATCTATCGCGGATTTCTCTACATCGAGCCAGGCATGGTGCCCAAGGGGGCGGAGCTCTATGCTGCCTGGCTCGACGGCATGGAACATTTCGCACGTCCAATCTCGCTTGAGGAAATCGCCCGCCGCGGTCGCTTCGACCTGATGGTCACGGGCGCCTCGGCCGTTTCCATGGATGGCGTGCGCTTCGGCAAGGGCCACGGATTTTTTGATCTTGAGTGGGGCATGTTCACCGACCTCGGCATCGTCGACGAGGCCACGCCAGTCGTCGCCATCGTGCATGACGTGCAGGTGGTCGAGGACAAGCTCCAGCCAAGTGCCACCGACATTCTGGTGGACCATATTGCCACTCCAAGCCGTATGATAACGGTCGAGCGGCGCGCCAAGCGGCCCCGGGGCGTGAAATGGGAGTTACTGGAGCCGGAGCAGGTCGCCGCAACACCGCCGCTGCAGGAACTGCGGCGCATGCAGGGCCTTGCTTGAACCAACCAACATCGCACATCCCAGGAGAAGACCATGAGACTTGCCATTGACCGTCGCAAATTTCTGAAACTTGGCGCTGCCGCATCCGCCGCAGCGGCACTCGGGGGCCGCGCGGCCTCTGCCGCCAACCCGCTCAGCATGCAGGCGGCCTGGATCAACGACGCCGAGTTCACCGGCTACTTCGTGGCCATCGACAATGGCTACTACACCGCCGAGGGTCTCGACCTGACCTATCTTCCGGGCGGACCTGACGTGATCCCGGAAAGCACCATCGTGGCGGGCAAGGCCGATCTCGCACTCACCACACCGGACACCACGGTGAAGGCCATCGCCGAGCAGGGCGCCAAGTTCAAGATCATCGGCGCGCAATACCAGAAGAACCCGATCGGCATCGTGTCACTGGCCGCAAAGCCGATCAAGACACCGCAGGATCTGGTGGGCAAGACGCTGGCTGTTCCGCCTGTCAACGTGATCTCGGTCGAGGCCATGCTGAAGCTCAACAACATCGACAAGTCACAGGTCAACATCGTGCCCTACGCTTATGACCCGACGCCGCTGGTCAAGGGCGAGATCGATGCATCGCTCGACTTCACCACCAACGTGCCCTTCACGATCAAGCAGGCCGGCCCTGAGGCCGTTTCCTTCCTGCTCTACGATGCCGGCTTCACGATCTTCAACGACACCGTGGTGGTCACCGAGGAGACCCTCAAGAACAAGCGTAAGGAACTCGTCGCCTGGCTGCGCGCCAGCCGCAAGGGCTGGGACGAGAACCTGAAGGATCCGAACCTCTATCCGCCGAAGTTCGCCGACACCTGGTTCAAGGGCACCGGCCGCACCATCGAGAACGAGATCTACTTCAACAACGCCCAGAAGCCGCTGATCGAGACGCCCGCCGGCATCTTCTCGATGACCGACGAGGCCATCGCCAAGAACATAGAGGCGCTCTCGCAGGTCGGCATCAAGGCGACGAAGGACATGTTCGACGCCTCGCTCCTGGCGGAGATCTGATGGCGGGCGACCGCAGCATCAGCCTCCGGCAGATCAGCAAGACATTCAGCCTGCGCGGTGAGACCCTCACCGCGCTGGCCTCCGTTTCACTCGAATGCGCGCCGGGGTCCTTCACGGCGCTGATTGGTCCGTCGGGCTGCGGCAAGTCCACCCTGCTGCGGCTGGCGCTGGGGCTTGATGAGCCCGATTCCGGCACGGTCGAAATCGGCGGCCTGCCTCCGGCGTCCGCCGCCTCCACCGGCACCACGGGTGTCGCGTTCCAGGACTCGGCGCTGCTGCCATGGCGCAGCGTCGAAGCAAACATCGCCCTGCCGCTCGACGTACTGGGCAAGCCTCGCGCCGCCCATGCCGCCCGCATCGCGGAACTGATTGCGCTGGTTGGCCTCACGGGGTTCGAGCGGGCGTTGCCGGGCGAGCTGTCGGGCGGCATGCGCCAGCGCGTGTCGATCGCCCGGGCGCTCGTCACGGCGCCGGGGGTGCTGTTTCTCGACGAGCCCTTCGGCGCGCTCGACCAGATTCTGCGGCGCCAGATGAACATCGAGCTGCAGCGCATCTGGTCGGAGTCGCAGGCCACGACACTGCTGGTCACGCATGGCATCGACGAAGCCGTATTCCTCGCCGATCGCATTGTCGTCATGCACAGCCGGCCAGGGCGGATTTCCGACGTGATCGAGGTTCCCTTCGCACGGCCACGCGCCAGAGCGCTGTTCATTCACCCCGACTTCCATGCGCTCAACGACCGGGTTGGCAGGGCGCTGCATGGCGAATGAAGGCCCCCGCCACGGCTGGATCCGCAATCTCGCCATCCTGCTTGTGCTGTGGGAGGTGGCGGGACGCTTCCAGCTCGTGGCCGGCGGAGCCCTGCCCGCCCCCAGCGCCATTCTCGCCCGATTCTGGGAAGACAAGAGCGATTACCCGCCGCATGTGCTGGCGACGCTCGAGGCAAGCTTTCTGGGCTTTCTGATCGGCAATGCCATCGCTATCGCGGCAGGCGTTGCCTTCGTGCTCTCGCCGCTGCTCTTGCGCCTGTTCCGAGGCGTCAACATCGCCATCTTCGCGCTTCCGCCCATTGCCATATCGCCGGTTCTGGTGCTGACCTTCTCGGGAATGGCGCCGCGCGTGATCCTCGCGGCCATCGGCTGCTATTTCGCCACCATGACAGCCACCGTGCTGGGCCTCACTCAGGCCGACCCCAGAAGCCTTGACGTGGTCAGGGCCTATGGCGGCAGTCGCTGGGACGAACTGCGCCTTGTCCAGTTCCGCAGTGCACTGCCTGCCATTCTCGGCGGCTTCCGCGTGGCGGCGCCGGCGGCCGTGCTGGGCGCAATTCTGGCCGAATTCGGTGGCGGCGGCCGATTCGGGCTTGGCACCTATCTTCTGGGTTCGCTGGGCCGCGCCGACCCGCCACGGCTCTGGTGCATCGGCCTCACCGCAACGCTGATCGCTGGTCTCGCCTATGCCGCCTTCGCGGTGGCAGGCCGCCGTGTGACCGGCACGGCCCGTGCCGTTACAGTTCCCACCGCCGCACCCGCCGCGCCCGCCATGGGCGGCAACCGCGCGACGGCCCTGTTGCTTGCCACGGCGGCAGCGGTATTGCCACTCGTCCTGTGGTGGCTGCTGCTGGTGGTCCTGAACGTGCCCGAAATGATCGCCAAGACGCCAGCCGGCATCGTCGACTATCTGGTCCTCGGCGGCGGCGCTGCACAGGCGCAGGAACGCCTGCTTGCGGCCCTCGCCCAAACCCTTCCGATCGCCGTCATTGGGCTTGCCGCCGGGCTCGCCTTTGCCTTCGCGCTGGCGGTGCTGGCCGATCTCTTCCCCGCCATCACGCGGAGCTTCATGCCGGTGGCGCTGGTTACCCAGACCATGCCGCTGGTGGCCCTCACCCCCCTGCTCGTGCTTCTGCTCGGACGCGGCACGCCCCTGATCCTGTGGGTGACGATTTCGGTCACGTTCTTTCCAGCCTTCGTGACCATAGCTCAGGGCATGGCCATGGTGCCGCGCGCCGCGCTTGATGTACCGCGCGCCTATGGCGCCACGCGGCTTCAGCAATTGCGGCTGGTGAGTGTTCCAGCCTCGCTTCCCTATCTGTTCGCCGCCACGCGGCTGGCCGCACCGCGTGCCCTGCTTGGCGTGATGATCGCCGAATGGCTGGCGACCGGTACCGGGCTCGGCAATCTCCTCAACCAGAGCCGTGGCTATCTCGACTACGGCATGATCTGGACGGTGGCGGCGGTTTCCGTGCTGATCGCCGTTGCCTTCTACCAGGTGGTGGTGGTGCTCGAGCGCTGGACGCTCGGACGGCTGGGCATGCGCACCACCGAATAGCCCGCGCACTGGCATTCGGCATGCGGATCGCGTAACCACATGCCGGAATTGCAACACGCGGAGTCGAGCGAATGCCGGATGCAGGCATGGTCATCGTGGGTGGGGGTATGGCGGGGGCACGGGCCATCGTCAGCCTGCGCGCCAATGGCTGGCAGGGGCCCATTACCCTGATCAGCGAGGAAACGCTGCTGCCCTATGACCGCCCGCCTCTGTCCAAGGCGATGCTCACCGACGAGCCGGAACCGCAGCCTGTCTACCTGCTCGACGAGAGCATGATCGCTTCGCTCAATGCTACCCTCATAAGGAGCGCGCGCGCCACCGGCATTGATCGCAGGATCAAGGCCGTGCTGCTCGAAGATGGCCGCACTGTTTCCTATGACAAGCTCCTGATCGCCACCGGGGCGAAACCGCGCAAGCTCACCCTGCCCGGTGGCGAACTCGCCTACACGCTCCGCGACTTCGTTGACGGCGACCATCTCCGCAAACACCTGCGGTCGAGCGCCTCGGCAGCTATCGTCGGGGGCGGGTTCATCGGGCTTGAGGTTGCGGCGAGTGCGCGCCAACTGGGCTGCAGCGTGACGCTCATCGAAGCCCAGCCCCGCATCCTGATGCGCGGTGTGCCGGAAGAGATCGCGAGCGTCGTCCATGCCCGGCATGTTGAGGCGGGCGTGAATATGGAAGTGGGAACCGGGCTCGCGGCGGTCGAAACCGATGGGGTGCGGCTTGCCGACGGCCGCAAGATACAGGCCGACATCGTCATCGCCGGAATTGGAGCCGCGCCGGAGACGGCGCTCGCCGGGCAGGCGGGGCTCGCCAGCGACAACGGCATCACCTGTGACGCCATGCTGCGCACCAGCGACCCGGACATCTTCGCGGCAGGCGACTGCTGCTCTTTCCCGCACGGGCTGTACGGGGGCAAGCGCATGCGGCTCGAAGCCTGGCGCAACGCCACCGACCAGGCCAATATCGCAACCGAAACATGCTCGGCGGGTCGAAGTCCTATCTGGCTGTGCCGTGGTTCTGGTCCGACCAGTATGACCTCTCGCTCCAGATTGCGGGAAGCCCCGGCGATGGCGTCCGCACCGTCCGCCGCCAGACCGGTGAGCAGGCCTTCGTGATGTTCCACCTCGATGCGGCAGGGCGGCTTGTCGCCGCCTCCGGAATCGGGCCGGGCAACGCCATCGCCCGCGACGTGAAGCTCGCAGAAATGCTGATCGCGCGGCAGGCCTCCCCTCCGCCCGAGGCGCTGGCCGATCCCGGCGTGCAGCTCAAGGCCCTGCTCAAGGGCTGAACACCTCCCGACAGAAGGCATCCCCCCATGAATTTCGCATCCGACAATGTCTATGGCGTCCACCCGAGGATCCTCGCCGCTCTGGGCGATGTGAACGGCGGCACCGCCCCCTCCTATGGCGGCGACGACTTCACCAGACGTTCAGAGGAGCGGCTGAAGGAGATATTCGGCTGCGATCTCCGCGCCTTTCTGGTGACATCAGGTACGGCGGCCAATGGTCTCGCGCTTTCGGCCATCACGCCGGGCTTCGGAGCGATCATCTGCCATGCCGAGGCACATATCGCGGTTGATGAATGCAACAGCCCGGAGTTCTTCACCGGCGGCGCGAAGATCCTCGGCCTTGCCGCGCCAGGCGGCAAGATTGCCCCGGCACAGGTTGAACGGACTCTGAAGGGTTTCATCCGTGGCGAGCATGACCCAAAACCGAAAGGTGTTTCGCTCACCAATGCCACCGAACTCGGTACGGTCTATTCGCCCGCAGAGGTGAAAGCCTTTTCCAGCCTGATCCGCCCCCGCGGCATGAAGCTGCACATGGACGGCGCGCGTTTCGCAAATGCCGTTGCAGGGCTTGGCTGCACGCCGGCTGATCTCACATGGAAAGCGGGTGTCGATGTGTTGTCCTTCGGGGCGACCAAGAACGGTGCCATGATGCTCGAAGCCGTGATCTTCTTCGATCTGGCGCTGGCGGAGGATTTTGCCTACCGCCGCATGCGCGGCGGACAGCTGCTTTCCAAGAGCCGCTATCTGGGCGCCCAGATGATGGCCTATCTGGAGAACGATCTGTGGCTCCAGAATGCACGGCGTGCCAATGCCCTCGCCCGCAGACTGGCGGAAGGATTTGCGGCGATCCGAACCATCCGCATACCCAATCCGGTCGAAGCCAATGAGGTGTTTGCGATCATGCCGCGCAGCCTGTTCGATCGGTTGCAGGCGGAAGGCGCGCGTTTCTACGACTGGATGCCGGACAGCCTGGGCGACGGCATCGCTCCGGACGAGGTCTTCGCCCGCTTCGTGCTCTCCTTCGCAACGCCGGAGGAGGAGATCAATTCGCTTCTCGCCCTCATGGCGCGCGGCTGAACGCGGCAAAGGGCGCCCCTTGCGGAGCGCCCCTCTTCGTTCTCACAATTGCGCAATCAGGCTGCCTTGCGGGCCTCGATGACCTTCGGCGACTGACCGTCGACAACCGGGATGGTGCGCGGCTTGAGAGCTTCCGGCACTTCGCGCTTGAGCGAAATGTGAAGCAGGCCGTTCTCCATGCTGGCGCCCTGCACCTGCACATGATCGGCAAGCTGGAAGCGGCGCTCGAAGGCGCGCGACGCGATGCCCTGATGCAGGAATTCGCCCTTGCTCTCGGTCTTCTCGGCTTTCTTGCCGGCAACCGTAAGGGCATTGCCCTTCGCCTCGATGGCGATGTCGGCAGGCGCGAAACCGGCAACCGCCATGGTGATGCGGTATTCGTCCTCGGCGATGCGCTCGATGTTGTAGGGCGGATAACCCGGAGCCTCGCCGGCCGCAGCCTCGTCGAGCATGCGGGCGAGCCGGTCAAAACCGACGGTGGAACGATAAAGGGGGGTAAGATCGAACATGGTCACATTCTCCTTGAGCAATGTCACGTTGCTGGCCCGCCATGACTGGCCGGGCATTGGGTTGGGCGAACCCCGGATGGGCGTCCGCAGGCCTTGAGATAGGGAGTACGGGCCTGGTTTCAAGCCCCCCTGCGGCCACCCCGGATGAATGCCAGATGAACGCCTAGTTCGGCTTCGGTTCAAATGGCGGCTGCTAGTTTCCTCCCAACGATGACCGATCACCGGCATCGCCAGGAAACAAGGAGAACGACCATGATTGCCAAGTCCCTCTTCGCCGCCGCCGCCCTGGTCATGGGTCTCGCGGCCACGCTGCTCGCCTCCGAAGCCCGGGCGGATGTTGACGTCGACATCGGCATCGGCATCAACGGCGGCTACAATGGCTGGTACGGCGGCTATCACGGCTGGTACGGCGGCTACTATCCGCGTCCAGTTCGCCCCTACCACTATCGTCCTGCGCCGCACCGGCCCGTCAACCGCTACGTCACCTGCAACGACGGACGCCAGATCCTTTACAATCGTGGTTACCATAATGTGAACGCCAGGGACTGCCACGCCCCCCGCTACTCCTTCACCGCGTGGAGGAATGGCCACCAGTATCTGGTGCGGGTGACTAGCCAGGGTGCGGTGAACCAGTTGGCTGTCATCCGGTGAGCAGCTGCCAGCCGGACAGCAATGCCGCACAATGGCCACGATGTTTTCGACCAATGGCATGTGAAGTTTTCATTGACGCCCGGCACGGCATGTGCCGCCATAGGGGTTGAACCCGGCGCGTGCCTGCCGCGCCGGGCAACCAGAATGAGGGAAGACCATGGTTCTTCACACACTCGTCCTGTCGCTCGCCGTTTTCCCGGGCCCCGGTGACCTCCCGGCCCCGTCCGGGGCGCAGCAGCCCATCCTGGTGGCGGAAGATGAGTTCGTCGGACCAACCTTCCTGCGCAAGATTCCGGGCGTGCGCCTGCTGTTCGGCGACTATGGGCTGACACAGGAGGAATTCGACACGCTCTATGGCGAGGATGCGAGGAGCAAGAAGAAATTCGACGAAAGCTATTACGAACCCAAGCCCTCAACTCCGACCCAGAAGTCGCCGGTTGCGGCCAAGCCTGCAACGGCGGCCAAGGCGGAACCACCGCCTGCCACCGCGCTGTCCTGCGAGAAGGCCACCATGGTGGTCAGCAGCTTCGGCTTTTCCAGCGTGGAAGCGTCAAGCTGCACGGGCAAGATCTATGCCTTCAACGCCCAGCGCGACGGCAAGTCCTTCAGCATCAAGCTCGATTCCGCCAGCGGCGAGCTGACGGATGTGAAGAAGCTCCCCTGATGCCGGACGCTCGCTCCCTGGCCTATTGCTGACCGATCTGCTCGAAGGCGAGATTGATCCGCACCAGCATGGCGCGGACATATTCCTTCACCTCTTCGGGCAGTTCGTAGGACGCGATGCGGTCGGGGTGATAGAGTCTCGCCATCTTGTGATAGGCATGCTTGATCTCCTCGGCCGAGGCACCCTTTTCGACCTTGAGCACGGCATAGGGGTCAAAGCCCGGAAGCCCCTGACCGCGGGTATCGAGTTCAAGCTGGTCGGTCTTGGGCAGCGCAGCAGAACGCACCGAGCGGATGCTCGATTTCGAGATGTAGATCTGCTGGCCCGCAACGGTCATGGCATCCAGAAACTGGTCGGCATTGTTGAGCGCGTCACCCAGCCGGTTGGACAGCGGCATGCGCACGGAGACCGTCATTGCTGAATTATCGGTCAGGCTGACCAGCACCAGGGTACGGTTGGCCTTGTCGTCCCTCGACTGAAACATGCCCCTTTCCTTTCAGATGCCCGGACGCTGCACCAGACGTCAGCGAACCGACAAATTGCGTTCCCATAATGCACATGCTAAGCGCCCCGGCAATCCGCATCCCTGAAGAAAGTTCTCCAAACTCATGAATTTGCGCAATATCGCCATCATCGCCCATGTCGACCATGGCAAGACGACGCTGATCGACCGGCTGCTGTCGCAGTCGGGCTCGTTCCGCGAGAACCAGAAGGTGGCCGAGCGCGCCATGGATTCAAACGATCTCGAGCGTGAGCGCGGGATCACGATTCTCGCCAAGGTGACCTCCCTGAACTGGAAGGACACCCGCATCAATATTGTCGACACCCCAGGCCACGCCGATTTCGGCGGTGAGGTCGAGCGCATCCTCAACATGGTGGATGGCGCGGTGCTCCTGGTCGATGCCGCCGAAGGGCCGATGCCGCAAACCAAATTCGTGCTGCAAAAGGCGCTCAAGATCGGCCTCCGGCCGATCGTCTGCATCAACAAGATCGATCGTCCCGACGAGCGCCACAACGAGGTGGTGAATGAGGTGTTCGACCTGTTCGCCAATCTTGACGCAAATGAGGAGCAACTCGACTTCCCCATCATCTACGGCTCCGCCAAGCAGGGCTGGATGGCCGAGTCGCCCACCGGGCCGCAAGACAACATGGCACCGCTGTTCGATCTCATCGTAAGGCATTTCACATCGCCGCCGGTCGAGGACGGTCCGTTCCGCATGCTGGTGACGACGATTGAGGCCAACCCCTTTCTGGGTCGCGTGCTGACCGGCCGCATCCGCTCAGGGACGGTCAAGGCCAACCAGTCCGTCAAGGCCCTGTCGCGCGATGGCAAGCTGGTCGAACAGGGCCGGGTTTCCAAGGTGCTGGCCTTCCGCGGACTGGAACGCCAGCCGGTCGATGAGGGCCAGGCGGGTGATATCGTGGCGATATCGGGCCTGACGACGGCAACCGTCGCCGACACCATCTGCGATCCCGCGGTGTCCGACGCGATTCCTGCGCAGCCCATCGATCCGCCGACACTGACCATGACCTTCCGCATCAATGACGGCCCTCTGGCCGGCAAGGAGGGTGACAAGGTGCAGTCGCGCGTCATCCGCGAACGGTTGCTGCGCGAGGCAGAAGGCAATGTGGCGCTGCGCGTCACGCCGTCCGAGACGGAAACCGATGCCTTCGAAGTGGCCGGACGCGGTGAGTTGCAGCTTGGCATCCTGATCGAAACCATGCGGCGGGAAGGCTTCGAACTGACGGTCGGCAGGCCACGGGTAGTGTTCCGGGTCGACGAGGCCACGGGCCAGAAGCTCGAGCCGGTCGAGGAAGTGATCATCGATGTCGACGAGGCCTATTCCGGCGTCGTGGTTCAGAAGGTGTCTGAGCGCAAGGGCGAGCTGCGCGACATGCGTCCCTCGGGTGCGGGCCGCCAGAGGCTGGTGTTCCTGGCGCCGACACGCGGCCTCATCGGCTATCAGTCCGAGCTTCTCTCGGACACGCGCGGCACCGCCATCTTCAACCGTCTCTTCCACGGCTATGCGCCGCATTTCGGCGACATTCCGGGCCGTCACACCGGCGCGCTCATCTCCAACAGCGACGGCGAGGCGGTGGCCTATGCCATCTTCAACCTGCAGGACCGCGGCCCCATGTTCATCGAGCACGGCACCAAGGTCTATCCCGGCATGATCGTTGGGGAACACACGCGCGGCAATGATCTCGAGCTCAATGTCATCAAGGGCAAGAAGCTCTCGAACGTGCGTGCCTCGGGCAAGGACGAAGCGCTGATCCTGACGCCGCCGATCAAGATGTCGCTGGAAAAGGCCCTGGCCTATGTCGGCGAGGACGAGCTGGTGGAAGTGACGCCGAAGTCCATCCGGCTCCGAAAGGCAATTCTCGATCCACATGAAAGAAAGCGCCTAAGTCGCGCCAAGGAGGCGGAAAGCGCGGCCTGAGCCGGATGGCGCACACGCCACCGCCATAAGCCCAATGGAACCGCTCTGCCGTCCATGGCAGACAGACCGCGTCCGCAACACAGGAATCCGTCATGCGCATCGACGCCATTTCGATCGGCCGCAACCCGCCCAAGGAGGTCAATGTCATCGTCGAGGTGCCGGTGGGCGGCGAGCCGATCAAATATGAAATGGACAAGGCGGCGGGCACGCTGGTGGTTGACCGTTTCCTTTATACTTCAATGCGTTACCCAGGAAACTACGGCTTCATCCCACACACGCTTTCGGATGACGGCGACCCCATCGACGTGTTGATCGCCAACCAGCGCGGCATCATACCGGGCGCTGTCGTGGCGGTGCGTCCGGTGGGTGTGCTGAAGATGCAGGACGAAGCGGGCGGCGATGAAAAAATCATTGCCGTTCCGACACCTAAGCTCACGCGCCGCTACGAGAACGTACACAGCTACGCCGACCTGCCGGAGATCACGCTCCGCCAGATTGAGCATTTCTTCGAGCACTACAAGGATCTGGAGCCCGGAAAATGGGTGAAGGTCGTAGGCTGGGGCGATGCCGCGGAAGCCGAAAAGATGATTCTGGAAGCTGTCCAGCGCGCAAAGCGTTGACGTCCGCCTACATCTCCGGCTGGTTGATGCCGCGTGCCGCGCAAGCCGCCTTCACGGTGTTGTAGAGCAGACATGCAATCGTCATCGGACCGACGCCGCCCGGCACCGGCGTGATGGCCCCCGCGACCTTCTCGCAGGACGCGAAATCGCAATCGCCCACCAACTTCCCCTTGCCGTCACGCTCGATGCGGTTGATGCCCACGTCGATGACGGTCGCCCCCGGCTTCAGCCAGTCGCCCTTGACCATCTCCGGCCGGCCGACGGCGGCGATGACGAGGTCGGCCCGGCGGACGACCCCGGGCAGGTCCTTCGTACGGGAATGGGCGATCGTCACGGTGCAGTTCTCGGCGAGCAGCAATTGCGCCACCGGCTTGCCGACGATGTTGGAACGGCCGATGACGACGGCCTCGACCCCGTCGAGTTTGCCCAGCACGTCCCTGGCGAGCATCACCGAGCCGACCGGCGTGCAGGGCACGAGCGAATCCTGCCCGGTCGAGAGCTTGCCGACATTCACGACATGAAAACCGTCAACGTCCTTGGCCGGCGCGATGGCGGTCAGGACCTTGGTGGAGTCGATGTGCTTCGGCAGCGGCAGCTGCACGAGAATGCCGTCCACGGCGGGGTCGGCGTTGAGGCGCTCGACCATCGCCAGCAGATCCTTTTCGGAGGTCTCGGCAGGCAGCCTGTGTTCCCAGCTGTTCATGCCGACCTCGACCGTCTGCTTGGCCTTGTTGGCGACATAGACCTTCGAGGCCGGATCCTCGCCCACCAGGACCACCGCGAGGCCGGGTGTAAACCCGTGCTTTGACTTGAGAACGTCAACCGCCTTGGCGATCCGCCCGCGCAGACCCTCGGCAAAGGCCTTGCCGTCAATGATTTTCGCCATGGTCAACTTTCCTTCCTGTCATTCACTATTGACGACATCCATGCCTCAACTGCGGCCGGATTTCCAGTCACCAGAAGGGTTTTGCAACGCTCTGTTTCGCCGGAAACGATCGCGAAGGCGGATCTGGGCAGGCCGGAGGCCTTGGCCAGCAGGCCGATCACGGCCTTGTTCGCCCGCCCCTTGTCAGGCGCCGCCGTAACCCTGACCGCCAGAGACACCGCGCCGTCAGCCGCCGTGTGGAGACCCGCCACGGCATCGCGGGAGGACTTGGACGTCACCCGGACGGCGAGCAGCAGCCCGCCGCGCCCCGGGCGCAGCGGCGAGGTCACGCCCAGCCGAGATTGACGAAGAGCCAGGTCACGACCATGCCGAAGAACTGCATGGCGATGAGCAGGATGATGGGGGAGATGTCGATGCCGCCGAGATCGGGGAGAAAGCGGCGGATGGGCTTCAGGAGCGGCTCGGTGAGCCGGTCGAGCGCGACGCCGATCTGGCGCACATAGCTGTTGGAGCGGTTGACGATGTTGAAGGCCACCAGCCAGCTGAGAATGACGCTCGCCAGAATGATCCAGAAATAGATGTTGATGACCGTGAGGATCAGCCACAGCAAGGGGTTCATGGACATCATCATGGCAGCCAGCCTTTCGCTTGTTCGCCTCCCGCATGTAGGCGCGCCGCGCCGCCCAAGCAAGCTTGACGCTCGCCTGGGCAGGGATTAGAAGCCGCTCACCTGTGGACCGGGGCGGTAGCTCAGTTGGGAGAGCGCGGCGTTCGCAATGCCGAGGTCAGGGGTTCGATCCCCCTTCGCTCCACCAGGTCTTTCGGCAATCCTCAGCAGCAACAGCTCGATTTCGACTTGGGCGACGGCACGTCGAGCGCCGGATTGGCGTCGAAGAAGCCCACCGGCATCCAGTGGAAATTGGCATAGACGCAGGGCTGCACCGGCCAGTCCTCGGGGCGGGGCATGTGGTGGTAGTTCATCACATACCAGACCACGACATTCTCGTTGACGAGCGCGCGGTCGCGCGCGGTCCAGGCAGGCAGGCCGTCGCCGCCCTTGTGCTGGTTGGGATAGGTCCCTGCCGGATAGAGCTCGTCGGCCGCGAAGGGCGTGGCCCAGAAATGGTGATACATGAAGCCCGCGCGGCGCCCGACATGCGAGTCCGGGTGCTGATAGGGAAAGGCGTTGACGCCCGGCACCAGCTTGTAGCCCGGATGCTCGCCCAGCGCGTTGACGACATTGGGGTTCACCACCTTCCAGTACCGCTGGGCGGCAAGATCGATGTCGCGGCAGGCGCCGGCCTCGCTTGCCAGCAGCGTTTCGGAAATGCCGATGGCGTTGCCATGCGGGTTGGCCTCGCCCATGGGCAGGGCGGAGAAGCTCACCTCCTTCACGCTGTTGCGGGGCCCGTCCACCGCCATGTCGAAGCGGTAGCAGAAGACATGCTGGTGCACATGCGCCGCGATGCCCGGCGCCATGAGCGCGCCATAGGCCGGCTTCTCGCCCACCGGCAGGGCCGAGGCGAAGGGAATGCCAGTGGCCTTCACCTCGACGCCGATGGTGCCGTCCTGATAGAAATACCAGAAGAAGCCGTAGACATAATTTCCGATGGTCGAAACCGACGAGATGACCAGCCGCCGCGAGCGCTTCACCGTCACCTGGCCGGTGAGCCAGTTGGTGAATTTCCACAGCGTGCCGAAATCCTCCTCATGCATGCAGATGGCGTTCTTGATGAGCTTCGGGTTGCCCTGCCAGTCATGGCTCCAGCCGTCGAAGTAGTGGATGAGGCCAAGACAGTCGCAGCCCAGCGTGAGCGAGTCGAGAAACTGGCCGACGCCATATTCCCCGGTGTCGAAAGCATTGCGACGGTAGTTGCCGCCGGTGGGATCGCCATAGGGCACGACCATCTCGGCCATGGAGGCGCGGTGCATGATGGGGCGGATGCGGCCCTTGTCCTCATAGCCGATCTCATGAAAGATCAGCCCGTCGCGCACATGGAAGCCGACGCGGATGTGCCAGTTCTGCCAGCGCACCGCATGGCCATCGACCGTGAAGCTCGGGCCTTCGGGCTGGGTGATCTCGAGCGGCTTCAGGTCCGTGCGGGTGACGGGCTGGATGATGTCGGCGCTGTCGGGGGGCAGCGGCACGATTCCGAAATCGTCAACCCGGATCACCTCCATGCGGCGCAGGTCGATGACCGGATGGAGATTGGCGATGGGCCGCGCATAGGGATTGTCGCCGGAGGCATTGCGCACCCAGCAATGGCCATAGGCGATGCGCTGGCCCTCCTCCTCGGGAATGCCGAAATAGCCCGCCGCCCAGGCCTCGACCAGCACGCTGTCGAGGTCGGTGATGCCGCGCCGGGCGCAGGCCGCGATGAAGCGCGGGTCCCTTTTGGCCGCCTCACCGCCCGCTGCGAATTCATCCGCGACGATGCGCGCATGCATGCCCCTGGCCACCGCCCAGCGGCGGAACTGGCCCGCCGCGAGATCGAGGACGCCCTCCCAGGTCTCGCCCGAGGCGGGGTCGTAGCAGCACACGAAGGCCGCGCGCCGCGCCGTGCCGGACACTAGCTCCTGCTTGGCGGGTTCCTCGAGCGCGATGGTCTCGAACCAGGCGGCGGCACTCAATCCGCCGTCGCGGCGCACGATGTCCCGGACGCGGGCGATTTCATCCTGGGTGAGCGGGTCGAGCGGGTGGCTGGTCATGGGCAAGGTCTCCTGATGGCCGGACGATGTAGCACGCTCTGCAACCTGGACATAAGCAGACGCAACGCCGCTGCACCGCAAAATGGCCGATTGCGTGCCCGGAGAGTGTCACGTATCATTGACACTCAGAAGAACCGGCCAGCAGAAAACGACTGGCACACGGACTGGATGGGGGGATGGCAGACGACCGGGATCAATCCGGCGGCGTAGGCCGCGGACTACCCAGCGGGGAGCCGACAGGCGGTTCCGGCGCCGAGAGCGGATTCCTGCCGCCGCTCACCCTCGAGATCGACCGGCCGGACATCCGCTACACCAGGCTCAGCGGCATCATCGCCGATCATGTCATGCCGCGCCTCATGGTGCTGCACACCCAGGCGGCACCCTCCGCGGCGCCGCGCAGCGCCGAGATCGCCGAACTCGCCAGCCTGGTGCTCGGCCCCCGGCACGAGGCCGCCGCGGACTATATGCTGGGCCTGCGCGACGGCGGCGTGACGCTCGACGACCTGCATGCCGAGCTGCTGGAGCCCACCGCGCGCCGTCTCGGCGAACTCTGGGAAGAGGACAGGATCGACTTCGTGGACGTGACGCTCGGCATGGCGCGGCTGCAGCGCCTGGTGCATGCCTTCGAGGGACTGGGCGGGATCGCCGCCTATGACGAGAAGCGCCGCGTGCTGCTGGCCTGCGCGCCCGGCGAGCAGCACAGTTTCGGCAGCTCCATCGTGCAGAAGTTCCTGCGCGCGGCGGGCTGGCATGTCTGGACCTGCGCCACCCAGCGCATGGAGGAAGCCGCCGAGATCGCGGCGCAGGAATGGTTCGGGGTCGTGGGCTTCTCGGTCAATTCGGACATCCACCGCGGCCAGCTTGCCGACGCCATCGCACGCGTGCGGGCGGTCTCGGTCAACCGCAAGGTCGGCATCATGCTCGGAGGCTCCGCCATCACCCGAAATCCGCAATGGGTGGAGGAACTGGGCGCCGACGGCACCGCCGCCAATGGTCCCGCCACGGTGATCCTCGCCAAGAAACTTCTGGCCGAAAGCCTCGCGGCCTCCGCGCCATGAGCATCCGCCGCTTCGCGCCCGGCCAGTTCTGGAACAGCATCGGCAGCCATCCGCCCGTCCTCACCATCCCCAGCGGCGACACGGTGGCGGCGGCGACGGTCGATGCCCATGGCTTCGACCACATGGGCACACAGCGCGCGGTGCGGCCCAACCCGATGACCGGCCCGTTCTTCGTGACCGGCGCCGAACCCGGCGACGCGCTGCTGGTGAGCATTCACGAGATCCGCATGACCCGCGCCACCGGCTGGACCTATGACGTGCTGAGCCCCACCGTGATGGACCCGCAGGCCCTCGCCCGCCTTCCCGAGCGGCGCAAGACGGAGTGGCTGATCGATGCCGCAGCCGGCCGCGCACGGCTCGCCGCGCCGCCGCCCGCACTTGCGGACTGGTCGGTGGCGGTGGAGCCGATGATCGGCTGCCTCGGCGTGGCGCCTGATCTCGGACAGGCGATCTCGACCGCGACCAGCGGTCGGCATGGCGGCAACATGGACTACCGCCGCATCGCCGCAGGCGTGGAGATGATGTTCCCGGTGGCCGTGCCGGGCGCGCTGTTCTTCCTCGGGGATGTTCATGCCCGTCAGGGCGATGGCGAGATCGTGGGCACCGGCATCGAAACCGCCGCGGAGGTGACCTTCAGCCTGACCGTGATGAAGGGCGAGAAGATCGGCTGGCCGCGCGGGCGGACGGCGCACGAGATCTTCACCATCGGCAATGCCCGGCCGCTGGACCAGGCGCTGCAGCACGCCACCACCGAGATGCTCGACTGGCTGATCGCCGCTCATGGCCTCGATGCGGTGACCGCCAGCCATGTGATGGGCCAGCAGGTGCGCTATGATGTCGCCAATGTGTTCAACCCGGCCTATTCGGTAGCCTGCCGCATGCCGCGGGCGGTTCTCGCCTGACAAGACCTCAGCCGATCATCGCCTTCAGCGTCTCGAGCCTGTCGGCCTCTTCCGCCGGCTTGTCCCAGCGGATGCGGGCGATGCGCGGGAAGCGCATGGCGATGCCCGACTTGTGCCGCGCCGAGGGCTGGATGGCGTCGAAGGCGACTTCGAGCACGAGCTTTGGCGCCACGGCGCGCACCGGGCCGTAGCGCTCGACGGTGTTGGCGCGGATGAAGCGGTCGAGTTCGGCAAGCTCGCGGTCGGTGAAGCCGGAATAGGCCTTGCCGACGGGAACGAGCACGGGCGCGCCCTCCGGCCCGCTCCAGGCTCCGAATGTGTAGTCGGAATAGAACGAGGCGCGCTTGCCCGCGCCCTTCTGGGCATAGAGCAGCACGCAATCGGCGGTGAGCGCGGCGCGCTTCCACTTGAACCAGTGGCCCTTCGGGCGGCCCGCGAGATAGGGGCTTGACCGGCGCTTGAGCATGAGGCCCTCGATGGCCGCGGCGCGCGTCTGCTCCCAGGCGGCGCGCAGCCCGGCCTTGTCGGCGAAGCGCAGGCGCTCCGACAGATCGGTGAAGGGCGGCGCATGGTCGCGGTGCCAGGCCTCGAGGCGCGCCCGTCGCTCCTCGAAGGACAGGCCGCGCAGATCCTCGCCTGCAATCTCCAGCGCGTCATAGAGGCGGAGATGGGCGGGATGGCGCGCCATGAGCGCGCGCGTCACGCTCTTGCGGTTGAGCCGTTGCTGAAGCGCGGCGAAGGGCTGAACCTCGCCATCGCGCATGATGAGCAGTTCGCCATCCAGCACCGCATCGACGCCCTCTGGCGCGCAGAGTTCAGGGAAGCTGTGGCCGATGTCGTCGCCGGTGCGCGAGAAGAGCTTCGTGAGGCCGCCGCGCGCGGCGAGCTGGACGCGGATACCATCCCATTTCCATTCAACGGCGAAGTCGTCGATCTCGAGCCGATCCCAGTCCTGCACCTCGAGCGGATGGGCCAGCATCAGCGGCCGGAACACCGGACTGGCGGAGAGCGCCGGGCGCGCCGCCCTGCCCTCGAGCCAGTCGAAGAGCCCGGCATAGGGCGGCTGCAGCCCGTGCCAGATCTCCTCGATGTCATCGATGCTGGCGCCGAAGGCATCCGCCACCGCCTGCTTGGCGAGTCGCGCCGACACGCCGACGCGCGGCGCGCCGCCCAGAAACTTGAGCAGCGCCCAGCGGCCCGTGGCGTCGAGACTGTCGAGCCAGCCGGTGAGGAGCGCCGGATGGTCGGCAGGCGCGGCCGCGGCGAGGGTGCCCACGATGTCGGAGAGCGCCGGGGCCGCGCCCGGCGCGCCGGTCCCGGGCCAGATCAGCGCCACGGTCTCCGCCGTGTCGCCGACATCGGCGCGCGACAGGCGGAAGAGTTCGGGATCGAAGCGGCGCTCGCCGATGCCCGCCAGCACGCGGCGCAGCGGAAAGCCGAGCGCCAGGCCGTCGCTGAGGGCTGCCAGCGCATGGCCGCGGCAGGGGTCCGGCGCGGTGCGGAAATAGTTGCGCATCAGCATCAGCTTGCCCGTGCGTGCGGGCGTGTAGGTGAGCCGGTCGAGAAGATCCGCGAAGGCTTTCATTCGGCGTCGTCCTCGCGGCCCACGAGGCGCAGTGCGCGCGCCGTGATGGAGCGCTTGCCCAGCTCATGCACCAGCGCATCCTCGCGGCCATGGGTGACCCAGACCTCGCCCGCGCCGGTCTCCGCGATGGTTGCGATGAGTTCCGGCCAGTCGGCGTGATCGGAGATGATCAGCGGCAGTTCGACGCCGCGCTGGCGCACGCGGCCACGGATGCGCATCCAGCCGGAGGCAAAACCATTGAGCGGCTCGGCAAAGCGCCGCGACCAGCGGTCGCCCAGCGCCGAGGGCGGCGAGAGCACGATCTCGCCCGCGAGCTTGCCCGGCGCATCGGCAACCGCAGGCATGTCGCCCAGCGCGATGCCGCGCCCGGCGTAATAATCGCTCATGCTGCGCAGCGCACCATGGAGATAGACGGGGCGATCATAGCCCTGCTGGCGCAACAGCGCGATGAGGCGCTGGCACTTGCCGAGGCCATAGACGCCGATCTGGTGGGTGCGGCCCGGAAAATCGGCAAGCGAGGCGAGAAGCTTCGCCACCTCGCCATGGTCCGGCTCGTGGCGGTAGACGGGCAGGCCGAAGGTGGCCTCGGTCACGAACAGGTCGCAGGGCACAGGCTCGAAAGCCTCGCAGGTGGGATCGGCGCGGCGCTTGTAGTCGCCCGAGATCACCGCACGCTGGCCGCGGTAGTCGATGACCACCTGCGCCGAGCCGAGAATATGCCCGGCCGGCGCCAGCCGCAGGCTGACCTCGCCCAGCCGGAGCGTCTCGCCATAGGCCAGAGCCTGGCCCTGCCCGAAGCATCCCGCGCCGAGCCTGAGGCGCATGAGGGCCAAGGTGTCGGCGGTGGCGAGAATGGCATCGTGACCCGGCCGCGCATGATCGGAATGGCCATGGGTGATGACCGCCCGGCTCACCGGCCGCGACGGGTCGATGTGAAAGCCGCCGGGCTCGCAGTAGAGACCGGACTGGTCAGGCCGGAGCCAGCTTTGAAAGTTAGAGGAAGACGCCATCGCGTGGCCAATGTCGGATGCGGCGCCGGGTTTCGCAAGCGGCGGCGTGGCCGGCACAGAAAAAGCGGGGAGCCTTTCTGGAAAGCCCCCCGCGAAACTGGAGACCGGGTACGCAGTACATGATCCCGGGTCGCCCTGGCGCTGCCCCCGCTCCGGGTGTGCTGGCCATGACTGCATCATGGCGCATCAGGGTTTCCAAAGAGTTTCCAGAGCCTGCCAAAAGACTTAAGAAGCCGTTACCGGCGTCTCAGCCCGGCACATTGGGCGGCGGCCCGAGCCATTGCGCGAGGAAGCGGGCGAGCCAGTCCTTGACCGCGCCGTCATGCAGGAGATTGGCCTCGAGATGGGCGCGCGAATCCTGCGCATTGGGCAGCACGAAGCGGTGGGCGCCGAGCACGCCCCAGCGATGCATGGTGAGGCGCGTGACCTCGGGGTGGAACTGCAGGCCGAAGGCATTGGCCTCGCAACGGAAGGCCTGGGTCTCGAAGAACGGGCTGCTCGCCAGATGGCTGGCCCCGCGTGGCAGGCTCAGCCCCTCGCGGTGCCAGTGATAGACCTGGTCCGGCCAGGGTCCGAGCGCATGACCCTCGGGCGTCGGCGTGAGCGGATAGTAGCCGATCTCGACCAGCCCTTCGGCATGGGGCGCAACCATGCCGCCCAGATGCTTCGAGAGCATCTGCGCGCCGAGGCAGATGCCGAGGAAGGGTTTCCTCTCCTTCAGCGGCACACCGATCCAGTCGATTTCGCTCCTGATCCAGTCATCGGAATCATTGGCGCTCATCGGGCCACCGAAGATCACGGCGGCGGCATGGTGCGACATGGAGCGCGGCAGATCCTCGCCAAGGCAGGGGCGGCGGATGTCGAGCCGATAGCCTTTTTCCTGAAGCATGCGGCCGACACGGCCCGGCGTCGAGGCCTCGGAGTGGAGAATGATCAGGACGTCGCGCATCAGGGCGCCGCCCTCGGGGCGCGACCCTCAAGAAGCACCACGGCGAGCCCCGCCGCCATGATCAGCGCCATGCCGCCGAGCGCCAGCGCATTGGGCACCTGCTGGAACACGAGGACCCCCGACAGACCCGCCCAGATCATCAGCGAGTAGCTGAAGGGCGCCACCACCCGGGCGGGCGCCATGGTATAGGCCATGAACACGAAGGAGTGGCCGCACATCAGGAAGAAGCCGGCCACCAGCATCAGCCAGCCGTGCCGCCAGGTGGGCATGACCTGGGTCTCGAACAGCAGTGACACGGCAAGCGCGCTCAGCATGACGATGAGCAGCGTCGAGAAGGTGACCATCAGCGCGGGCGTGCGCGGCGGCACCTTGCGCGAGAGAATGTCACGGAAGGCCGCGCCGACCGCCGTGAAGAAGCCGAAGATCGCGAAGGGCGAGGCCGCGCTGCCGCCGGGCTGGGCAACCAGCATGGCGCCGGTGATGCCGAGCCCCACGAGGGCCAGCCGCAGCGAGTCCACGCGCTCGCCGAAGAAGAGCCACATGCCGAGCAGCACCACCAGCGGCGCGATCTGGGCAATGGCGGTGACATCGGCGATCGGCATCTGGCTCAGCGCCATGACGAAGCTCAGGATGGCGAAGACCTCGCTCAGCGAGCGCAGCGTGACCCAGGGATGAAAGGCCTTGGGCAGTTCACGGATCAGGCCCATGGCATAGATCACCGGCAGGCACCACAGGCAGGCCGCGATGCCGCGCATGACCAGAACCTGAAAGGGCGGCGCATCCGACATCGCCAGCTTCATGCAGGTGTCATTGGCGACGAAAGACGCCGTGGCGATGAGAACGGCGCCAATGCCGCGGAGGTTCTGGGAGACAGCCATCGAATCGCAAAGGAAGGACTTCTCGATCTTCCCTAGCCGCCGGTGACTCGCTTGGCAATCACGCCCTGTTCAGGAGGCGAGCGTGATCGGAACGCGCAGATAATGCACGCCGTTGACATCCGCCGGCGGCAGCTTGCCCGCCCGCATGTTGACCTGGATCGAGGGCATGAGCAGCGTGGGCGCGGAGAGCGTGGCATCCCGCGCGGTGCGCATCTTCACGAACTCGTCTTCCGACACGCCGGTGTGGACGTGGATGTTGCGGTCGATCTCCTCTCCGACCGTGGTTTCCCAGGCGAAATGCTTGCGGCCCTCCTTCGGCAGATAGTCGTGGCACATGAACAGCCGGGTCGCGCGCGGCAGCGCCATGAGCCGCCGGATGGAGCGGTAGAGGGTGCGCGCATCGCCGCCCGGAAAATCAGCCCGCGCGGTGCCATAGTCGGGCATGAACAGCGTATCGCCCACGAAGACCGCGTCTCCGATCCGGTAGGAGACGCAGGCCGGGGTGTGGCCTGGCGTGGCGATCACCTCGCCCTGGAGACGGCCGATCATGAAGCTGTCACCGTCCCTGAACAGAATGTCGAACTCCGAGCCCTCGCCCGAAACGTCGATGGCGTTGAACACCGGCCGGAAGATCTTCTGCACCTCGCGGATGCGCTCTCCGATGGCCACCTTCGCGCCAGTCTTGAGCTTGATGTAGGGCGCGCCCGAGAGATGATCGGCGTGGACATGGGTCTCGAGCACCAGCGTGATGCGCAAGCCGTCGGCCACGGCCCTGGCGAGGATCCTTTCGGCCGAGGCGGCATTGGCCTTGCCGGACTTGTGGTCATAGTCGAGCACCGGGTCGATGACCGCCGCCTCGCGTGTCTCCGGGTCGGCAACCAGATAGCTCACCGTGTTGGTGGGCTCGTCGAAGAAGGCATGAATGATGGGCGCAGGCATGGCCGGGCTCTCCTCGTCGCAATTCCGGTTGACATTATATTAGGTAGCTCTAAAATATCAAGCCTGTTCTGGAGGTGCCATGCCCCGCCTGCTGGTTGACCGATCCCTGTCCGGCTTCGAGAAGAAGGCCACCCACGCCGCCGCCATGCTCAAGGCACTGAGCAATGAAAAGCGCCTCATGATCCTGTGCAAGCTGCTCGAACACGGGGAGATGAGCGTCATGGCGCTCACCGCCGAGGTGGGGCTGAGCCAGTCGGCGCTGTCGCAGCATCTCGCCCGGATGCGCGAGGAGAAGCTCGTGGGCTTCCGCCGCGAGGCGCAGCAGATCTTCTATCATGTCATCGATCCGCGCGTGCGGCGCATCCTGTCCACGCTCAAGACTGTCTATTGCTGAGGAGCCCCGAACATGCAGGTCAAGCACATCAATGCCGTGGAAGCAAAGAAGCTCGTCGATGGCGGCGCGCTGCTCGTCGACATCCGCGAGGTGAATGAATATCTGGGAGAGAACATTCCGGCGGCGCGCAACGCGCCCCTCTCGGGCATTGCGGGAACCCCCATCGCCGGCGCGCCGGCGGTCGTGTTCCACTGCAAATCCGGCGCGCGCACCCGCATGAATGCAGCCGCCCTGGCAGCCTGCACCGATGCCGAGGTCTACATCCTCGACGGCGGCATCGAGGCATGGAAGGCGGCCGGGTTCCCGGTGAAGCGGGGATAAGACCCCCCAGGATTTTTTAGAACCTGCCCGGTCCCCTCCGATTCCCTCCTTGCACTGTCACGCTCAATCTGCCATAAGCAGATAGGACAGGGATACTGTCCTTTTGCGGCGCAAACAAAGGCACGTGGGCACCCGGATGATCCGGAATACGACCACCAAGAACCTGAAAGCGACGGCCAAACCGGCCGGCGGCGCCGTTGGCAAGCCCAGCGCGGCGCGCGGCAAACGCACGTAACGGGCGCGGCGCAGGGCAGACGGATTGCCCAGGCGTCGAGATCGCCCGGATGGGTTTGGAGGGCCACCCGAAGGCCCCCTCCCCCCGACGCGATCGACACCTGAGCAGAGGACACGAACGGCCCGCCGGTCTGGCGGGTTCTGGATGGATTGGGGCTGAGGCGAGGAGATGGCCATGACAGTGCAGTACCGGCCGGAGGGAATCCCTGAGGCGCACGGGCTCTATGACCCGCGCAACGAGCACGATGCCTGCGGCATTGGGCTGATCGCCAACATCCACAACAGGACATCCCACCGCATGATCGCGGATGGACTGTCGATCCTGAAAAATCTCGAACATCGCGGCGCGGTGGGCGCCGATCCCAAGGCAGGCGACGGCGCGGGCCTGATGCTGCAGATCCCGCACGGCTTCTTCGCGGACGAGGCAAAGCGGCTCGGCTTCGAGCTTCCCGGCCCCGGCCATTATGGCGTGGGCCAGCTGTTCATGCCGCGCGAGCCGGTCTACCGCCAGGACATCGAGCGCATCTGGTGGGAGACGACCCGCGAGGAAGGTCTCAAGGTTCTGGGCTGGCGCGATGTGCCGGTCGATTCCTCCGTCCTCGGATATTCCGTGAAGGGCACCGAGCCCGTGCACCGTCAGGTGTTCATCGGGCGCGGCCCCACGATCCGCGACGAGGCACATTTCGAGCGCAAGCTGTTCGTCTGCCGCAAGGTGGTGTCGAACCGCGTGCTGGAGGTTCTGGGCGCCAGCGGGCGCACCTACTACCCCGTATCGGTCTCGGCGCGCACCCTGGTCTACAAGGGCCTGGTGCTGGGCAAGGACCTTGGCGCCTATTACCGCGACCTCGAGGACCGGCGTCTCGAGAGCGCCTTCGCCATGGTGCACCAGCGCTTCTCCACCAACACCTTCCCGAGCTGGCCGCTCGCCCACCCCTACCGCTTCATCTGCCACAATGGCGAGATCAACACGGTGCGCGGCAACTACAACTGGATGGCAGCGCGCCAGGCCAACATGAAGTCCGGCGTCCTCGGCGAGGACCTTTCGAAGCTGTGGCCCATTTCCTACGAGGGCCAGTCGGACACGGCGTGTTTCGACAATGCGCTCGAGTTCCTCACCATGGGCGGCTATTCGCTGCCGCATGCGATGATGATGCTGATCCCGGAAGCCTGGGCGGGCAACCCGCTGATGGACGAGGACCGCCGCGCCTTCTACGAGTATCACGCCGCGCTGATGGAGCCGTGGGACGGGCCCGCCGCCATGGTGTTCACCGACGGCCGCATGATCGGCGCCACGCTCGACCGCAACGGCCTGCGCCCCTCGCGCTACATGACGAGCGATGACGGGCACATCCTGCTCGCCTCCGAAATGGGCTGCCTGCAGTTTGCCGAGGCGCACATCACCCACAAGTGGCGGCTGCAGCCGGGCAAGATGCTGCTGATCGACCTCGCGCAGGGGCGCATGATTTCGGATGACGAGCTGAAGAAGCAGCTCGCAACCGCCAACCCCTACAAGGAGTGGCTGAAGCGCACGCAGATCGTGCTGAAGGACCTGCCCGCCCCCAGGACCAAGCGCGCGGCCTCGACCGTGCCGCTGCTCGAGCGCCAGCAGGCCTTCGGCTACACGCAGGAGGACCTCAAGATCCTGATGGCGCCGATGGCCCAGACCGGACAGGAGGCCGTGGGCTCGATGGGCAATGACGCGCCGATCTCGGCGCTCTCCGACCGGCCCAAGCTGCTCGACACCTATTTCAAGCAGAACTTCGCCCAGGTCACGAACCCGCCCATCGACCCGATCCGCGAGGAACTGGTGATGTCGCTCGTCTCGTTCATCGGGCCGCGCCCCAACCTGCTCGATCTGCAGGGCACCTCGAAGCACATGCGGCTGGAGGTGGCGCAGCCGATCCTCACCAATGACGATCTCGAGCGCATCCGGACGATCGGCGCGGTCGCGGACAACCCGTTCCGCACCGCCACCATCGACATCACATACGACGTGGCGAACGGTCATGAATACATGGAAGCCGCGCTCGACTCGGTCTGCGCCCTGGCCGAACGCGCGGTGAAGGACGGCTACAACATCATCATCCTCTCCGACCGCGCGGTCTCGGCCGAGCGCGTGCCGATCCCCGCCCTGCTGGCCACCTCCGCCACGCATCATCACCTGATCCGCAAGGGCCTGCGGACCTCGGTGGGCCTGGTCGTCGAAACCGGCGAGGCGCGCGAGGTGCACCAGTTCTGCGCCCTGGCCGGCTATGGCGCCGAGGCGATCAACCCCTATCTCGCCTTCGAGACGCTGGACGACATGCTGCCGACGCTCGAGGAGAAGATCGCCGCCTACGAGGCGCAGAAGCGCTACATCAAGGCCATCGACAAGGGCATCCTCAAGGTGATGTCCAAGATGGGCATCTCGACCTACCAGTCCTACTGCGGCGCGCAGATCTTCGATGCCGTCGGGCTCGCCACGGATTTCGTGGAGCGCTACTTCACCGGCACCGCGACGCAGATCGAGGGCGTGGGACTGGGCGAGATCGCCGCAGAGGCCTTCCGCCGCCACGAGAACGCCTTCGGCGAGAACCCGGTGTTCCGGGCCGCGCTCGATGTGGGGGGCGACTATGCCCAGCGCATCCGCGGCGAGGCGCATGTGTGGAATGCCGAGACCATTTCCAACCTGCAGCATGCGGTGCGCGGCAACGCGAAGGACAAGTATGACGCCTTCGCGAGGCATGTGAACGAGCAGTCCGAGCGCCTCAAGACCATGCGCGGCCTGTTCCGCATCAGGTCGGCCGAGGAGATGGGCCGCAAGCCCGTGGAACTGAGCGAGGTGGAAGAGGCATCGGCCATCGTGAAGCGGTTCTCGACGGGGGCCATGTCCTTCGGCTCGATCAGCCGCGAGGCGCACACAACGCTGGCCATCGCCATGAACCGCATCGGCGGCAAGTCCAACACCGGCGAGGGCGGCGAAGAGGCAGACCGGTTCAAGCCGCTCGCCAATGGCGATTCCATGCGCTCGGCGATCAAGCAGGTTGCCTCCGGCCGCTTCGGCGTGACGGCGGAGTATCTCGTCAACTCCGACATGATGCAGATCAAGATGGCCCAGGGCGCCAAGCCCGGTGAAGGCGGCCAGCTGCCCGGACACAAGGTGGACGCCACCATCGCCAAGGTACGCCATTCGACGCCGGGCGTCGGCCTCATCTCGCCGCCGCCGCATCACGACATCTATTCGATCGAGGACCTGGCGCAGCTGATCTTCGACCTCAAGAATGTGAACCCGGCTGGCCAGGTCTCGGTGAAGCTCGTCTCCGAAGTGGGTGTGGGCACCGTGGCGGCCGGCGTATCCAAGGCCCATGCCGACCATGTGACGATCTCGGGTTATGAGGGCGGCACGGGCGCCTCGCCGCTCACCTCGATCAAGCATGCGGGCCTGCCCTGGGAGATCGGCCTTGCCGAAACCCAGCAGACGCTGGTGGCGAACGATCTCCGCGGGCGCATCGCGGTGCAGGCCGATGGCGGTATCAGAACGGGCCGTGACGTGGCCATTGCCGCCCTGCTGGGCGCCGACGAGATCGGCTTTGCCACCGCGCCGCTGATCGCGGCGGGCTGCATCATGATGCGGAAATGCCACCTCAACACCTGTCCGGTCGGCGTGGCGACCCAGGATCCGGAGCTGCGCAAGCGCTTCAAGGGCCAGCCGGAGCACGTCATCAACTACTTCTTCTTCGTCGCCGAGGAACTGCGCGCCATCATGGCCGCCATGGGTGTCCGCCGCTACGAGGAGCTGGTGGGCGAGACCCAATGGCTGGACCAGACCGCGGCGATTGCCCACTGGAAGGCGAGAGGCCTGAACTTCGCGAAGATCTTCGCGCGGCCAGATGTCGTGGGCCCGGTCGCCACCCGCCGGGTGAGTACGCAGGATCACGGCGTCGACACGGTGCTGGACCGCAGGCTGATCGCCGAGGCAAGGCCGGCGCTCGATGACGGCAAGCCGGTCGTCATCGAGACCGCGATTCACAACTATGACCGCACCGCAGGAGCCATGCTGTCAGGCGAGGTCGCCAAGCGTTACGGCCACGCGGGCCTGCCCGAGGACACCATCACGGTGAAGCTCGCCGGCATTGCCGGACAGAGTTTCGGCGCCTGGGCAGCGCGCGGCGTCACGCTGGAACTGACGGGCGAGGCCAACGACTATGTCGGCAAGGGCCTGTCGGGCGGCAAGCTCATCGTGCGGCCGCATGACAAGATCGGCTTCGTGCCGGAAAAGTCCATCATCGCGGGCAACACCGTGCTCTATGGCGCGATCACCGGCGAATGCTACCTGCGCGGCGTCGCGGGCGAACGCTTTGCGGTGCGCAACTCCGGCGCCGTGGCGGTGGTCGAGGGTGTCGGTGACCATGGCTGCGAATACATGACCGGCGGCTGCGTGCTGGTGATCGGCGAGACGGGCCGCAACTTCGCCGCCGGCATGTCGGGCGGCGTTGCCTATGTGCTCGATGAGGCAGGCGACTTCGCCAAGCGTTGCAACCTCGCCATGGTCGACCTGCAGCCGGTTCCGGCCGAGGAGAAGACAACCGAGAGGCTGCTCCACGCCACCGGCGACCTGCAGAACCACGGGCTCGTGGATGTCACCTCGCACATGGACCGGCACGACGCCGAACGCGTCCGGGAGCTGCTCGCCCGGCATGCCAAGTACACCGGATCGTCGCGGGCAAAGACGATCCTCGATAACTGGGCAGGCTATCTGCCGAAATTCGTGAAGGTGATGCCCGTCGAATATGCGCGCGCGCTGCAGGAGCTGGAAGCCGCACAGATGCACAGCGACGGCATGACGATCGGCGTCAAGAGGAGCGCGTGACATGGGCAAGGTAACAGGTTTCCTCGAGATCGAGCGGCAGGACCGGAAATACACACCGGCTGCCGACCGCGTGCGCCATTACAAGGAATTCGTGATTCCACTTTCGGAAGAAGGCGTGAAGAGCCAGGCGGCACGCTGCATGAATTGCGGCATTCCGTTCTGTCACAACGGCTGCCCGGTCAACAACCAGATCCCGGACTGGAACGATCTCGTCTATCTGGACAACTGGGAGGAGGCCTCGCGCAATCTCCATTCCACGAACAACTTCCCGGAATTCACCGGCCGTGTGTGCCCGGCGCCCTGCGAGGCCTCGTGCACGCTGAACCTCGAGGACACGCCGGTCACCATCAAGACCATCGAATGCGCGATCGTCGACAAGGCCTGGGAGAACGGCTGGATCAAGCCCGAGTCCTACCGCGACAGGACAGGCAAGAAGGTTGCGGTGATCGGTGCGGGGCCCGCAGGGCTCGCTGCCGCCCAGCAACTCGCGCGCGCCGGACATTCCGTGCATGTGTTCGAGAAGAACACCCGGGCCGGCGGCCTGCTGCGCTATGGGATCCCCGATTTCAAGATGGAGAAGCACCTCATCGACCGGCGCATTGCGGTGATGGAGGCGGAGGGCGTCACTTTCCATTACGGCACGCATATCGGCGTCACGCAGGATGCCCGTCAGCTGATCGACAGTTTCGATGCGGTGGTGCTCTCGGGCGGCGCAGAAAAGCCGCGTGACCTGCCAATCCCGGGCCGCGATCTCGCCGGCATCCATTTCGCCATGGAATTCCTGCCGCAGCAGAACCGCCGCGTGGCGAAGGAACCACCGCTCGACAACCGCCCGGTGCTGGCGGCGGAAAAGCATGTGGTGGTGATCGGTGGCGGCGATACGGGTTCGGACTGCATCGGAACCTCCGTGCGCCAGGGCGCGCTTTCGGTCACCCAGCTCGAGGTGATGCCGAAGCCGCCTGAGAAGGAAGACAAGCTGCTCACCTGGCCCAACTGGCCGCTGAAGCTGCGCACGTCATCCTCGCACATGGAAGGCGCGGAACGTGATTTCTCGGTGATGACCAAGTCGTTCTCCGGCGTGAACGGCGAGGTGAAGACGCTTCACTGCGTGCGCGTGGATGGCGCCATGAAGGAAGTGCCGGGGAGCGCGTTCGACCTCAAGGCCGACCTCGTGCTGCTCGCCATGGGCTTCGTGCACCCCGTTCACGAGGGCCTGCTCAAGGCGCTCGAGGTGAAGCTCGACGGGCGCGGCAATGTCGACGCCAATGTGATGAGCTACAAGACTTCGATTCCGAAGGTCTTTGCGGCCGGCGACATGCGCCGCGGCCAGTCGCTGGTGGTCTGGGCGATCCGAGAGGGCCGCCAGGCGGCGCGCGCCGTTGATGAATTCCTGATGGGCGAGACGACCCTGCCGCGCTGATTACGGCGCGGGCGGCGGAGTGGTGAAGTCATCGGCGCGGCCCGCCGGGGCGGGCGCAGGTGCGCCCAGCCGGAACAGCCGGTCGGCACCACTGCCGGACGGCGAGATGTCGCGCAGCGTGCGAAGCGCGGCATCGGGCGTCAGACCCGCCTGCGCCAGCAGCATGGCATTGGCCGTGACACCCTCGGGCTGAACGGTGTAGGGCGGTCCACCGGGGACAGCCCGGCCGAACAGCGGCACGCCACCGAGCGGGGCCGGACTGTCCGGGGAAGAGCCTGAAGGACTGTCCAGGGGCGCGGTGACGATAGCCTCGGCGGGCGCCGCAGCCGCGATGGCCGCCAGCACGAGGGAGGCCATGAAATTGTTGCCGGCCTTGAAGAAGGAAACACCGTCGCGGCCGCGGAGCCTGATCGCCGTGCCCGATCCATCGATCAGTGTCTCGGCATAGCGGCCGTCGGGGCCTGAGAGTTGCGGCCGGAGATCGAGAAAGCCAAGGCCCCGTGCCTCGACACGTTCGCGCTGGAGTGCCGTGATGGCGCGCACCGCCTCATCATAGCCGGTATCCTGCATCGGCGGCAGCGACACCCAGATGATACGGGCATCCGAGGCCTCCAGCGTGTCCAGCAAGCGGTCGACCTGGCGGGCATAGGCGCCGTCCCAGCCCTCGCTTTCAAAGGCGTAGCGCGTATCACCCTCGCGGATCACCTGACGGTCATTGGCGCCGAGCATGACGACGATCACATCATAGGCGTTGCCCGCGAGGATCTTTGGCACGGTGGCTGTCCAGTCGTAGACCTCCGGACGGGCCAGGCCCGACTCCTAGTTGAAGCGCAGCGACACGTCATAGCCGGGCTTGTCCTGCGTCAGGCGCAGGAGCCCGGCCCCCAGCCCGCCGCCCAGCGCATCACCTATCACCAGAATGCGGGTGATGCCGTCGCCGGTCTCAGCCCTGGCAGGCAAGACCAGCAGCAGAAGAACCGCAGCGAGGGCCGCCAGCCTTTTCATCAGCCATTCTCTCGAATGAAGGCCAGCAGCTTCGGAGACGGCCGGCCATCGAGCTGCAGGCCCTTCTTCTTCTGATAGGCGATGATCGCCTCATAGGTGCGCGCACCAAACCGGCCATCGCTGCCGCCGGTCTCGAAGCCCATCGCATTGAGCCGCTTCTGAAGCTCAACGCGTTGCTCGAAACTGAGGCCGAAATCGACATCTGGCCAGGCCGCCTCGAACGGCCCCATGCCACGAATGCGATCTGCCAGATGCCCGACCGCCAGCGCATAGGAGTGCGAGAGATTGTAGTCCATGATGGCGAGAAAATTCTTCGTCACCAGAAAGCGCGGACCCGACACGCCCTGCGGAACCATCACGAAGGCCTCAGCCTTGAGGGAGCCGAACTTGCCGCCATCGGCGCGCTTCACCCCGAGCGCCTGCCAGGCCGCAACCGGACGCCAGTGCGAGCGGCCGATGAGCGCCACGTCGAAGCCCTTGGGGAGCGTCACCTCCCAGCCCCAGGGACGGTCGGATTGCCAGCCCGCCCTGGCGAGATAGTTGGCCGTCGAGGCCAGTGCATCCTGCCTCGAATTCCAGATGTCTTTCCGCCCGTCGCCCGTCCAGTCCACCGCATAGGAGATGTAGGATGTGGGAATGAACTGGGTATGACCCATGGCCGCGGCCCACGAGCCCTTGAAATCATCGGGTTTGACGATGCCACGCTGCAGGATCTTGAAGGCGGCGATGAGTTGCTCGTTGCCGTAATCCTTGCGGCGGCCACTGTAGGCGAGGGTCGCCAGCGAGCGGATCACGCTCATCGAGCCCTTGTCCTTGCCGAAGTTGGACTCCATGCCCCAGATGCCGAGCAGGATGTGCCGGTCTACGCCATATTTCTTCTCGATGGCCGAGAGGAGTTCCTCCTCCTCGACCTTCTTGGCCTTGCCTGTTGTGATGCGCGCGGGAGTGACAGCCTTGGCGAGATAGTCGGAGGTCGTCGAGGTGAATTCGGGCTGGTTCGCGGCCAGCTTCAGGACCGTGGGATCGGGATCGGTGATGCCCTTGAAGCCTTGCTCGAAGAGCTCCCGCGAAATGCCCGCCGCCTTGAGGCGCGGCCACAGCGTGTTCTGGATGAAAGCTTCGAACTTGGGATCGGCGAGAGCCGTCTGTGGATGGATCAGGGCCGCGAGCGCCAGCAGCTCCGCGAAACGGCGGCGGCTCAGGAGCCCGGAGGATGGCGGACACTCAGGCTGCATTGCGCTGACCCAGCCGACGCTCCCAGGCGAGCGCGGTCTCCACGATGAAGTCGAGGTTTTCATAGCGCGGCTTCCAGCCCAGCATGTCGCGCACGCGGGAAGCGCCCGCCACGATGGCGGCGGGATCGCCCGCCCGGCGCGGCCCATAGCTGACAGGCAGCGGCGCGCCAGTCACGCGCTCCACCGCCCGGATCACCTCAAGCACCGAGTAGCCCTTGCCATAACCGCAGTTGAAGATGCCACTCTCGCCGCCCCGGCGCAGATGGGCGAGCGCATCGACATGCGCGGCGGCAAGATCGCTCACATGGATGTAGTCGCGCAGGCATGTGCCATCGGGGGTCTGGTAATCGGTGCCGAAAATCTCAAGCGCGCCACGCTGGCCGAGCGCCGTCTGGCAGGCCACCTTGATGAGATGCGTGGCGCGCGGCGTCGACTGGCCGGTGCGGCCCTGCGGATCAGCACCCGCCACATTGAAATAGCGCAGCGCGACGTATTGAAGCCCATGCGCCGCATGGACATCGCGCAGCATCCACTCGGTCATCAGCTTGGAGGAACCATAGGGCGAGATGGGCGACGGAAGGGCATCCTCATACACCGGCTGGGAAACGGGATTGCCATAGACAGCGGCGGTTGAGGAAAAGATGAAGCGCGGGATTCCCGCCCGCACCGTGGCGGCCAGCAGGGCGCGCGACTTGACGGTGTTGTTGAGATAGTAGGCCAGCGGGTCGCGCACCGACTCAGGCACCACGATCGAGCCCGCGAAATGCACGACCGCGTCGAAGCGCCGGCTGCGCATCAACCCATCGAGCAGCACCTCATCGCCGATGTCGCCCTCGACCAGTTCGGCCGCAGGCGGAACCGCCCAGCGCAGGCCGGTCGAGAGATTGTCGAGGACGACCACATCCTCGCCACGGTCGGCCAGGGCCAGCGCCATGTGGCTGCCGATGTAGCCCGCACCCCCCGTCACAAGAATGGTCATTGAAATCTCCTCGCGCTTAAGTGTAGCGAAGTCCCCGATTCTGTCACCACCAAAGCCGTTTTATGGCATGGTGGCAATTCAGGGTAGCAAGAGGTTCCTGATGGCCCGTCCGATCAAGACTGCGGTGTTTCCGGTTGCCGGGCTCGGCACCCGCTTTCTGCCCGCCACCAAGGCAATGCCGAAGGAGATGCTGACGGTGGTGGACCGTCCGCTCATCCAGATCGCCGTGGACGAGGCGCGCGAGGCCGGGATCGAGCATTTCATCTTCGTGACCGGTCGCAACAAGGGGATGATCGAGGATCATTTCGACAGGGCCTTTGAACTGGAAACGACCCTGAAGCAGCGCGGCAGGACGGCGGAACTCGGCCAGCTGGAGGGCGACCTGCCCGGGGCCGGTCATGCGAGCTTCACCCGCCAGCAGGAACCCCTGGGACTGGGCCATGCCGTCTGGTGCGCCCGCCAGCTGGTCGGCAATGAGCCCTTCGCATTGCTTCTGCCCGACATGGTCATGCATGCGAGCCCGGGCTGCCTGCGGCAGATGGTCGATGTCTATGAGGCACGCGGCGGCGGCAATGTGGTAGCGGTCGAGGAGGTCCCCTGGGAGGACGTCGGCCGCTACGGCGTGGTCGGCGCCCGCGACTGGGCCGGCGATGGCTTCGCGATCACGGGCATGGTGGAAAAGCCGAAGCGGCGGGAGGATGCGCCTTCCAACCTGATCATCTCCGGGCGCTATATCCTGCAGCCCGAGATCTTTGCAGAAATCGAGCGTCAGCCGCCTGGCGCGGGCGGCGAAATCCAGCTCACCGACGCCATGATCCGCCTGCTCGGGCGCCAGGCGTTCCACGGACTCAAATATCGCGGCACCACCTATGACTGCGGTGACAAGGTGGGCTTCCTCGCTGCCAATGTGGCCTTCGCGCTCGGGCGCACAGATGTCGGCCCGGGATTCCGGGCGGCGCTGCGCCGCATCCTGGGCGTGGACCTGCCTCCGGGAACGTGACCCGATATTGGTTTTTGCCCTGCCCGCCGAAAACCGCTAGAAAGCCGCCATGCCCAACCGCAATCTTGCCAATCCCGTTCCGCTAGGCGCGCAGTGGCGCGCCTCGGCCCGCCGCGCGCTGTCGACCGAATCCGAAGGTCTGCAGCAGCTCATCGCCGCGCTCGACGGACCCCTCGGCGATGCCTTTGCCCGGACGGTGGATGTGATCCGCAACGCCAGGGGCCGGGTGGTGCTGGCCGGCATGGGCAAGAGCGGCCACATCGCCCGCAAGATCGCCGCCACGCTGGCCTCGACCGGAACGCCGGCCAGCTTCGTTCACCCGGCCGAAGCCAGCCACGGTGATCTTGGCATGATCACGCCCGAAGATGCGGTGATCATGATCTCGAACTCCGGCGAGTCGCCAGAGCTGCGCGACATCCTCACCTATACGCGGCGCTTTGCGGTGCCGCTCATCGCCATCACCTCGTCTCCGGGCAGCACGCTGGGCGCCGAGGCCGACATCGTGCTGCCCCTGCCGCGCGCCCGCGAGGCCTGTCCCAATGGCCTGGCACCCACCACCTCGACGCTGCTGCAACTGGCGCTGGGCGATGCGCTGGCCATGGCGCTTCTCGAGGACAAGGGCTTCAGCGCCCATGACTTCCGCAAGTTCCACCCCGGCGGCAAGCTGGGCGCGCAGCTCAAGCATGTCCGCGACATCATGCACAAGCGCGAGGAACTGCCACTGGGCACGCAAGAGATGTCCATGGCCGATGTGCTGATCGTGATGACCCAGCGCAGCTATGGCTGCTTCGGCGTTCTCGACGGCGAGGGCCGCCTCAGCGGCATCATCACCGACGGCGACCTGCGCCGTCACATGTCACCCGAGCTTCTGAAGCTCGAAGCCGGCGCGATCATGACCCCGCTGCCGAAGACCATCCGCATGGATGCGCTGGCCTCGGAGGCCCTTGAGCAGATCAACGCCCTCAAGATCACCAGCCTGTTCGTGATCGACGATGACACGCGGCCCGTGGGGCTCGTGCACATCCACGACCTGCTGCGCATCGGCCTGATCTGAGACGATGACCACCGGCCGCGCCTGAACCACGATCAGGCCGGACATTGCCTCAGATCCAGCCCCTGAGCTCTTCCCGCACGATCGCATCCAGCATGGTGATCGAGGGCTCGGAGTCATTGAGGCAGGGAACCACCGAGAATTGCTCGCCGCCCGCCTCCTCGAAGGTTTCCTTGAGGCCGATCGCCACTTCCTCGAGCGTTTCCACGCAGTCGGATGCAAAGCCCGGGGTGATCATCAGAAGCTTCTTCACCCCTCTGCCAGGGAGTTCCTCGACGGTCTGCTGCGCATAGGGCTGCAGCCACTCAGCCTTGCCGAAACGCGACTGGAACACCACCATCAGCTTCTCGCGCGGCATGTTCATGCGTTCGGCCAGAAGCCGCGCCGTCTTCATGCACTGGCAGTGGTAGGGATCGCCTGCCATGAAATAGTCCTTCGGCAGGCCGTGGAAGGACGCGAGGATCATGTCCGGCGTCCACTCCAGTGTCTCGAGATGACGGGTGAGGGACTGGGCCAGCGCCTCGATGTGCGCGGGGTTGTCGAAATAGGGCGGTACGGTGCGGATGGCGGGCTGCCAGCGCATGGCCTTGAGCGCGTCATAGGCCTTGTCGAGAGCGGTCGCGGTGGTCGAGGCGCTGTATTGCGGATAGAGCGGAAACAGCAGGATGCGATCGCAGCCCTGATCCTTGAGCGCGGCGATGCGCTCGCCCACCGGCGGCAGGCCATAGCGCATGCCCCAATCGACGATCACCTGCGGCAGGCCGGCAAGCCTGGCGGCGAGTTTGTCCGACTGCGACCGGGTGATGGTCTTGAGCGGCGATTCATCGAGTTCGCGGTTCCAGATCTGCTCATAGGCATGACCGCTCTTGCGCGGACGGGTGGACAGGATGATGCCGTTGAGCAGCACCCACCACAGCACCGGATTGACCTCGATCACCCGCCGGTCAGAGAGGAATTCCTTGAGGTAACGGCGCATCGGCCAATAGGACGTGCCCTCGGGCGTCCCGAGATTGATCAGGAGCACGCCGATCTTGCCCACCTTGAAAGGCGGATGCCCGGGGGGAAGCACTGTCATCAAAGCCCTGAACCGTCCTGTTGGCCGCGTCTCTGGGCGGCAGTGACTACTCTGCCGTTAACGTCTTGAAAATCCCAAAAGATCACAGAAGGCGCGATTTTCGTCCGCAACCGCGGTTTCGGGGCGAAAAGCCCATGTTCCGAGGCCCGGAATCATTCGGCAGCGGCCAGATCCGTGCCAGCCTCGAGGCGGCGCAGGAGCTCTGCCTGCCGGGCCCTGGCCTTCTCGATGCTGGCCTGTTTCACATG
The DNA here is from genome assembly GCA_900298995.1 of Hyphomicrobiaceae bacterium. Lineage (GTDB taxonomy): Bacteria > Pseudomonadota > Alphaproteobacteria > Rhizobiales > Aestuariivirgaceae > Aestuariivirga. Next base: position 62,445 of record OMIC01000039.1, on the reverse strand, counting down.
GCCGAAGCCACGGATCGTCTCGGGCAGGGCCGCAAGCTCGAGCGCCGTGGCGGTCGCCGCCTGCTGCGGGCTGGCCATCAAGCGCTCGATGAGGGCCCGGTAGTCGGCGACGAGCTGGCGCTCCTGGCGGCGCTCGGCGGTGTGGCCGAAGGGGTCGAGGGCGGTTCCGCGAAGCCGCCTGAAGCGAGCAAGCAGGCGGAAGACGTTCATCATCCAGGGCCCGAATGTGGTCTTGGCGGGCGCGCCGGGCCTGCTCAGAAGCGGCGGGGCAAGATGGAAGGTGAGCCGGTAGTCGCCGGTGAACTGGCGCGACAGCTGCTCGGCGAAGGCGCCATCGGTGTAAAGCCGCGCCACCTCATATTCGTCCTTGTAGGCCATCAGCCTGAACAGGCTGCGCGCCACCGCCAGCGCGAGCGGCTCCGACACGGCACGCACCCTGTCCACGAAGGCGCGGTAGACGTCGGCATAGGCGGCATCCTGATAACCCGTGAGGAACTCGGCGCGCCGGGACACGATCTCATCCAGCGTCACGGGACGCGCGGCAGACCTCGCGCCCATGACGGCGCGCAGGGCGCCCTCATCGGCCGCCGCCCGCCGCCCCCAGGTGAAGGCCGCGAGATTCATCGCGACCGCCACGCCGTTCAGCTCTACCGCCGCCGCGATCGCCTCGCGCGACACGGGGATCAGGCCCTTCTGCCAGGCATAGCCGAGGGTGAAGAGATTTGCGGCGATGGAATCGCCCAGGAGCTGCGTGGCAATCTCCGTGGCATCAATGGCGGAAAGGCCGCCCGGCTTCACCGCCGCCGTAACGCGCAGCGTGAGCGCGGAGCCCTGGACGTCGAAATCGGCGTCGTGGGTGAAATGGGCAGGCATCACCTCGTGGCTGTTGACCACCGCATGACTGCGCTGGCGGGATGCGGCCGCGAGGATGCGCGCCGAGGCAGTGGTGACCAGATCACAGCCAAGAACAAGGTCGGCGTGGCCACGCGCCACGCGCACCGCCGAAATGTCTTCCGGCCTGGCGCCGATCTTGAGATGCGTGACGACCGCGCCATTCTTCTGCGAGATGCCGACCATGTCGATCAGTGCCGCGCCCTTGCCCTCGATATGCGCGGCCATGCCCAGAACATGCCCGATGGTGACGACGCCCGTGCCGCCGATTCCCGCCACCAGAATGCTCCACGGCCGGTCAAGCGCCGGAAGGGCGGGTTCCGGCAGGACGGGAAAGGGTGCCGCATCCGGATCGGCCGCGGCTGCCTGCCGGGGCTTCGCAAGCTGGCCGCCCTCAACCGTCACGAAGCTGGGACAAAAGCCCTTGAGGCAGGAGAAGTCCTTGTTGCAGCTGGACTGATCGATGCGGCGCTTGCGCCCGAATTCGGTCTCGACCGGCTGGATGGCGACGCAGTTGGACTGCACGCCGCAATCGCCGCAACCCTCGCAGACCAGCTCATTGATGATGACCCGGCGATTGGGATCGGGGAGTTCACCCTTGCGCCGCCGCCGCCGCTTCTCCGCCGCGCAGGTCTGGTCGTAGATGATGACGCTGGTTCCGGAGACCTCCATCATCCTGGCCTGCACCGTCTGGAGCTCGTCGCGGTGGTGGAACGTCACCTGGTTCGGGAAGGCGGCGCGCGAGGGATACTTCCCGGGCTCGTCCGACACGATTGCGATCTGCGCCACGCCGATGGCATGCATCTGGCTGGCAATCTGCTCGACCGTGAGGCCGCCGTCATTCCGCTGGCCGCCGGTCATGGCCACGGCATCGTTGAAGAGGATCTTGTAGGTTATGGTGGTCCCGGCGGCCACCGCCTGACGGATCGCCATCAGGCCGGAATGGTTGTAGGTGCCGTCACCGATGTTCTGGAACATGTGGCGGCGCGTGGAAAACGGCGCCTCGCCCACCCAGTTGGCGCCCTCGCCGCCCATCTGGGTTGCGCCCTCCGTGTGCCGGTCGGGCACGAACTGCGCCAGCCAGTGACAGCCGATGCCCGCATAGCCCCGCGCGCCCTCCGGCAGAACAGTGGAGGAATTGTGCGGACAGCCGGCGCAGAAATAGGGAATGCGCGCCACCAGATCCGGCTGATTGCCCGATGGTGGCAGTTGATGGCGCAGCGCATCCGCGCAGGCGGCCGTCGCCCGGTCCTGGACGCGCGCGGCAACCGCAAGCGCGATCTGATTGGGTTCCAGAACGCCGTGCGGCGCGAACAGGCTGGCTCCGGACTCATCCTGCTTGCCGATGACCAGAGGGCGATCTTGTTCCGTATACAGAATGTCCCGGACCTGCGCTTCGATCAGCGAGCGTTTCTCCTCCACCACCATGATGGTGGACAGGCCCTTCGCGAAGTCCCGGATGATGCCGGGCTCCAGCGGCCAGACCATGCCGACTTTAAGCAGGCGGACGCCGATGCGCTCGGCCTCCGCCGCGCCGATCCCGAGATCGTCGAGCGCCTGCACGACATCGAGATAGGCCTTGCCCGACGCCACGATTCCGAGGCCGGGCGATGGTCCGCCGCCATAGACGATGCGGTTGATGTGATTGGCCCGGGCAAAGGCCCTGACAGCGGGCAGCTTGTGCATGTGCAGGCGCTCTTCCTGCGGCACGCGGTCGTCCTGCGGGCGGATCGACAGGCCACCGGGCGGCGGCGGCGGCCCGGCGGGCGTCACGGGCTTCACGCGATCCAGACCGGCCTCGACGACGGCTGCCGACTCGACCGTGTCATGCACGCATTTGAGACCCACCCACACGCCGGCATGGCGCGACAGCGCAAAGCCCATGAGGCCGAAATCGATGATCTCCTGCACGCCCGCAGGCGAGAGCACGGGGATCATGGTGTCCATCAGCGCGACGTCGCTGGCATGAACGACGGTGGAGGATTCACCCGAGTGATCGTCGCCAGCCAGCGCCAGAACGCCGCCGTGGGGCGAAGTGCCCGCCATGTTGGCATGACGGAAGACATCGCCCGAGCGGTCCACGCCCGGGCCCTTGCCGTACCAGACGCCGAACACGCCGTCGTACCTGCCCTCGCCACGCATTTCCGCCTGCTGGGTGCCCCACAGCGCGGTGGCGGCCAGATCCTCGTTGAGGCCGGGCTGAAACACGATGTTGCGCGGGGCCAGAACATGCCGTGCCGCCTGGAACTGATTGTCGACCGTGCCGACCGGCGAGCCGCGATAACCCGACACATAGCCAGCGGTATTGAGGCCCGCCTGCCGGTCGCGCTCCGACTGCATGAGCACCATGCGCAGGATGGCCTGCGGACCGGTCAGGAACAGGCGCGTGATCGAAAGGTCATACAGATCGGCGAGGCTGTGGGTCGACTTGGACATGGGGATAACTATACTGAACCGCATGGATAAACAAAATGCCCAGCCGCCGGGGGTGGCCTTCGGCGTTGCCTTGCGGCTGTGGGCGCGGATCGGGCTCTTGTCCTTTGGCGGGCCGGCGGGCCAGATCGCGCTCATGCACCGCGAAATCGTTGACCGGCGCGGCTGGCTATCCGAGAAGGATTATCTGAGCGCACTCAATTTCTGCATGCTGCTGCCCGGCCCCGAGGCGATGCAGCTGGCGACCTACGCCGGCTGGAAGCTGCACGGTGTGCGCGGCGGGCTGGCCGCAGGGCTTCTCTTCGTCCTGCCGGGCGCCATCATCGTGCTGGGCCTCACGCTGCTCTATGCCTCGCTCGGCAAGCTGCCGCTGGTCGAGGCCCTTTTCTATGGCGTGAAGGCCGCAGTCCTCGCCATCGTCATCGAGGCGCTGCTGCGGGTGGCGCGCCGCGCCCTGAAGTCGCGAGCCGACTGGGCGATTGCGGCACTGGCCTTCCTCGCCCTGTTCTGCTTCGCCCTGCCCTTTCCGCTGGTCATCATCGCGGCGGGACTGGTGGGCTTCTGGCGGGCAAAGGGCACGGCGGAGCCGCATCACGCCTCGCTTCCCGGCTGGCGGGCGCTCGCCGGAACCGTGGCGGTGTGGGGCGCCATCTGGCTCCTGCCGCTGTCCGCACTGGCGCTGCTGCTGGGGCCTCATCACGTGCTGACCGAGGTGGGCGTGTTCTTCTCCAAACTTGCGCTCGTCACATTCGGCGGAGCCTATGCCGTCCTCTCCTACATGGCGCAGGCGGCGGTCGAAACCCAGGGCTGGCTCTCGGCGGCCGAGATGATGGACGGGCTGGCGCTCGCCGAGACCACACCGGGACCGCTGATCCTGGTCACGCAATTCGTGGGCTATTTCGCAGGCCTGCGTGAGACGGGTTCCATCTGGGGCGGCATCGCGGCGGCGGTGGTGACGCTGTGGATGACCTTCGCGCCCTGTTTCCTGTGGATCTTCGCGGGCGCTCCCTACATCGAGGCGATCGGCAAGCGGCCCCGGCTCTCCGGCGCGCTCGCAGCGATCACGGCGGCTGTGGTGGGCGTGATCCTGAACCTGTCCCTGTGGTTCGGCCTCAACGTGCTGTTCGGCCATGTGGACCGGCGTCTGGGCTGGTTCCAGCCCTGGGCGCCGGACTGGGCGCAGCTTGATGGCTTTGCGCTGGCCCTGAGCGGGCTCGCCGCGCTGGCGCTTCTGCGCCTGCACCTCGGGATCGTGCCGGTGCTTGGCCTGTGCGCAGCACTCGGGGCAGCATGGAAGCTGCTGGCCTAACCCCAGGTCCAGAAGTCACTGCCCTGTCTGGCGAGGCTCCGCGCCAGCACCATGCTGTGCACCTCCGAGGCGCCGTCGACGAGCCTGGCGCAGCGCGCATAGCGGTAGATCCATTCCAGCACGGTGTCCTTCGAATAGCCGCGCGCGCCCAGAAGCTGCACGCCCACATCCGCCGCGCGGTTCAGCGTGTCAGCCACATGGATCTTGGCCATGGCGATTTCCTTCTGCGCCTTCTCGCCCCTGTCGAGCTTCCAGGCCGCCAGCATGGTGAGAAGCCGGCCCTTCTCGATGTCGGCCGCAATCTCTCCCAGCATCATCTGCACGCTCTCGCGTTCAGACAGCAGCATGCCGAACGCCCTGCGCCCGCTCACATAGTCCTGGGCGATCTCGAGGCAGCGCCGCGACAGGCCCAGCCAGCGCATGCAATGGGTGAGGCGCGCCGGCCCCAGCCGGATCTGGGTGAGGCGCAACCCGTCACCCTCGGCCATCAGGCGATTCTCCTCCGGGATCTCCAGTCCGTCGAATTCAAGCTCGCATGTTCCGCCCAGTTCTTCGGGGCCCATGGTGGGAATGCGCCGCAGGATGCGCCAGCCCGGCTGGTCCTTGTGGAACAGGAAGGCGGAGAGACCGTTGCGCGGATCATCGGAGGTGCGCGCCACGAGGATGAAATGGCTTGCGCCGTCAGCACCGGAGATGAACCATTTGCGTCCGTGGACGGTGTATGTTCCACCCGACCTGACCGCGCGCGTGAGCATCATGCCGCCGGGATCGGACCCGGAGCCCGGGCTCGGTTCGGTCATCACGAAGGATGAGCGGATCCTGCCGTCGATGATGGGCTGCAGCCAGCGGTCCTTCTCGGCCTCGCTGTGCAGCACCTTGTTGAGAACGCTCATGTTGCCGTCGTCCGGCGCGGCGCAATTGAAGCACAGCGGCCCGAAGATCGAGCGGTTGGCCTCCTCGTAGAAGCTGGCCCAGCCGGTGACGGGAAGGCCCAGACCACCGCGCCCGCGCGGCATCTGTGGCGCCCAGAGTCCCTCGGCCCGTGCCTCGGCCCTCAACGCCTCCAGCACATCCGGCGAGATATTGTCATGGGCGTCGTAGTTCGCGCGATCGGACTCGCGCGGGATCAGCCGGTCATCGACGAAACGGCGCACCTTGTCACAGAGCGCCTTGATGTCGGGAGAAAGGGAAAAGTCCATGGGTGTCTCCTAAGCCAGGGCGTGACCGCCGTCGACGGCAATGTCGGCACCCGTCATGAAGCCGGAGGCGCGGCGCGAGGCCAGCAGCAGCAGAGCGCCATCGAGGTCGGAGGCATCGCCCGCCCGGCGCTGCGGGCTGCGCGCGATCATCGCCCGACCCGCCTCGCCTGCCAGAAACGCATCGGTCATCTCGCTGTGGATATAGCCCGGCGAAATGGCATTGACGCGGATGCCGTGCCGCGCCCATTCGAAGGCCTGCGCCCTCGTCATGTGCAGCACCGCCGCCTTGCTCACGGCATAGCTGGCCGATGACAGGCCCACGCGCCCGGCCACCAGGGAGGCGATGTTGATCACCGCCCCCTCGCGCTTCTGGGCAATCAGCCGCCTTGCGAAGAGGCGCGACAGCCGCCAGACGGAATCGACATTGGTCTTCTGGACCTGCTCCCATTCCTCTTCCGGGGTATCGACAATGCGCCGCCCGCCCGCAATGCCGGCATTGTTGACCAGAAGCGTGAGCGGGCCGGCGGCGGCCTCGGCCGCATCCAGCGCCGCGGAAAGTCCGGCGGCCGCGGTCACGTCCATCGCCAGGGGAAAGCCCCCCGGCGTGGCGGAAGCCAGTCCGGCCAGCCGGTCCGTGCGCCGCGCCGCCGCCACCACCCGCGCGCCATGGGCGGCAAGCACCTGCGCGAAACGCCAGCCCAGCCCCGAGGAGGCGCCGGTGACCAGCGCCACTTCGCCCGTGAGGTCGAACAGCGCGCCGGCAGGCGTGACATCGGCCATGGTTGGACTTCCCCCTCTTGCTCAGGCTATCTAGACGGCAAATCAGCCCGTCCACAAGGTTCGGAAATGACCTACCAGCCCCTCGTCGGCCTCCCGGCGGATACCTATGAAAACAATGGCTTCACCTTCCACTCGATCGGCGACAAATATGTGCGCGCCGTGGCCGAGGCCGCACTCTGCCTGCCGGTGATGATCCCGGCGCTGGCCGAGGTCATGGCGCTGGATGCGCTGCTCGATCATTTCGACGGCATCGTCATCACAGGCGCACCCTCCAACGTGCACCCGCCGCATTATGGCGAGCAGCCCTCGGCCGCGCATGAGCCCTATGATCACGCCCGCGATGCCACCACCCTGCGCCTCATCGAGAAGGTTCTGGCGCGCGGCATGCCGCTGTTCTGCATCTGCCGCGGCTTCCAGGAACTGAACGTGGTGCTGGGCGGGACGCTCGAGACCGAATTGCAGGAGAGCGAGGGGCGGCTTGATCACCGCGCGCCCACGCACCCGGATGTCGATGTGCGCTATGCGCCCGCCCATGTCATCAACATCCGGCCCGGCGGCGCGCTCGAACGGATCCTCGGCAAGCGCGAGACCATGGTGAACTCGATCCACCGCCAGGGCATCAAGCGGCTCGCGAAGGGCCTCGCGGTGGAGGCGACGGCGCCCGACGGCATCATCGAGGCCGTGTCGGTGCGCGATGTAAAAAGCTTTGCAATCGGCACGCAGTGGCACCCGGAATTCAAGGCGCTGAACAACCCGGATTCGGTGAAGCTCTTCACCGCCTTCGGCGAAGCTGTCCGGGCCTATGCCAGAGGGCGACGCGCGGCCTGAGCGAGAACGCCGAGGTCATCGATCTGCAGCAGTTCGGCGGCGACACTGGTTGCATCCTTTGGGCGCGCGGATGGGCGCGATGCCACTGGACACAATCTCCGCGACTTCGCCGGCGTTGTTCTGGTCGAAGGAGAAGGCGCCAGTATCCGTGCCGAAGGCGATCCTGACTCCGCTCTTGTCAAGATGGCGGGCCCGCTTAGAGCATGGCGGGAAGAACACGGTCGGGCGGCTTGTGGCCGTCCACCCAGGTCTTGATGTTGATGATAACCTTTTCGCCCATATCGATGCGGCCCTCGATGGTGGCCGATCCCATATGCGGCAACAGCACCGCCTTGCGGGCCTTGAGCAGGCGCGGATTGACGGCGGGTTCATGCTCGAACACGTCGAGCCCGGCCCCGCCCAGTTCGCCCGCCTCCAGCATCCGCGCCAGCGCATTCTCGTCGATCACCTCGCCACGCGCGGTGTTGACGATGATCGCCTCCCGCTTCATCAGCTTCAGCCGGCGCGCCGAAAGCAGATGATAGGTCGCCGGGGTGTGCGGGCAGTTGACGGACACGATGTCCATGCGCGCCATCATCTGGTCGAGGCTCTCCCAATAGGTGGCCTCGAGCTCCTCCTCGACCTTCGGGTGAACGGGCTTGCGGTTGTGATAGTGGATCTGCATCCCGAAGGCGCGGGCGCGGCGGGCAACGGCGGTGCCGATGCGGCCCATGCCGATGATCCCGAGGCGCTTGCCGCCCACCCGGTGGCCCAGCATCCAGGTCGGTGACCAGCCCGCCCAGCTGTTGTCGGCGCCGATCACCTGCGCGCCCTCGATGATGCGGCGCGAGACCGCCATGATCAGCGCCAGGGTGAAGTCCGCCGTGTCCTCGGTCAGGACGCCCGGCGTATCGGTGACGGTGATGCCGCGCGACAGCGCCGTCTCGACGTCGATGTTGTCGACGCCATTGCCGAAATTGGCGATGAGCTTCAGCTGGTCGCCCGCCTGCATGAGAACGGCCTTGTCGATGCGGTCGCTCACGGTCGGCACCAGCACCTCGGCCGTCTTCACGGCGTCGGCCAACTCTGCCCGTCCCATGGGCGCGTCCGTGGCGTTGAGGCGCGTGTTGAACAGCTCCATCATCCGGGTTTCCCCCACGTCGGGCAGCTTTCGGGTAACGACGACGAGGGGCTTGCGCTTGCTCATGCGGAAATCCTGGCTTCGCTGCGGAGTCTCAACATATTCTTAACTCCGCCGGATCAACTTTGTCACCGGTCCGGGGAGGTCCGGGGTTGGAACCTCCGTTTGCACGTCCGGATGCGTGGTGTAAACTGGCAAAGTGCCAGGGGGGAACTGGGGTATCATGGCGTTCGGCCTGGCCGGCAAACGGCGAATTGGCTCCATCATCTTGAGTGTGGCCTGCGTTGGCATTGCCGCCGCCGTCACCTGGTCGGTGCTGGACAAGCGCGCCGCTGCGCCAGCCAGGTCCGCCGCGGGCGACATCACCGGTTCGATCGGCGAGGAAGCCCCGCGGCCGCTCGGGCCGTCGGGCCTGCCCATACCGCGCTTCGTCTCGCTCAAGGCCGAAAAGGTCAATGTGCGCCGCGGTCCCTCCAGCGACCACCCGGTGGCCTGGGTGTTCCAGCGCAAGGGCCTGCCGGTCGAAATCGTCGCCGAGTTCGAGAACTGGCGGCGGGTCCGGGATTCGGACGGCGAGGAAGGCTGGATCCTGCAGAACATGCTGGCGGGCAAGCGCACCGCCGTGATCGCGCCCTGGAAACAGGGCCAGACCGTGCCGGTGCACGCTTCGCCGGGCGCGGCCTCGGGCCTCATCGTCCAGCTCGGCGCAGGAGTCGTGGCGGAGGTCGAGGGCTGCGACGGCAACTGGTGCGAACTGAGCGCCGGTGGCTATGACGGCTATGTCGAGCAGACCCAGTTGTGGGGTGTCTACCCCGGCGAAAAGGTCGACTGACCCGTCAGCTGCCGAACCCGTCCCAGAATGCCTTGGCCTTGGCGAAGAAGCCCTCGGATTCGGGGCTGTTGTTGCGCGCTTCCTTCTCGAAGTCGCGCAGCAGTTCGCGCTGGCGGCGCGACAGGTTGACCGGCGTTTCCACCGCCACCTGAATGTACATGTCGCCCGTCTGCGAGGAGCGCAGCACCGGCATGCCCTTGCCGCGCAGGCGGAACTGCTTGCCAGTCTGGGTTCCTTCCGGAATCGAGACCCGTGCCTTCTTGCCGTCGATGGTCGGAACCTCGATCTCGCCGCCCATGGCCGCCGCCGTCATGGACACCGGCACCTTGCAGAACAGGTCCGCGCCATCCCGCTGGAAGAACTCATGCGGCCTCACCGACAGGAAGATGTAGAGATCCCCCGATGGCCCGCCGCGCAGGCCCGCCTCGCCCTCGCTGGCCAGCCGGATGCGCGTGCCATCCTCGACACCGGCCGGAATGTTGACCGAGAGCATGCGCTCCCTGGTAACCCGGCCCTGCCCGCCACAGCCGTTGCAGGGATCGGAAATCACCTGGCCGCGCCCCTGACAGCTGGGGCATGTGCGCTCCACAGTGAAGAAGCCGGACTGCGAGCGCACGGCACCCTGCCCGCCGCAGGTCGCGCAGGTCTTGGGGCTGGTGCCCGGCTTGGCGCCGGATCCATTGCATGTCTCGCACGACACCGACGAGGGCACACGGATTTGCGCGGTCTTTCCGGTGAAGGCCTCTGTGAGACCGATTTCCATGTTGTAGCGGAGGTCCGCCCCGCGTGAGGCGCCGCTCGCGCCGCCACCGCGGCCACGCCGGCCACGGCCACCGCCGACACCGCCACCGCCCATGAAGTCGCCGAACAGGTCCTCGAAGATGTCGGACATCGAGGAATTGAATTCGGGGCCGAAACCCGCGCCGCGCCCGCCGCCCATGCCACCCTCGAAGGCCTGGTGGCCGAAGCGGTCATAGGCGGCCTTCTTCTGCGGGTCCTTCAGGACGTCATAGGCCTCGTTGATTTCCTTGAACTTGGCTTCCGCCATCTTGTCGCCCGGGTTGGTGTCCGGGTGAAACTGCTTGGCGAGCTTGCGATAGGCGGCCTTGAGCTCTTTCTCGTCGGCCGATTTGCCGACGCCCAGAACTTCGTAATAGTCGCGCTTGGCCATGACTGAGTACCGCTAACGGTTGCCGTTCCGCGGCGCTTCCGGCTGAGAGCGCTGCAAGGAGCGGTGAGACTTCCATGTGTGGATATAGCAGAACCCCGCCCCGCGCCGCGAGCCCCCGGAGGAGCCCGCCACGTGAAGCGGGGTTGGCGTTTTCATTCGACCTCAGGCCTTCTTGTCGTCGTCCCTGACTTCCTCGAAGTCGGCATCGACGACATCGTCGGCCCCGCCGCCCGCTGCGCCGCCCGCGTCACGGCGGGCATCGGACTCAGCCTGGGACTGCTGCGACTTGTACATCGCTTCGCCCAGCTTCATCGAAACCTGCGCCAGGGCGTTGGTCTTGGCCTTGAGCGCCTCGACGTCCTCGCCCTCGAGAACCGACTTCAGATCGGCAATGGCAGCTTCGATCGCCGACTTGTCGGCGGCCGGAACCTTGTCGCCATATTCCGCGAGCGACTTCGAGGTCGAATGGACCAGCGCTTCGGCATGGTTCCTGGATTCCACCAGCTCCTTGCGCTTCTTGTCCTCGGCGGCGTTGGCTTCCGCCTCCTTGACCATGCGCTGGATGTCGGCGTCGGACAGGCCGCCGGACGCCTGGATCCGGATCTGCTGCTCCTTGTTCGTCGCCTTGTCCTTGGCGGACACATTGACGATGCCGTTGGCGTCGATGTCGAAGGTCACCTCGATCTGCGGCACGCCGCGCGGCGCGGAAGGAATGCCCATCAGGTCGAACTGGCCCAGCATCTTGTTGTCGGCCGCCATCTCGCGCTCGCCCTGGAAGACACGGATCGTCACCGCGGTCTGATTGTCATCAGCCGTGGAGAAGACCTGGCTCTTCTTGGTCGGGATCGTGGTGTTGCGATCGATGAGCCGGGTGAACACGCCACCCAGCGTCTCGATGCCGAGCGACAGCGGCGTCACGTCGAGCAGGAGAACGTCCTTCACCTCGCCCTTGAGCACGCCGGCCTGGATCGCGGCGCCGATGGCGACCACCTCGTCCGGGTTGACGCCCTTGTGCGGCTCCTTGCCGAAGAACTGCTTCACCGTCTCGATCACCTTCGGCATGCGGGTCATGCCGCCGACGAGAACGACCTCGTCGATCTGACCGGCGGTCACGCCGGCATCCTTGAGCGCGGCGCGGCAGGGCTCGATGGTCTTCTGGATGAGGTCGTCAACCAGGGCTTCGAGCTTGGCGCGCGTGAGCTTCAGCGTCAGATGCTTCGGACCCGAAGCATCGGCCGTGATGAAGGGAAGGTTGATTTCGGTCTGGGCCGAGGACGAGAGTTCGATCTTGGCCTTTTCCGCAGCTTCCTTAAGACGCTGCAGCGCAAGCTTGTCCTTGCGCAGGTCGATGCCCTGCTCCTTCTTGAATTCGTCGGCCAGGTAATCGACGATGCGCATGTCGAAGTCTTCGCCGCCGAGGAAGGTGTCGCCATTGGTCGACTTCACCTCGAACACGCCGTCGCCGATCTCGAGGATCGACACGTCGAAGGTGCCGCCGCCGAGGTCATAGACCGCGATGGTTCCGGCTTCCTTCTTGTCGAGACCGTAGGCGAGGGCGGCGGCCGTCGGCTCGTTGATGATGCGCAGCACTTCGAGGCCGGCGATCTTGCCGGCATCCTTGGTGGCCTGGCGCTGGCTGTCGTTGAAGTAGGCCGGGACGGTGATGACCGCCTGGGTGACCGGCTCGCCGAGATAACGCTCGGCGGTTTCCTTCATCTTGGTCAGCGTGAAGGCCGAGATCTGCGAGGGCGAGAACTTCTTGTCGCGGCTCTCGACCCAGGCGTCGCCATTGTCGGCCTTGACGATGGAATAGGGGACGAGCTTCTTGTCCTTGGCGACCATCGGGTCGTCAAAGCGGCGGCCGATCAGGCGCTTGATCGCAAAGAAGGTGTTCTCGGGGTTGGTCACCGCCTGGCGCTTCGCCGGCTGGCCGACCAGGGTTTCGCCGTCCGCGGTAAACGCGACGATCGAGGGGGTGGTGCGGGCACCCTCGGCATTCTCGATCACTTTGGGGCTCTTGCCTTCGATCACCGCCACGCAGGAGTTGGTGGTGCCGAGGTCGATACCAATCACTTTCGCCATCTTGATCCTCCAATTGGCAGGCAGACTGGGGAAAGCCCGTTGCGGCGCTCGCCCGGCACCCCCGGAAGGGGGGTCCGCCTCCTGATTTAGATTTAGGTCCCGGACAGCCCGACTCGAGCCGGACCGTCCAGCGTTCGAGGGGGTATATAGGCAGGGGGGGTCAGCCTATCAAGCCGTCCGGTCCAGCATTTTCCGCCATGCCGGCCAGGCCGCTTGCCCGTCCGCCGCGACAGTGACACAAGGCGGCCGATGACACCCGGTCTCAGATATCTGCCCGGCCATCTCGCCCTGCCCGAGCAGCGCCAGCTGGTGGAGGACCTGCGCCTGGCCGTGGCAGCGGCGCCGCTCTTTACCCCCGTCATGCCACGCACCGGACGGCCGTTTTCGGTGCGGATGACCAATCTGGGCTCCCTCGGCTGGGTGTCGGACCGGGCGGGTTACCGCTACCAGCCCCTCCATCCCGACACCGGCCAGCCCTGGCCCGCAATTCCCGGGGTGCTTCTGGCACTTTGGCGGACCGTGTCCGGCTATTCCCACGACCCCGAAGCATGTCTGGTCAACTTCTACAGCGGCGGCGCCAGGATGGGCCTGCACCGCGACGAGGACGAAGACGATTTCACCGCACCCGTGCTCTCGGTCTCGCTCGGCGACACCGCGATCTTCCGGATCGGCGGACCGGAGCGCGGCGGCAAGACGGGCACGCTGAAACTGAACTCCGGCGATGTGCTGGTGATGGGCGGCCCGTCCCGTCTCTGCTATCACGGCATCGACAGGGTGCTCACCGGCACCTCCACGCTGCTGAAGGATGGCGGGCGTATCAACCTCACGCTGAGACGGGTCACCAAACCATGAGTCACTATGATTTTGCGGTGATTGGAGCGGGGGCTGCGGGGCTGGCCGCAGGGCTCACCCTCAAGATATCGGGCCGGAGCTTCATCATGCTGGAGGCCCGTGACCGCGTCGGAGGGCGCGCCTGGACGGACACAGCGACGCTGGGCCTTCCCTTCGACTGCGGGGCGCACTGGCTCCACGCCGCGGCACAGAACCCCTTTACCCGGATCGCCGACCGGCTGGGCTTCGCCTACAATTCAAAACTGACATGGGCGGACGAGAGGCGCTATGGCGGCGGCGGCCAGCTGCCGGAGGCCGTGCAGGCAGAGGCGATTGACTACATCGTTGACGTGCTGACCCGCATCTCTGCGTCAGGCAGGGGCGAGCACGACGCGTCATTCTCAAGCTTTCTCGACCCCTCAAACCGCTGGAACACCCTGACACGACAGATCATCAACCAGATAACATCCCATGAAGCCGAGGACTGCTCGACCGAGGACTACGCCCGCTACATCGATGAAGGCGGCGACTTTCCGGTCGAGGCAGGCTATGGCGCGCTGGTGGCCCGTCATGCCGCGGGCCTCGACGTCACGCTCTCCACGCCCGTCACCGGCATCGACTGGTCGGGACGCCATGTCAGGCTGGAGACCTCGAAGGGCACGGTAACGGCTGAGACCATCATCCTCGCGGTGCCCGTCAACGTGCTGATTGCCGGCGGCATCCGTTTTGATCCCGCCCTTCCCCTGTCGCTCATCGAAGCCTTGCACGACTGCCCGATGGGCGTCTCCGAGAAGCTTGCCATCCTGCTCGACCGGCCCGTCGAAGGCCTGGGCCATCTCTATGGCGACGTCATTTTTTCAGACCCGGCGAGGCGGCCGTTCAATCTGCACACCAATCCCTTTGGCCGCCCGCTCCTGATCTCTCATATGGGCGGCGCGCTGGGCCGCGAGATGGAGCGGCTGAGCGATGCGGAGGCAGAGGCCATCGCCATGGAAGCGGTGACGGAGGCCTTTGGTGCGTCCTTCCGGAAACATGTGCGGAAGATGCTGCGCACCCATTGGGCCTCTGACCCCTTCACGCTCGGGGGCTACTCACACGCCAGGCCGGGAAGGGCCGCGTCCAGGCTGCGGTTTTCAGAGCCCGTGGCAGACAAGATCGTGCTGGCGGGCGAGCATTGCTCGATCCCGTTCTTCTCCACCGTGCATGGCGCGCATCTGTCAGGCATCCAGGCTGCCGGGACGGCACTCAGGCTTATGGACGGTCAGTCGGCTTAAACAGGCCGATGACCGCACCAGTGGGGTCCTTCAACACCGCTATGCGGCCAACCGACGGCACGTCAAAGGCCGGCATCAGCAGCGTTCCGCCCGCGCCGGTTGCCGCCACCACCCGGGCATCGACATCATCGACCGCGAGATAGGTGAACCAGCCGGTTGGAGCTCCGGGGCGGGAGCTCATGTCCATGATGCCCCACGCAGCGTCGCCATCCGCCATGGCCACCCAATAGTTGCCTTCACCTGTGCGATCAAACCCCGTAAAATTCAGGCCGAGAGTCTTGCCATAAAACTCCTTGGCCTGTGCCACTTCCGTGGTCATCAACTCAGACCATGCGACCGTACCCTGCTTTGCCATGCGTCACACTCCTCTGACACCGGCCACAGTTGGCACCCTCGGTCCCGCCAGAACCTTGACCTCAGTCAAGAAACAGCAAGAAGAAGGGGTTATCCCTCGGCCTTGGCGACACCGACCATGGCGGGCCTCAGGCAGCGGTCGCCGATGGCAAAACCGGACTGCATCTCCTGCACGACCGTGCCCGGCGGATATTCTTTGGTAGGCATCTCGAACAGCGCCTGATGGAAATTGGGATCGAACTTGGCGCCCACCGTCTCCACTCTCCGGATATTGTAGCGCTGGAAGACATTGAGCAGTTCACGCTCGGTCATCTCGACGCCGGCCAGCAGGTTCCGGGTCACCTCATCGGCCTGCTCGCGGGCTTCGGGAGTGATGGTTTCGACGGCGCGGCGCATGTTGTCGGCAACGCTGAGCAGGTCGCGGGCAAAGTTGGTGGCGGCATAGAGGGTGGCCTCGGCCTTGTCGCGCTCGGCGCGCTTGCGGAGGTTGTCCATGTCGGCGGCAGTGCGCAGCAGCCGGTCCTTGAACTGCGCCGCCTCCTCCCTCAGCTGGGCGATCTCGAGGTCGCGCTCGTCAAGGGCGAGCGCGTCCGCCAGCTCATCCGTCGTGGTGCCGGGTGGAGCATCGGCAGAGGCCTGCCCGGTCGCGTTGTCTTGATCAGCCATGGCTGCAAATCCTTGAAATCGTGCCCGGCAGGCATATCGGCTGCCTCGCCCCAAAAATCAAGTGAGCAGCCGCCCGATGGCCTTGGCGGTATAGTCGACCATGGGAATGATGCGGGCATAATTCATCCGGGTGGGCCCGATGATGCCCATGACGCCCACGATCTTTTCCTCGGCATTGCGGTAGGGCGACAGGATGATGGAACTGCCCGACAGCGAGAACAGCCGGTTTTCCGATCCGATGAAGATCCGCACCCCCTCGCCCAGCTCGGCCGCGCCCAGAAGCTGCACCAGCTCCTTCTTGTTCTCGATGTCCTCGAACAGCTTGCGGATGCGCTCGAGATCGGCTGTGGCGGTTGCATTCTCGATGAGATTGGCCTGGCCGCGCACGATCAGCGTCTTGTCATCGGCATCCGTGGCGCCCGACCACTGGCCGATGCCCGCCTCGACGATGCGCGCCGAGATCTCGTCCAGTTCGCGGCGCAGGCCCTGCATCTCGTCGCGCACGAAACGCTGGACCTCGGCGATGGTCTTGCCCTGGAAGCGGGTCGACAGATAGTTGGACGCCTGCGTCAGGCTCGAGGGCGGCAGGCCGCGTGGCACCTCGATGACCCGGTTCTCGACGCTGCCGTCTTCGCCAACCAGGATGACGAGGGCGCGGCCCGGCCCAAGATTCACGAATTCGATGTGCTTGAGGCGCGAATTGATCTTGGGCGCCACGATGACTCCCGCGCATTGCGACAGGCCGGAGAGCATCGTGGTGGCCTCGCCGAGCACATCCTCCAGACGGCGCTGGCGATTGGAGGCGGCGATCTGGGCATCGATGCGCGACCGCTCGTCGGCGTTCATGGCACCCACCTCCATGACGGCGTCGACGAAGAAGCGCAGGCCCTGCTCGGTGGGAACGCGGCCCGCACTGGTGTGCGGCGAGAAGATGAGGCCTGCATCCTCGAGGTCCATCATCACGTTGCGCACCGAGGCGGGCGAGAGGTTCTGCGGCAGAATGCGCGAAATGGTGCGCGAACCCACAGGCTCGCCGGTCTCCAGATAGGTGTCGACGAGGCGGCGGAAGATGTCGCGCGAGCGCTGGTCAAGCCCGGCAATGCCGGAGAGCCGCTCGTCGGCGAAGGACTTGGGCGGGATCATGCTCATGGGGCCACTGTAGAAATCAAGTTGGCGCGGGTCAATCGGCGGGCTAGAAGCCGGTCCTTCGGAAAAAGGAACGGACATCATGCGTCCCTCAGGACGGAAACCGGACGAATTGCGCCCCGTGAGCTTCACGCGCGGCTTCACCCGCCATGCCGAGGGCTCCTGCCTAGTGCGTTTCGGCGACACCCATGTGCTGTGCACCGCCTCGCTCGAGGAGCGCGTGCCGCCCTGGCTCAAGGGCGGCGGCAAGGGCTGGGTGACGGCCGAATACGGCATGCTGCCGCGCGCCACCCATGAGCGGACCCGGCGCGAGGCGGCGTCTGGCAAGCAGTCGGGCCGCACCCAGGAAATCCAGCGCCTGGTGGGTCGCAGCCTGCGCGCCGTCGTCGATCTCGTGGCGCTGGGCGAACGCCAGATCACGCTCGACTGCGACGTGCTGCAGGCCGACGGCGGCACCCGCACGGCAGCGATCACCGGTTCATGGGTGGCGCTGTTCGACTGCCTCAAGTGGATGGAACAGCGCGCCATGTTCAAGAGCTGGCCGCTGAAAGACCATGTGGCGGCCATTTCCTGCGGCATCCATGGCGGCGTGCCGGTACTCGATCTCGACTATCCGGAGGATTCCTCCGCCGGGACCGATGCCAACTTCGTGATGACCGGTCAGGGCGGCATCGTCGAGATCCAGGGCACGGCAGAGGGCGAGCCCTTCTCCGAGGCGACGCTGGCCGAATTGCTGGCCCTTGCGAAGAAAGGCATTGCCGAACTCGTGGCCGGGCAGAAGGCGGCCATCGCCTGATGCGCAAGCTCGCCGGCGAAAGGATCGTCATTGCCACCCACAACAAGGGCAAGCTCGAGGAGTTCCGGGCCTTGCTGAAACCCCATGGGGTGGAGGTGGTCTCGGCGGGCGATCTGGGGCTTGCGGAACCTGCCGAAACCGAGACCAGTTTCGCCGGCAATGCCCGCATCAAGGCGCAGGCCGCCATGCGGGCGAGCGGCCGGGTCGCCATTGCCGACGATTCCGGACTCTGTGTCGAGGCGCTGGACGGCGCACCCGGCGTCTATACCGCAGACTGGGCCGGACCCGACCGCGACTGGAACCTCGCCATGCGCCTGGTGGAAGAGAAGCTGCAGGCCCGGCATGCGACCACGCCCGAGAAGCGCCGCGCATATTTTGCCTGCACGCTCTGCGTTGCCTGGCCCGACGGCGGGGAGCGCATCTACGAAGGCCTAGCGCAGGGAACGCTTGCCTGGCCGCCGCGCGGACAACTGGGCCATGGCTACGATCCCATGTTCGTTCCCGACGGCGAAACCCGCACCTTTGCGGAACTGGCTCCTGAGGAAAAGAACATGATCTCGCATCGCGCGAAGGCGCTGGACAAGCTTCTCCGTGACCTTCTCTGACGCCTTCGGCATCTATGTGCACTGGCCGTTTTGCAAGGCCAAGTGCCCCTATTGCGACTTCAACAGCCATGTGCGCCATGCGCCCGTGGACGCCATGTCGTTTGCCGGGGCTCTGGCAAGGGAGTTGCGGTGGCTGGCCTCGGAGACACCGGGGCGAAGCGTCAGCTCCATCTTCTTCGGCGGTGGCACACCCTCCCTCATGCCCCCGGCTGCGGTGGGGCACGTGCTTGATGCAATCGGCGGGCTGTGGCCGCTCTCGCCCGATGTGGAGACGACGCTCGAAGCCAATCCGACCTCGATCGAGGCGGAGAACTTCCACGGCTATCGCACAGCTGGCGTCAATCGCGTGTCGGTGGGCGTTCAGGCGCTGAATGACCGCGACCTCGTCGCGTTGGGCCGCCAGCACTCCGCCGGGGAGGCGATTGCAGCCTTCCGGCTGGCCGCGAAGATCTTCCCGCGCGTCTCCTTCGACATGATCTATGCACGGCCGGGACAGACGCTGTCCGCCTGGCGCGCGGAACTCTCGCGCGCGCTCGCCGAACAGCAGGGCCACATGTCGCTCTATCAGCTCACCATCGAGCCCGGCACCGCCTATTTCGACCTTGCGGCTCAGGGCCGCCTCACGGTGCCGGCCGAAGAACCCGCCGCCGACCTCTATGATCTCACACAGGAGCTGACGGAAGCGGCCGGACTTTCCGCCTATGAAGTGTCGAACCACGCGCGGCCCGGCGATGAGTCACGCCACAACCTGCTCTACTGGCGCTATGGCGAATATGCCGGTGCAGGCCCCGGCGCGCACAGCCGCCTGATCAGCGGCCGAAACCGCCGCGCGCTGATTGCCGAGAAACATCCCGAGACATGGCGCGGTCTCGTCGAGGCGCAGGGCCATGGCATCGTCAGCGACAGCCCGGTGAGCCCGGAAGAACAGGCGCAGGAATATCTGCTGATGGGCCTGCGCATTGCCGAGGGCGTCGACCTCTGCCGCCATGCCGCGCTGGCCGGCCGGACGCTCGATGCCAGCCGGCTCGACACTCTGTCCGGCCTGGGGCTCGTCGTCAGCGAGGGCCAGCGCCTCAAGGCCACGCCGCAGGGCCGCAAGCTGCTCAATGCCGTCATTGCAGAGCTGGCGGTCTGACACTAACCTCTGGCAATGAATACAGGCCACCCCAGCTATACAATCGGCGCCCATCGCTTCGAGGCGGACCCGGTTCCCCCTGGGCTGCACCTCGTCGCCACGCCGATCGGCAATCTGGGCGACATCACCATCCGCGCGCTCGCAACTCTCGCCGCTGCCGAGACGGTTCTTTGCGAGGACACGCGCACCAGCGGCAGGCTGATGGAGCGTTACGCCATTCGAACCCGGCTGTCGCCCTATCACGAGCACAACGCCCAGAAGGTACGGCCCGAGATCCTGGCGCGGCTCAGGGACGGCGCCACCATCGCACTGATCAGCGATGCCGGCACGCCGCTCGTGTCCGACCCCGGCTACCGTCTGGCGACGGAAGCCGCCGCCATGGGCATTCCGGTGAGCGTATGTCCGGGCGCCTCGGCCGTGCTGGCCGGGCTCGCCGTTTCGGGCCTGCCCACCGACCGCTTCCTGTTCGCGGGCTTCCTGCCGCAGAAGCAGGGCGAGCGCCGCAGGGTTCTGGGCGATCTCGCACGGACCCGGGCAACACTCATTTTCTTTGAAAGTCCGCATCGCATCATCGAGACGCTCCAGGACGTGGCAGACGCGCTGCCCGCGCGCAGCGTGGCGGTCACGCGGGAGCTGACCAAGCTTCATGAGGAAGTGCTGCGCGGAACACCGGGCGAGGTCGCGGCCACGCTCGCGGCGCGGCCCGCCGTCAAGGGCGAGATCACCCTGCTGGTATCGCCACCTTGCGAGGATGCACCCGTGTCCGAGGCAGACCTCGAGGCTGCGATCAGCGCAGCACTGGCCGACATGCCGGCCAGCAAGGCAGCCTCGGAACTGGCCCGGCGCTTCAATCTCAACCGGGCCGACATCTACCAGCGTATCCTGGCGCGCAAGGCAGGCGATGGCCCATGACCGCCGCAAATCCGAGGAAGCCGGACGCACGGCGGAACTCGCCGCGCTGTGGTATCTGCGGTTCAAGGGCTGGCGGCTTCTGGCGCAGCGCTACAGGTCGCCCGTGGGCGAGATCGATCTCGTGATGCGGCGCGGCGGCGTGACCGCCTTCATCGAGGTGGAGGTGCGGCGAACCCCCGGCAAGGCAATCGAGGCGGTGACCGCCCGGCAGGCGCGGCGCATCTCGGCGGCGGCGCGGCATTTCCTGTCCCGCGCGCCACAGGCCGCCGCGGGGGCATGCCGTTTTGACATCGTGGCGCTGAGCCCCTACCACTGGCCGCGGCATATCGAGAATGCCTTCGAGGGAGACCAGTGACATGGCGCTGAGTGTTGCAGTGCAGATGGACCCGATCCAGTCCATCAACATCACGGGCGACTCGACCTTCGCCATGATGCTGGAAGCGCAGGCGTGCGGCCACCGGTTGTTCTACTACCAGACCAGAACCCTGGCGCTCGACAGCGGCGCGCTGTTCGCCACCGGCCACGACATCCATGTGCGGGACGAGGCGGGCAACCACTATACGCTCGGCGCCGAGCGGCGTGCCGATCTCGGCGGCTGCGACGTGGTGCTGATGCGTCAGGACCCGCCCTTCGACATGGGCTACATCACGGCGACCCACATGCTGGAGGCCATCCACCCGCGCACGCTGGTGGTGAATGACCCGGCGCAGGTGCGCAATGCGCCCGAGAAACTCTTCGTGCTGAACTACCGGCAGTTCATGCCGGAGACCATTATCACGCGCGACGCCGCCGAGCTTGCTGCCTTCCGCCGCGCGCATGGCGACATCATCCTGAAGCCGCTCTACGGCAATGGCGGCGCCGGCGTGTTCCGGCTGGGCGAGAGCGACCAGAATTTCTCGGCGCTCCTCGAACTCTTCACCCAGACCTTTCGCGAACCCTTCATCGCGCAACGCTATCTGCCCGACGTGCGCAAGGGCGACAAGCGCATCATCCTGGTCGACGGCAAGGCGGCGGGTGCCATCAATCGCGTGCCGGCCGTTAACGAGAACCGCTCCAACATGCATGTGGGCGGAAGGCCGGAACCGACGAGCCTCACCCGTCGCGAGCAGGAGATCTGCGAGGCGCTGGGGCCGGACCTCAAGGCGCGCGGGCTCATCTTTGTCGGGATCGACGTGATCGGCGACTGCCTCACCGAGATCAACGTCACCTCGCCCACCGGCATCCGCGAGGTGAAACGTTTCGGCGGCGCCGATATCGCCAGCCTGATCTGGGATGCGATCGAGGCCCGGCGCTAGAGCAGTGCGGCGAGACCGCTAAGATCAGGAATATACGCGGCAGGCCTGCCGGGTATCCTGTCATCCTTGAGGCCGAAGCGGTCAACGCGCACCGATTGGAAGCCGAACTGCGCAGCGGCCTGCGCATCCCAGCAATTGGCGGACACGAAACAGACCGACGCCGCATCCTGCATTTGCAGCTTGTGCATCGCGTGGCGGTAGACGCGGCGGCTGGGCTTGTAGATGCCGACGTCCTCGACGGACAGCACGAAGTTGAAATGGCGCTCCAGCCCGGCATGCCGGACCATGGAATCGAGCATCGAGGGGCTGCCGTTCGAGAGAATGGCCGTGAGCTTGCTCTTCGCCTTCACCGCCTCGAGGGCATCCACCACTTCCGGATAGGCATCGAGCTTGAGATAGAGAGCCATGAGCTCGTCCTTCAGGCCCGGCTCGCTTACGCCATGCTGTTCGAGCGCATAGTCGAGCGCGTCCGAAGTGACGTGCCAGAAGTCGGCGTGAACCCCCATCAGGCTCCGGAGCCAGGTGTATTCCAGTTGCTTCTGCCGCCAGAGCCGCGAGATGTCGTCAGCCCTGGCGCCGATCTCGGCGGCAAGCCGCCTCACCGGCGCATGCACGTCGAACAGCGTGCCGTAGGCGTCGAAGACGCAGGCCTTGATGCCGTGGAGCCTCTCCATTGTGCTTCCTCTGCCGCAAACCGCAGCCTATGATTAGCGCAAAGCGCCGGGGGTTACAAAATGCCACATGACGGGGACCACGATCACGGCAGGAAGCCGGAGCTGTCGCCCATCGCCCTGCGCGTGCGGGCGCTCGAATCGCTGCTGGTCGAGAAGGGCTATGTCGACCCCGCCGCCCTCGACGTGCTGATCGACACCTATGAGACACGGATCGGTCCCCGGAACGGGGCACGCGTGGTGGCGAAAGCGTGGACGGACCCCGGTTTTGCGGACTGGCTGGTGCGCGACGCGACCGCGGCCATCGCCTCGCTGGGGTATGCCGGCCGCCAGGGTGAGCACATGGTGGCGGTGTTCAACAGCCCCGAGACGCACAACATGATCGTCTGCACCCTGTGCTCCTGTTACCCGTGGCCGGTGCTGGGTCTGCCCCCCGTCTGGTACAAGTCCATGCCCTATCGCTCGCGGGCCGTGATCGAGCCGCGCGTGGTGCTGCGCGAGTTTGGCGTCGAGATTCCGGATGGCAGGCAGGTGCGTGTCTGGGATTCGACTGCCGAGCTCCGCTATCTGGTCATCCCGGAACGGCCTGCCGGCACCGGGGGCTGGGATGAAGAGAGGCTTGCCGAACTCGTGACCCGGGATTCGATGATCGGCACCGGACTGGCGAGGATGCCAGCATGAACGGGCCGCATGACATGGGAGGCTTCACCGGTTTCGGTCCCGTGCGGCCGGAGGCGGATGAGCCCGTCTGGCATGCGGACTGGGAGCCGCGCGCTTTCGCGCTGGTGCTGGCCATGGGCATGACGGGATCGTGGAACATCGATACGGCGCGCCACGCCCGCGAACGGCTGCCCGCCATGCAGTACTGGCGAAGCAGCTATTACGAGATGCGGCATCATGCGCTGCTGCTGCAGCTGATCGAACTGGGACTCATTACTGCGCAGGAAGAGGAGACGGGGCGCATGAGTGTTGCGCCCGCGCCGGTGAAACGGGTCGCCAGGTCCGGGATGATCCCCGCCATCCTCGCGGCGGGAGGTCCATCCGACCGGCCGGGCACGAGGCCGCAGGGCTTTGCCACAGGCGATGTCATTCGTACACGGAGCGACAATTCTGATGGACATACGCGGCTGCCCCGCTATGCACGCGGCAAGCGGGGCGAGATCGTGGCGGTGCACGGCATGCATGTGTTCCCCGACTCCAACGCCCATGGCCACGGCGAGGACCCGCAGTGGCTCTATACCGTGCGCTTCGGCGCGCGCGAATTGTGGGGCAAGGACACGCGGGACGAGGTCTGCATCGATCTGTGGGAGCCCTATCTTGAGCCTGTCTGACTCGGCTGGCCTGCCGCAGGACTCAGGGGGCCCGGTCTTCGCCGAGCCGTGGGAGGCGCAGGCCTTTGCCATGGCGGTGAAACTCCATGAGGCGGGCGTCTTCAGCTGGAGCGAATGGGCGGCGGCTCTGGGAGCCGAACGCGCGGCTGCGCCGGCGCGGCCCTATTACGAAAGCTGGCTCGCCGCGCTCGAGGGACTGGTGGAGGCGAGGGGCGTGATGTCAGCGGCCGAACGCCTCGAACGTGTCGCCGCGTGGGAGCGCGCCGCGCGGGCAACGCCGCACGGTGAGCCGATCCTGCTCAGCCGAGATTGAGCAGGACCGGGAAACGCTCGATCAGCCAGTAGGAGACGGTCTGCACGCCGCCGGTGATGAACATGATGCCGGAGAGTACGAGCAGCGCGCCCGCCACCTTCTCGACCTTGCCCAGATGCCTGCGGAAACCGGCCATGAAGCCCATGAAGGTGCCGACACCGGCAGCCGCCAGCAGGAACGGAATGCCGAGCCCCGCCGAATAGACGGCCAGGAGCCCGGCCCCTCTCAGCACGTCCTGTTCGCTTGCCGCAATCGTCAGGATCGTGCCGAGCACCGGACCGATGCAGGGCGTCCAGCCGAAGGCGAAGGCCAGGCCGATGAGATAGGCGCCAGCCAGCCCGCCCGGATGCGCGTCATGCTGGTAGCGCACCTCCCGCGAGATCCAGAAGATCCGGAATACGCCGAGGAAGTGCAGTCCCATGACGATGATGACGAGACCCGCAATGGACGTGATGGGGTTGAGAGCAAATCCCAGGATTTCAACCTGCCGGGAGAGTTCGGTCCGCAGCAGGGTGCCGAGCCATGAGGCGCTCGCGCCGAGCGCCACGAACACGGTTGAAAAGCCAAAAACGAAGAACAAGGCGGCAAGCAGGGTACGCCGCCGCTCCTCCTGCGGACGCGCCTTGTGATCCACCAGTTCCTCGAGCGAGGTGCCGGTGATGAAGCAGAGATAGGGCGGAACCAGCGGCAGCACGCAGGGGCTGAGGAAGCTCAGCGTTCCGGCAAACAGCGCCGCACCTATGGAAACATCGAGAGCCATGCTTCTCCTCTGACAGGTCGCGGACGGCAAGGCAATTGACCGCAGGGCCGCAGGACAAGGCTTGACCGGGCGCGGCACGGCAGATATGTTATATTATAACATAACATTTGGAGCGACCGATGCGCGCCGTCCTCGTTGCCGTTCTGCTGGCGGTGTCCACCGCCTCCGCCCTTGCCCAGCCCCGGGTCATTGCCTCGGTGGTGCCGGTCTACGGGATCGTGTCCGCCGTGATGGGCGAGACCGGCCAGCCGGAGCTCCTTCTGGAAGGGAGACTCTCCGAGCACCGCGCGAAGTTCAGTCCGCGCCAGATCGCGGCGCTGGGCGAAGCCGATCTGGTGTTCATCATCGGCCAGGGCCTCGAGGGCAAGCTCTCGCAGCTCAGCGGAACCGACGCGGTCAACGGCAAGACCTTCGTGGAACTGGCGCTGGCGCCCGGCGTTACCACCCTGCCCATCCGCGAAGGCGGCGCCTGGAGCGGCCACGCGCATGACCACGCTCATGATCATGAGGACCAGGAGGCAGAGGGGGTTTTCACCTTCGATCCGCATGTCTGGCTCGATCCCGAAAACGCCAGGGCCATGGCCGCCGCCGTGGCCCGTGCGCTGTCGGATGCCGATCCGGCCAATGCCCCTGCCTATGCTTCAAATGCAGCTGCCTTTGCGCAGTCGCTCGAGACAACCGCCGCCGCCATCGCCACGGAACTGCGACCTGTGAAGGACCGGCCCTATGTCGTGTTCCACGATGCCTTCCAGTATTTCGAACACCGCTTCGGCCTGAATCCCGCAGGCGCCATCGCCGACATTTCGGCACAGGCGCCCTCGGCCGGTCGGATCGCCGAATTGCGCCACCAGATCGAGGATGTGAAAGCGGTCTGCGTTTTCCGGGAGCCGCAATATGACGACAGGCTGGTGACGACGGTGACCGAGGGAACGGCAGCGCGTGCGGGCGTGCTCGACCCCATTGGCGCCGGCCTGACACCAGGCCCCCAGAGCTACCAGACGATCCTGGTGAATCTCGCATCCGGCTTTCGGGACTGCCTCGCGGACTGAGCGCGCGGCTTCACTTTTTCGCCGCATTGCCGCATCATTCCTCCGGCGATTCACGAAGGCGGCACATGATCACGCGGCGCGGGCTTACGGCAACGGCTCTTCTGGCACTGGCAGCGATGACGCCGGCGCCCGCCGTCGCACATCCGCATGTCTGGGTCGAGATGCGCTCAGACGTGGTGTTCAACGACCAGGGCCAGATCACGGCGATGAACCTGATGTGGACCTTCGACGACAACTACGCCCTGATGGCGCTGGAAGGGCTCGATGCCAATGGCGATGGCGTGTATGACCCCACCGAACTCGACCCGCTGACGCGGGAGAACATGGCGTCCCTCAAGGACTACGAGTATTTCACCGTGATCCGCTTCAATGGCGAGAAGCAGGCGCTCGGCCCCGCGAGGGACGCCGGTCAGATCTATTCCAACGGCAAGCTGCAATTGCACATGCAGGTGCCGCTGGTGACGCCTCTCGACCCCACCAGGGGCGCCTTCATGGCAAAGGTCTATGATCCGGATTTCTTCATTGCCTTCGACTATGCGGGCGATGACCCGGTGTCGGTTCTGGGCGCCATGCCGACGCCCTGCAAGCTGGTCGTGAAGCCGGTTCCCACCGACGCCGAACTCGAGCAGACGCGCGCCATGCTGGCCACCAAGGGTCCGGACTGGAAGCCCGAGACCGAGGAGGATTTCGGCGCGCTCTTCGCCCAGCCCGTCACCATTCAATGCACCGCCTGATGCGGCTTCTCGCCGGGCTCATCGCCCTTGCATGGATCGTTCTGGCGGCGGCGCCGCCTGCCATGGCACAGACCGATACCGCGCCCGCCGCCGGACAGGCCGAAACCCAGCCGAAGATCGACCGGCGCAAGCTGCTGGTCCAGCCGCGCAACAAGGACGGCACGGTGGCAGAGGTGCCGTTCCTCGAGGATCCGGTGCTGTGGGCGCGCGACAGGCAGCAGGCCTTCTACGGCAAGCTTTCCGCGACACTGCGCCAGATGAAGGGTACCTCACCGCTCACCGCCGCCTGGACGCTGATGCTGCTGAGCTTTGCCTATGGCGTGTTCCACGCCGCCGGACCGGGCCACGGCAAGGCGGTGATCTCCGCCTGGCTTCTCGCCACCGAAAGCGAACTGCGGCGCGGCGTGCTGATCTCCTTCATGAGCGCAATCATCCAGGCTCTCACCGCGATTGCCCTGGTGAGCGCACTGCTCCTCGTCGTGGCCAGCGTCGGCTCCACCGCACGCAGCGTGGCGGGCCTGCTCGAAAGCGCCAGCTATGCGCTGATCGCGCTGATGGGCGCCTATCTCGTGTGGACGGGGCTCAGCCTGCTCGCGCCGGCGCGACGGCCGGCACCCGCCGGCATCACGACACGCCAGGCCGTAGCGCTGCATGACTTCGCGAACTTCGAGCCGCGCGTGAACCCCTCTGCCGGAGCAGATCACGTGCACGGGCCCGATTGCGGCTGCGGGCACGCGCATCTGCCCGCCGCGACGGAGGTCAAGGGCGACTGGTCGCTGGCGCGGGCCTTTTCGCTGGCTTTTGCCGTGGGCATCCGCCCCTGCACCGGGGCCATTCTGGTCCTGCTCTTCGCCAACGGGCTCGGGCTCTACTGGGCGGGCATCGCCTCGGCCTTCGCCATGGCGGCGGGGACCTTCATCACCGTATCGGTGATCGCCGCCGTTGCCGTCTATTCAAAGCGGCTCGCCGCGCATATGATGCGCGGCAACGACCGGCTGCTGACTGGCTTTGCCATTCTCCTGCGGCTGGCGGGCGGGGCTGCCATCGCCTTTCTCGGGGCAATCCTGTTTCTCGGTTCGCTCAACTCAACCAATGCCATGATGTGACGGACATGCTGCGCAACAAATG
The DNA here is from genome assembly GCA_900298995.1 of Hyphomicrobiaceae bacterium. GTDB lineage: Bacteria > Pseudomonadota > Alphaproteobacteria > Rhizobiales > Aestuariivirgaceae > Aestuariivirga. Next base: position 34,800 of record OMIC01000039.1, on the reverse strand, counting down.
GGCCGTGCTTGCACTTCTCATCCTGATCTGCCTCGTGGTCGGCACGCTGGGCGGACTCTCCAGCACCACCGCGATCGAGGACTGGTATCGCACCATCGCCAAGCCTTCCTGGACGCCGCCCGACGCCGTGTTCGGGCCGGTGTGGACGGTGCTCTACATCATGATGGCGGTGGCGGCCTGGCTGGTGTGGCGGACCGGCGATCAGGTGCGGCCCGCCCTGATCCTGTTCTTCGTGCAGCTGGCACTCAATCTGGCCTGGACGCTGCTGTTCTTCGCGGCGCGCTCGCCGGGGCTGGCGCTCATCGAAGTGGTGTTCCTGTGGCTGGGCGTGCTGTTCACCATGCTGGCCTTCTTCGCGCGCTCGCGGGCGGCGGGCTGGCTCTTCGTGCCCTATCTCGCCTGGGTCAGCTTTGCCGCCGTGCTCAATGCCGCCATCTGGATGATGAACTGACGGGTCAGTGGAAATCGCGGCTCTTCGGGATCACCCTGACCTGGCGCGGATGCCGCCCCGCAGGCCGCGGCTGATGCGGCGCGGGGCCCGGACGGGCCGCCTCATCGGCACGGGCCAGCGCATGCCTGAGCAACTGGCCTTCCTCGGTCAGCAGGGCGAGCCAGGCTGAACAGTCCTCGATGCGCCGGGCCACCACATGGATGATGTCGCCCGTCCTCTGCACCCGTCCCGTGATCAGCATGAGGCGCGCGCCCATCACCACGGCGCGGTGGGTCTCCAGAACCTGCGGCCAGATCACGGCGTTGCAGACGGCGAACTCATCCTCCAGCGTCACGAAGACCACGCCCTTGGCCGAACCAGGGCGCTGGCGCACCAGAACGACACCCGCCACGGTGACGGCTGCGCCAGTGCGCAGGCGCTTGAGCCTTGCGTTGTCGGTCACCCTGCGCTCGTCGCACAGGCCGCGCAGAAACTCCATGGGATGGGCCTTCAGCGACAGCCTGAGCGTCTGATAGTCATTCACCACATGCTCGGAGAGCGGCATGGCGGGAAGCCTCACGGGCGTCTCCGCGCCCTGCCCGCTGGCTTGCGCGAAGGCAAAGAGCGGCAGCGGCTGCGCCCTGGCCAGCGCCTTCACCTCCCACAGCGCGGCCCGCCGGTCGAGGCCCAGCGAGCGGAAGCAGTCGGCAGCGGCAAGCCTCTCCAGCGCGGGCACCGGAATACCCGCCCCATGCAATGACTGAACCGACAGCGATGTCATCTGTGTACGGACTTTAAGGAGCAGTGCGGCATCCTCTGCCCTGAGGCCGTCAACCTCGCGCATCCCGAGACGCAGCGCGGCCCGGCTGCCGCCGGAAGGCTCCTCCAGGCCCGAATCCCACATGGAGAAGCTGACATCGACGGGCCGCACCTCCACCCCGTGCTCGCGCGCATCGCGCACGATCTGGGCGGGCGCATAAAAGCCCATGGGCTGGGAATTGAGCAGTGCCGCCGCGAACACTTCCGGATGATGGCGTTTGAGCCAGGCAGAGACATAGACGAGATGCGCGAAGCTCGCGGCATGGCTTTCAGGAAAGCCATATTCGCCAAAGCCCTTGATCTGGCTGAAACAGCGCGCGGCAAAGGCAGCGTCATAGCCGCGCTCCACCATGCGGTTCACCATTTTCTGCTCAAGCCTGCCGATGGTGCCGCGGCGGCGGAAGGTGGCCATGGCCTTGCGCAATTCGTTGAGTTCGCCTGCGGTGAATTCGGCCGCCACCATGGCGAGCTTCATCGCCTGTTCCTGGAACAACGGCACGCCCCTGGTGCGGCCGAGCACCTGGCGCAATTCGTCCGGCGGGCCGAAATCAGGATGCGGCGCCGGATAATGCTCGGGTTCGAGTCCGTCGCGGCGCCTGAGATAGGGATGCACCATATCGCCCTGGATGGGCCCCGGCCTGACGATCGCCACTTCGATCACGAGGTCATAGAAGCAGCGCGGCCTGAGCCTCGGCAGCATGTTCATCTGCGCCCGGCTCTCGACCTGAAAGACGCCGACCGAGTCGGCCCGGCAGAGCATGTCATAGACCTCCGGGTCCTCGCGCGGCAGGGTGGCCAGCTCATATCGGAGGCCGTACCACGCCTCCATCATCTCGAAGCTCTTCTGGATGCAGGTGAGCATGCCCAGCGCCAGCACATCGATCTTCAGAATGCCCAGCGTGTCGATATCGTCCTTGTCCCATTCGATGAAGGTACGCTCCGCCATGGCGGCATTGCCGATGGGAACCGTCTCGTCCAGCCGTCCCTTGGTCAGCACGAAGCCGCCCACATGCTGCGAGAGATGGCGGGGAAAGCCCTGGATCTCGCCAGCGAGCGCAATCACCCGGGCGAGCAGCGGATCATCGGGGTCAAGGCCCGCCTCGCTCAGCCTGCCGCCGTCGACATCCTCCTGCATCCGTCCCCAGACAATGCCGGCGAGCGCCGCCGTCACATCCTCCGACAGGCCCATGGCCTTGCCCACCTCGCGCATGGCGGAACGGCCGCGATAGGTGATGACGGTGGCGGCAAGGCCTGCGCGCGCGCGGCCATAGCGGGGATAGATGTACTGGATCACCAGCTCGCGGCGCTCATGCTCGAAATCGACGTCTATGTCGGGCGGCTCCCTGCGTTCCTCGGAAATGAACCGCTCGAAGAGAAGCTCGATCTGGCTGGGATCGACTGCGGTGATGCCGATCGCATAGCAGACCGCGGAATTGGCCGCCGAGCCGCGCCCCTGGCAGAGGATCGGCGGGTCCTGGCTGCGGGCAAACTGCACGATGTCGTGGACCGTCAGGAAATAGGGCGCGTAGTTGAGCCGTCCGATCAGCTCCAGCTCGCGCGCGATGCTGGTCCTGACCCTGGGCGGAATGCCCTGCGGGTAACGCTGCGCGGCTCCCTCCCAGGCGAGATGGGCGAGATGGGCCTGCGGGGTGCTGCCAGGGGGCACGGGCTCCTCGGGATATTCATAGCGGAGTTCATCGAGCGAGAAGCGGCAGGCCTCGGCAATGACGAGCGTGTTGGCGATGGCGCGCGGATGATCGCGGAACAGTCTGGACATTTCTTCCGGCGTCTTCAGGTGGCGCTCGGCATTGGCTTCGAGCAGATGTCCGGCTCCCGGCACCGTCACCCCCTCGCGGATCGCCGTCACCACATCCTGCAGCACGCGACGCGATGCGTGGTGATAGAGCACGTCATTGGTGGCGAGCAGCTCCGTGCGGTGGCGGTGCGCGAGATCGGCAAGCCGGTTCAGCCGCACCCGGTCATCGCCACGGTAATGATGGTTTGCCGCGAGGTAGAGCGGCGCCTTCAGGCGGCGGCGCAGGTCCGGCAGATGTTCCGTGCCTGCGGCAAGCAGCGCGAAGATCAGGCCCGGGGCATGGCCGAGAACATCCTCCAGCGTGATGCGGCAGCGGCCCTTTCCCGCCCGCCGTTGCCCCAGGCTGATGAGCCGGCAGAGCGCGCCATAGGCCGCCCTGTCCGTTGGATAGGCAAGAAGCGAGATGTCCGGCTCTGCGAGATCGAGCCTGGCGCCGACGATGAAGCGCATCCCGGCATCCTTCGCCGCCGCATGGGCGCGCACCACGCCGGCCAGCGTGTTGCGGTCGGTCACCGCCAGCGCCGCAAGCCCCAGATGCCGGGCCTGCATGGCCAGCTCCTCAGGATGGGAGGCGCCGCGCAGAAACGAGAAATTGCTGGCGCATTGCAGCTCGGCATAGCCACTCATGCTGACAATCCGTGTACGAACCATCTGGGCTGCGGCTCGTCCGGCTCGCCATAGAGGCCCTCGCGGTAGAGCCAGTAGCGGCGGCCCTGCTCGTCCTCGGCGATGTAATAGTCGCGCGGGCGCACGCCTTCGGCCAGCCGCCACCATTCCGGCGCGATGCGCTCAGGTCCCTGCGCCTTGACGATGCGCCGCGTCACCCGCCGCCAGGTGAGCCGCATCGGCGGGCCATCGGGCACGGCGGCGACAACCGCGACGGGCTCGGGCGCCTCGAAGATGAGCAGCGGACGCGCGACGGACGCTGAGGCCCTGCGGCCGGGCGGCAGAAGCCCGGCGGGCGGGGCACGGGTGGCGGGGCGCGGCGTTTCGGCGCGTTCGGGGATGTGGCTTGCTGCCTCCTCAAGGGCAAGGAAGGGTGCCGCATGGCGGTTCAGCACCCGATCATTCAGCTGTTCGAGCGCCAGCGTGGCGCCATCCTCCAGAAAGCCGTGCTGCCGGACCGGCGCAGCCGCCGTCTCGCGCGCCTCGAGCGTCATGGCATCGATTCCAAAGCCGGCATCCACGGCTTCGAGTTTCGGCTTCAGCACACGCAGCATGTGACGCGGATCATGGGTGGCGACCGAGAAGCCCGCCGGGAGATTGACCCGCGAGCCATCGCTGCGGAAGAGCTTGAGGATCAGCCGCAACGCGCCCTTTCCCGCCAGGTCTAGATCGCGGCAGAGAAGATCGACCAGTCCGGCAAGAACGGTTTCAAGCCCCTCCGCATGAATGACGGGTTCCATCAGCGTGCGGTGCGCCATGAAGGAACCGGGGGGATTGAGCGGATTCAGCGGCTCGTCCCGCAGGCCCATCATCTCATCGAGCCGGATCAGCACATTCTCGCCCAGGCTCTCGCCACGGAAGCGGCGGGCCAGAGCGGCGCGGGGAATGGCCTGCAGCGCGCCGACCGTCCGCAGTCCGAGGCGGCGCAGCGTTTTCGCCGCTGCGGCATCGATGCGCAGCGCCTCGACGGGAAGACCTGCGAGGTCCCTGGCGTCGTGGCGCGCCAGCGCCCAGGCAGCCCCGACCGTCGCGCCCTGCCCGGCGCGCAGGCTGAAGCCGTAGCGCGCGAGGCGTGCGGTGATCTCGGCCAGCATGCGCGCTTCGCCGCCGAAGAGATGGGGAATGCCGGTGACATCCAGCAGCACGCCGTCGGGCGGATCGGGCGCGACCCACGGGCTGTAGCGTTCCATCCAGCGGCACAGGCCGAGAAGGCTGTTGATGTCGTCCTCCGGTGCATGCGCCTCGGTGAGCAGGTCGGGGAGCTGGGCGCGCGCATCGGCAAGCCGCATGCCGCGCGCAAGGCCGAAGCCGCGCGCCGCGGCATTGACCGCTGCAAGACGCAGGCCCGCCCGGCCGTTTTCAACCAGTGCGAAGGGCAGGCCCACGGGTGGTGGCGTCCGCCCCATTTTGATCCGTGCGCGGATGAATCGCTCGATGGGAAATTCCGGAAACCAGAGAGAAACGAGACTGCGCATGATGCCATTCCACGGTCCAGGCGCCGGGGCGGCCGCCCCGGGCGCGGGTCAATTCGATGTGCCAGCAGGCAGGCCCCGGGGCGAGCACGTCATCGGGCGGGCTCGCGGAGGGACCCGCGCCCGCCAGCCAGCGCGTGTGGCTCGCGGTGGCGGAGGCGCCTGGCCTGGCGAAGGTGAGGATGGCGGCGGATTTGCCCGCCGCTGCGGCGAGCGACAGGCGGCGGGTGACAGTGAGATCGGCACGCGCGGCATCGGCGTCAGCGATGATGGCGGCCAGCGCGCCCGACTTGAGCGCCTCCTCCATCACCCAGAGCAGATCGGCGGGTTTTCGCAGGCTGACCGTCACGAAGCGCTGGCGGGGCAGACCCAGGCGTTCGAGTCCATGGCCATAGAGCCTGCCATATTCACGCTCCTGCGCGGCAAGCCTGCACCACAGCAGCGGGCGGCGCTCCTGCCCGTCATCCAGACGGCACAGGGCCAGGGCGAGCGCGAAGCCCATGGCGGCCGGCTGGTCTCCGGGGGCCAGCGGCGAGACATCATGCAGGCCCGCCCGCTGCAGGCCCTGGGCAGGAAGATGCCGGTCAAGCACGGACAGGCCGGTGCGCCACGGCGCGTTGCGCGCCGCCTGCGGCGCAAACCGCGCCTGGCCCTGTTCGAGCCTGTCGATCTGCGCCCGCAAGGCCGCGAGCAGGGCAGGCAAATCCCCGCCCGGGTGAAAAGAGGTGACGGCGGTGCAAGTCTCCCTGCCCCGCGCACCCTGCTGTGCCGGTTTCCAACGCATGACGGACAAGATCCCGATTGTTCCTGTTTTGTTCCATAAACGGCGAAAGGAGTCAAGCCGGTTGAACCGGTCCGTGCGGAGGACGCGATCAGGATGCCCGGTTCAGAGATCGCCCGTCACGCACTTCCTGGCCAGCGCCTTGTACTGCTTTTCGGTGAACTGGATCGGGTTGCCGCCGGCCGAGGGGTCTCTCACCGCCATGGCCGCAACCTCGTTCAGTCGCTTGGTGTCGATGCCGATGTCCTTCAGCGCAAGCGGAATGCCGATCTCCTTGCGGAGCGCCAGGATCCATTTGAGAAAGCCGTCGAACCCGCCCTTGATGCCCAGATAGGCGGCGGCGCGGACGATGTCCTTCTCGATCTTGCGGCGGTTGGCCTTCAGCACATAGGGCATGATGATGCCGTTCAGGAGGCCATGGTGCGCGTCATAGAGCCCGCCGAACGGATGGGCCAGCGCATGAATGGCGCCCAGCCCGCGCTGGAAGGCGGTGGCGCCCATGGCCGAGGCCACCAGCATGTTGCCACGCGCATCGAGGTCCTTCGGCTTCTTCACGGCCCTGGCGAGATTGTCCTTCACCAACCGCATGCCCTCGAGGGCGACACCCGCCGACCACGGATGATAGAAGGGCGCGCAATAGGCCTCGAGATTGTGCGCCAGCGCATCCATGCCGGTGGCCGCCGTGAGCTTCGGCGGCAGGCCCACGGTGAGTTCGGGATCGAGGATCGCCACCCTGGGCATGATGGCCGGGTGGAAGATGATCTTCTTCTCATGGGTGATCGGATGGGTGATGACGCCCGCCCGGCCTACTTCCGAGCCTGTGCCCGCCGTGGTCGGCACCGCAATGATGGGGGCAATCACCGAGGCATCGGCCCTCGTCCACCAGTCGCCGATGTCCTCGAGCTCGAAGACCGAAATGTTCTGCGCATGCATCAGCGCGATGAGCTTGCCCGTGTCGAGGCCCGAGCCGCCGCCCAGCGCCACCACGCCGTCATGCCTGCCGTCTGTGAACACCTTGCAGCCCGCCAGCACGTTCTCTTCCACAGGGTTGGGGCGCACATCGGAAAACAGCGCCGCCTTGAGCCCGGCCTTCTTCAGGCTGGCCAGTATCTTCGCCGTCATCGGCATGGCCGCGAGGCCCTTGTCGGTCACCAGAAGCGGACGCTTGATGCCGTTCGCCTTGCAGAAATCGGCGAGCTCGCGGATACGCCCGGCGCCGAACTTGATGGCGGTCGGATAATTGATGTTGCGGTTCGGAATGGCCATGGCGTTTCTCCTGCGTTCGTCCTGCTCAATATCTCTCGAAGCCGCGCTTCAGTTCGAGATCGGTGATGCGGCGGTCGAATTCGAACTGTTCCCACTTCGCGGTGTGGACATAATGGTCGACGACATCGTCGCCCAGAGCCGACCGGAGGAACTTCGAGCCGTCGAGCAACTCGGTTGCCTCGCGCAGCGTCTTGGGGATCTCGCGCAGCTTGCGAGACGTATCGTAAATGTCACCCGACACGCCGGCCTCGAGCTTCATCTTCTTCTCGATGCCGTCGAGGCCTGCCGCGATCAGCGCCGCGAAGGCGAGATAGGGATTGAGGTCCGCCCCGCCGATGCGGCATTCGACACGGATCGCCTTGCTCTCGGCCCCGCAGATGCGGAAGCCGGCCGTGCGGTTGTCAAAGCTCCACACCGCACGGGTGGGCGCGAAGGTTCCGGCCATGAAGCGCTTGTAGGAGTTGATGTAGGGCGCCAGGAAATATGTGATTTCACCGGCATGGGCGAGCTGGCCCGCCAGATAGTGCTGCATCAGTACCGACATGCCGTGGTCCTGCTTCCTGTCGAGGAACAGCGGCTTGCCGTCGGTGGACCACAGCGACTGGTGGATATGCGAGGAGTTGCCCGCCATGCCATAGTCCCACTTGGCCATGAAGCACACGGCCTTGCCGACATTGTAGGCGATTTCCTTCGCGCCATTCTTGATGATGGCGTGGCGGTCCGCCATTTCAAGGGCTTCGGCATATTTGACGTTGATCTCCTCCTGGCCCGGACCCCATTCGCCCTTGGAGTTCTCGACCGGAATGCCTGCGCCCGCGAGGCCGTTGCGCAGCGCGCGCATGTAGACCTCTTCCTTGGATGTCTGGAGGATGTGATAGTCCTCGATGTAGTATCCCGCCGTCTTGAGGTTGCGGTAGCCCTTCTGGTTTGCCGCCTCGTAGGAATCATCGAACAGGAAGAATTCGAGCTCGGAGGCCATATAGGCCTTCATTTTCAGGGTCGCGAGGCGCTTCAATTGCTTCTTCAGGATGGCGCGCGGAGAATGCGGCACGTCTTCGTGGCTGTGATGGTCAAGAACGTCGCAAAGCACCAGCGCGGTTCCGGGAAGCCAGGGCGTGCGGCGGAGCGTCGCGAGATCGGGCTTCAGGACAAAGTCGCCATAGCCCTTTTCCCAGCCGGTCGCCTTGTAGCCCGGCACCGGCTCCATCTCGATATCGACGCCGAGCAGATAGTTGCAGCCGTGGGTTTCCTCATAACCGCCGTCGGCGAAGAACTTGGCATGGAAGCGCTTGCCGACGAGGCGGCCCTGCAAGTCGACCATCGCAGCGACCACAGTGTCGATGGTGCCGGCCTTCACTTCCGCTTTCAGCTGTTCGAGTGTCAGCATGCCGTCGCTCATGGCCATCTTTCCCCTGTCCTTGTCATTTCGCCGCTGCCTGGATCAGCGGCACGGAGAGCCGCTGGGCCCATTCATCCTGTCCGCGCTCGGCCGCCACGATATCGTTGCGGATCTCGATCATGGCATGTTCCAGCCCGCGCGCGAAGCCATGCATGTTGAGCGTGTGCAAAACCCCGTCCTTCGGCCCATAGGGCTCGTTGAGGCGGGCGTCGATGTTGGGAAAGCTCTTGATGAGCTTTGATGACAGCGTGGTATCGCGGTCATGCAGGATGCCGAGCTCGACGCTGCGGCTCTTGCCCTTGTAGACCGGCGTGAAACTGTGGATGGACACGACCAGCGAGCGGATGCCCGCCGCTGCCCGGCGGTCGAGCAGACGCGAGACGCCGTCATGGAAGGGCCGGTAGATTCCGTCGATGCGGGCAAGCCGGTCCTTCGCGGACAGCCGCCGGTTGCCCGGTATCGCGGTGAGCTCGCTCACCTCCGGCATGGCATCGGGTGATTCCGGCGGGCGGTTGCAGTCATAGGCCAGCCGCGAATAGCGCTGCAGGGCCAGCGGCGCGTCCATCAGGCGGGAGAGGAGCCGCGCCACGTTTTCGGCCCCGATGTCCCAGGCGATATGGCGGTCCAGCTCGGAGTCCGGCAGGCCCAGCTTGCCGAGTGCGCGCGGCAGGCGGCGGGAGGCATGCTCGCAGATCAGTACATAGGGCGAGCGCCCCTCCTCGTTCACGGCAAGGAAGGGGTGGTCTTCATCTTCCTGGAGCAACGCTCCCATCAGCCCAAGTCTCCAAAACCGGCTCTTGATTTCAGATTGTGCCAGCCCTGTCAAATACGTAAGACTGGCAGTCCGACCGACGAGAGAGTGCAATGACGCCACACTGTGCCATATTGAAAACCAGGGAACCCAATCTCTTGGCGGCAGGCCAGCGACCAGCCACACGCGGGCCGCACGGCAAATGAACGACACATTCGACTTCGTGATCGTGGGCGCGGGCTCAGCCGGCTGCGCCATGGCCAGCCGCCTCTCGGAGGACGGGAACAACAGTGTTTGCGTGCTCGAATTCGGGGGGAGCGACCGCGGACCGCTGATCCAGATGCCCTCCGCCCTGTCCTATCCGATGAACATGAGCCTCTATAACTGGGGCTTCGAGTCAGACCCGGAACCGGGGCTCGGCGGACGGCGGTTGGCCACCCCGCGCGGCAAGGTGGTGGGCGGCTCATCCTCGATCAACGGCATGGTCTATGTGCGCGGCCACGCCAGGGACTTCGACAGCTGGGAGGCCATGGGCGCACGCGGCTGGGGCTTCCGCCATGTGCTGCCCTATTTCAAGCGGCAGGAGACAAGCCACGGTGGCGAGGATGGCTGGCGCGGACAGAGCGGCCCCCTGCACGTGCAGCGCGGTGCGCGCCGCAATCCATTGTATCAGGCCTTCATCGAAGCGGGGCGCACGGCAGGCTATCCCGTGACAGAAGACTACAACGGGAGGCAGCAGGAGGGTTTCGGGGCGATGGAGATGACCGTGCACAAGGGCGTGCGCTGGTCGGCTGCCAATGCCTATCTGAAGCCCGCACTTTCGCGCGCAAACCTGCGGCTCATCACCCGGGCACTGGCGCACCGCATCGTGCTCGAGGGAAAGCGCGCCGTGGCCGTCGAGTATGAGGCCGGAGGTGCTCTGCATCGCGTCCGCGCCCGGCGCGAGGTGATCATCGCAGCCTCGACGATCAATTCGCCCAAGCTCCTGCAGATGTCGGGGATCGGCGCACCCGAGGCGCTGACGGCCGCCGGCATTCCCGTTGCCCATGCCCTGCCCGGCGTGGGCGAGAACCTGCAGGATCATCTCGAGATCTATTTCCAGATCCGCTGCCGCGAACCGGTGACGCTCTATTCGAAGCTGAACCTCTTCTCGAAGGGACTCATCGGCGCCGAGTGGCTGTTCTTCAAGACCGGCCTCGGCGCCACCAACCATTTCGAATCCTGCGGCTTCATCCGCTCGGCGGCAGGCATCGAATATCCCGATATCCAATATCATTTCCTGCCCGCCGCCATGCGCTATGACGGCCAGGCCGCGTTTCCTGGCCACGGCTTCCAGGTGCATGTCGGACCGATGCGCTCGAAGTCGCGCGGTTTCGTCCGTGTCCGGAGCAGTGACCCGCGCGCAGCACCGCAGATCCTGTTCAACTACCTTACCCATCCCGACGACCTGCCGGAGTGGCGCCGGGCGGTGCGGCTCACCCGCGAACTCTTCCGTCAGCCTGCCATGCAGCAATATGCGGCGGAAGAAATCCAGCCTGGATCCGACGTCCAGAGCGATGCCGCCATTGACGATTTCGTGCGTGCCCATTGCGAAAGCGCCTACCCCCCCTGCGGCACCTGCCGCATGGGCGCTGCCGACGATCCGCTGGCGGTCGTTGACCCCGAATGCCGGGTGATCGGCATCGACGGACTGCGGGTTGCCGATTCCTCGATCATGCCGCAGGTGACCAACGGCAACCTGAACGCGCCCACCATCATGATCGGCGAGAAGGCCAGCGACCTCATTCTGGGCCGGACCCCGCTGCCGCCCTCGAACCAGGAGCCGTGGATCAACCCGGACTGGAAAACCAGCCAGCGCTAGGCCTGCCCGATCAGGGTGCGGAAAATAATCCTTGACTTTTATTCCTAGACCATGCTAGACACGGTCCAACGTGCCGTGCCTGCTGCTGATTGACATTGTGAATTCCGATCTCCCGGCGGGGGTCCGCAGAGGCGGAGATTGTCTGCCCTGACCTCGCGGGGCGAACCGCCTAGGCGCCCGGCCTCGGCGAGGAAGAGCTCGCGCAGCTTGCGCACGACGGGCCCCGGCTGGCCGCCGCCGATGCGGTGCCCGTCGATCTCGACGATGGGCATGACGAATTGCGAGGCCGAGGTGAGGAAGGCCTCGTCTGCCTCATATGCCTCGGCGGGGGTGAAGCTCCGCTCGATGATCTCGACGCCATGCTCCGTTGCAAGCTGGAACAGGGCGCGCCTGGTGCAGCCCGCGAGGATCTCGTTGGTCAGGCCGCGGGTGATAACCTTGCCGTTCCTGACGATGTAGGCATTGGACGAGGTGCCCTCGGTGACCTGGCCGGCCTCCACCATCCAGGCCTCGTGCGCACCCTTATCATAGGCCTCCTGCTTCCCGAGCACAGGCGCGAGCAGCATCACCGTCTTGATGTCGCGCCTCGCCCAGCGCAGGTCCGGCGTGGTGATGACCTTGACGCCAGTCACCGCATTGGGATTGCTCACCAGCGCCATGGTCTGGGTGAAGGCGATGAGGGTGGACTTCGGAGCGGGCTTCGGAAAGTTGAAGGCGCGGTCCGCCGCGCCGCGCGTGACCTGCATGTAGATGATGCCCTCATGGAGTGCGTTGCGGCGGATCATCTCGAGATGCATGGCGTCGAGTTCAGCACGCGTGCAGGGCCAGTCCATGCGGAGCTCTTTGAGCGAGCGCGCCAGCCGTTCCATATGCGCGGGATAGTCGACGAGCTTGCCGTTCACCACGGCGGACACCTCATAGACCCCGTCGGCGAAGAGGAAGCCGCGGTCGAATATAGAGATTTTCGCCTCAGTCTCCGGAAGATATTCGCCGTTCACAAAAACAGTGCGCGCCATGAGCCTGGCTCCCCTCTTTCCCTGCTGCGTGTAAACATGATTCCGGCCCCGGAATCCATGGGGGTTGTGGCCATCCGCCCGGCCAGCTAGGACAAGGCCCGGCGTCAACAGTCACGAAGGACATCATGCCGCGTTCCATAGCGGAGACCGCGATCACGGCCATGCTCGCCCGCGAGGAAGCGCTCTTCATCCAGCGCAACCCCCGCTCCCGGAGCCTCGCCGGGGCCACCGCCGGACACTGGCTGAAGGGCGTGCCCATGCACTGGATGGTGGATTGGGGAACACCGTTTCCGCTGTTCGTCGAGTGCGCGCGGGGCGTGGACGTGACCGATGCCGACGGCAACCGCTACATCGACTTCTGCCTCGGCGACACCGGCGCCATGTTCGGACATGCGCCGCCACCAGCCATGGACGCGCTGACGCGGGAGGGGGCCAAAGGCTTCACCACCATGCTGCCCTCGCCCGATGCGGCGAAGGTCGGGCGATTGCTGCAGGACCGCTTCGGCCTGCCCTGCTGGCAGGTGACGGCGACCGCTTCGGACGCCAACCGCGCGGTCATCAAATGGTGCCGCGCCGTGACCGGGCGCAAGAAGATCCTGGTGTTCAACCACTGCTACCACGGTGCGGTGGACGAGACCTATGTGACGATCGACGGCGGCACACCGCATGCCGACCCGGCGCTGATCGGCGAGGTGCGCGACCTCACCCAGTTCACCACGGTCATCGAGTTCAACGACATTGCCGCGCTTGAGGCGGCGCTGGCAAAGGGCGACGTGGCCTGCGTGCTGGCCGAGCCGATCATGACCAATGTTGGCATGGTGCTGCCGGACGAGGGCTATCATGCCGCACTGCGCGAGATCACGCGCCGGACCGGCACTCTGCTGGTGATCGACGAGACGCATTGCATCTCCTCCGGCCCCGGCGGCTATACGCGCGAACATGGTCTTGAGCCCGACGCGATGGTGCTGGGAAAGCCGGTGGCGGGCGGCATACCTGCCGCCCTCTATGGGTTCAGTGCCGACATGGCGGCGCGCGTCAGCCGGTTCCTCGAAACGCGCACCCCGGGACATTCCGGCATCGGCACGACTCTCGCCGGCTCCAGGATCCAGCTGGCGCTGATGCGCGCCATGCTCGAGGCCTATTTCACGCCCGAGGCCTACCGGCCGCTGCTAGCGCTTGCCGAACGGCTGGAACGCGACATTGCAGGCGTCATCGCGCGGCATGGCGCGCCCTGGCATGTGGTGCGGGCAGGCGCACGGGTTGAATTCATGTGTGCGCCCGAAAGACCACGCAACGGCGGCGAGGCCGCCCGGATCATCCACCACCCCATCGACGTGGCGGTGCACCACTATCTCCTGAACCGCGGCGTGATCATCACGCCCTTTCACAACATGATGCTCATCTGCCCGGCGACCACCGCCGCGCATGTGGAGAAGCTCTCCGGCGAACTCGACCGGTGCCTCTCCGAACTGATGGCCTGACAAGGACTGACGCCATGAACCTGAAGTTTCCCCGCCGCGATGCCGAAGCGCAGGCGTTTCTGGACCAGAACCCCGATATCGAGAGCGTGCACGTGGTGTGGACCGACATGTGCGGCGTGGCCCGCGGCAAGGTGCTGCGGCGCGACGAGGTGACTGCTGCCTGGCGCGATGGTCGCTTCCTGCCGATCTCGGCGCTCGTGCTCGACGTCACAGGACAGGATGTGCCGGAAACCGGACTTGTCTTCGACGAAGGCGACCGCGACATGCTGCTCTGGCCGGTGCCAGGAAGCATGGTGAGGGTACCCTGGGCGGAGGTGCCGACCGCGCAGTACATCACCACCATCCATGACCTTGACGGCACGCCGCACTACGCCGACCCCCGCAATGTGCTGGAGACGGTGGTGCGGCGGATCGAAGCCGATCTCGGCATGACGCCCGTGGGCGCGGTCGAACTCGAATTCTTCCTCATGGATCGCGCCGCCGCCCTGGCCGGAAAGCCCATCGCCCCGAAGGCCCTGATCAACGAGGCACGCGCCCGCCACTATCAGGCCTATTACATTCAAGACACGGAGGATTTTGCTCCGTTCTTCCGCGATCTCTATGCGATGTGCGAGGTTCAGGGCCTGCCTGCCAAGACGCTGATCTCGGAATATGCGCCGGGCCAGATGGAGATCGTGCTGCGCCACCGCGCCGACGTCCTCAAGGCCTGTGACGAGGCGATCATGCTGAAGCGGCTGATCAAGAACGTGGCTGAGCGACACGGGCTGGCGGCCACCTTCATGGCCAAGCCCTATTCGGCCTGGACCGGCTCGGGCATGCATATCCATGTCTCCTTCGCCGACGGGCAGGGCAACAACCTGTTCGCGGCCGAAGATCCGCTCGCCAACCCGCTGCTGATGCAGGCGCTGGGCGGGCTCAAGACGGCGATGGCGGAATCGATGCTGATCTTCGCGCCAAATGCCAATTCCTACCGTCGCTTCCGGCGCAACTCCTATGCGCCCGTTGCCGCCAACTGGGGCATCAACAACCGGACGGTGTCTCTGCGGGTTCCGGCGGGGCCTGCCAAGGCCTGCCACATCGAGCACCGGCCGTCGGGCGCGGATGCCAACCCCTATCTGGTGATGGCGGCGGTTCTGGCCGGCATGCATCATGGCATCCTGACCGAGGCCGACCCCGGCGCAGCCGTGACCGGCAACGGCTACGCACAACGCGCCAAGGCCATCCCCAGCAACTGGTATGCAGCAATCGAGGCCTTCCGCCGCGCGCCCATCCTGAAGAGCTATTTCGGAAAACCCTTCATCGAGGCGTTCTGCACCCTGAAGGAGGTCGAGGCCGACCGGTTCTACAGCGAGCCAACGGAACGCGATTTCGAGTGGTATCTGCGCACGGTGTGAGGCAGCGGCATGAACATTCACCTCGACTCCATCTATGCGCTTCCGCCACTGCAGATGTTCGCAGTGGTGACGGCGGCGGTGGGTGTGATCGCGGTGGCGCTCGACACCATGTTCCTGTTGCCCCGCATCCGGGACGCACGCCACACCATGACAAAGATGACCACGGCCGTGGTCACCGTGTCCGGCGGGATCTTCGGCCTCGCGATGTCGTTTCTGGCCAACTCGGTGTGGACCACGGAAGATCACGCGCGCGATGCCGTCTATGACGAGGCCCGCGCCATCGAGGTGGTGGACATCTATCTCGACTATGCGACCGGCCCGGCGCGCGACGGGATTCTGCGGATCGTCAATGATTATGGAAAGGCGGTCGCCGCCGAGTGGGACAGCATGGGCGAAACCTCAGGCGCCGAGGCCGAGCAGGAATTGCGCAACATCTATGCGGCGGTCATCAAGGGCTTTGCCGAGGGCGACCAGAACCGCATGCTGCAGCAGCGGCTGCTCATGTCGCTCGACAGCATCTCCACGGCCCGCCAGCGTCGCCTGTCGATTGCCCAGAACCGCATCAGTCCGAGCCAGTGGATTCTGATGACCGGCCTCGGCATCGTGGTGCTGGCGACCGTCGCGGTCAGCCACGCTGCCTTTCCGATGGTGCGGCGCATCGCGCTCGCCGCGATCAGCCTGGCCGTCGCCCTCATGCTGTTCGTGATCATCCTGCACGATCGGCCGTTCGTGGGCTATGCATCCGTGACGCCCGACCCGATCCTCTGGGCGACCGGCAATGCCCGGTGACATGCTCCAGGTAAGCCACGACGGCCGGCGGTTCCGCATCGCGGGTCACCGCGGAGAGGCGGGTCTCGGCGCCCTGCTCAAATGGCAGTTCAGCGGCGGACGCGTGCGCTGGCCGGCGCGGGTCGAGAACAGGCCTCACAGTCCGCCGCCGCAGCGGGTCACGGGAACGGACCTGCTGGCGACATGGATCGGGCAGTCAACGGTGCTCTTGCAGACGGCGGGCGTCAACATCCTCACCGATCCGTTCCTCTCGCAGCGGGCGAGCCCGGTGCCGTTCATGGGGCCGAGACGCGCCCGGCCGCCGGCGCTCACGGCCGAGACCATGCCGCCCATCGACATCATCCTGCTGAGCCACAATCACTACGACCATCTGGACCTGCCCGGGCTGCGGAGCATTGCACGCCACCATGCGCCGCATGTGGTGACGCCGCTGGGCAATGCGCGTCTTGTGCAGCGGGCCTCGGGCCGCTTCACGGTGGACGAACTGCCCTGGGGCGGAACGGCGCGCGTTCACGGACTGCACATCCATGTGGCGCCCGCGCTGCACTGGTCGAAGCGCGGGCTCTTCGACGCGAACACCGCCCTCTGGGGAGCCTTCGTCATCGAGACGCCAGGCGGCGTCCTCTATTTCGCGGGTGACACGGGCTATGGCGCAGGCGCCGCATTTGCCGGGCTGAAGGAGCGTTTTGGCGCGCCCCGCCTGTCGCTGCTGCCGATCGGCGCCTATGAGCCGCGCTGGTTCATGGCGCCGCAGCACATGAATCCGGATGAAGCGGTGATGGCGCACAGGGCGCTTTCGAGCCGCACCAGCCTTGCCATTCATCACGGCACGGTGCAGCTCACCGATGAGGCGATCGATGCGCCGGTCGCGGCGCTGCAGGCGGCGCTGAACCGACATGCGGTTGACCCCGGCCGGTTCCTGGTGCCTGATGCCGGACAGGTGGTGAGCATAGGCTGAGATGCGGATGCGCGTGACACACATCGCTGCTGCGCCGATGCTGCTCTGGCTGACGGCCGGGCCGGCCGCTGCCGCCGACGGGCTGGACGGCCGCAGCATGGGGCTGGCCTGGGCCATTCCCTTCGCGGGGCTGCTGCTGTCGATCGCCATTCTGCCGCTGGCCGCTGGCCGCTTCTGGCACCACCACCGGGGCAAGGTGGCCGCAGCCTGGGCCGGTCTGGCGCTCCTGCCCATCGCGCTTGCCGCCGGACCGGGCGCCGCGGCGCAGGCCGTCGTGCACACCGCGCTGGCCGAATACATTCCCTTCATCCTGCTGCTGCTGGCGCTGTTCACCGTGGCGGGGGGAATCGTGATCCGCGGCAATCTGCATGGCGCACCTGCGACAAACACGCTTCTGCTCGCCATCGGTGCGGGGCTTGCCAGCATCATCGGCACGACGGGCGCGGCGATGATCATGATCCGTCCGGTGATCCGCGCCAATGACGACCGCCGCCACAATGTCCATGTCATCGTGTTCTTCATCTTCATCGTGGCCAACGCCGGTGGCGCGCTGAGCCCGCTGGGCGACCCGCCGCTGTTCCTCGGCTTCCTGCGCGGGGTCGATTTCTTTTGGCCGACGGTGCACCTGTTCTGGCCCACGGCCATCATCGTGGGCGCCCTGCTGGCGGCCTTCTTCGCGCTCGACAGCCTGATCTATGCCCGCGAGGGCCATCTGCGGCGCGACCCGACGCCCGACCGGGCGATCTCGGTGGCGGGCGGCATCAATTTCGCGCTGATCCCGGCAATCATCGGGGTGATCCTGCTCTCCGCCGCCCTCGACTGGGGCACGTTGCACATCTACGGAACCGACGTGGCGGTGACAGCCCTCGCGCGCGATGGCGCCTTCGTGGCGATCATCCTGCTCTCAGTCGCCCTGACCGCCAGAGGCAACCGCAGCGACAACAGTTTCAGCTGGGAGCCCATGCGCGAAGTGGCGGAACTCTTCGCCGGCATCTTCATCACCATCATTCCGGTGCTCGCCATGCTGCAGGCGGGAACCGATGGCGCCTTCGCGCCTCTGGTGGCGCTGGTCAGGGGGCCGGACGGCGCGCCGGACAATCTCGCCTATTTCTGGATCACCGGCGGGTTGTCCTCCGTGCTCGACAATGCGCCGACCTACCTGGTGTTCTTCGAGCTTGCAGGCGGCGATCCTGCGCAGCTGATGGCCGGGGGCGCCACGACGCTTGCCGCCATTTCGGCGGGCGCCGTGTTCATGGGCGCCAACACCTATATCGGCAATGCACCGAACTTCATGGTCTATGCCATCGCCCGGGACCAGGGCGTGAAGATGCCCGGTTTCTTCGGCTACATGCTGTGGTCCGGCGCCATCCTGCTGCCGCTGTTCGCGGCTGTGTCGTGGCTGTTCTTCGCAGGCTGAGGGGCCGCCGGCCTATTCGTCATTCTTCTTCGATGACCCCATGATCCGGTCGATATAGGCCAGCAGCAGGGCGGAGACCACGAAAGCCATGTGCATGATGGTGAGCCACATGAGCCTCGAGTCGGTGTACTGCTGGATATTGAGGAACACCTGCAGCAGGTGGATGGACGAGATCGCCACGATGGTGGAGGCCACCTTGATCTTGAGCGATCCGGCATCGAGCTTGCCCAGCCAAGCGATTTCACCGCCTTCGGCCTTGTCGAAGCGGCTCACGAAGTTCTCATAGCCCGAAATGATGACCATGACGACGAGGCTGGCGACGAGCGCCGCGTCGATCAGGGCCAACATCTTGAGGATGGTGTCGGTGTCGGCCAGCACGAAGAGCTTGGTGAAAAACTCATAAAGCTTGCCCGCGAAGGACAGGGCATAGAGCGCCAGCGCCAGCGCCAGGCCCAGATAGAAAACCACCAGAAGCCAGCGCGAGGCAAGAATGATGGCTTCGATCGCGAGTTCGAGTTTCTTCATGAGATATCACCGCAGCTTTGATTGCCAATCTGATAGCGCATCAGGCGGGCGAGGCAAGAGGCGGCCTACTCGGCCGCCTCCACACTCTTGCGGCCCGCGCCCGGCACGGGCTCGGGCATGTCGTTGCGGGTTTTCCACAGCGACCAGCCGATACCCGCGGCCAGCACGGAGATGGTGACGGCCAGCGACAGCGCGGTATCGATCTTGATGCCGAGCGGCACGAGGAAGATCTTGATGCCGACAAGCACCAGGATGACGGCCAGCGAGTATTGCAGGTAGCGGAAGCGGTGCATGGCGGCGGCGAGCGCGAAATAAAGCGCACGCAGGCCGAGAATCGCGAAGATATTCGAGGTGTAGACGATGAAGGGATCCTGGGTGACGGCGAAAATGGCCGGAACCGAATCCACCGCGAAGATCAGGTCGACGAACTCGACGATGATCAGCGCCACGAAGAGCGGCGTCATGAAGCGGACGAGCTTGCCGGTCCTGGGATCGACCTGCCGGATGGTGAACTTCTCGCCGTGGAGTTCATCGGTCACCCGGAAATGACGCCGGATGAGCTTCAGGATCCAGTTGTCGTCGAGCGAGGGCTTCTCGTTCGAGGTCTTGAACATCTTGAGGCCGGTGAACACCAGGAACGCGCCGAACAGGAACAGAACGGACTGGAAGGACATGACCAGCGCCGCGCCGAGCCCGATCAGCATGGCGCGGAACAGGATGACGCCGAGGATGCCCCAGAACAGCACCCGGTGCTGGTAGATGCGGGGAATGCCGAGGAAGGCGAAGACAGTGGCGATGACGAAGATGTTGTCCATCGCCAGCGACTGCTCGATCAGATAGCCGGTGAAGAACTCAAGCCCGGACTGCGCTCCGCGCGCGTACCACACCCAGCCACCGAACAGAAAGGCGATCGCCATGTATCCGGCATAGAGGATGAAGCTCTCCTTGGCCTCGATCTCCTTCTGGCCCTTGTGCAGGAAGCCGAGGTCGAAGACCAGAAGTCCGATCACCACCGAAATGAAGATCAGCCAAAAATAGGCGGGCGTTCCGAGAAAATCGCTGAACAGAAAGGTCTGGAGCATGTCCATGGCCGGTCCCCTGGGTTGTCGGTTGTCAGTCCAATCACGGCTCCGACATCGCGAGAGATTGCTCCCGCCAGAGGGGCCCGGCGCCGCTCTGGCGAAATATGGCGAATTGCGGCAAGTTCAAGGGCGCTGAAGATGAATTTCCTGTAAGGTTGGGGGCGAGCGTGCGCAGTTCAGTGGCCATTCAGGTGATCGGCTGCCATGCCGAGGGCGAGGTGGGCGACGTGATCGTGGGCGGTGTGGCCCCGCCGCCGGGCGCCAGCGTATGGGAGCAGTCCCGCTTCATCGCTGCCGACGGGCAGTTGCGCGCGCTGGTGCTGAACGAACCGCGGGGCGGCGTGTTCCGGCATGTCAACCTGCTGGTGCCGCCGAAAAACCCCAGGGCCCAGATGGGCTTCATCATCATGGAGCCGGAGGACACGCCACCGATGTCAGGCTCGAACTGCATCTGCGTGGCCACCGTGCTGCTCGACGCCGGGATCATTCCCATGACCGAACCGGAGACGCATCTGATGCTGGAGGCACCGGCCGGTCTGGTGGAGGTGACGGCGAAGTGCCGGGATGGCAAGGCGCAGTCAATCACCCTGCGCAATGTGCCGGCCTTCGCGGACAGGCTTTCCGAACCGCTGGAGGTGGAGGGGTTGGGCACGCTCAGCGTTGATACGGCGTTCGGGGGCGACAGCTTCGTGATGGCGGATGCCCGGCAACTGGGCTTTGCCGTGACCCCGGACGAGGCACGGGACATGGCGGTGGCCGGCCGCAAGATCGTCAAGGCGGCAAATGAGAAACTGGGTTTCAGCCACCCAGAACTGCCCGACTGGCGGCATTTCTCCTTCGCCTTCCTCACGGGTCCCCTCGAGCAGTTGGAGAGTGCGCTCTCGAGCCGCAATGCCTGCGTCATCAAGCCCGGGAAGATCGACCGCTCGCCCACCGGCACGGGTTGCTCGGCCTTGATGGCCGTACTGCACGCGAGGGGCCTGCTGAAGGCGGGCGAGCGCTATATCGGGCGGTCGATCATCGAGAGCCGCTTCATCGGGGAGATCGCCGGAACGACCAGCGTCGGTGGCCGCCCAGCCATCATCCCCACCATCACGGGGCGTGGCTGGATCACCGGCCAGTCCACACTGATGCTTGATCCCGACGACCCTTTTCCGCATGGTTACCGGCTGGCGGACACCTGGCCCAAGGATGCGCTGACATGACGACTGGCTCCATTCCCGTAACCTGCCTGCTCGACAGCCGCGACAAGCTTGGAGAAGGTTGCTTCTGGGACGCCGCAACCCAAAACCTGTGGTGGCTCGACATCATCCTGCCCTCGGCCATTCACTGCCTGCATGTGGCCACCGGCGCGCGCCGAACCTGGCAGTTCGACGAGATGGTGACCGCCATGGCCCGCCGCCGCGACGGCACAATTCTGGTGGGCGCGCACAAGGGGCTCAACATCTTCAATCCCGTAACCGGTGCGATGACACAGTGGCGTGCCGTCGACCCGGACACGCCGGGCAATCGGGGCAATGACGGGGCCTGCGATGCGCACGGCCGGTTCTGGTTCGGAACCATGATGAACAACATCGGCCCGGCTGGCGAGGACCTGCCGATCACGGCGGCCACCGGCAAGCTGTTTCGCATCGCGGCGGACGGCACGATTACGGTGATGGAGACGAATGTCGGGGTTTCGAACGGGCCGTGCTGGTCGCCCGACAACCGGACATTCTATTTCTCGGATTCCATGGCGCAGATCATCTGGGCCTATGATTTTGACCTCGACAGCGGCACGATCTCGAACCGCCGGGTGCTCAACGACAGCAAGGCACATGGCTATCCCGATGGCGCGACCGTCGATGCCGAGGGCTGCGTCTGGAGCGCGCGCTGGGAGGGCTCCTGCGTGCTGCGCATCGATCCCCGGGGTCGCATCGACCGGGTCGTTCCGATCCCGGCCCGGCGGGTGACCAATGTCTGCTTCGGCGGCCCGAAGCTCGACACGCTCTATGTGACGAGTTCGCGCCAGCACGTGCCCGACGTGGCGCTGCGCGAACAGCCGTTGCAGGGTGGGGTGTTCTGCTTCGATCCCGGCGTCACCGGTTTCGAGAAGCACGGTTTTGCAGGCTGAGAACCAGATGAGGGAGCTTTCGACATGAACCTCGTGCAGATCATCGACGGCAGGGGCAAGCGGCGGGTGGCCCTCGTGGCCGCCGACAGGCTGGTGCTGCTGAAACAGGCAGCGAGCACACGCGATCTCGCACAGCGCGCGCTGCGCGAGGGCAGGACGCTGGCGAGCCTGGCCTCAAGCCTTGCGACCTCCGCGACCGAGGATTATGCCGCAGCGCTGAAGGAAAAGCGCGTGCTCGCGCCACTCGACCACCCGGACCCGGCGCATTGCATCGTAACCGGTACCGGGCTGACCCATCTGGGTTCTGCCGCGGCGCGCGACGGCATGCACAAGAAGCTTTCAGGAGCGGCGGAGGAACTGACCGACAGCCTCAAGATGTTCAAGCTGGGGCTGGAGGGCGGCCGTCCGAAGGACAAGAAGGCCGCAGGCGTGCAGCCTGAATGGTTCTACAAGGGTGACGGCAGCTGGCTGGTTGGGCCGGGTCAGCCGTTGCCGCTGCCCGCCTTTGCCCTTGACGGCGGCGAAGAGCCTGAACTCGCGGGGCTCTATCTGATCGATGAGGGCGGCCGTCCGGTGCGTCTGGGATTTGCGCTGGGCAATGAGTATTCCGACCATGTCACCGAGCGGCAGAACTATCTCTATCTCGCGCATTCGAAGCTCCGGCATTCAGCAATCGGCCCCGAAATGGTGACGGGCCGGATTCCAGCCTCGGTCGAGGGCGTGAGCCGCATCATCCGCAAGGGCAAGGTGATCTGGGAAAAGCCATTCCTGACGGGCGAAGCCAACATGAGCCACAGCCTCGCCAATCTCGAATACCATCATTTCAAGTACGACGGGTTCCGGCGGCCGGGCGACGTGCATGTGCATTATTTCGGAACGGCGACGCTGTCGATTGCCGACAATGTGAAAACCCAGGACGGTGACGTCTTCGAGATTTCCGCCGCGCCCTTCGGGGCGGCGCTTCGCAACCCGCTCAAGGCGATGAAGCCCGGCTACAGGCCGGGTGGCGCCCGGGCGATCTAGGAGCGCGGCGTGGCAGACCGTTTCATCGCGCTCGACTGGGGCACGACATCCTTTCGGGCCTATATCGCCGACACGGCCGGACATACCCATGACAGCATCGCGGCACCGGACGGTATCCTGAGCGTGCACGACGGCAAGTTCGAGGCAGCGCTTGAGCGGCACATCGGACACTGGGACAAGCGGCTGCCGGTTCTGGCGGCCGGCATGATCACCTCGCGCCAGGGCTGGATCGAGCGGCCCTACCTGCCCTGCCCCGCATCAGCCGCTGACCTCGCCCATGCGCTGCACATGCATGAGACCGCCTCAGGCCGCCGCATCGCCTTCGTCACCGGCCTGAGCGACCGCACGCCGGACGGCATGCCCGAGGTGATGCGCAGCGAGGAGGTGCAGGTCTTCGGATCACTGGACCTCGGCGTCAGCCGCTTCGTGACGCCGGGAACGCATTCGAAGTGGATCGTCACGCAGGGCGATCGCATCACGGGCTACTCGACCTATGTCTCGGGCGAGGTCTTCGCAGCACTGCGTGACCACACCATTCTGGGCCGCATGATCGCGGCAGGCCCCGAGGACGAAGAGGCCTTCGCCCGCGGCGTGCGCGTGGCGCTGTGGGATCCGGCGGGTTTCCTGCACAACATATTCGCGGCGCGCTCGCTGGCGCTGTTCGGCGAATTGCCGCCCGCCGCGGTGGCCTCCTATCTCTCCGGACAGGTCATCGGCACCGAGGTAGCGCATGCCATGCGCAGCAATCCCGCCGATGCCGCCTATGCCGTGCTGGCCTCGCCGGGTATCGGCGGGCGCTATGTAAAGGCGATGGAACTGGCCGGCCTCACCGTGAGGTATGGCGAGCCGGATGCCATCGTCAGGGGACTGGCCATCATTGCGCGCCACGCGGGCCTCATCGGCTGAGCCGGCATTTACAAATCCGCCGCCAGCGAGGAAGATCAGTCACGCAATTGTTTTTCAGGGGGACTCCGGATGAAGGTGGCATTGGTGACGGGCGCTGGTACGGGCATCGGCAAGGCGGTGGCTCTGGCCTTCGGGCGGGAGGGCTACAAGGTGGTGCTGGCCGGCCGCCGCGCAGAGCTCCTCAACGAGGTGGCAGCGGCAATCGGACCCAATGCGCTGGCCGTACCGACCGATGTTGCAGACCCGGCTTCGGTGAAGGCACTGTTTGCGGCGTGCAAGGCGAAGTTCGGCCGCCTCGATGTGCTCTTCAACAATGCCGGAACAGGCGCTCCCGGCACGATCCTGCTCGAGGACCTGTCCATCGAGATGTGGCAGAACGTGGTGAACGTCAATCTCTCGGGCATGTTCTATTGCATGCAGGAGGCGTTCCGAATGATGAAGGCGCAGGAGCCGCGCGGCGGCCGCATCATCAACAACGGTTCGATCTCGGCACAGGCGCCCCGGCCCAATTCCGCACCCTATACCTCGACCAAGCATGCGGTGACGGGGCTGACGAAATCCGGCTCACTCGACGGTCGCAAGTATGACATCGCCGTCTGCCAGATCGACATCGGCAATGCCGCGACCGACATGACCGAGAAGATGAAGACGGGCATGCCGCAGGCGAATGGCACAGTGGCGCCGGAACCGACCATGGATGTGGCGAATGTGGCGACGACTGTGCTGTACATGGCGGGCCTGCCGCTCGAGGCCAATGCCCAGTTCCTGACCGTGATGGCCACCAAGATGCCGCTGATCGGGCGGGGCTGAACCCGCCAGTCAGTTCCCGTCTTCGGGAAGGCGCGGCAGCGGGTGCACGGCGATGCCCTCCTCGATGAGGGCCTTGGCGTCATCAGGCGTCGCCTCGCCAAAGATGCCGCGCTCCTCGGCCTCGGCATAATGAATCTTGCGCGCTTCCTCGGCGAAGCGCGTTCCGACATACTCGGAATTCTCTTCCACATGCCTGCGCATGTCGCGGACCATCTGCATCATGGCCGCCATCCGGGGATCAACCGGCCCCGCAACCATCTTCTGCGCAGCATCGCCGCGGCGGTTGGACTTGACCGGGATACCCGGCGCCATCAACTGCTTCTCGACCTTGACGGAGCCGCACACGGTGCAGGCTACGAGACCACGCGCCGCCTGCTTGTCGTAGGCGGCGCTGTCACGGAACCAGCCGTCGAATTCGTGGCCCTTGTCGCACTGGAGGTCGTAGCGGATCATGATATTCAGCTAGCAATGCCTGAATGAGGTTTCAAGACCGGGACATGCGGAAGGCTGCCCGCGCGGAGGGCGGGAATCCGAGCCCGCGCCTCATCGGCAAGCCTCAAGTCGAGATCGGCCAGCACGACACCGGGTTCAGTTCCGCCCTCGGCCAGCACCTCGCCCCAGGGCGAGACGGCCAGGGAATGGCCGAAGGTTTCGCGCCCCGAGTCGTGGCGCCCGCCCTGGGCGGCGGCCAACACGAAGCTGCCCGTCTCGATGGCGCGGGCACGCAGCAGTACATGCCAGTGTGCCTGGCCGGTGGGCACGGTGAAGGCGGAGGGGATGGTAAAGAGCTTCGCGCCCGCGAGAGCCAGCGTCCGGTAGAGACCGGGAAAGCGCATGTCGTAGCAGATGGTGAGGCCCAGGTGTCCGAGGCTGGTCCGGGCAAGCACGGCGGCGGAGCCCGGCTCATAGGCGTGCGACTCCCGCAGGCTCTCACCCGAGAGCAGGTCGACGTCGAAGAGGTGGATCTTGTCGTAGCGCGCCACGACGCGGCCATCGGGCGCAAAGAGCAGCGAGCGGTTGACCAGCCTGTCGCCAGCGCCCTTCAGCGCCAGCGAACCGACATTGAGCCAGAGGCCAAGCTCGGCAGCCAGCGCCGCGAAGGTGGCGGCACTCTCATCCTCGGTTTCAGGCCGCGCAATCGCCCGAAGACGCGGCCGGTCAGGTTCGATGATGTTGGTCATCTCCGGCGTGGTGACGAAATCGGCGCCGTCTGCCCGCGCCTCGCGGATCATGGCCACGGCATCAGCCCGGTTGCGGGCCATGTCGCGGCCCGAACGCATCTGCACCAGCGCGGCGCGGATCACGAGGCCTTGAGCAGCGGATCGAGCGCCCCGCGCCGGTCAAGCTCGTGAAGATCGTCGCAGCCGCCCACATGGGTTGCGCCGATGAAGATCTGCGGTACGGTGCGGCGGCCATTGGCGCGCTTCATCATCTGCTGACGCCGAGAGGCATCCTGGACGTCGATTTCCTCGAAGGCTACGCCCTTCTCCCGCAGCAGCGCCTTGGCGGCGTGGCAATAGGGACAGGCAGGGGTGGTGTAGATGGTGATGGTCGGGCGGGCTGTCATGACAGCGTCAAATATGCGGCCTCGCAGGCGACGGGACAAGAGCGAAGGTCAGAAGATCAACACGTGCCGCGCCTGCCTGCCTCAGCACCCCTGCGCAGGCTGCCGCCGTGGCGCCGGTGGTGCGGACATCGTCGATCAGCAGCACCGCGCGCCCGGCCACCGCCGCCTCCTGCCCGGCGCGAAGGCCAAAGGCGCCGCGCACGTTCCTGCGGCGTCCGGCGTCGTCCAGCCCCACCTGCGTCCGCGTCAGCCGCCGGCGGAGAAGCAGGTCGGACCGCCAGGGCTGCCCGGTCATGCCGGAGAGCGCCTGAGCCAGAAGGGCCGACTGGTTGAACCGACGCAGCCACAGGCGGAAGGGGTGCAGCGGCACAGGCAGGATGACATCCGCCCCGGCCAGCAGGCTGCGGCCCGCCCGCGCCATCATGCGCGCCATCAGACTTCCGGCATCGGGCCGGTCCCTGTATTTGAGGGCGTGCACGAGGCGCGCCGACTCGTCGGTGAAGAGCACCGCGGCACGCGCCCTGTCCCAGGGGGGTGGATCAGCCAGCGCCTCGGGCGACAGCGCGCCCGCGCCCTGATCATAGGCGAAAGGTGTTCCGAGCACATCGCAGACGGGCTCGTCGATGTGGCGCAGCTTCGTCCAGCAGGCCACGCACAGGCTTGCGGGCTCTTCGACCGGCGCCTGACAGACAAGGCAGAGGCTGGGCGTTACCAGATCGACCACGCTTCGCCAGAGGCGGGCGGGAAACTGTGCCAGGGCGCTGTCCATGGCGCCAGACTAGCACGGATCCGGCGAACCGTGGATTCCCGCGCGCAATTCGTCTAACAGCGCGGCTGCAACCCATCCGGAGTGACCATGTCCTTTTCCCGCGCCGACCTCGACCGCCTCGCCGCCATTCTGGCGGAGGCCGCCGAAACCGAAATCATGCCCCGCTTCCGCCGCCTCGAGGATGGTGGCATCCGCGAGAAGACCGGCGCGCTCGACCTCGTGACGGATGCCGACGAGCAGGGCGAGTGGCGCATCCGCGATCTCTGCGCGAAGGCCTTTCCCCACGCGCTGTTCGTCGGCGAGGAATCCGTGGCGCGCGATGCCACATTGCTTGGCAGGATCAAGGACGCCGATCTCGCGATCATCGTCGACCCGATCGACGGCACGTCAAACTTCGCCTGGGGCCTGCCGCTGTTCGGCGTCATGGCGGCGGTCGTCGAGAAGGGCGAGACCGTGGGTGGCCTCATCCTCGATCCCGTGGGGCGCGACTGGCACAAGGGCCTGCGCGGCCAGGGCGCCTGGGCGGAAAGCGTCAATGGCAAGAGCCGCGACCTGCGCGTGGCGAAACCCACCGCCCTCGCCGAAATGACCGGCGTGTCCTCCTGGTATCTCATGCCGGAGCCGCAGCGCACACGCACCGTCGCCAACCTCGCCAAGACCAAGGCCTGCTTCAACTACCGCTGCGCGGCCTATGAGTACCGCCTCATCGCGGAAGGACTCGTGCATTTCGCGCTGCACTACACGCTCATGCCGTGGGATCATGCGGCGGGCGTGCTGATCCATGCCGAGGCCGGCGGCTTTTCGGCGCTGCTCGATGGCACCCCCTATGCGCCCACCCTTCACAAGGGCGGCATCATCTCGGCCCCGGACCGTGCCACCTATGACCTGATCCGCCGCGAGCTCCTCGGCTGATGGCAGGGCCGCCGCCCATCTTCGATCGGGCTCTGGCAGTACGCCGCGCTGACAGAGCGCGGCAGTCCGACGCCAGCATCCTGACGCGCAGCATGGCGGACGAACTTGTCGCGCGGCTGGCCTTCGTGAACCGGCGCTTCGAGCAGGCCTGCCTGATCGCACCGGAACCTGCCGCCATCTCTGCCGCGCTGAAGGCCGGCGGCCAGGTTCTCGGCGTGGAGGAAAGAATGCCCGCGCCCGGCGATGACCTTGCCTTGCCGCCCGCACGCCACGACGCGGTGTTCAGCGTGCTCGACCTGCAGAGCGTCAATGATGTGCCGGGCGCGCTGATCCAGATGCGGCGGGCGCTGAAACCGGATGGGCTTCTGCTGGGCTGTCTCTTCGCGGGCGAGACGCTCACCGAACTGCGACAGAGCTGGCTGGCCGCCGAAGCCGCGGTGACGGGTGGCGTCTCGCCGCGCGTGGCGCCCATGGCCGATGTGCGCGACCTGGGCGGACTGCTGCAGCGCGCGGGACTTGCCCTGCCCGTGGCCGATCTCGACCGGATGACCCTGCGCTATGCCGACCCGCTGGCGCTGATGCGCGAGATCCGCGCGCTGGGGCTCTCCAACGCACTGACCGACCGGACGCGAAGACCCGTGAGTCGACGGCTTCTGGGCGCGGCGATCGAACACTATCAGCGCAATTTCTCAGACCCCGACGGCCGAGTCCGCGCCAGCGTCGAGGTGGCCTGGATCACCGGCTGGGCGCCGCATGAGAGCCAGCAGCAGCCGCTGAGACCGGGCAGCGCCAAGACGCGGCTGGCGGATGCACTGCGGGTGGAGGAGAAGAAGATCTAGAGCAGATCGATCAGATACGGGATCAGCGGCACATCGGCCGGCGGCATCTGATAATCCCTGAGTTTCAGGGGTCGTACCCAGGCCAGCTCCTGACCTTCGAGTCCCTTGGCCTGCCCCTGCCAGCGGCGGCAGACATAGAGCGGCATGAGCAGGTGGAAATCGTCATAGGCATGGCTGGCGAAGGTGAGCGGAGCCAGACAGGACTCTGCGACATCGATGCCGAGTTCTTCCTTCAGTTCACGGATCAATGCAGCTTCGGGGCGCTCTCCGGCTTCGACCTTGCCGCCGGGAAATTCCCACAGCCCGCCCATCTGCTTGTGCAAGGGGCGGCGCGCCAGAAGCACGCGGCCATCCTGGTCGACCAGCGCCACGGCGGCGACGAGCACGACGCGCATGCTAGCTGCGGTAGGAGCCGTTGATGTCGATGTAGCGATGGGTGAGGTCGCAGGTCCACACCGTGGCCCTGCCCTTGCCCACGCCGACATCGGCCGCAATCGCGATGTGGCGGCCCTTCATGTGCGGCATGATGTCAGCCTCGCGATAGGCTGGATCGCGCATGCCGTTGCGGGCCACTGTCACGCCGCCGATCTTGATCCTCAGACGGTCGCGCAGGGCCTTCTCACCAGCCTTTCCGATGGCCATGACGACGCGGCCCCAGTTGGCGTCCTCACCGGCAATCGCCGTCTTGACGAGAGGCGAATTGGCAATCGACATGGCAATCCGGTGCGCGGCCTTGTCGGTTTCGGCGCCGGTCACGGCAATCTCGATCAGCTTTTCGGCGCCCTCGCCGTCACGCGCGACCTGCTGGGCCAGATCGAGGCACAGCGCGTCCAGCGCCTTTGCGAAGGCCCTGAGGCGCGGATCTGCGGGAGAGCGCAAGCCGGAAAGCGCGCCTGCCGCGCCGGTGGCAAACATGAGCACGGTGTCCGAGGTGGACGTGTCGCCATCAACGGTGACGCAATTGAAGCTCCGGGCGACAGCCGCAGAGAGAAGTTTCTGGAGGACCCCGTGGGGAAGCGCGGCATCCGTGAAGATGAAGGAGAGCATGGTTGCCATGTCCGGCGCGATCATGCCGGAGCCCTTGGCTATGCCGTTGATGGTCACGGTTCTTCCCCCGAGCTTCACCCTTGCGGTGGCGGCCTTGGGAAAGGTGTCGGTGGTCATGATGGCCTGCGCCGCCATGGACCAGGCGTCCGGCTGGGCGGTGGCGGCGAGTCCGGGAAGCGCGCCCGTGATGAAGGCGGGATCGAGTGGCTCACCGATCACGCCGGTCGAGGCCTGGAAGATCTCGGCGGGCCTGCAGCCCATGAGTTTCGCCGCTGACCGGGCGACGGCTGTCACCGTGGCAACCCCGGCCTTGCCGGTGAAGGCATTGGCGTTTCCTGCATTGACTACGAGGGCACGGGCTGTACCGCCCCCAAGGCTGGCGGCGCACCAGTCGACCGGCGCAGACCGCGACTTCGAGCGGGTGAAACAGCCAGCCACCATGGTACCGGGCGCCATGATGGCCAGCAGGACATCCGGACGGTTTCTGTAGCGGATTCCGGTTTCGGCCGACGCCAGCCCTACCCCGGCGATGGGTGGCAGAACCGGCTGGGCCTCAGGAGCCAGGGGTGAAACCTGATGTGCCATCGAAAGCCTCCTTGCAGCCACCTGCGCCGGCGGCTTCTTACTGTGCGGGAACCTGAAGGTCGCCCTTGCCGCTCGAGGCATCACCCGCCGGATCGGCGGTGCTGTCTAGAATGCCGCCGTCAACCTGGTCGAGGGCCTTCTGCTGCTTTTCCTGATAGGCCTTGGCGGCGTTGGCAGCATCTTCAGCATATTTCTTCAGGTCAGGATCTATGATCTCGACCTTCGAGGCGGCGCGGATCTTCTCCATCACCTCGCCCACCTTGCGGCGCAGAAGCACGTTGCGGATCGCCGTCTTCACCTGGTCGTAGGGCTGTGCGGCACCCTGCTTGAGATCCTCGAGGCGGATGATGTGCCAGCCGAAATCCGTCTTCACCGGCTGCGAGGTTTCACCCACTTTCAGGGCGAAGACAGCCTTGGAGAACTCCGGCACCATTTCGGCAGCGGTGAAATAGCCGAGATCGCCGCCGTAATCCTTGGAGCCGTCGAGGCTATACTGCTTGGCCAGATCCTCGAACTTTTCGCCCTTGGCGAGACGCGCGAGAATGTCATTGGCTTCCTGTTCGGTGGCGACGAGAATCATCCGGGCGCGGGCGCGCTCGGTCTGCTGCAGCTTGGCTGCCTCTTCCTCATAGGCCTTCCGGATGTCGTCTTCCGTCACCATTGGACGAATCTTCTGGAAGAAATAAGCGTCGCGCAGGGCCTTGGCCTGATAGAGCGCAAGGCGGCGCTTGTATTCTTCGGTATCGGCAATGCCCTCCTTGACCGCATACTGGGCGAGGAGATGACGCTCGATCAGATATTCGACGACGAAGGGGTACCGCACCTTGGGCGGCAGGTCCGGCAGCTGGCCGATGATGTCATCGGTGGCCATCTGAACCTCGGACACCCGGATTTCATGACCATTGACGACGGCGATCACCTTGTCGTCCTTGGGAGCCACATCCTCCTGGGCCGCAACCGGCAGGACCAGGGCCAGAGCCAGGAGCGCCGAGGCCGCGCAACTATTCAGAAGAATTCGGGACACTGACATTCACTCCACCGTTCCACAATCCGCCGCAT
Source organism: Hyphomicrobiaceae bacterium (assembly GCA_900298995.1). Classification (GTDB taxonomy): domain Bacteria; phylum Pseudomonadota; class Alphaproteobacteria; order Rhizobiales; family Aestuariivirgaceae; genus Aestuariivirga. The sequence continues at coordinate 3,247 of OMIC01000039.1, read as the reverse complement.
ACCCGCGTCCCGCAAGCCGGGCGTTGCACATTGTCTTCCAGGTGTTCCGGGGAAGGCAAGACGACGCCCCTGCACCACACTCAGGGCGGCTTCGATTCAGATTGTACATTGGGCTGCGCCGGGCCTGGTTGCAAGTGGTCGGGGCATAGATGACCCCCCTGTTGCGCGGAAGCAACACATTGAAATTCTGCGCTGGATCAACCATCTGGCTTCCGTCGGGCGGTCAATTGCGGCGGTCCGTTGCCCCGGCCTGCCAAGTTGAGTAGAAAGCGCCTCGACAAGCGGGCCGGAGGCCCTTTTCCTGAAGGAATACCCCATGTTCGGATTGCGCGGCATCGCCGCCAGGATTTTCGGCTCGAGCAACGACCGGCGGATCGGCAAGTACCGGGTGCGCGTCGAGGCCATCAACGCCCTCGAACCGGAACTCTCCGGCCTCTCCGATGAGGCGCTGCGCGCGCGGACGGACATGTTCAAGGCCGAACTGGCCAGCGGCAAGGATCTCGACGACATTCTCGTGCCAGCCTTCGCCACGGTGCGCGAAGCCGCCAAGCGCACCCTCGGCCAACGCCACTTCGACGTGCAGCTGATCGGCGGCATGGTGCTGCATGAGGGTCGCATCGCCGAGATGAAGACCGGCGAAGGCAAGACACTGGTGGCGACGCTGCCCGTGTACCTCAATGCGCTGACCGGCAAGGGCGTGCATGTCGTCACCGTCAACGACTATCTCGCGCGCCGTGACGCCGCCTGGATGGCCCAGATCTACTCCTTCCTCGGACTGTCGACCGGCGTCATCGTGCATGGGCTGAGCGACGAGCAGCGCCGCCAGGCCTATGGCTCGGACGTGACCTACGCCACCAACAACGAGCTGGGCTTCGACTATCTCCGCGACAACATGAAGTATCATCTCGCCGAGATGGTGCAGCGCGGACACAATTTCGCGATTGTCGACGAGGTCGACTCGATCCTCGTCGACGAGGCGCGCACGCCTCTCATCATCTCGGGGCCTGTCGATGACAAGTCCGATCTCTACAACTCGGTAAATGCCTTCATACCGGCGCTGACGCCGGATGATTTCGATCTCGACGAGAAGCAGCGCTCGGTAACGCTCACCGAGAAGGGCAACGAGCATCTCGAGCAGGTGCTGGGCGAGGCGGGCCTGCTGCGCGGCACCAACCTCTATGATGCCGAGAACGTGACCATCGTGCATCACGTGCAGCAGGCGCTCAGGGCGCACAAGCTGTTCCAGCGCGACAAGGACTACATCGTGAAGGACGGGCAGGTCGTCATCATCGACGAGTTCACCGGCCGCATGATGCCCGGACGGCGCTATTCCGAAGGCCTGCACCAGGCGCTGGAAGCCAAAGAGCATGTGTCGATCCAGCCCGAGAACGTGACGCTCGCATCGATCACCTTCCAGAACTATTTCCGGCTCTACGCCAAGCTTGCCGGCATGACCGGCACCGCGGCCACCGAGGCCGAGGAGTTCATGGATATCTACAGCCTCGACGTGCTCGACATTCCGACCAACCTGCCGGTGGCACGCAAGGACGAGGACGACCAAGTCTATCGCACCGCGAAGGAAAAATACGCCGCCATCATCGATACCATCGAGGAGGCGCGCGGCCGCGGCCAGCCGGTTCTGGTGGGCACAACCTCGATCGAGAAGTCGGAAGTGCTGTCGGCCATGCTCAAGGCCAAGGGCGTTCCGCACAACGTGCTGAACGCACGCTACCACGAGCAGGAAGCGGCCATCGTGGCTCAGGCCGGCGCGCCCGGCGCGGTGACGATCGCCACCAACATGGCGGGCCGCGGCACCGACATCAAGCTGGGCGGCAACCCCGACATGCGCATTGCCACCGAGCTTGCCGATGTCGCGGCCGGACCGGACCGCGACGCCCGCATCGCCGCCATCAAGGCCGAGACCGAGGTCAACAAGCAGACGGTGCTGGATGCAGGCGGCCTGTTCGTGATCGGCACCGAGCGCCACGAAAGCCGCCGCATCGACAACCAGCTGTGCGGCCGGTCCGGCCGCCAGGGCGATCCTGGCCGCTCGCTGTTCTATCTCTCGCTCGAGGACGACCTGATGCGCATCTTCGGGTCCGAGCGGCTCAACGCCATGCTGACGATGAGCGGCCTCAAGGAGGGCGAGGCGATCGTTCATCCGTGGATCAACAAGGCGCTCGAGAAAGCCCAGCAGAAGGTCGAGGCACGCAATTTCGACATCCGCAAGAACCTCCTCAAGTTCGACAATGTGATGAACGACCAGCGCAAGGTGATCTTCGACCAGCGCATCGGCATCATGAAGGGCGAGGAGGTGTCGGAAACCATCGACGACATGCGGCACAACACGGTCGAGGATCTGGTGACCAGCCACATTCCGCCCAACTCCTATGCCGAGCAGTGGGACGCGGCGGGCCTGCGCGAGCGGCTGCGCGAGTCGCTGGGCCTCGACTTCCCGGTCGAGGACTGGGCCAGGGAAGAGGGGATCGCCGACGAGGAGATCCGCGAGCGCGTCGAGACGGCAGCGAATGAGCACTATGCCGCCAAGCGTGCCAAATATGGCCCAGAGATCATGAGCCAGGTGGAAAAGACCTTCCTGCTGCGCACGCTGGACCAGCTGTGGCGCGACCACATCATCACCGTGGAGCAGCTGCGCCAGGTGATCCACCTGCGCGGCTATGGCCAGCGCGATCCGCTAAACGAGTACAAGACCGAGGGCTACAATCTCTTCGAGAGCATGGTGAACAAGCTGCGCGAGAACGTCACCGCGCAGGTCATGCGCGTCGAGATCCAGCTGCGTGACGCCTCCGAACAGACCGAGCTTCCCGGCGAGGACGAGCTTCCGGTGATGGAGGCCCACCACATCGACCCAGTGACGGGCGAGGACGAACTCTCGCCGGCCGCCGCCGCGGGTGCCCTGCTCGCCGCGCGCAAGTCAGGCCCCGACCCCAAGGACCCCAAGACCTGGGGCAAGGTGGGCCGGAATGACCCCTGCCCCTGCGGTTCGGGCAAGCGTTACAAGCACTGCCACGGGGCATACGCCTAGGACCGGCACCGCAGAAGCCGGTGAAGTAGCGTCGCCGCATCAAGCTGAGGCAATCCCCCGTTCCGGCCGGGGTCAAGAATTCGATCGGAGGACTGCGATGCGCCCATTACTCGCAGCCATCATACTGAACGTACTGGCATGGAGTTCCACGAGCCGCGCCGATGATGGAGCGCCTCCGGCCGTGGCGCAGGAGAGCGGCTC
>OMIC01000038.1 GCA_900298995.1 Hyphomicrobiaceae bacterium | reverse complement strand
ATTCTCTTATATTCCAAAACGCTTACGACCATGTCTCTTGCTGCCCCAGGTTACCCCAGGACACGCCAAAACACACGCCGTCCGCGTCTCTCTTCCTCTCTTCACTTGTCAATCAGCAAGCTACCAGACGAACCGCGCAAACGACCACTGGACGCCTGACTTCAGGCGCACCGGCAGTCTGTCCACGATGGTGACTGGCGCAAAGAGCAGGCCCGCAGCACAGGTGTGCCGCAGCCCCTCAGTGACGCTGATATAGGCCTTACCCGCCCCGGATGTCAAGCCGCCCCGCACCCACACGGGTAAAAATCGATCAAATTCATGAAATATATGGGGAATTATCCTCTCGCAGGCAGCACACCAGAGCTTTGGACGGCGCCACGCCTCCAACATGGTTAAGGAATTGGAAACGAGTTGATGAGATGGTGCCCCGGATGCGCCGAGGCCAGTCTGGAGCGGGTCCGTCAATGCGGTTGACTAACGGGGTCAGTGAAGGCATTTTCCCGCCGAAACGGATCACCTTGCAAAAAGGGATCCGGCCCCAGGGGACGGAGCGCAGTGGTGTCAGCGAGCTCCCGGGGATCTGCCGTTCGAACGAGGTGCGGCAGACCGGTCAGTCCAGGGCTTATGAGTACGACAAGGGGAATGGGATATTGAACGATCGCGTTGACAGACGAGTGCGCGCCTTGCCGCCTGCCGGCACCGTGCGCCGCCCGCCTCTGCCGCCGAGACTGCCAGCCCGCGCTCCCGCACGCGCCGCGCTGCCGACTGCCGCCGCCCCGCAGCTGCCTCCACCCGATCCGCTGGCCGCCGAGCCCGTCCATCACCGCTGGCTTCTCACCACCTGTGTCGCCGGCATCGCAGGCTGCCTTGTCATTGGCACTGCCGTCCTGGGGATCTTCGGCGAGAACGCCGCGCCGCGCGATGCCTTCGCAGCCGTGGGCAAGGCCTCGCTGACCGGCTTCTACCCCGAGTCCGGCGACCCCTGGCCCTCGGCGATCGGGCGCAAGGAACTCTCCGCCACCTATCAGCCGCAGGCCGAGGACGCCGAACCGATCGTTCCCGAGCGCGACCTGAACAACGCAAATCTCTATCCCGAGATCACGTCCGACGAACTGCCCTATGGCGAGGACAAGCCGGTGGTCATGGACGCGGAAATCGACGCGCTCGACGAGGAAGAGAACATCACGACCATCACCAAGCAGGTGCCGCCGGAGCCGACCGACGAAACCTTCCAGCTTGCGCGGGGCGAAACGCTGGTCGACGCCCTTGTCGACCGCGGCGTCAGCTCGGAAGCCGCCCGCTCCCTGGTCAATGCGGTGAACCCCGTATTTCCCACGGCGATGATCAAGGAAGGCACTGCCTTCGAACTGACGCTTGACCGCCAGTTCGACTTCTATGGCCGCGAAGTCATCTTCCCGGTCGAACTGTCGTTCCAGCCGGGGCCCAACGAGACACTGACCGTGGAGGCCGATGAAGACGGTCGCTTCCAGGCGGCCATCGCCGGCGCCAAGGCAGGCGCCAAGTCGCAATATGCCCAGTTCGATCATTTCCGGACGAGATCCAAGGTGGGTTCAAGCCTCTATGGCGCCGCCAAGGACAACAAGGTACCGGGCTACATCATCTCCGAGTTCACGCGCGTCTTCGCCTATGACGTCGACTTCCAGCGCCAGGTGAAGGCCAACGACACCTTCGACATCTTCTATGGAAACCCGCTGACCGGATCATCCTCCAAGCGCAAGGTGCTGCACTACGCGCAGCTGACGCTCGACGGCAAGACCAGGACCTACTACCGCTTCACAACCGCCGATGGTCAGACCGACTACTATGACGAAAAAGGCCAGAGCGCGCAGAAGTCGCTGCTGAAGACGCCGGTGTCCGGCGCGCGCCTGACCTCGGGCTTCGGCATGCGCCGTCACCCGCTTCTGGGCTACTCGAAGATGCATGCGGGCGTCGACTTCGGCGTGCCGCAGGGAACGCCAATCCGTGCCGCCGGCTCCGGCGTGGTACAGGTGGCGGGCCGCTATGGCGCCTATGGCATCGCCGTCGAGATCAAGCACAACAACAAGTATGAAACGCTCTATGGCCACATGAGCAAGATGGCCGCCGGCATCCGCCGCGGCGTCAAGGTCAATCAGGGCCAGATCATCGGCTATGTCGGATCGACCGGCCGCTCGACCGGCCCGCACCTGCATTATGAGGTGCATGTCAACGGACGCCCGGTCAATCCCTCGCGCATCAAGGCGGCGGGTGGCAAGCAGCTCGCCGGCAAGGATCTCGCCAAGTTCAAGCAGCACAAGGCCCGCGTCCTGTCCATGATGCAGCAGGCGCCCTCGGCCCAGCAGGTCGCACAGGCCCAGCAGTAGGGCGGCGACTGGCGGCGCTTGCGCCGCCCGCCGGTCACTGTCATGAACCCGGCATGCGCGTATTTTCCACTTTTCTTGCCTCCTATGTGCTGAGCCAGTTCTACCGCTCTTTCCTCGCCGTGATCGCTCCCGAGCTGGCCGCGGAACTGGCCCTCTCGCCGCAGGACCTGGGCAATCTCCAGGCAGTGTGGATCCTCGGGTTCGTCGTCACGCAATTTCCGGTGGGCTGGGCGCTCGACACCATCGGGCCGCGGCGCACCGTGGCGCTGCAGATGCTGTCTGCCGTGGCTGGCGCAGTGCTGTTCGCCACCGCGCACAGCGCCCTCGCCCTCGAGATTGCGATGGCGCTGATCGGCGCAGGCTGCGGCTCGATCTTCATGGGCGCGATCTACATGTTCGGCCGCACCGCGCCCTCCCAGCGCTTTGCACTGCTCTGCTCGCTGCTCCTCGGACTGGGCACGGCGGGAAACCTGCTCGCCGCGTCGCCGCTGGCACTGGCTGCACAGTGGGCGGGCTGGCGCGGCGCGATGCTGGCCATGGCAGCGGCAACGGCGCTCTCCGCCCTCTCGATCCTGGTTCTGATCCGCGACCCGCAGCGCATTCTCGGCCATGGCCCGCGCGGACTGTTCGGCGGCATCGGCGAAATCCTGAAGATCCGTGACCTGTGGCCGTTGCTGCCCATCACTGCCGTCAGCTATTCCGTGGTCCTCGCGGCGCGTGGCCTGTGGGCGGGTCCGTATTTTTCATCCGTCTACGGACTTGATCCGGTTGAGCGCGGCAATGCGCTGCTCGTTATGGCCGCCGCCATGTCGGCAGGCGCCATGGCCTATGGTCCGCTCGACCGCCTGCTCGGCACGCGCAAATGGGTTGTGTTCGGCGGGGTGTTGCTGACTGCATTGTGCTTCATCGCCCTCGCCCTTCCCGGACTCCCGCTCGCGGCGGCCGTCGTCATCATGGGGCTGCTCGGCGGCTTCGGCATGACCTATGGCGTGCTGATGGCGCATGGCCGGAGCTTCGTGCCCGACCACCTGCTGGGCCGTGGCATCACGCTGCTCAATGTCCTCTTCATCGGCGGCGCGGGTATTCTCCAGCCGCTCAGCGGTGCACTGATGAACCGGCTCACGGACACCCCCGCAGCCCACGCCTATGCCACGCTGTATCTCATCTTCGCGGCACTGCTCGTGGCCGGACTGGCCGTCTATGTCTTCGCGAAGGACAATCCACCGAAAGCCTGAGACGAAAAAGGGCGGCCCCGAAGGACCGCCCTCTCCAAATCAGTCGCTGGATCAGTGCAGCTGCACGACCTTGGGGTCGATGGTCTTTCCGCCGACCGGCACGCCGTTGAAGGTCAGCATGCCCGCCTTGACGTCCACCTTCACCATCTCACCGTCCTTGATGCGGCCGGCAAGCAGCTCCTCGGCCAGCGGATCCTGAAGGCTCTTCTGGATCACGCGCTTCAGCGGGCGTGCGCCATAGGCAGGATCGTAACCCTTGTCGGCAAGCCAGTTGCGCGCCGCATCGGAAATCTCGATCTCGATCTTGCGGTCGGCCAGGAGCTTCCGCAGCCGGTTGACCTGGATATCGACGATCGAACCCATGTGCTCGCGCTTCAGCCGGTGGAAGAGCACGATCTCATCGAGCCGGTTCAGGAATTCCGGACGGAAGTGCGACTTGACCACCGCCATCACCTCATCCTTCACCACATCGACGTCCTGCGCCTCGCCGAGGTTCACGAGATATTCGGCGCCGAGGTTCGAGGTCATGATGATCAGCGTGTTCTTGAAGTCCACCGTACGGCCCTGACCATCGGTCAGGCGGCCGTCATCAAGCACCTGGAGCAGCACGTTGAACACGTCCGGATGCGCTTTCTCGATCTCATCGAACAGCACGACCTGATAAGGCCTGCGGCGAACCGCTTCGGTCAGCGCGCCGCCCTCGTCATAACCGACATAGCCCGGAGGCGCGCCGATCAGCCGCGAGACGGAGTGCTTCTCCATGTATTCCGACATGTCGATCCTGACCATCGCGTGCTCGTCATCGAACAGGAACGTGGCCAGCGCCTTGGTGAGCTCAGTCTTGCCCACGCCGGTGGGGCCGAGGAACATGAACGAGCCAATCGGCCGGTTCGGGTCCTGCAGCCCCGCACGCGCCCGGCGCACCGCGGTCGACACCGCGATGACCGCCTCCTGCTGGCCGATGACCCGCTTGGCAAGCTCCTTCTCCATGGCGATGAGCTTCTCGCGCTCGCCTTCGAGCATCTTGTCAACGGGCACGCCGGTCCAGCGCGACACGACCTGGGCCACATGGTTCTCGGTCACCGCCTCCTCGAGCATCTTGGCACCCGACTTTTCCTCAGCCTCCCTGAGCTTCTTCTCGAGGCCGGGGATGGTCGAATAGGCCAGCTCGCCCGCCTTGGCGAAATCGCCCTTGCGCTGCGCCTGTTCGAGGTCGAAGCGTGCCTTCTCGAGCTCCTCCTTGACCTTGGAGGCCGAGGCAAGCTGCTCCTTCTCGGCCTGCCAGCGCCTGGTCATGGCGGCTGACTTCTCCTCGAATTCCGCGAGTTCCTTTTCGAGCTTTCCAAGCCTGTCCTTGGAGGCCTGGTCGGTCTCCTTCTTCAGGGCCTCGCGCTCGATCTGCAGCTGCATGATGCGGCGGTCGATCTCGTCGAGCTCCTCGGGCTTCGAATCGACCTGCATGCGCAGCCGCGAGGCGGCTTCGTCCATCAGGTCGATGGCCTTGTCAGGCAGGAAGCGGTCGGTGATGTAGCGGTTGGAGAGCACGGCCGCCGATACCAGCGCCGAGTCGGTGATCCGCACGCCGTGGTGCAGCTCATACTTCTCCTTGATGCCGCGCAGGATCGAGATCGTGTCCTCGACCGAGGGCTCGTTGACGAACACCGGCTGGAACCGGCGTGCCAGAGCCGCATCCTTCTCGACATGCTTGCGATACTCGTCGAGCGTCGTAGCACCCACGCAGTGGAGCTCGCCGCGGGCCAGCGCCGGCTTAAGAAGGTTGGACGCATCCATGGCGCCTTCCGTCTTGCCCGCGCCGACCAGCGTGTGCATCTCGTCGATGAACAGGATGACGCCACCCTCCGCAGCGGTCACTTCGGACAGCACCGCCTTGAGCCGCTCCTCGAACTCGCCGCGATACTTGGCGCCGGCAATCAGCGCACCCATGTCGAGCGCCAGAAGCTTCTTGTCCTTCAGGCTCTCGGGCACGTCGCCCTTGACGATGCGCAGCGCCAGGCCTTCGGCGATGGCGGTCTTGCCAACGCCGGGCTCGCCGATGAGCACCGGATTGTTCTTGGTGCGCCGCGACAGCACCTGGATGGTGCGGCGGATTTCCTCGTCGCGCCCGATCACCGGATCGAGCTTGCCCGCCTGAGCCGCTTCGGTCAGGTCACGGGCATATTTCTTGAGCGCGTCATAGCCCTGCTCGGCCGATGCCGTATCCGCCGTGCGGCCCTTGCGGATGGCGTTGATGGCCTCGTTCAGGCCCTGGGCGGTGGCCCCGGCCGATTTCAGGATCTTCGCTGCCTCCGACGGCTCGACAGCCAGCGCCTGCAGCAGGCGCTCGGCCGTGACATAGCTGTCGCCCGCCTTCTCGGCGAGCTTCTGGGCGGTGTCGAACACCCGCGCCATCTCGGGCGCGAGATAGACCTGACCGGCGCCGCCGCCGGACACCTTGGGCAGCTTGGCAAGCGCGGCTTCCGCCTCGCGCAGGGCAAGGCGCGGGTCGCCACCGCTCGCCTTGATGAGGCCGGCCGCCAGGCCTTCCTCGTCATCGAGCAGAACCTTCAGAAGATGCTCCGGGCTGAAGCGCTGATGCCCTTCACGCAGGGCAAGTGACTGTGCTGACTGCACAAATCCACGCGAACGTTCGGTGTATTTCTCGAAATCCATATATGGTCTCCTCCTCGGCACATGCCCCGGGCCCCCTTGCTGGGCGACCCCGACATGCCGTCAACGGTTGAAGTTCGGCCTCCGCCCCGGAAACCCCCGCGAGGCATTCCCAACGGGCGGCTGCCGCGTTAGGCTCGATATGGGAAGCGAAAGCCGTTCAATCAAGCGGTCGGAATCTGGAACAGATCGGTCCTCGCCTCCTTGCGTTGGATCAATGGTGGAGAGCTTGAGGAGCATGCCCCAGAAAACAGATCCCACTGGACTTGATGCCTACAAGCCGGCCGAGGTGGCCCTCCGGATCGAGGAGGCGGGCGTCAAGAAGGCCGCCCTTCCGCTGCTGCCTCTTCTCACCCTCGCGTTCCTGGCGGGTGCATTCATCGCGCTGGGAGCTGCGGCCTTCACCGCCGTCATGGCCGGAACGCCGGCTGGCTTTGGTCCGGCACGGCTTCTGGGCGGGCTGATCTTCTCCACCGGACTGATCCTTGTTGTGGTGGCCGGCGCCGAACTCTTCACCGGCAACGCCCTGATTGTCATGGCCTGGGTCGACCGGCGGATCGGGACCAGCGCGCTGTTGCGCAACTGGGGCCTCGCCTTTGCAGGAAATCTCGCGGGATCGCTGATCATCGCAGCCCTGATGTGGGCCTCGGGCCTGTTTGCGGGCGGCGCCGGAGAAACGGCCCGCGCGATTGCGGAGGCCAAGATCGGGCTTGGCCCGGTGGAGGCCTTCACGCGCGGAATCCTGTGCAACATTCTGGTCTGCCTCGCGGTCTGGCTGAGCTTCGCGGCGCGCAGCGTCACCGACAAGGTCCTGGCGGTCGTCTTCCCGATCACCGCCTTCGTGCTTCTGGGCTACGAGCACTCGGTCGCCAACATGTATCTGATCCCGGCGGGCTGGGCGGCAGGCGCACCCGTGACGCTGGCCGGCTTTCTCGGCAATCTCGTTCCCGTGGCGCTGGGCAACATCGTGGGCGGGGCCGGCGGCGTCGCGCTCACCTACTGGCTGGCCTACCGTCCGCGCGGCTGAGACCGGGCGCTATTCGCCGTCGGAGGATGTTTCGGCGGCTTCCTTGCGGGGGCGGCGCTCATAGCGTCGCTTTGCGGCGGGCTGGTCCGGACTCGCCTCCTCCACCACACCACCCTCGGCACCGGCCGGAGCGGCGGGCGCCGGACGGCGCAGGAAGGACGGGGCTTCCCAACTGCCCGGATCGGCAGCGGCGGGCTGCGGCTGGTCTTCCGCGCGCGGCTGCGGTTGGGCCTGCTGGCTTTCGTTGCGCCGGTCCTGCCAGCGCGGGCGGTAGCGGTCCCGGCTCTGGCCCTGATCCCGGTTGTCGCGGCCATAGTCGCGCTGCTCCCGCGGCGGACGGCTCTGCTGCTGCTGCGACCGCTCCGGACCGCCTTCCATTGCCGGCTGATCGCCAAGCCCGTCGGGTTCACCGGCCTGCTGCGCGCCGCCGCGCTGCTCGCTGGCGGCATCCTGCTGGTCTTCGAGATCGTCCTCGTCGAAGTCCTCGTCCGGGCGGCGGTACTGCTGCTGGTTCTGCTGGTTGTAGGCCTGCGCGGCGAAAACGATGCGGAGATAGTGCTCGGCATGCTGGAAATAGCTTTCCGCCATGACGTTGTCGCCCGAGGACTGCGCATCCCGGCCAAGCTGGAGGTATTTGTCGGCCACGGTCTGCGCCGTTCCCCGGACCTTCACGTCCGGGCCATTGCTTTCATATACCCGGCTCAGCGGATTGCCGCCGCCACCGCCGCTGCTGCCTCCGCTGCGATGGCGGTTGCGGCTGCGGTTCTTGTGGGTTGGTCTCATTGAAATTCCGTTCCAGAATGATCTAGGGTTGCACGCCGATACCGGCCACAACCGCCTCGGCGGTCGCGTGGCACGTCATCTTCCAATCTGCTCACACAGCGAGCGCGTTCACACATTACCCGTTGGTTGTCGGAAGGCTTCCGCCACGAGCGAGATCCCCGGAGGGCTCCCGCCATATCCCCGCCTGTGCTGATTGCAACTGGGCGTCCATGCCGTCCCGGCACCCCACGCCAACGTCGTTCCCGGCACCAATAGAAAGGGCAGAAAGCGTATCCATTCCGCTTCTAGCCCACAGGCCCCTAATTTCCAATCGCTATTTTTCATCCATCCCAAAGACCAGACAGCGCAGGTGACCGCCCAGGTCGCTGTGCCTGCCAGCTGGGCGGAACCCGGCCCCGGCGAAGATCGCCGAGACATCAGGCCCTTGCCCGGCGCCAATCTCCACCAGAACATGGCCTCGCGGCGCCAGATGGGTCCCGGCAGTGGCCGCCAGCGCCCGGTAGGCCTCAAGCCCGTCCGCACCGCCATCGAGCGCGCCCGGCGGGTCGAAATCCCGGACATCCGGGCTCAGCCCCCCGATCTCTGTCCGGGGGATATAGGGGGGGTTTGACAGGATGATGTCGTAGCGGCCCGTGACAGGCGAGAACCAGTCCCCCCGAACCAGGTCGAGACGGTCCTCCACGCCATGGCGGCGGGCATTGTCCTGCGCCACCGCCAGAGCTGCCGCCGAGACGTCGCTGGCAAGACCGGTTGCATCCGGACGCTCCGCCAGCAGGGTGATGGCAATGGCGCCGGTGCCAGTGCCGAGGTCGAGGAGGCGCGCTCCCGCAGGCATCAGCGCCAGCGCGGCCACGATGAGCGTCTCGGTGTCGGGCCGAGGGTCCAGCGTATCGGCCGTGACCCGGAAGGCCCGCCCGTAGAATTCACGTTCCCCAAGGATGCGCGCCACCGGTTCGCGGCCCTCACGCCGGGCGATCAGCGCCGCGAACCGCACGCGCTGGCTCTCCGCGACCTGGTGTTCGGGCGCGACAATCATGTCCTCGCGTGACAGGCCGGTCGCCGCCTGAAGCAGCAAGCGGGCATCGAGCGCCGGCGTCGCGCAGCCCGCCCCGGCGAGACGGCGGGTAGCGGCGGCGAGCAGGTCCTTCACCTGGTCAGGCGGCATTGTCCTGCTGGGCCAGCAATTCCGCCTGATGGTTGGTCATCAGCGCCTGGATCATTTCTTCAAGCGCCGGTCCCTCGATGATCTGATCGAGTTTGTAGAGCGTCAGGTTGATGCGATGATCGGTGCAGCGCCCCTGCGGAAAATTATAGGTCCGGATGCGCTCCGAGCGGTCGCCCGAGCCAACCTGATCCTTGCGCGTGGCCGAGCGTTCCTGGTCGATGCGCTGGCGCTCGATCTCATAAAGCCGGGCGCGCAGCAGTTTCATCGCGGCATTCTTGTTCTTGAGTTGCGACTTCTCCGTCTGCTGGGCCACGGCGATGCCGGTCGGGATATGTGTGACGCGAACGGCCGAGTCCGTGGTGTTGACCGACTGCCCGCCTGGTCCGGACGAGCGGTAGACATCGATGCGCAGATCCTTGTCCTCGATCTTGACATCGACCTCCTCGGCTTCCGGCAGCACCGCGACGGTGGCGGCGGAGGTGTGAATGCGGCCTTGCGCCTCGGTGGCGGGCACGCGCTGCACGCGATGCACGCCCGATTCGAACTTGAGATGGGCAAAGGCTCCGGCGCCATAGATATTGGCGATGATTTCCTTGAAGCCGCCGTGTTCACCCTCGCTCGCCGAGATCACCTCGACCCGCCAGCCCTTGGAGGCGGCATAGCGCTGATACATGCGAAAGAGATCGCCAGCGAAGATCGCGGCCTCGTCGCCACCGGTTCCGGCCCGCACCTCGAGGATCACGTTGCGGTCATCGGCGGCATCGCGGGGAAGCAGCAGCAGACGCATCTCATGCTCGAGTCCGGTGAGCCGCTCGGCCAGCACGGGGCGCTCGGCCTCGGCCATCTCGGCCAGTTCGCCACCCGCCTTGACCATTTCCTCAAGTCCCGCGCGCTCGTCATAGGCCTTGCGCAAGTCGCGCGCCTTCTTCGCCGCAGGTTCAAGCTCGGAATACTCTTTCGAGAGCCGGACGAAGTCCTCGCCGCTCACGGCGCCAGACGACAAGTCATGTTCGACTGTGGCGAAGCGCTGGATGATGCGGTCGAGCTTTTCGGGCGGAATGGCAGACATGAGCGGGGCTTCTAGAACAACAACCGGCCGGTTGGAAGCCTCAGTCCCGGGCCGCCGTATCGAACAGGATGGTGACAGGTCCGTCATTGACCAGCGCCACCTGCATGTCCGCGCCGAAGAGGCCGGTCTCGACACGGAGGCCCTCGCGGCGGAGCGCGGCGCAGAAGTGTTTGTAGAACTCTTCACCCGGCGCCGGCGCGGCGGCCGCCGAAAAGCCCGGGCGGTTGCCGCTCTCCATGCCCTGGGCCGCCAGTGTGAACTGGCTGACAGCCAGCACCGCGCCGCCGACCGCGGCCAGCGGCAGGTTCATCTTGCCGGCGTCATCCCTGAAGATGCGGAGCAGAGCGATCTTGCGCGCCAGCCTGTCGGCATCGGCCGCGGTATCCCCGGCCATGGCGCAGACCAGAACGAGAAAGCCACGGTCAATGGCGCCGGTGACGCGGCCATCGACCGTGACGGATGCCTGTGAAACCCTCTGGACGACGGCACGCACTGCGTGCTGCGTCAGCCTTCGAGCGACTTGACGTCCAGCGACCGGCCCACGAGAATCTCGCCTGGCGTGCCGAGCACACCCTTCTCCTTGCCATCGACGAAGAAGCTGAGAAGGCCACCGTCGCGCGCGATCAGCACAAGGCCGTCGCGGTTGGGCACACGGTAGCTGTCACCCTTCATCAGCATCTGGGTCATGATAACCCGGCCCTGGCCATCCTCGATGCGGACCCAGACCGGCGCCTTGGCGACCAGCGTCACCCGGCTTTCTCCGTTGGATGCGCCGAACTGGCGGCCCTCGGAAGTGACCGCCATGTCGGTCGCGGCCGGTGCTGCGCCTGCCGCTGTGCCGGTGCCCGGCACATTCTGCTCGATCAGGGCAGTGATGCCATCGAGCCCCGTGCCGACCAGATCATCCTCGCCGGGAGCGGCGGGCATGACTGCCTGGGATTCGGCGGCCGGAAGAGCCTCGCCACCGGCCTTGATCTCACCAGTCTCTACTGTGGTCGACGCGGTCGGCATCGGATCGGCCGCCGGCGCGTCGGGAAGTGCGGGATAGGTTCCCGAGAGCTGGCCCGCCGTCTCGACAGGCGTATCACCGGAGGGCATCAGCATGTAGCTTGCAGCAGCGAACAGCATCACCGCAGCCGCCACCGAGGCCACCAGACCACCGGCGCCACCAGGAACACGGCGCAGGCTCGGGCGGGGAAGCTTCGCGAAACTCATGAAGGACAGGATCTTTGCGCTCGAGAGCGGCGCGGGATTGGCCGGGTGCCGCGCTTCGGCCGTCAGCGGCGGCGCGGGCATGTAATGGGCAAAATGCTCGACCAGCGGTTCGGGGTCAAATCCGAGAAACTGGGAATAGGCGCCGATCATGGCGAGCGCCTCGTGGCGCTCGGGCAGGCAGGTCATGTCGCCATATTCGATGGCTTCGAGATGGTAGGGATGAATGCCACAGGCCTCGCCCGCCTCCTCGAGGCTCATGCCGCGCGACACGCGCTCGGCTTCCAGATACCAACCTGCCTCACCCAGCGGGTCAGCCTCAGGATCGGGCTTCTCCCGGAAGCTCGGGGCAGCCTCAGCCTCGTCCTCCATCATTTCGGCCATGGCGTCCTCGGGCGCCTGGTCCAGGGTGTCATCCTGGATCATGGCATGGACTTCGGCCTCTCCGGACATCTCGACGCTGTCGTTACGCATGGCTACCACTCTCGGACGAAGGTTGTCGTGAAAGCCCTGGAGGGGGCTTTTCCAGATACAATGAACGAGAATGGTGAATGGGAAGCTAACGCGAAGCTTGCGTCAGAGGACAACCGCGTTGCGCTGGGCAAATTCCATGAGTTCCGGGCGCAGGCTGTGCAGGGGGCTCCGGAGCAGGGGCTCCATGAAGGACCAGAGCTTCGCCCGGTCGAGTGAGCGCACCATGGCCTTCACCGGCCCCACCGCCGAGGGCACCATGGAAATCGAGGTCAGCCCGACGCCGATCAGGCCCATGGCCTCGAGCGGCCTTCCGCCGAGCTCGCCACAGAGCGTGACGGGCCTGTCATGGAGGGCGGCCTTTTCAACGATGAGTCGCATTGCGCCGAGTGCTGCCGGGCTGAGCGGATCGTAGCGGCCAGCAAGTCGCGGGTTGCCGCGGTCAGAGGCAAACAGGAACTGCACGAGATCGTTGGATCCGATCGAGGCAAAGTCGACCAGCGGCAGAAGATGGTCGAGCTGCCAGAGCAATGACGGGATCTCGATCATCGCACCAAGCTTCAGGGGCTCGGGCAGGCGGTGACCGCGCTTCAGAAGATGCGCCTTCTCGATCTCGACGACTTCAATGGCGCGCTTGAATTCCTCAACATCCGCAATCATCGGGAACATGATCTTCATGGGCTGGCCTTCGGCCGCCATCATCAGCGCGCGCACCTGCAGGCGCAGAAGCGCCGGACGGTCCAGCGCCATGCGGATGGAGCGCCAGCCCAGTGCGGGGTTCTCTTCCTTGGGCTGGCGGAGATAGGGCAGCACCTTGTCGGCGCCGATGTCGAGAGTCCGGAAGGTCACCGGCTTGCCCTTGGCCTGGCTGATGATGGTTTCGTAATGGCGAATCTGCTGCGACAGCCGGGGAAAGCGGCTGGCCATCATGAACTGGAGTTCGGTGCGATAGAGACCCACCCCATCGGCACCCGAATCGTGCAGATGCGGCAGATCGACGATGAGACCGGCATTGATGTTGAGCTCGATGCGCTCACCAGACTTGCAGATGGCGGGCTCATCGCGAAGAGCGGCATACTGCGCCTGCTTGCGGGCGTAGAAGCGCACCTTTTCGGCATAGGAGCGCTGCAGTTCGGCCGAGGGACGCACGAAGATCTCGCCGGTTCCGCCATCGGCAATGAGCGGGCTTCCGGTGTCGAGGAGATCGATGAGCCCGGCAGCCTGGCCGATCGCGGGAATGCCAAGCGCGCGGGCGACAATGGCCACATGGCTGGTCCGGCCCCCCTCTTCGAGGATCACGCCCCGCAGCTTCGAGCGGTCATAGTCGAGAAGTTCCGCCGGACCCATGTTGCGCGCAACGACGATGGCGTTCTTGGGCAGATCCGAGCGCGAGGCCGTGGCAATGGCGCCGGTCAGGATGCGCAGCAGCCGGTTCGACAGGTCGTCGAGATCATGCATGCGGTCGCGGAGATAGGGATCGGGCGTGCGCGCCAGGCGCGCCCGGTTATCATTCTGCACGCGCTCGACGGCAGCCTCGGCCGTGAGCCCCGTATCAATCGCCTCGCGCAGCCGATGCACCCAGCCCTTGTCATGCGCAAACATGCGGATGGTTTCGAGGACGTCGGAATATTCCGTAGCGCCACGCTGGGCATCCGAGCCGTCGAGCAATTCATCGACATGGGCGCGCAGCTGGGCGACTGCATCATCCAGCCGCTGCCTCTCGCGCGGAATGTTCTCGGCGATGAGCGTCTGGATGACAACGCGCGGCTCATGCAGCACGGCATGACCGAGCGCCACGCCCTCAGCGAGCGAGTCGCCCCTCAGATGATGGCTCCTGACATGCGCGACATCGGCCGCGACCTCACTCGCCACCTCGCGCAGTTCGCCCGCCGCGATGACCTCCGCCAGCACCATGGCCGTGGTCTGCAGAGCCTCTTCCTCTTCTTCCGTGTAGTGACGGCGCGTGCGGTTCTGCACCACCAGGACGCCGATCACCGTGCCGCCGCGCATGACCGGCACGCCGAGGAAGGAATTGTAGATCTCCTCACCCGTCTCCGGCAGATACTTGAAGGCGGGATGTGCCTGGGCGTCCGACAGGTTGAGGCCGATCGCCTGATCGGCGATGGTGCCGACGAGACCCTCGCCGGACTTCAGCTTGGACTTGTGCACGGCCTCGCGCTTGAGGCCCTCGGTGGCGTACAGCTCGAGTACATTGCCCGGACGCATGACATAGATCGAGCATACCTCCGCCACCATGTTGGAGGCGATGATCTGGACGATCTTGTCGAGCCGCTTCTGTGCCGTGACCGGCTCCGCCATGACCTCGCGGAGCCTTTTCAGCAGGACACGCGGGCCAAGGGCGGAGGTTGCCATCAGCCGGTGTCCCCACGTACAGAGACACGGCGCGCCTTGAAGGCGGCCGCTGTCGTCACGCGATGGCTGATGCTGTGCATGCCGGTTCAGGTGGCCTTGGCGTCGAGGCCATAGGCGGTGTGGAGGGCCCGGACGGCAAGCTCCGTATAGGCCTCGTCGATCAGCACGGAGACCTTGATCTCCGATGTGGTGATGGCCTGGATGTTGATGCCCTTCTCGGCCAGCGCGCGGAACATCTTGGCGGCAACGCCCGCATGGCTGCGCATTCCGATGCCGACGATCGACACCTTGGCGACATCGGCGGAATGGGCGATCTCGTCAAAGCCGACCTTGGCCTTGACGCCATTGAGAACTTCGAGCGCACGGCGCAGATCCTTGCGGGCCACCGTGAAGGTGATGTCGGTGAAGGAGCCATCGGCCGAGATGTTCTGGACGATCACGTCAACGCTGATGTCGGCCTCGGCCAGCGGGCCGAAGATGGCGGCTGACACGCCGGGCTGGTCCTTGACGCGGCGGATCGAAACCTTGGCTTCGTCGCGCGAATAGGCGACGCCGCTTACAACATGCTGTTCCACGATACGTTCCTCATCGCAAACGAGTGTTCCGGGGCCCGTGCCGTCGGGCTTGTTCTGATTGGGCGAGTCGGGCGCCTCGAAGCTCGAGCGCACCTGCAGCGGCACGCGGTAGACCATGGCGAGCTCAACCGAGCGGGTCTGCAGAACCTTGGCGCCGAGCGAGGCCTGCTCGAGCATTTCCTCATAGGAGATGCGATCGAGCTTGCGCGCACCGGAGACGATGCGCGGGTCGGCGGTATAGACGCCGTCGACATCCGTGTAGATGTCACAGGCGGCATCGAGCGCAGCCGCCACGGCCACCGCCGAGGTGTCGGAGCCGCCACGTCCCAGCGTGGTGATGCGGCGGTCGGGACCGATGCCCTGGAAACCGGCGATCACGGCGACCTGCCCCTGCTCCATGCGCTTGCGGATCTCGTCGCCGTCAATGCCGGCGATGCGGGCTGCGCCATGCACGCCATCGGTCTTGAGCGGGATCTGCCAGCCCTGCCAGGAGCGGGCAGGAATGCCGAGGTCCTGGAGCACGATCGCCAGCAGCCCGGCGGTAACCTGCTCGCCCGATGCAACCACGGCGTCGTATTCGCGGGCATCATGCACCGCCGCCGCCTCGCGGCACCAGCCGACCAGCCGGTCGGTCGTGCCGGACATGGCGGACACGACCACCGCCACGTGATGGCCGGCCTTCACCTCGCGTTCGACATGGCGGGCGACATTGCGGATGCGGCCGATGTCCGCAACCGAGGTGCCCCCGAATTTCATCACCAATCGGCCCATCGGCCAAAACCTTTCATAATCCCCCGCCGCCCGGGCCCCCTGAACGGGGGCCGGCTGGTGGCCAAGTCTGATGGACGGTTGAACCCCCGGGCGCGGCGCGGCGTACTCATAGATGACAGCCCCTCCTTATGCAATAATGGGGGCCGCAGAAATTTGGATGACAGAATGACCGCCTTTGCCCCCTCGCTCGACCCCTCGGAAGTCGAGAAATTCTCGGCCATGGCCGCCGAATGGTGGAACCCCAAGGGCAAGTTCGGGGTGCTGCACGTGTTCAACCCGGTGCGCCTCCAGTTCATCAAGGAGCAGGTTACCGCGCGGCTCGGCCGCGACCCCCTCGAGCGCGAGCCCTTCGCCGGCCTGCGCCTGCTCGACATCGGCTGCGGCGGCGGCCTGCTGAGCGAGCCCATGGCCCGGCTGGGGGCCTCGGTCACGGGCGTCGACCCCTCGGAGCGGAACATCAAGACGGCCTCCGTGCACCGTGACGAGATGGGCCTTGCGATCGACTACCGGGTGGGAACGGCAGAGGACCTCGCCCGGGCCGGCGAGCGCTTCGACGTCATCCTCAACATGGAGGTGATCGAACACGTGGCCGACCCGCGCGCCTTCACCGCCACCTGCGCGGCCATGCTGAAGCCCGGCGGCCTGATGATCGTCGCAACGCTGAACCGGACGCTCAAATCCTTTGGTCTGGCCATCGTGGGCGCGGAATATGTGCTGGGCTGGCTGCCCAGGGGCACCCACCAGTGGGAGAAATTCATCACCCCCGAGGAACTCAGGGGCTGGCTGGACGAGACCGGCCTGACCGTGAAGGATCAACTGGGAGTCACCTACAGCCCGTTCAGCCGCCAGTGGCGGACCAGCCGCGACATGGACGTCAACTACATGCCTGTCTCTTATACACATCTGACGCTGCCGACGATACTCCTT
>OMIC01000037.1 GCA_900298995.1 Hyphomicrobiaceae bacterium | reverse complement strand
TGGCGCACCCGACAGGATTCGAACCTGTGACCTCTGCCTTCGGAGGGCAGCACTCTATCCAGCTGAGCTACGGGTGCAGCGTTGTTTCTGTATAGCCGATCCACCGGGGGCAGTGCAATGACCCGGCTCCGCCGCGCCATCGCGCGGGCGTTCAGCGTTCTTCGGGCAGGCGCGGGTCGAAACTCCGCCAGCTCCGCGACAGTGTCAGGGCGGCCAGCGAGGCCACCGCGCCTGCCATGATCACCATGGCCGGCGCCATGCCAAAGCCCAGCCGCGACAGCATGTATTCGGTCGCCATCGGCGCGAGGCCGCCGAAGATCCCCACCGAGAGGCCATAGCCGAGCGACACGATCGTCGCGCGCACATGCATGGGCACCAAGGTGGTCATGCAGGCGCACATGGGGCCCACGAAGAGACCCTGCCCCAGTGCGAGAAGGGCGAGGCCCGCAAGCTGATGCGCCAGCGCCGGGCTGGCAATCGCCGTCAGCGCGGGCCATGCCCCCAGAACCAGAACCACGAGACCGGCCGTTGCCACCCTGAGGAGGCCGAAACGGTCGCCGGCCATGCCACCCAGGACCGAGAACGCCGCCGCCATGAGCAGCGCACAGAGATTGACACCCAGCGCATACTGCCTCGAGACGCCCGCTTCCAGTTCCATCCACGACACGGTGTAGGTGAAACCCACGAAGGTCACGATGCCGGTTGACACATTGGCCAGCGCAATGGCGGCGAGCGCCCGCCAGTGAACGCGGAGCGCAAGCAGGACGGGCACGCGGTGTTTCTTCAGCAGTGCGACCCTGCTCTCAACGCCAAGTCCCAGGCGCACGGCCGCACCGGCCAGCGTCAGCGCGATGCTGGCGATGAAGGGCACGCGCCAGCCCCAGTCGGACATCTGCGCAGCACCCAGCTGATTGGTGAGGATGATGCACACGGCCGCACCGAGAAAGATGCCGCCGAAACCGCCCATCGGGTTGAAACTGCCCCACAGGCCGCGCCGTGCGGGCGGGGCCTGTTCGATGATGTAGATGATGGAGGCGGAATACTCGCCGCCGACCGAAAGGCCCTGGATCATCCGCAGGCTGATGAGCAGGATGGGCGCGGCCATGCCGATCTGCTGATAGGTCGGCAGAAGGCCGATCAGCAGGGTCGGCAGCGCGATCATGGCGATGGACACCTGAAGGGCCAGCTTGCGTCCGAGCCGGTCGCCGAGGCTGCCGATGATCACGCCGCCAACCGGCCGCATGATCATGCCGGCGGCCAGCGCACCATAGCTGGCAAGCAGCCCGGCAACGGGATCATTCAGCGGGAAGAAATGGTTTACAAAGTAGACAGCAAGAAAGGCATAGACGGTGAAATCATAGAACTCGATGGCATTGCCGACCGTGCCCGCAAAAATAACGCGGAGGCGATAGGCCGTTGTATCGGGCACCTCTGCCGCCGGCTCGACTGGGGCCATCGTTCAGGGAGTTCCGGTTGGCGCGAGAAGATTGTAGCCCACGGGGTCGTCGGGAAGCACCCAGGCAAAGCCTTCAAGAAAGACGATCATGATGGCGTTGGCCAGCAGAAGCAGGATGAAGAGCCATACCACCGCCTGCGAGAGCCGTGGGGACGGCTCACCGGCAGGCCCCTTGTCCATGACCGACACCGTGACGGGCGACAGGATCAGCAGCCCGCTCACGGCCACCAGAACGGCGAGGAAGGTGAGGAAGGCCCAGCTGTAGAGATGCAGGCCGAGGAAGGGCATGCCGTAGCCGGCATCGCCTGGCAGGACATGGAGTGCGATCTGCCGTGCCGCCACCACAGCACCCAGAAGCGCGCCAAGTGCTGCAAGACCAAGCCCCTGCTGATATCGCTGCGGGGTGAGGTCGCCGCGGTTGCTCTCGAGAATGATCCAGACCGGGCCGAGCGTCGAGAGAAACATGCCGTAGCGCTGCAGCATGCACAGCGGGCACGGCAGCTCGCCCAGCCCGAACTGCAGCACCAGGGCGGCGAGCAACACCACGCAATAGGCCAGAACCCAGAGATGGAGAAACCAGTAGACGGGGCGTGACAGGGCGCAGGTCATCAGAAGCTCAGCGGCAGAATGGAGGTGGCGTGCTGGTTGAACAGCACGGCGATGAGACAGGCAGACACGAGCCAGGCCGCCAGCACCGCGTTGCGCGGCGCCCGCGCCAGCATCAGGCCGGCCGTGAGCAGAAGAACAAAAAGGATGATGATATCCATTGCGGTATCCTGTTGCGACAGTGTCAATCGAAGGTCTGGTCGCGCTCGAAGATCGTCCAGCGCGGACCCTTTGTCCATTTGGGATAGATGCAGAACTTGCCCTTGCAGGTGAGTTGCACCGGATGTTCGGCAAGCCAGGCGGTGGCATTGGCCTCGATGCGCTCGCGCACCGGGCTGCTCAGCTGGCTCCAGTGCTGGTCGCGCAGCAGCGGCGCGCGCGGATGGCCCGCGGCAGCAGCCAGTTCGAACCAGTAGAGCGCGGCGGCGGGGTCCTGGCGCACGCCACGGCCTGCGCCATAGAGCATGCCGGCCATGAACTGGGCATCGGCAAGGCCATGCGCACCGGCCTTCTTGTACCACATCAGGGCGAGCTTGAGGTTGCGCGGCAGGCCCACGCCATCGTCATACATCACGCCAAGACTGAATTGCGCATAGGGATCGCCGCGCTGCGCCAGCGGCTTCAATATGGCCACCGCGTCCTGAAAATGGCCATGGCGATAGGCCTGCAGACCCTGGCGGAAATCATCCGCCGATGCCGGGGTCAGCCAGAGGCACAGAGCGATCAGGGCAAGCAGCCGTTTCATGGCAGGGTTCCGGAGAATCACACCGGGCAGAGTCTAGCGGGTTTCCGGCACAGCGTCAGTCTGCCGTGAGACCGTGTCCCCGGCCAGCACCGGGAAGGACTTGCATGTTTAGTGATTTTGTGTTCAGTAAACAAAATACTTAACACGAGGTTCCGCCCCATGGCTCTTCCGCTGGAGGCCCTTCTCGATACGCTGTCGGCACGGATCATCGCCGCCGCCGAGGAACTTACCGCACTGGACTCGGCCATTGGCGATGCCGATCACGGGCTCAACATGAAGCGTGGCTTCGAGGCCGTTCTGGCCGAGAAGCCAGCCATTCTGGCGAAGCCGCCCGGTGAGGCGCTCAAGACGGTGGGCATGACGCTGGTCATGAAGGTGGGCGGCGCCTCGGGCCCGCTCTATGGCACGCTGTTCATGACATTGGGCAAGGAACTGCCGGATGATCCCGCCCCCGCAGATGCCGCCCGCGCGCTTGCAGCAGCGGTCGCGGTAGTCAAGGCGCGCGGCAAATCCGACGTCGGCTGCAAGACCATGCTCGATGTGCTGGGACCGCTCGCCGATCACCTGGCCAGCGGCGCGGCAAGTTTCGCGAGCGTACGGGCGCTGGCCGCAGAGCGCGCGCAGGCCACGGTGCCGATGAAGGCGACAAGGGGACGCGCCTCGTTTCTTGGCGAAAGGTCGATCGGCCACATGGACCCCGGTGCGCGCTCGAGCCAACTCATGATCGAGACGGTGTGCGATGTTCTGGAGGGCCGCTTATGACAGTGGGAATCGTGATCGTCTCGCATTCACCCGATGTGGCGCGGGGCGCGGCCGACATGGTGCGGCAGATGGTGGGTGATGAGGTGCCGCTGGGCTTCTGCGGCGGAAATCCCGACGGCGGGCTCGGCACCAGCGTCGAGAAGATCCTTGCCGCCATAGATCAGGCCTGGTCGGAGGATGGCGTGGCCATTCTCGTCGATCTGGGCGGGGCGGAAACCAACAGCGAAATGGCCATCGAGATGCTGCCGGACGAGCGTCAGGCGAAGATCGTCATCTGCAATGCACCGGTCGTTGAAGGCGCAGTGATGGCCGCCACCGAAGCCTCGGGCGGCGGTTCGCTCGCCGATGTCAAGCGCACGGCCGAGGAGTTGTCCGCACAATGAGCGCAACCGTGCAGGACTCGGTGGTGATCACCCATGACGTCGGCCTCCATGCGAGGCCCTCCGTCAAGCTCACCAAGCTCGCCAAGGGCTTCGCAGCGGCGGTCGAGATTGCCACCACTGCCGAGGGCCCCTGGATCGACGCCAAGAGCATCGTCAAGGTGATGGCGATGAAGGCACGGCAAGGCGCCACCCTGCATGTGCGCGCCATGGGCGCGGATGCGCAGGCGGCCGTCGAGGCCGTGGCGGGTCTTGTCAGGCGCGATTTCGATGAAGCCGGCCATGGGCCGTAGACACAGCGGAACCGGCGCGTCCGATGGCCTGTTCATGGGTCCGGCGCGCAGCATCGCGGGCCGCAGTGCCGCGCCCCGCGTGGCTGCTGATCCTGACAGCGAGCGTGCCGCCCTGGCTGCGGCGCTGGCGGGAGCGACTGGCGGCATCGCGACCCTGATGACGCGCGTCGAGGGCGATGCGGCCGACATGCTCGGCTTCCAGCTGGCGATGCTGGAGGACGACGCCCTCGCCGCCCCGGCCTTTGCCGGCATTGCCGCAGGACTGCCCGCCGACATTGCCTTCGCCACGGCGATGAATGCCGAAATTGCCGGTTATGACGCCTCCGATGACGAGTATTTCCGCGCCCGCTCGGCCGATCTCGCCGACATCCGCGACCGCGTGCTGCGCGTCCTGGCCGGCGAGGACTTGGCCGGCGCTGAAGCCGGCGTCGTTTTGACCGGCGATGATCTCGCGCCCAGCCTGTTTCTTGAAACCGACTGGAGCCGTGGCGGGGCCATCGCGCTGCGGCGCGGCAGCAGCACAAGCCATGTGGCAATGCTGGCGCGGGCCCGCGGCATCCCTATGGTGGTGGGACTGGGCGAGGCCCTGTCCGAAACAGCCGGGACACTGATGGTCGATGGCAGCACCGGCACGGTCACCGCCGATCCGGACGCCGCCGAACAGGTGGCTTTCGCCTCTGCCCTCGCGCGGCACAGCGCGGCCCGCGCGGCGGAAGAGCGCTTCCTGCTCCAGCCCGCGCGCCGCCGCGATGGCGCGCCGGTCGAGGTGCTCGTCAATGTCGCGGGCGTCGAGGAACTCGACGGCATCGATCCGGCAAGCTGTGACGGCATCGGCCTGATGCGCTCGGAATTCCTGTTCCGCGACGGGGCTGATCTTCCCGATGAGGAGATGCAGTATCACGCCTATCGCCGCTTTCTCGAATGGGCCGGTGGCAAGCCCGTGACCATACGAACCCTCGACATCGGCGGCGACAAGCCCATCCGCGGCCTGACACCCGAGGGCGAGGCCAACCCCTTTCTCGGGCTGCGCGGCGTCAGGCTGACGCTGGCGCGCGCAGAGGTGTTCCGCACGCAGTTGCGCGCCCTCGCGCGATCCGCCGTGCACGGCAACCTCAAGGTCATGATTCCCATGGTCACCGTACCCGATGAGCTGGCGCGCAGTGCTGCGCTGCTCGCCGCCTGCCTTGCCCAACTGGAGGCGGCGGGAACACCCCATGCAGCCCCGCCCCTGGGCATCATGGTGGAGGTGCCCGCCGTTGCCGTGGCGCCCGAACTGTTCGGCGCGGCGCGCTTCCTGTCCATCGGCTCCAATGATCTCACGCAATATGTGACGGCCGCCGCCCGCGATGACGCGCGCGTGGCCCCGCTCAATGATCCCGGCCATCCGGCCGTGCTACGGCTGATTGCGCAGGTGGCGGACTATGGCCGGCAGACAGGCATTCCCGTAAGCCTGTGCGGCGACATGGCAAGCGAGCCGCGCCATCTCGCGGCGCTGCTCGGTGCGGGCCTCACCTCGCTGTCGGTTGCCCCGGCAAGGCTGGCGCGCGTCAAGGCCGCCATCGCGGAGCTCTGAACCATGGCGCAGGGCACCACCGCCGAAAAGACGCCGCAGGACGCGGTGGCTGCCTATAAGCGCCTGCTGGCAGCGATCCTCGAGCGCCGGCCCTCCGGCACCCGCCAGCGGCTTGCCGCCGCGCTGGCCAAGAACCGCAGCTTCGTGAGCCAGATCGCCAATCCCGCCTATGCGACGCCGATCCCGGCAAATCATCTCGCGCCGATCTTCGAGGTGTGCCACTTTTCGGCGGCGGAGCGTCTGGAATTCACCCGGCTCTATGCACAGGCGCATCCGCGCAAGCGGCTTGCCGAAGCGGGCGCGGGCAATGTGCTGGCCGTGCATCTGCCGGATCTCGGCAGCGAGGCCCGCAACCGGAAACTGCACGGGCTGGTAAGCAGCTTCGTGCGCGAGATCGCAAGACTGATCGACGACGACAGGGAGGAAGGGAACCACAGATGAAGAAGCTCATCAATGACGTTTCGAACGTGCTGTCCGAGAGCCTTTCGGGTTTCGCGGCGGCGCATGCCGATATCGTGACGCTGGGGGCCGAACAGAAATTCGTGCAGCGCAGGATATTGAAGCCCGGCAAGGTGGCGCTGCTCTCGGGCGGCGGTTCGGGCCATGAGCCGCTGCACGCCGGCTTCGTGGGCCACGGCATGCTCGATGCCGCCTGCCCCGGCCAGGTCTTCACCTCGCCCACGCCCGACCAGATGATCGCGGCGGCAGACGCGGTCGACACCGGCGCAGGCGTGCTGTTCATCGTCAAGAACTATGAAGGCGATGTGATGAACTTCGACATGGCCCGCGAGATGAGCGGCCGCGCCATCGAAACGGTGATCACCGATGATGACGTGGCGGTGGAGAACTCGCTCTACACCACCGGACGGCGCGGCGTGGCAGGAACCCTTGTGGTCGAGAAGGTCGTGGGTGCTGCCGCTGAACAGGGCGCGGCCCTGGGCGCGCTCAAGACGCTGGGCGACAAGGTCAACAGGGCGACGCGGTCCATGGGCGTGGCGCTCACCAGCTGCACCGTGCCCGCCGCCGGCAAGCCCACCTTCGCCATCGGCGACACTGAAATGGAAATGGGTGTTGGCATTCACGGCGAGCCGGGCCGCCGCCGCGTGGCCCTGCGCAGCGCCAATGACATCGCCGAGGAGATGGTCGCCGCCATCGCCGGCGATCTCGGGCGCACGGGCGATGCCCTGCTCTTCGTCAACGGCTTCGGCGCAACGCCGTCAATGGAACTCTACCTGATGTATCACGCCGCGGAGGCCCAGCTGGCTCGCCACGGCATTCGCGCCGCGCGCGCGCTGGTGGGCAATTACGTGACCTCGCTCGACATGGCGGGCTGTTCCATCACGGTGACGATGCTCGATGACGAGATCTCCAGAGGCTGGGACGCACCGGTCCACACGCCGTCCCTGCGCTGGGCGATGTAGCAGGCCTCAGTGCTGGCCGAGGAGATTGGCGGTGGAGAAGGCCTGTTCGAGCTGCTCCGCCGTCATCAGCCCTTCGGCCAGCACCACGTCGCGGATGCTGCGGCGCGACTTCAGCGCCACCTTGGCCACGCGGCTTGCCTCGGCATAGCCGATGAAGGGATTGAGCGCCGTCACCGTCACCAGCGAGCCTTCGAGCAACTCTGCGCAGCGCTCGCGATCGGCCTCGATCCCGATGATACATTTCTCGCGCAGCACGCTCATGCCACGCAGCAGCATGCGCATCGACTGCAGGATGTTCAGCACCACCACAGGCTCCATGGCGTTGAGCTGAAGCTGGCCCGCCTCGGCGGCCATCGTGACGGTGAGATCATTGCCGATCACCTGATAGGCAATCTGGTTGACGACTTCGGGAATGACCGGGTTGACCTTGCCCGGCATGATCGAGGAGCCCGCCTGAACGGCCGGAAGCCGGATTTCGCCAAGCCCTGCGCGCGGCCCGGCGTTGAGCAGGCGCAGGTCGTTGCAGATCTTCGAAAGCTTGACGGCAATGCGCTTCAGGACGCTTGAGAAGGTGACGAAGGCGCCGAGATCGGAGGTTGCCTCGATGAGATCGGCGGCGGGCACCAGCGGCACCCCCGAAACATCGGCAAGATTGCGGATCACGCGTTCGGAATAGCCCTCGGGCGTGTTGATGCCGGTGCCGATTGCGGTTCCGCCCAGATTGACCTCGCGCAGAAGGCTGGCGAATTCCTTGAGCCGGTCGATGTCCTCTGCGACCGTGACCGCGAAGGCGCGGAACTCCGATCCGAGCCGCATCGGCACGGCGTCCATGAGCTGCGTCCGCCCGACCTTGATGACGTCGTCGAACTCCACGGCCTTGGCCATCAGGGCATCGACCAGCGCGCGCTGCTGCTCGATCAGATCAGGGCAGGCACGCAGCATGGTGAGCCGGACGGCGGTCGGGTAGACGTCGTTGGTCGACTGCGACAGGTTGACATGATCATTGGGATTGATCGTTGCGTAATCGCCGCGCGGCCGCCCGAGAAGCTTCAGCGCCACATTGGCGATCACCTCATTGGCATTCATGTTGGTGGACGTGCCCGCCCCGCCCTGCAGCATGTCCACGACGAAATCATGGTTCTCGTCACCCGCGATGATCAGGTCGCAGGCCGAGATGATGGCGGCGGCAATCTCGGGCCTGAGCTGGCCCAGATCCCGGTTGGCCATGGCGGCCGCCTTCTTGACCATGGCGAGGGATTCGACGAGCTCGGGGAAATGCGACAGGCGGATGCCGGTGATGGGAAAATTCTCGACCGCGCGCGCCGTGTGGATTCCATAATCGGCCTCGGCGGGGATCTGCATCTCGCCGATCGAATCACGTTCAGTCCGGGTGCGCTGCATGGCTTGTCCTCAACAGTGGCGGGTTGCTAGCATAAATCAGATTCGCCGGCATGACGCCGGTTTTTTGCTGCACCATCAACAGCCCCAGGAAAGGTTCGCGCCGTGATCCCGCAGCCCCGGCCCGACGGCCGTCAATCCGCAACCGCGCTGATGATCCAGCGCGGGGTTGCGCGGCTGCTGCGCGCCGCCCGGCTTGCGGTGCTGCCGGAATTCACCCTGGCCTCGGGCCGCCGCGCCGATCTCATCGGCATCGCCGACAACGGCGAGATCTGGATCGTCGAGATCAAGTCATCGATCGAGGATTTCCGCGCCGATTCGAAGTGGCAGACCTATCAGGACTACTGCGACCGGCTGTACTTCGCGATTTCACCCAGCCTCGATCCCGCCATCATGCCAGTGGAGGCGGGCCTCATCATGGCCGACAGCTGGGGTGCCGAGATCCTGCGCGAGGCCACCGCGTCCAGCCTGCATCCCGGCCGCCGCAAGGCGGTGACACTTGCCTTTGCAAGGGCGGCGGCCTTGCGGCTGCACGGGCTGTATGATCCGGAGGCTGATCCGCTCTGAGGCCTATTTCGGCGCGCGCTTGGCGAGGATGCGCTGCAGGGTGCGGCGGTGCATGTTGAGACGCCGCGCCGTCTCCGATACATTGCGGTTGCAGAGCTCATAGACCCGCTGGATGTGTTCCCAGCGGACGCGGTCCGCCGACATCGGATTGTCGGGCAGGGCTGCGCGGCTGTCGGTCTGCCCCAGAAGTGCGCCGTGAACGGCATCGGCATCGGCGGGCTTCGCGAGATAGTCGATCGCGCCGAGTTTCACGGCGGTCACTGCGGTCGCAATGTTGCCATAGCCGGTCAGCACGACGGCGCGCGCCTCGGGCCGTGCCTGGTGAAGCGCATCGATGACGTCGAGCCCGTTGCCATCGGCAAGACGCAGGTCAACCACCGCAAAGGACGGTGCGAGCCGTTTCACATGGGCAATCCCCTCGGCAACGGATTCCGCAGTCAGCACCTCGAAGCCACGGGCCTCCATGGCGCGGGCCAGCCGCGTCAGGAACGGCTTGTCGTCATCGACGAGAAGCAGGGTCTTGTCGGCGGAAAGTTCGGCGATGCTCATGAAGACGCGGTCTGTCTGTCGGGTTGCAGTGTCATGGCGGCTCTCTACCCCCTTGCGATTGTAGGTTCAACGCTTCCTGCTACGCTCTCAGCCCTTGCCAAGATCAACTGCGCCGCGCGGCCAAATGACCCGCACCACCGCGCCGTGTTCAGGCAGCGGCCGGTTGGCCAGCGAAACCGTCGCTCCGGATCTCTCAAGCAGGGTCTTGGCTATGAAGAAACCAAGGCCCATGCCCTCGTGACGGCCTGCCTCGCCATCCTCTTCGCCATATCCCGGCCGCGTCGTCACGAAGGGATCTCCCAGCCTGTCGAAGATCATCTCGTGGAAGCCGGGCCCGTCATCGCGCACCGTGACCGAAACCTGCGCTTCCGTCCAGCGCGCCTCGACCTCCACCCGCGTCTCGGCGAAGTCGACCGCATTCTCGAGAAGATTGCCGAGCCCGTAGCTGATGGCGGGATTGCGCCGGAACACCGGCTCTGCCGCCCGCACGCCGCTTTCAGCGCCGGTCGGATTTTCGACGGCGATCTCGACATCGGACCCGCGCAGCGGCGCCACCAGATCCTCGATCATCACAAGCAGGCTCGTGCGCTGGTACATTTCATCGGTCTGCGCCTCGCGGCTCGACAGCCGGGCGAGGATCTCGCGGCAGCGCGCAGTCTGGCTGATGAGCAGGTCGATGTCCTCGGCATGGGGCGCATCGGCGGGCAGCTCGCGCTTGAGCTCCCGGGCGACGAGCGCGATGGTGGCGAGCGGGGTTCCCAGCTCATGCGCGGCCGCAGCCGCCAGACCGTCGAGCGCCGAGAGCCGCTGCTCGCGGGCGAGAACCAGCTCGGCCGCCGACAGGGCCACCGACATCTGCCGCGCCTCGTCGGCGATGCGGCGGGCATAGATCGCCGAGAACACGACACCGCACATGATCGCCGCCCACATGCCGGCGACATAGGGCACGGGCAGTTCGAACGCCTCCCCGGGCGCCCAGGGCAGCGCAAAGTGGCGAAAGGCCAGGAAGGTGGCGCAGGCGAAGGCCAGCAGGCCCAGCCACAGGGTCCAGCGCATGGAGAGCGAGGTTGCGGAGATCGTGACCGGCACCAGAAACAGGAAGGAAAAGGGATTCTCGAGACCGCCGGTGAGAAACAGCAGGACGGCGAGCTGCAGCAGATCATAGACGAGCAGCAGTCCGGCATGGTTCTCGTTGAGCCGCACGTTCTTGCGCCAGCGGATGTTCAGAAAGATGTTCAGCCACGCGCTGAGCGCGATCACCGACAGGCAGAAGCCCAGCGGCAGCGGGAAGCCCAGCACGAAATGGACGCCCAGCACCGCCGCCGTCTGGCCCGCGATGGCCAGCCAGCGCAGCCGCACCAGGGTCCTGAGGCGCGGCATGCCGATCTCCGCGCCGGTGGCGGCGTCGAGTTGCGGAGCGAGGTCCTTGAGCATGGGCATATGGGCGGCGGGCGGGTTTTTCATTGAGATCGTGCCAGTCTAGACCTATGTAACGAGCGAAAGAAGACATTCCATGCCCCGCCGTCCGGTTCTCGTGCTTGCCGCAATCCTCCTGCTTCTCGCTGCGGGACTGGGGGCCTATGCCTGGCTCCGGGGCCCGGCCGGGCACATGTCGGGCTCGGGCGTGGCCCTGGTTGGCGGTCCTTTCACGCTGACCGACCAGGATGGCCGCACGGTCAGCGAGAAGAGCTTCGCCGGTAAGTACATGCTGGTGTTCTTTGGCTACACCTACTGCCCCGACATCTGCCCGACCGAACTCCAGGTGATGTCCGCGGCCCTTGATCAGATCGGGCCTGTGGCTGACCGCATCCAGCCCATCTTCATTTCGATCGATCCCGCCCGCGACACGCCGGAGGTGCTGAAATCCTATGTGGGAAATTTCGGGCCGCGCCTCATTGGTCTCACCGGCACGCCGGAGCAGATCGCAGCGGTGGCAAAGGCCTATCGGGTCTATTATGCCAGGGCTGGCAACACCGCCTCGGCCACGGATTACCTGATGGATCACTCGAGCATCATCTATCTGATGGGACCCGACGGCCGCTTTCTCACACACATGGCCTACACGACCGATGCGGCGAAGCTTGCCGCGCAGCTCAAGGAAAGCGTAACCGCTTCCCCCTAAAGTATGGAAAATGACGGGTTGCCCCGACTCCACGGTGTTGCTAGCCTTGATTGCTCACGAGGAAACCCCGGGTTGTGCTCTATCACCTCTATGAATTGAACCACGCGGCGCTGGCCCCGTGGCGCGCCATGGCCGATGCAGGCATCAGCTTCTGGCGCAATCCTGCCAATCCGCTGGCCGACACACAGATGGGCCGATCGCTCGCTGCCTCGCTCGAAATGTTCGAGCGCACGACCCGGCGCTACGGCAAGCCCGAGTTCGGCATCACCGACACCATCACCGGCGACGATCTGGTGGCGGTGGAAGAGACCACCGTCCTCACCCGGCCGTTCTGCAGGCTGCTCAATTTCCGCAAGTCACCGGCCCGCAGTCCCTCCGAGCACAAGCTGCTCATCGTGGCGCCCATGTCGGGCCACTATGCCACGCTGTTGCGCGGCACGGTGGAATCCATGCTCCCTCACTATGACGTCTACATCACGGACTGGATCGACGCGCGCCTGGTCCCGTCCCTGGAGGGTGGCTTCGATCTCGACGATTATGTCGACTATGTCGTGGACTTCCTGCAATTCCTCGGCCCCGGCACCAGCGTGATGGCCGTCTGCCAGCCCTCGGTTCCGGTGCTCGCGGCGGTCGCGCTGATGAACGCGGCGCAGGATCCCGCTTCGCCGCGCACCATGATCCTGATGGGCGGCCCCATCGACACGCGGCGCAATCCCACGGCCGTCAACCGGCTCGCCCAGGAGAAGGGCGTGGAGTGGTTCCGCAACAATGTCATCATGAAGGTGCCGCCACCCCATGCCGGCATGTTCCGCGAGGTCTATCCCGGCTTCCTGCAGCTCGGCGGCTTCATGACCATGAATCTCGACCGCCACCTCGACGCCCATCGCGAGCTGTTCTGGCATCTTGTCGAGGGCGACGGCGATTCCGCCGAGAAGCACCGCGACTTCTACGACGAATACATGTCGGTGATGGATCTCACCGCCGAATTCTATCTCCAGACGGTCGAGAAGGTGTTCGTCAATCACGACCTTCCCAATGGCACGCTCACCCACCGCAACGCCCGCGTCGATCCCTCGCGGATCACCCGCACCGCGCTGATGACCATCGAGGGCGAACGCGACGACATCTCCGGTGTCGGGCAGACCGAGGCGGCGCAGGATCTCTGCTCCAGCCTTTCGGCGGACATGAAACTGCATCATCTGCAGCCGGGTGTTGGACATTATGGCGTCTTCAACGGCTCGCGGTTCCGCAAGGAGATCGTTCCGCGCATCGTCGAATTCGTGAACAGGAATGCCGATGATCCGGCTGCTCGCAAGCCTGCAAGGCAAGGCCGCTCCCCCGCCGCTTGAACCCTCGAGCCTGCATGTCGGGGGCGAGATGCTGCGCGTGGTGTTCCGCCGCCACGCCACGGCCCGCCGCCTCGTGCTGCGTCTCGAGCCCGGTGGCAGCGGTCTTGTGGTCACCGTGCCCAAGGGCGTATCGCGGGCGCGCGCGCTCGATTTCGTCGAACGCTCCGGCGCCTGGGTTGCGAACCAGCTGCGCGGCCGCGGCCAGCTCATCCATCTCCTGCCCGGCCAGCGCCTCGCGCTGCGCGGCATCGACCATGAGATCCGCCATGTCGCGAGCCGGCGCGGGCTCGTCACCACCGACCCCCTGCAGCGCCTGATCCACGTGCCAGGCGAAGTCCCGCATCTGAAGCGGCGGCTCCTCGCCTTTCTCAAGGCGGAGGCGCGCGCCGAGCTGATCCGCGCCTCGTCGAAATATGCCGGACTGATGGGCGTCAGCTTCCGCAAGATCACGCTGCGCGACCAGAAGAGCCGCTGGGGCTCCTGCTCGCCCAGCGGCGAGCTGTCCTATTCCTGGCGGCTGATCCTGACGCCGGACTTTGTGCTCGACTATGTGGCGGCCCATGAGGTGGCGCATCTGCGCCATCTCAATCACGGCCCGCGCTTCTGGCGGCTGGTGCTCAGTCATTGCCCGCAGGCGGCGGAGGCCAGAGACTGGCTTCGCGCCAACGGGCAGCAGGTTCACCGGGTGGTGGCCTGAGACTCAATAGTCTTCCTGGGCCCGCTTCATGCGCTCGAAGGGTGTGAGCGGGCCGGAGGCCTGGCCCTTGTCCTTGCGGGCGGGCCGGGAGAGGCCGCCGAAAAGCCGCTCGAAAAAGCCGCCTGCCTGCTGCTGCGAGGGCGGCACGGGTTCCTCGGCTGCGCCCTGCTCATAGAGCACGCCGGGAATGGCGGGCGCATCTGCGGAGGCCGTGAGGCTGCCGCCCGGCAGCGGTCCCGGCGTCAGGCCGCGATGCGCGGGCTCCATCACCGTGCGCCAGATCACTGCGGGAATGAGGCCGCCCGTCACCTTGCGCGTCGGCGTGTTGTCATCATTGCCGACCCACACCCCGGCCACGAGTTCGCTGGTGTAGCCGATGAACCAGGCATCGCGGTAATTCTGGCTGGTTCCGGTCTTGCCCGCGATGTCGAAGCCCGGAAACGCGGCGCGGTTTCCGGTGCCCTCGGTGACCACCAGCCGCATCATGCGGTTCATCGAGCCGAGATCCCTGTCGCTTACCGCGCGTGCGAAGCCCGAGCCATTGCGCTCGAAGACGAGACGGCCATCGCGGGTCTGGATGCGCGTCACGGCATAGGGCGGGGACGGCACGCCGCCATTCGCGAAGGGCACGAAGGCGGAGGTGAGTTCCAGCAGCGTGACCTCGGAAGTACCGAGCGCGATGGAGGCATCCTGCCCGAGTGGCGAGGTGATGCCGAGCCGGTGGGCGACATCCGCCACGGCGGCAGGCCCCACCTGCATCACGAGCCGCGCGGCCACCGTGTTGAGCGACAGCGCCAGAGCCGTTTCGAGCGGAACCGGCCCCAGATATTTGCGGCGGTAGTTCTCCGGCTGCCAGTTGCCGATGCGGACCGGCTCATCGACCACCATGGTGTCGGGCGTGAAGCCACGTTCGAGAGCCGCGAGATAGACGAAGGGCTTGAAGGCGGAACCTGGTTGCCGCCGCGCCTTCGTGGCGCGGTTGAACTGGCTCTTGCGGTAGGATTTTCCGCCGACCATGGCCAGCACCGCGCCCGATCCGTCCATCACCACCATGGCGCCTTCGGAGACATTGAGCTTGGCGCCCTCCTCGCGCAGGGCGCTGGCCACCGCCAGTTCCGACTGCGCCTGAAGGGCGGGATCAATGGTTGTCTGCACCACCAGCGACTGCTGGTAGTCCTTCACGAATTCCGGCAGCTGCTCGATGATCCAGTCGATGACGAACTGTCTGGGCGAGAGATAGGCGGCAGGCCGTGACTCGGCCGGCCGCAGGATCGCCGCCTGCGCCTCCTCGGCGGTGATGAAGCCGGCATCGGCCATGCTCTCGAGCACGAGCTGCGCGCGCGCGGCGGCAGCCTCGGGATTCGAGATCGGATTGGAGGCGCTGGGCGCCTTGACGACACCGGCGAGCGTCGCGGCCTCGGAGAGGGTGAGTTCAGCTGCGGGCTTCTGGTAATAGACCCGCGCCGCCTTCTCGATTCCGGTGGCGCCCGATCCGAAATACACCCGGTTGAGATAGAGCTGGAGGATGTCGTCCTTGCTGTAATGGTGCTCGAGCCACAGCGCCAGGACCACCTCCTGAAGCTTGCGCTCGATCGTGCGGTCGGGATTGAGGAACAGGTTCTTGGCGAGCTGCTGGGTGAGGGTCGAGCCGCCCTGCGTCACGCGTCCCGCAAGGTAATTGGCATGAGCGGCCCGGATGAGGCCAAACACGTCGATGCCGAAATGGCTGCGGAAGCGCCGGTCCTCGATGGCGATGAAGGCGTTGGGCACATAGTCGGGCAGGTCGGCAATCCGCACCTCGTCACCGTTGAAGGAGCCCTGCTCGGCCAGAACCGATCCATCGGCGGCGAGGATCATGATGCCGGGCTCGCGCTCGGGAACCTGCAGCACGCCCTGCTTGTCGAGCGAGACCCAGATCACGGCAAACAGCGCCACGACGGCCAGCACCGCCATCGCCGCCAGTGTCGCGGTGAAGCGCAGCACCACCCCTGTCACGGACCGGCGGCGGCGACGCGGCTGCGGCCGCGCACCCGCGCCCGGGGGCGGCGTGCGGCCGCCGAACAGGTGCGGCTCCACCTTTGGTCTGGTAGTGCGGGTTTTCTTCTGCGACCCCATGCTGCGGCATGCCCTCCTGGCCCGAAGGGTTAACGACCGCGTCTTGACGATTGGTGAACCGGCCCTGCGGGCGCGGCGCCGGCCCGGCTCACATCATGGCGCCGACGTGCCAAGGCACATATTCATTGTCGCCATAGCCCAGCTCCTCCGACTTGGTGCGCTGGCCGGAGGCCACCTTCAGCATCAGCTCGAAGATCTGGCGGCCCTTCTCCTCGATCGTGACGCCATCGAGGATGTCGCCGCAGTTGATATCCATGTCGTCGATCATGCGGGTATAGATGTCGGTGTTGGTGGCGAGCTTGATCGAGGGCACCGGCTTGCAGCCATAGGCCGAGCCGCGTCCGGTCGTGAAGCACAGGAGATTTGCGCCGCCCGCCACCTGCCCCGTCGCCGCGACCGGATCATAGCCCGGCGTGTCCATGAAGACGAAGCCCTTGGCTGTCACGGGTTCGGCATAGCGGTAGACATCGCGCAAGGTCGTGGTCCCGCCCTTGGCGGCCGCGCCCAGCGACTTCTCGAGGATCGTGGTGAGGCCGCCAAGCTTGTTGCCGGGCGAGGGATTGTTGTTCATCTCCATGTTGTTGCGGCGGGTGTAGTCTTCCCACCACTTGATGATGTCGACGAGTTTCTCGCCCACCGCGCGGTTTGCGGCACGCCGGGTGAGCAGATGCTCGGCGCCATAGATCTCGGGCGTCTCGGAGAGGATGCCGGTGCCGCCATGCCGCACCAGGATGTCCACGGCCGCGCCTAGCGCCGGATTGGCCGTGATGCCGGAATAGCCGTCCGAGCCGCCGCACTGCAGCGCCACGATGAGATCGGAGGCATGGCAGGTCTCGCGCCTCACGGCGTTGACATGCGGCAGCATCTCGCGGATCGCCGCCACCCCCGCGGCCACCGTCTTGCGCGTGCCGCCGGTCTCCTGGATCGTCATTGTACGGAAGATTTCGCTTTCCGTGACGCCATAGGCTTCCTTGAAGCGCGGGATCTGGAAACCCTCGCAGCCCAGCCCCACCATCAGCACGCCGCCCATGTTGGGATTGGTGGCATAGCCCCAGGCCGTGCGCTTGAGGATGTCGAAGATCGCGCCGCGGTAGTCGATGACGCAGCCATTGTCCATCTTGAGCGCGACGATGCCATCGATGTTGGGATAGGCGTCCAGCATGCCGGAGCGCTTGACCTCCTCGGCGATGAAGCCTGCAACCGTCGCCGAACAGTTCACGGACGTCAGCACGCCGATGTAGTTGCGCGTGCCGACCTTGCCATTGGCCCGCCGGATGCCCTGGAAACTCGCCTGCCTGTCGAGCGGCAGGATGTCCTCGGGGCGCGCGTCCTCGGCAAAGGCATAGTCGCGGGCAAAATCATGAACGCCCGTGTTGTGCTCATGCACCCAGCTGCCCCTGGCGACGTCCTGCCTGGCGAAGCCGATGATCTGGCCGAACTTGCGCACGGCCTCGCCGCTGCGGATGTCGGCGGCTGCCATCTTGTGGCCCTTGCCGATGCGATCGAGGGCCACGATGCCCTCTGCGGCGGTGGTTCCCTTCTCGACCGTGTCGATGGCCACGAGGACATTGTCCTCGGGCGACAGGCGCAGCATGCGGGATGTCTTCGGAACACTGGCAATCATGTCGGGTCTCGCTGTCTCCGGCCGGGGCTTGCCCGGAATGGGAATAGGATTAACATGTTAGCATGGCCATTCCGGCCGCAATACAGGATTTCTTCCGGGCGGCGGCCAGGGCGCCCGGCCCACGCATCCCAGGACGTCACGACCCATGCACAGACGCAAGTTCAAGGCCCCATCGGGCGCGGTCATCGGCTTCACCGATCTGGGGTTCGGCACCGCGCCGATCGGCAATCTCTTCCAGCCCATCGACCCCGAGGCGGCGCAGAAGACGCTGGAGGCCGCCTGGTCTCTCGGCATCCGCTATTTCGACACCGCTCCGCTCTATGGCCTCGGCCTCGCGGAAACGCGCCTCAACCGGTTTCTCCATGGCAGGACGCGCAGCGACTATGTGCTGTCCACCAAGGTGGGGCGGCTGCTCGAGCGCTGCGCACCCGGGCAGCGCACCGGCATCGGAAAGTTCTTCGCCACGCCCGCGCGCCGGGAACGCTATGACTACAGCCACGACGGCATCATGCGGTCGGTCGAGTTTTCACTCGAGCGGCTGGGCGTCGACTCGATCGACGTCCTCTTCGTCCACGACATCGACATCTACAACCACCGGACGGCCGAGGTTCTGGACGGACATGTGAAGACGCTGCTGGCCAGCGGCTGCAAGGCGCTCGAGAAGCTCAGGGACCAGAAGGTCATCAAGGCCTTCGGACCGGGCGTCAATGAATGGCAGGTGGCCGAGCGGCTCGCGCGTGCGGCCGACTTCGACATCTTTCTCCTCGCCGGACGCTATACGCTGCTCGAGCAGGAGGCGCTGGCGTCCTTCCTGCCGCTGTGCGAGGCGCGCGGCATCGGCATCGTGCTGGGCGGCCCCTTCAATTCAGGCATTCTCGCCACGGGCCCGAAGCCAGGCGCCCGCTATGACTATGCCCCGGCGCCGCGCGCCATCCGCGCGCGCGTGGCGAGGATCGAGGCTGTCTGCCGGCGGCACGGGGTGAAGCTGGCGGATGCGGCGCTGCGCTTTCCCATGCATCATCCGCAGGTGGTGAGCGTCATTCCGGGCGGCGTGACCCCCCGGGAGGTTGCCCGCAACGTGGCAAGCCTCGCGGCCAGGATTCCAAAGGAGGTGTGGCGGGCGCTCAAGGCCGAGGGCCTGCTCCACCCCGCAGCGCCGGTGACGCCATGAAGACGGCAATCCTCGGTTCGGGCCTGATCGGACGCTCCTGGGCCATGGTTTTCGCCCGGGGCGGCCATGAGGTGGTCCTGTGGGATCAGGACGACGCCCAGCCCGGCCGGGCGCTCGCTCACATCGCGCGCACCCTGCCCGAGATGGCGGCGGCGGGTCTCATCGGCGATCCGGAGGCGATCGGCTCGCGCATCCACAGCGCGGCAGGCCTGGCCGATGCCCTTTCCGGAGCGGACCTCGTGCAGGAAAGCATCGTCGAGCAGGCCGCGCCGAAACAGAGGCTCTTCGCCGAGGTCGAGACACTGGCGCCGCCGGACGCACTCTTCTCGAGTTCGACATCGGCGATCATGCCGTCCATCATTTTCGGCGCTCTCGCCAGCCGCGCGCGCTGCCTCGTCGCCCACCCGCTCAACCCGCCGCATCTGGCGCCCATCGTCGAGCTCTGCGGCGCGGACTTCACCGCGCCCGCAACGCTGTCGCGGGCGCAGGCCTTCATGGCCGGTTGCGGCATGACACCCATCACGGTGCGGCGCGAGATCGAGGGCTTCATTCTCAACCGTCTGCAGCTCGCCCTGCTCAACGAGGCCTTCCGCCTGATTGCGGACGGCTATGTGAGCCCGGATGATCTCGACAAGACCGTCACCGAGGGCCTGGCGCTGCGCTGGAGCTTCATGGGACCGATCGAGACCATCGACCTCAACGCGCCCGGCGGTGTTGCCGACTATGTGGCGCGCTACGGCCCCACCATCCGCCGCATCGGCGACAGCCAGGCCGCAGCCGCGCCCTGGCCCGACACCATCGCCGCAACGCTCGATGCCGCGCGCCGCGCCAGACTGCCCCTCGACAGGCTCGGCGAGGCCACGGCCCGCCGTGACCGGCGGATGATGGCGCTGGCCGCCCACAAGCGCGCGGAAGACAAGACATCCTAGCCAGGCGTCCGCCAGAGCACATGTCCCCGCCTCGTCCTTCTCGCATCGGCTGCGCCGACGGGCGAAGGAACCCGGCGTACATATCCCCAACCCCGTCACCCCCGGGCTTCGACCCGGGGGTCTTCTTCAGCGCTCGCCGAAGATGCCACGCCAGACTCCCGGCGCGGGCAGGCGGCGCCCGCTCAGCGCGCGCTGCGCGGGTCGAACAGGCCCGCCACCAGATCCGGGGCGCGCCAGTGCGGCAGATGACCCGCCCCCGGCAGCACATGCACCGCGACATTGAAGGGCATGTTGAGCGCGTGATGAGCCGGGATCACCGCATCATCGCGCATGAACACCGCCGCGACGGGAATGCGCGCGGCCGCCAGCCGGGTCAGGATGGAAAGCCTCTGGCGGCCGCCCTCGGCTAGTTCCGAGCTGATGGCGCGCAACGGTCCGCCATGGGTGTCGAGATGCGCCAGAAGCCCCGCGCGGGCATCGGGCGGAATCTCCTCCCCGAGAAAGCCGCTGGCACGCTCGAGATCGCCCGCCAGCATGGCGGCCACAAAGGCGCCGTTGATCTCCTCGCCGCAGCCCGCAGGCGCCAGCAGCGTGAGCGATTGCG
Organism: Hyphomicrobiaceae bacterium; assembly: GCA_900298995.1. GTDB lineage: Bacteria > Pseudomonadota > Alphaproteobacteria > Rhizobiales > Aestuariivirgaceae > Aestuariivirga. The sequence continues at coordinate 146,328 of OMIC01000037.1, read as the reverse complement.
CCCAGTCGATGAGATGCGCGGCCACCACCGCGCCGAAGGAATGTCCGAGGAGGTGAAAGCGCAGCGGCGGCAGACCCGCCCGGATGGCATCGGCAATGGCTTCGGGTGCAGCCGCCGGCGATTGCGTCGCGCCATGGCCGGGAAGATCGGGCGCCATCACGCGATAGCCCCTCGCCGCCAGCTTGCGCGCCAGGCTGGTGAAGCCCTGCGAATCGGCAAACAGCCCATGCAGCAGCAGAACCACGCCCCTCTCCGGGCCCTGGGCGGCCCAGTCGCGGATGAAGATGCGGCCGGACGCCGTTTCGGCATGATAGCTCGCGCGGGCAGGCCGCGCCGCGGAGGCGAGATCGCCCCGCGTGATGCGGCCGTTGCGGCCACTGCCCTGCAATCCGCCAAGATCAATGCCCCTGCGGCGGGCCTCGGCGCGGGCTGCGGTCGAGGCGCGCGGGCGCGCACCCATGACGGGCGCAGCCGTCCTCTCCATCCGGAGGGCCGGGGCCGCGGCGGGCGCGGCGGCTGCCTGCACCTTCACCTCGGAGACCGCCTCGCCCTCGATCTCGATGCGGGCAATGGCGCTTTCGACGGGAACGAGCTGGTCGCTCGCCACCAGCCATTCGACGAGAACGCCGTCCTGCAGGGCCGGCACCTCGACCGTCGTCTTGTCGCTCTCGACCTCGAGCAGGGTTTCGCCGCGCCTGAAGGCCTCGCCGGGCTTCTTCAGGATCATGCCGATGCGGCCTTCCTCCATGGTCTCCCCCAGACGGGGAAGCGGCATCTCGATCACGCGGCCCATGACGGGGCAATCCTCCTGACCAGCCAGAGCGCGGTCTCGGCGATGAGCTGCGGCGATGGCACAGCACCTCGCTCGAGAGCCGGCGACACAGGGATCGGAATATCCTCTCCCGCGACGCGCAGCACGGGTTCCTCGAGATGCTCGAAGCAGCGTTCCGAGATGCGCGCCGAGAGTTCCGCCGCGAAACCCGAGGTCATCACCGACTCGGTGACCACCATGGCGCGGCCGGTCTTCGTCACCGAGCGGATCAGCGTCTCGTCATCGAGCGGGTTGAGGCAGCGGATGTCGATCACCTCCGCCGACACGCCCTGCGCCGAGAGCGTCTCGGCGGCGGCAAGCGCCTCGAACACCATCCTGGAATAGGTGACGATCGTCAGGTCCGCGCCCTCGCGCCGGATGACAGACTGGCCCCAGGCGCCGTCAGGCCGTTCGGTGTCGAGCGTGCCCTTGCGCACATAGAGACCCTTGTGTTCGATGAAGATCACCGGGTCCGGGCATTTGAGCGCTATGCGCAGCAGGTGATAGGCATCATTCACCGTGGCCGGCATCACGACCCGCAGGCCCGGCACATGGGTGAACCAGGATTCGAGCGACTGCGAGTGCTGCGCGGCGGCGGAGCGGCCGGTGCCGCCCTGCATGCGCAGTACCATGGGCACGCCGATCTGGCCGCCGAACATGTAGCGGCTCTTGGCCGCCTGATTGGCGACCTGATCCATGGTGAGCCCGGCGAAATCGATATACATGAGTTCGACGACGGGCCGCGAACCCGTCATGGCCGCGCCGACCGCGGCACCGACGATTCCCGCCTCGGCGATCGGCGTGTCGATCACCCGGTTCTCGCCGAACATCTCGAGCAGGCCCTTGGTGACGCCATAGGCGCCGCCGTAGCGGCCCACTTCCTCGCCCATGACGAAGACGGTCTCATCCTCGGTCATCGCCTCGATCAGCGCCTGGCGCAGCGCCTCGCGATAGGTGGTCTCGACGGCGGCCATCAGCGTCCCTCCCCGAGGATCATCGAGAGGTGATGGCGCAGCGGACGCGGCGGCGGCTCACCCTCGGCGAAGACGTCACGGAACATGGTGTCTACCGGCGGCGACAGGGCAGCAACCGCATGGTCTACGGCGGCATTCATTTCGGCTTCCGCATCATCATCAATTTGCATCAGCATGGCATCATCCGCGGTTGCCCGCGCCAGCAGTTTCTTGCGCGCATTGGCAAGGGCATCACGCTTGCGGCCTTCGACCTCCTCGCTCTCCTCGCGGTAGGGACTCTTGTCGAGGCGGGCATGCCCGTAGAAGCGGTAGCAGTTGATGACCATGAAGCCCGGCATGCCGTTGCGCGCTGCGCCAAGGATGCGTTCGGCCGCGTCATGGACCTCTTCAACATCGCTGCCATCAACGGTTAACCCGTTGAGTCCACAGGCGATTGCGCGTTCATGCAGATTGGGGTTGGCAGCCGCGCGGTCGATGCGGGTGCCCATGCCATACTGGTTGTTGATGCAGCAGAAGACGACGGGCAGCTTCCACAGCGCCGCCATGTTCATCGCCTCGTAGAGGATGCCCTGCTGCGCGGCGCCATCGCCGAAGAAGGCAACCGAGACATGGGGAAGCCGGCGGTTGCGGTAGGAGAGCCCTGCCCCCACCACATGCGGGATGCCGCCGCCGACGATGGCATTGGCGCCGAGCGCGCCCAGCGTCATGTCGGCGATGTGCATCGAGCCGCCCTTGCCCGAGCAGTAACCATCTGATTTTCCGGCGATTTCACTCATCATGCGCTTCGGGTCCGCACCCCGCGCGATGAAGATTCCATGACCCCGGTGATGGGTGGTGAAGCTGTCGCCCGGCTCCATGGCGCGGCACACGCCGGCAATCGATTCCTCGCCAATGGACATGTGCAGCATGGAGCCTGCCGATTGCCCGCGCACGAACAGTTCGTTGACGCGCTCCTCGAAGCTCCGGATGCGCCGCATGGTGCGGTAGTGTTCGAGAAGCAGTTTGTTTCCGCCAGCCGTCATGACAACTCCATGGAAATCCAGCGCTTTCTTGGCATATTCGCAACCTTGCGCGTAGTGCTTTTTCAACGATTGCGGAACACCGGCTTCCGCTTCGCGATGAAGGCGTCCATGCCTTCCTTCTGGTCTGTGGTGGCGAACATCGAGAGGAACAGCCGCCGCTCGAAGCGCGCACCCTCGGCCAGCGATGTCTCCTGCGCGCGGTTGACCGTCTCCTTGGCCATCATCACGATGGGCTGCGAATAGGAAGCGATTTTGTCAGCTGCGGCAAGGGCTTCCGCGAGCAGCTTGTCAGGCGCAACGACGCGCGAGACGAGGCCGGCGCGCTCGGCTTCGGCTGCGTCCATCATGCGGCCGGTCAGGATGAGATCCATTGCCTTGGCCTTGCCGATGAAGCGCGGCAGGCGTTGGGTACCGCCCGCCCCCGGCATGATGCCGAGCGTGATTTCGGGAAGCGCGAAGCGCGCGGTTTCAGAGGCGACGATGAGATCGCACATCATGGCAAGTTCCAGCCCGCCGCCAAGACAGAAGCCGGACACCGCGGCGATGACCGGCTTGCGCGTGTCGGCAATGCGCGTCCAGCCGTCGAGGAACCTGGCGAGATAGGCCTCGATATAGGTTTTCTCAGCCATTTCCTTGACATCGGCGCCCGCCGCGAAGGCCTTCTCGCTGCCGGTGATCACGGTGCAGCCGATCTCCGGATTGGTTTCGAAATCCACAAGCGCGGTGTTGAGTTCGGCAATCAGCGCCTCATTCAGCGCATTGAGCGCCTGCGGGCGATTGAAGGTCACAAGCCCGGTCTTGCCTCGGGTTTCGACAATGATGGTCTGGTAGCTCACGGTTCACCTATCTCTGGCAGGTGCTGCAATAAAAGGTGGAACGGCCTGCCTGCACAAGCCTCTTGATGGCGTTGCCGCATGCAAAACACGGTTCGCCCTCGCGGTCGTAGACCAGAAAGCGCTGCTGGAAGGCGCCGCGACCGCCATCGGTATGGGCAAAGTCCTGAAGGGTGGACCCTCCGGCCGCAATGGCCTCCTGCAACACGGTGCGGACATGACCGGCGAGAGCCGCGAGGCGCTGGCGTGCCCTTGGCCCGGCGAGTGTTCGGGCCTTGCGCCGCGGCGACAGGCCCGCCCTGTGAAGCGCCTCGCAGACATAGATGTTGCCCAGTCCCGCCACGATGCGCTGGTCGAGGAGGGCGGCCTTGAGCGGCGCCGACTTGCCCCGGAAGCGCTCGGCAAGATAGGCGGCATCGAAGCTGTTGCCGAGTGGTTCGACACCGATGCCGCCCAACAATTTGTGCGTTGCCGCCGCCTTCTCCGGAAACAGGTCCATGATGCCGAACCGGCGGGGATCGGTGTAGACGAGGCGGGTTCCGTCATCCAGCGTCAGCACGACATGATCATGAGGTCCCGCGCCCTGCTCGTCCGAAGCCGTCTCGAAGTAGAACTCGCCCAGATTTCGCACACCTAGGCCTGACAGGATCGTGACCCGCCCCGTCATGCCGAGATGGATGAGCAGAACATCGCCCGAATCGAGCCCCGCCAGTATGTATTTGGCGCGGCGCCAGAGGCCGGTGACCCGGCAGCCCGCGAGACGGACGGCAAAGTCCGGGGGGAAGGGAAAGCGCAGGTCGGCTCGCCGCAGCACCACCTGCGTGATGACGCGGCCCTCGAGCACGGGCTTCAGACCCAGCATGACTGTCTCGACTTCCGGAAGCTCAGGCATGGATCCGACTTAGAGCCTGCCCGCCGCCGCCTTGCAAGCCATGCGGGGGCTCTTTTCAGGGTCCGGTTTTGCGGGCATAAGCAGCGCCGTTTCAGATCGGGGGATTCCGCCATGGCCACCATCGTTCCGCGCGTTTTTTCCGGCATGCAGCCGACCGGAAACCTGCATCTCGGCAATTATCTGGGCGCCATGATCAACTGGATCCACATGCAGGACACGCATGAGTGCATCTACTGCGTGGTCGACATGCATGCGATCACGGTCTGGCAGGATCCGAAGGAATTGCGTCGGGCGATCCTCGATGTGACCGCCGCCTATCTCGCTTGTGGCCTTGACCCCCGGAAGAGCATCATCTTCAACCAGTCCCAGGTTGCTGAGCATGCCGAACTGGCCTGGATCCTGGGCTGCGTGGCGCGGATCGGCTGGCTCAACCGCATGACCCAGTTCAAGGAAAAGGCGGGCAAGGACAAGGAAGCCGCCTCGGTCGGTCTCTACACCTACCCCGTGCTCATGGCTGCCGATATCGTCGGCTATCGCGCCACCCATGTTCCGGTAGGCGAGGACCAGAAGCAGCATCTCGAGCTTGCGCGGGACATCGCCAACAAGTTCAACCTCGACTATGCAGATGCCATCAAGGCGGCAGGCTTCGCCGATGGCGTCTTCCTGGTGCCGCCTGAGCCCTACATCACCGGCCCGGCCACGCGCGTGATGAGCCTGCGCGACGGGACGAAGAAGATGTCGAAGTCGGATCCCTCCGATCTCTCGCGCCTCAACCTGACGGATGACGCCGACACCATTGCCAGGAAGGTCCGCAAGGCCAAGACCGATACCGAACCGTTGCCGACCGCAGCGGAAGGCCTCAAGGGTCGGCCGGAGGCCGACAATCTGACAGGCATCTATGCCGCACTTGCCGGGGAAAGCGTCGACAAGGTTCTGGCGCAATATGGCGGCGGGCAGTTCTCGGTGTTCAAGAATGCGCTGGCCGACCTCGCCGTGGCGAAGCTGGGACCTGTCGGTGAGGAGACGAAGCGGCTTCAGGCTGACCCCGCCTATGTCGAACGGGTCTTGCGGGAGGGTTCCGAACGCGCCCGGGCCATCGCCGCCCCGATCATGCGCCAGGCCCGGGAAATCGTCGGCTTCATCGTCTCGTGACCGCCGCAAAGAAGTTTGAAACGATTCTAAACTGGGCCTATATAATTCCCGAGCAGAGGAATCGGACATGTTCATCCAGACGGAAGCCACCCCAAATCCCGCCACGCTGAAATTTCTGCCTGGCAAGCCGGTCTTGCCGGGCGGCACGCGGGACTACCGCGATTCTGCAGCAGCGGCCGATTCACCGCTGGCGCAGAAACTGTTCGGTGTTACGGGTGTGTCTGGCGTTTTCCTAGGGCAGGACTTCATCACCATCACCAAGACCGGGGGAGAATGGCAGCACTTGAAGCCGGCCATACTCGGGCTGATCATGGATCACTACCTGTCTGGCGCGCCAGTGCTGCGTGATGACGTTCCACAGGACGAGGCCCGGAGCGGAGAATTCTTCGACGATGCCGATGCCGAGACAGTCGCGACCATCAAGCAATTGCTGGACACGCGAGTGCGTCCGGCGGTGGCGCAGGATGGTGGCGACATCACCTTCCATGGTTTCCGCGAAGGCGTGGTCTATCTGAACATGAAGGGGTCCTGCGCCGGCTGCCCCTCCTCCACCGCCACACTGAAGCACGGCATCGAGAACCTGCTGCGCCATTTTGTTCCCGACGTGAACGAGGTTCGCGCCGTTTGACGCGACGCACCTGAGGAGCCTATCTGGCCGTCACCATGAAGATCCTCGGCCTTGATACGGCAATGGGGGCGTGTTCGGCGGCAGTGATCGAGGCTGGCCGCGCCCTGCCGCTCGCCGATGCCTGCATCGTGATGGAACGTGGCCATGCCGAGGCCCTCGCGCCCATGGTCGCCGAGGTCATGCGGCAGGCCGGTCTTGGCTTTTCGGACATTGCCCGCATCGCCGTCACGACGGGTCCCGGCACCTTCACGGGCACGCGCATTGGTCTGTCCTTCGCTCAGGGACTCGCGCGCGCCTGCGGTGCGCCCGTGATCGGCATCGACTGCCTCAGCGCCATCGCCGCCAATGAGCCAGCGCAGGTTCCCCTGCTGGTCGCATCGGATGCGGGGAACGGCCAGGTCTACGCCGCACGCTTTGACGCCGCACGCCAGGAGATCAGGGCTCCGCATGTGGCCACGCTGGCCGGCGCCACGCTGGACACGCCGCTCGGATCCTGGGTGATCGGAACCGCTGCAGAGGCAGTCGTCACATCGTGCAACCGTGCGGACCTCACCGTCTCCACGGCCGGGAACCACCCGATTGCCGCCCGCTTTGCCAGACTTGCCATCACGCGTCCGGATACCGGTTTGCCTGCCCCGCTCTATCTCCGGGCGCCCGATGCCAAGCCGCAGACCGGCGCGATACGCGCCGCCGAAACCGGTTTCACTATCGAAACGGCCTCTCCCGTCTCGGCATCGTTGCTGGCACATCTTCATGCGGAAGCCTTCGGCGAGGGATGGAGCACGGCGGCCTTCGCCGATCTCCTCGCGACGCCGGGCGCCGCCGGGTCACTTGCCCTGATGCATGGCGAGCCGGCTGCATTTCTCCTCACGCGGCGTGCGGCGGATGAGGCCGAGATCATCACCATCGGCACGCGTCCCGCCGCACGGCGGCACGGGCTGGCGCGGCATCTGCTGCTCCGGCATATGGAGGGTCTTGCACAAGCGAAGGTTCGAAAGGTGTTTCTCGAGGTGGCGGCCTCCAACATCGCCGCTCAGGCGCTCTATGCGGGTCTTGGCTTCCGGGAGGCAGGACGGCGCAGGGACTATTACGCGCGGGCGGGCGGGCGTGAAGACGCCATCGTGTACAGCCGGGAACTTTCAGCTTGAAGGCCCTCAGAGCGCCGGTGCTGCTCGGTCTTCTGGCGGCGCTCACCCTGCCCCTGATGCCACTGCAGCAGGTCTTCCTGTGGCTGCGGCTCGATCTCGCCCGTACCTTCCCCATGCACTACCACCGTCTCGTCTGCCGCCTGCTCGGCGTGCGTTGCGATGTCATCGGCAGGACCGCTGCCGATGGACCCCTGCTCATCGTCAGCAATCACGTGAGCTGGCTGGACATTCTGGTGCTGAGCACGGTGGCGCCCGTCTCGTTCGTGGCAAAGCGGGAGGTCGCAGGCTGGCCAATCTTCGGAACACTGGCACGGCTGCAGCGAACCGTTTTCGTCGACCGCGCACGCCGCCAGGCGGTGAGGGTATCGCATGACGAAATGAGCGGGCGGCTCGCGGCCGGCGACACGCTGGTGCTGTTTCCGGAAGGAACTTCGAGTGACGGCCGCCGTGTTCTGCCCTTCAAGACCTCGTTCTTCGCCGCCGCAGGATTGCCGGGTGTGAAGGTTCAGCCGGTTTCACTGGCCTATCGCGGCCATCGCAACATGCCCATGAACCGCAGACTGCTTCCCTCCTATGCCTGGTATGGCGAGATGGAGCTGATCCCGCATCTGCTGGGTGCGCTGAGCCTGGGGCCGATCGAGGTGACCGTGGTGTTGCATGCGCCGCTCGCCCTCGATGACGGGCGGGACCGCAAGCAACTGGCCCGCCATGCCGAAGCGGAGGTGCGGCGGGGACTGAGCCTGGCGCTTCACGATCCGGCAAGAATCCGCTAGAGCCCTCATCATCATGGAACCCGCTCCGAGAAAGGTCTTCGTCAAGACCTACGGCTGTCAGATGAATGTCTATGACAGCGCGCGCATGCGCGATGTGCTGGCACCACTCGGCTATTCCGAAACCACGACGCCTGAAGACGCCGACCTGGTCATTCTGAATACCTGCCACATCCGCGAAAAGGCGGCCGAGAAGGTCTATTCGGAAATCGGTCGACTCCGCCGCCTGAAGCGGGCGCGGGCAGAGCAGGGCGGCGAGATGCTGATTGCGGTGGCCGGCTGCGTTGCCCAGGCCGAGGGCGAGGAGATCGTGCGGCGGGCCCCCAGCGTCGACCTGGTATTCGGCCCGCAGGGCTATCACCGCCTGCCGCAACTGCTGGCGCGCAAGAAGTCGGGGGAGGGGCCCGTCGTCGAAACCGAGTTTCCGGCGGAGGACAAGTTCGAGACGCTGAGGACGGGTCAGCTTGCCGGAAAGGGCGTCGCGGCGTTTCTCACTGTTCAGGAAGGCTGTGACAAGTTCTGTACCTTCTGTGTGGTTCCCTACACACGCGGCGCCGAGGCATCGCGGCCGCGCGAGCAGATCATGGCGGAGGCCCGCAGGCTTGCCGCGCAGGGTGTGCGCGAGATCACGCTTCTGGGACAGAACGTCAATGCCTATCACGGCTCGGATGGCGGGGGCCGGACGATGGGTCTCGCTGGCCTTGTTGCCGAACTGTCATCGATCCCGGGTATCGAAAGGCTGCGCTACACCACGAGCCACCCGCGCGACATGACCGAAGACCTCATCGCCGCGCATGCAGGAAACCCGAAGCTGATGCCGTATCTGCATCTTCCCGTTCAATCTGGTAGCGACACGATACTAAAAGCCATGAACCGTGGTCACACGGCGGCAGATTACATGCGGCTTATCGACAAGATCCGGCGGGCAAAGCCAGATATTGCAATGTCAGGCGATTTTATCGTCGGCTTTCCAGGCGAGACGGAAAAAGATTTCGAGTCAACACTTCAAATCATACGGGATACTGGCTACGCCAGCGCCTTCTCGTTCAAATATTCACCACGGCCGGGCACCCCCGCAGCAGACATGGCGGTCCAGGTCCCTGAGGCAGAAAAGGACGCCCGGCTTCAGGCACTCCAGAAGCTGGTCACGGCCCAGCAGACAGCCTTCAATCGCCAGATGGTGGGCCGGACGCTGCCGGTCCTTCTCGAGAAGCCCGGCCGCGATCCGGGCCAGCTGGTGGGCAAGTCGCCCTATCTCCAGCCTGTCCATGTTTCCGGCGGACCCCATCTTATCGGAATGATCGTGGATGCCCACATAACGGGGGTTGGAAGCAACAGTCTTTCGGGTCATTATGACCAGGCAGTCTAGCAACGGAGAAGCAAATCCTTGAATCCGCCCGTCACTGCGGCCCAGCTTGGCAATCCCAAGACCGGACACCGGCCAGAAGATTCGGATGTTCTCACCCTCTCGTTCGACGATAACCGCCTGTTATCATTGCTTTGCGGCGAGCATGACGAAAACCTCGCCGTACTTGAGCATCGCCTGCATGTCGATATCACGCCACGCGGAAACCGCCTCGCGGTGCGCGGGAGTGATTCGGCCCGCAATGCCGCGCGCGACGTGCTGATGGGCCTTTACAACCGCGCCCGGCGCGGCCTTGATATCAGCAAGGGTGAGGTTGAGGGCGCGATCCGCATGCGCGAGGCGCAGGACGACAATGTTCCGGGCGGCGCCATCCGCACCCGCCGCAAGCTGGTCATGCCGCGGACCCCGACCCAGGGCTCCTATATCGAGGCCATCCGCAGGAACGAACTGGTCTTCGGCATCGGACCGGCCGGCACCGGAAAGACTTACCTCGCGGTGGCCTGTGCTGCGGAAGCGCTGATGAATGGTGAAGTGGACCGCATCGTGTTGTCCCGGCCGGCAGTCGAGGCGGGCGAGAGACTGGGGTTCCTGCCGGGCGACATGAAGGAAAAGGTCGATCCCTATCTGCGGCCGCTCTATGACGCCCTCTACGACATGATGCCCGCCAGCCTGGTGGCCAAGGGAATCGCCGAGAACCAGATCGAGATTGCACCGCTGGCCTTCATGCGCGGGCGCACGCTGTCCTCGGCCTTCATCATTCTGGACGAGGCACAGAACACCACGCCGCAGCAGATGAAGATGTTTCTGACGCGTCTCGGCGAGGGCAGCCGCATGGTCGTGACCGGAGATCCGACCCAGGTCGATCTGCCGCCCGGCGCGGTGTCGGGACTCGCCGATGCGGTGGCCGTGCTGAAGGGCGTTCAGGGCGTCGCGGCGGTCGGCTTCAGCAATGCCGACATCGTGCGGCATGCGTTGGTGGGGCGCATCGTTGCCGCCTATGACAAGAAGGCGCCGAAGCAGCGGTCATGAGTGTCGTGATCGAGGTCGAGGACCCGGCCTGGCTCTCGCTTGGCGGCCTTGAGGCGCTCGCGCGTGGAGCGGTCGCAGCGGCCCTCGCGGCTGCGGACAAGGCGGCTTCGGATGGCGAAATCGCACTTCTGTTTACGGACGATGCGGCCATTGCCGAACTGAACGCTGCCTGGCGCGGCAAGAACAGCCCGACCAATGTGCTGTCCTTTCCGGCCCCCTCCGACATGCCGCTTCCAGAGGACGAGATCCGGCCGCTGGGCGACATCGTCCTCGCCTTCGGAGTGAGTGCGCGCGAAGCGGAAGACCAGGGCAAGACCTTGCAGGATCACGCGGCACATCTGATTGTGCATGGCACGCTGCATCTTCTGGGCTATGACCATGAGACGGATGCGGAGGCCGATGCAATGGAGCGTCTTGAGACCGGCATACTGAATGGCCTCGGAATCCGGGATCCCTATGAGCGACACTGACACCACCCCGGGCCCCACACCGCAGGACACCGGGCGGGAGAGCCTTTGGCAACGGCTCCGGAGCCGCTTTGCGCGAAGCAGGGACCGCGGGCTGCGCGAAAGCCTGGCAGGCGCCATCGAGACCCACGAAGCACAGAACCCGGGCGAGGCCGTTGGCCAGGAAGCCAAGTCGATGATGCTCAACATCATCGAGTTCTCCAGCCTGCGCGTCGATGACGTGATGGTGCCGCGGGTGGATATCGTCGCCATCGACGAGGCCGACACCATGCAGGATCTGCTCGCCAAGTTCATTGACGCCAACCACTCACGCGTGCCGGTTTACCGCGACACGCTGGATGGTGTCACCGGCATGATCCATGTGAAGGATTTCCTGCGCTGGATCGCGGCGCGCGGGACACGCAAGCGACGCGCGGCCAAGCCGGACAAGCCTGAGAAACCGGGAACGGTCGCAGGGCTCAGCATTGCCGCGTCGGCCCTCGCGACAACCGTCCGTCAGGCCGGGCTGAACCGGGAGGTGCTGTTTGTTCCGCCCTCGATGCCGGCCACCGACCTGCTCGTCCGCATGCAGGCGAGCCGCACCCATCTGGCGATCGTGATTGATGAATATGGTGGCACGGAAGGTCTGGTGTCGATCGAGGATCTGGTCGAGGTGATCGTTGGCGACATCTCGGACGAGCACGACACCGAGGAAGACGTTGAAGTGCGCCCGGTGGAACCGGGCATCTCGGTGGCGGATGGGCGTGTCGATCTGGCGCAGCTCGAGGCGTTGCTCGGCGTGGACCTCCTGCCAGAAGACGAAGAGGAAGAGGCCGATACGCTGGCCGGATTGATCTTCAAGATTGCGGGCCGGGTTCCAGCCCGCGGCGAGATCATCCGCCATGGGAGCGGACTCGAGTTCGAAATCCTCGATTCCGACCCCCGGCGCGTGAAACGGGTGCGGATCAACGCCCGCAACGTCGAAAATGCATCCGCCGAGCCGGAAGGCGAGACCCCGGGGGTCTGATGTTCATGGATTGTTCTTGACGTCACTGTCGGGACAATACAATATGCACGCTTGAGGTGATCTGCATGACATCGCGTGCCGCCACTGTTGCCTTTCAGGGGATCGAGGCGCTCGCCGTCGACGTCCAGGCGCAGTTTCTCTCCGGCATGGTCCAGTTCAACGTGGTGGGATTGGGCGACAAGGCGGTTGGCGAAAGCCGGGAGAGGGTGCGGGCCGCACTCCATGCCATTGGCCTGGCGCTTCCGGGCAAGCGGCTGGTCGTCAATCTCTCGCCGGCCGACCTGCCCAAGGAGGGAAGCCATTTCGATTTGCCGATCACCCTGGCGGTGCTCGCAGCCCTGGGCATCGTTCCACAGGATTTCCTGACCCGCTATGTGGTGATGGGCGAACTGGCGCTGGACGGCGGCATCGTCGGGGTATCGGGGGCGCTCCCCGCCGCGATTGCCGCCAATGCCCGCGACATGGGGCTGATCTGTCCCAAAGCCTCAGGGCCCGAGGCCGCCTGGGCCGGTGAAGACGCCGACATACTGGCGCCCGAAAACCTGATACAGCTCATCAACCACGTGAAGGGAACACAGGTACTGACGCGGCCGCGGCCCGCCCTGGCGCCGGAGCCAGACCGGCTTCCGGACCTGCGGGACATCAAGGGCCAGGAGACCGCCAAACGGGCCCTGGAGGTGGCGGCAGCCGGCGGCCATCATTTCCTGATGGTCGGACCGCCAGGCGCCGGGAAGTCCATGCTGGCCCAGCGTCTTCCATCCATTCTCCCGCCCATGGATTCCCGCGAGATGCTGGATGTGAGCATGGTGGCGTCCCTGGCAGGCGAATTGCCGGGCGGGCAGCTCTCAAGGCAGCGGCCCTTCCGGGCACCGCATCATTCGGCCTCCATGCCGGCGCTGGTGGGCGGCGGTCTGCGTGCGAAGCCAGGTGAAATGGCGCTGGCCCATCATGGCGTGCTGTTTCTGGACGAGTTGCCAGAGTTTCAGCCACGGGTTCTCGAATCCCTCCGCCAGCCCATGGAGACCGGCGAAACCATTATCGCACGCGTCAACTATCACGTGACCTATCCCGCCCGGTTTCAGCTGGTGGCAGCGATGAACCCCTGCAAATGCGGCATGGCAGGCGAGCCCGGCCATCTGTGCCGAAAGGGGCCCCGTTGCGCGACAGACTATCAGGCGCGCATTTCCGGCCCTCTCCTTGACCGCATGGACATCCAGATCGAGCTTGCCGCCGTCAGGGCTGCGGACCTCCCCCTGCCTCCCCCGAAGGAAACAAGCGAGGATGTCGCCCGCCGCGTTCTCGCGGCACGCACGATCCAGGCCCAGCGTTTCAGGCAGCTTGGCAAGCCGGAACTCAGGACCAACTCAGAAGCCGATGGCGCCCTGCTGGAGGAGATTGCAAGGCCTGACGCGGCCGGACTGGTGCTGTTGCGCGATGCGGCTGACGCCATGAACCTGTCAGCACGGGGCTACCACCGGGTTCTGCGGGTCGCCCGCACCCTTGCCGATCTCGACAGGCAGCAGCAGGTTGCGCGCATTCACATTGCCGAGGCGCTGAGTTACCGTCAGAAGCTGGCCAGCCTGCAGGCCGCCGCCTGATCGCCTGTTTACCATTCATTTACCACGTCTGAAGCCTGTAAGGCTTTTGCAATCCGGTCATGGCAGAGCTTCTTCCATGGGCCTTACCGACCAGACCGCGCCTGATGCTGCCTTGCCCGCACCGGAACAGGATGCAACGCTTGGCCGCGCCTTGCAGCAGCTGGCCAGACCCGAAGTCGGATACGGCACGCTGATCGCCTCGGCATCGCTGGTTGCACTCCTGAGCGGACTGGCGATCGCAACTGCACTATCCACCGGATCGCGCTACCTGGTCTTCGGCCTGGTAGTCGCAGGCCTCATTACATCGATCGGAATCACGCTTGGCCAGTTCGTGTGGCGTCGCGGGACCCGCCGCCGCCTTGCTGCCCTTGCAACGACGGCGGCCGCCCTGCACGAGGCGCGACTGAGGGCGGAAGCCTCCAGCAGCGCCAAGTCCCGATTTCTTGCCATTACAAGCCATGAGATCCGGACACCGATGAATGGGATCATCGGCATGATCGGACTGCTTCTGGAGACGCCGCTTTCGGCCGAGCAGCGCAACTACGCAAAAACAGCCGACGCCTCGGCGCGCGCACTGCTCTCGATCGTCGATGAGCTTCTGGATGCCTCTCTCGCAGAGCGCGATGACGTAACCCTCGCGCAGGACCGCTTTGATCTAGCAGCGCTGATCGAATCCGTAACCGAGTTGCTGGCACCGCGCGCCCACGCAAAGGGAATTGAGATTTCCTGCTTCGTCTCAGGCCAGATACCATCTCTCATTGCCGGCGATGAGAAGCGGCTGCGTCAGGTGCTTCTCAACCTCTGTGGCAACGCCATCAAATTCACATCCGCAGGCGGCGTTGCGATCAACGCCACACCGTCGGCCGCCGATCAACTGACGATTACCGTGAGTGACACCGGTATCGGCATGACACCAGACGAACAGCAGCGCATCTTTGATGAATTCATGCAGGGCAATGAGGAAACACGTCGGCTTTTCGGCGGCGCGGGACTGGGGCTCACCATTTCGCGGAAGCTGATCGGGGCCATGGGAGGAAGCATCTCCGTCAGATCATCCCCCGGTCATGGATCCGTGTTCCAGGTCAGCTTGCCGCTTGCCGAGGGCGATCGCCTTCCGGCTGTCCAGCAGTTGCAAGGCCAGACCTTCGTTCTGGCAGCACGACCAGGGCTCACGGTGAACCACATACGTGACACACTGTCAGAGAGCGGTGCTCGGGTTTGCATTCTGCCGGAAATCGACGATCTCACAACAAGCCTTGGGCGCGGTGAGATTGCAGCCGGTGCGACCATCATCTGCGACTGCGAGTTTGCAGATGTTCTCCGGCAATACGACAGTGTTTCGGGCTTGCGGATCTTCGTGCTGATGCGCGCCGAGGAACGGCGTCAACGGCACGATCTGCTCAGCGCTCCGGTCTCGGGCTATGTTCTGAAGCCCTTCCGCCGCCAATCGCTGCTCAAATTGCTGTCAGGCTCTCCCCAGGACATGATCGCCGCCGCGGTGCAGGATCTCAGAGACATCGCAAGAACCGATCGCAACCGCGCACCACTTCGCGTGTTGCTGGCCGAGGACAACCCCGTCAATGCTCTGCTGGCGCAAACCGTGCTGCGACGTGAGGGCTATCAGGTGAGCCATGTCCTCAATGGCCGTGAAGTGCTGATGGCGCTTCAGTCGGACGAGCAGCCGCATCTCGTGATCATGGATGTGGAGATGCCGGTTCTTGATGGTATTGAGACGACACGTCAGATCCGCCGCCTCGAACTCCAGCGCGGATCACCGCGCCTGCCGATTCTGGCCCTGACCGCCAATGCCCACAAGGATGACATCGCCGAGTGTCTCGAGGCCGGCATGGATGGCTATCTGTCCAAACCTTTTGATCGCCAGGATCTCGAGGAGACTATCGCCCGGCTGGTCATGCGGCAGGCCGCCGCCTGAACAGTCATTGAACTTTCACATTGGCGGTGTCTGTGGCAAACAACTTGCGTGAGCCATACGCCGAGATCCATGCCGGACATTCAAACGACCCGCGGCCAATTCCTGCTCCGTCTGGCAACCCGCCCCGAGGACGTTCTTGCCTGTCAGCACCTTCGCTACAGGGTGTTCTATGAGGAAATGAAAGCACGCCCGGATGTCATCGCACAGACCAGGCGGCTGGATCGTGATCATTACGACGACCTTTGTGATCATCTCGTTGTCGTACATGCCGGAGCAAGCCCGCATGATGATCCGATCATGCTGGATGACGGCGAGCTGATCGGAACCTACCGCCTGCTACGCCAGGAGATCGCCGATGCCAGCGGCGGCCTCTATTCGCAGCGCGAATTCGATGTCGCCCCCCTGCTGGCCGCACATCGCGGACTGCGCTTTCTTGAGCTTGGCCGATCCTGTGTTCTCAAGCCTTTTCGCACAAAGCCGGTGCTGGAACTCCTCTGGCAGGGTATCTGGAACTATGTGCGGGCCCACGGCATGGATGTGATGCTGGGTTGCGCCAGTCTCGAGGGGACGGATCCCGAGGCGCATGCGCTGGCGCTCAGCGTACTGGCGGATGCGATTCCGCAGGACGAGTGGCGCGTGCGCGCCTTGCCGGAAACAAGGGTCGAGATGAGACGCCTGGCCCTGACGGATGGACAGAAGCGGCGCGCGCTCGTGTCCCTTCCGCCACTGATCAAGGGCTATCTGCGGCTTGGATGCCACATCGGCGACGGCGCCGTGATCGATGCACAGTTCAACACGACCGATGTACTCATCATTTTACCGGTGGCAGCCATCAACTCGCGCTATTTCGCGCATTTCGGGCAACCAAACGGCACTAACGGTTGATGTCATAGGCTGCAATGACGGCAAGGTTGAGGATCTCCGATGCCGTCGCGGACATAGAAGCAATCTGGACCGGACGATCAAGGCCGGTGAGCAGAGGACCAACGACGGTGACACCGCCCAGCTGCTGCAGCATCTTGGTGGAGATCGAGGCGGAGTGGGCTGCAGGCATCACGAGTACATTTGCCGGACCTGTCAGCCTGCAGAAGGGGTACAAAGCCATGGCCTCCGGCGAAAGAGCCACGTCCGCCGCCATCTCGCCTTCATACTCGAAATCGACATGGCGGCGGTCGAGGACCGAGACTGCATTGCGCACATATTCCGCTCGTTCACCGCGCGGATAGCCGAATGTCGAATAGGAGAGGAAGGCAACACGTGGCTCATAGCCAAAGCGGCGTGCGACACCGGCAGCTTCCTGTGCGATGTCGGCCAGTTCTTCCGCCGACGGCAACTCATGGATCGACGTGTCGGCAATGAACACGGTGCGTCCCCGCACCAGGGCCATGGACACGCCGATGGGCCGGTGGCCGGGACGGTGATCGATGGCCTGCCGGACATTGTCGAGCGCCACGGAGAAATTCCGCGTCAGGCCAGTGACCATCGCATCAGCATCACCCATCGCCACCATGCAGGCTGCAAAGACGTTGCGATCCTGGTTGACCATGCGCTGGCAATCGCGGAACAGGAAACCATTGCGCTGCAGGCGTTCGTATAGAAAATTCGCATAGTCGACATTGCGGTCGGAAAGCCGCGCGTTTGAAATCTCGACGCTTTCATTGAGTTCCAGTGTGCCATTGCGCAGCGTGTTCTCGATCTCGACTTCGCGCCCGATCAGGATTGCCCGTCCCAACCCTGCGCTGGCAAAGCTGTTGGCCGCGCGGATCATGCGATCTTCCTCACCTTCGGCGAAAACCACGCGCTTGGGCGCAACGCGCACCTTTTCAAAGACACTCTGAAGCGTGCCGGCGATGGGATCGAGCCTCGCGGACAGGGTGCGGCCATATTCCTCCAGATTGGCAATATGACGGCGAGCGACACCACTCTCCATCGCTGCCCTGGCGACCGAGACCGGAATGGTCGAGATCAGGCGGGGATCGAACGGAACGGGGATCAGATAGTCACGGCCGAAACTTGGCCTGGTTCCGTGATAGGCGGCGGCGACCTCATCGGGCACATCCTCCCGTGCCAATCCGGCGAGGGCCTGGGCCGCAGCAATCTTCATCTCGTCATTGATGGTACGCGCCCGCACGTCCAGGGCTCCGCGGAAGATATAGGGGAAGCCCAGCACATTGTTGATCTGATTGGGATAATCTGATCGGCCCGTGGCCATGATCGCATCCGGGCGAACCTTGGCGACCTCCTCGGGCGTTATTTCCGGATCGGGATTGGCCATGGCGAAGATGACTGGGTCCGGCGCCATTGTCCGGACCATCTGTGGCGTGAGCGCACCGGCAACGGACAGGCCGAAGAACACGTCTGCTCCGTCAAGCGCCTCGGCCAGCGTGCGGGCGGGGGTGTCAACGGCATGTGCCGACTTCCACTGATTCATGCCATCGCTGCGGCCCTTGTACACAACACCCTTGGAATCGGCGAGGATGACGTTGCCGTTTGGCACGCCGAGCGACTTGATGAGTTCGACACAGGCTATCGCCGCAGCACCCGCACCGTTGCAGACGATCTTGACACTCGACAGATCGCGCTTCGTGAGATGAAGCGCATTGATGAGGCCGGCAGTGGCAATGATGGCGGTGCCATGCTGATCGTCATGGAACACCGGAATATCCATGAGCTCGCGCAGGCGCTGCTCGATGATGAAGCAGTCTGGCGCACGTATATCCTCGAGATTGATGCCGCCGAAGGAGGGACCGAGATAGCGGACGGCGTTGATGAAAGCCTCAACGTCCTTGGTATCGACCTCAAGGTCGATGGAATCGACATCGGCGAAGCGCTTGAACAGAACCGCCTTGCCTTCCATCACCGGCTTTGATGCCAGCGCACCAAGATCGCCAAGCCCCAGAATGGCAGTGCCGTTGGAAATGACGGCAACAAGATTGCCCTTGGCCGTATAGTCATAGGCGGTCTCAGGCACCTCCGCGATACGCCGCACCGGCACCGCGACCCCCGGGCTATAGGCCAGAGAGAGGTCGCGCTGGGTCGCCATGGGCTTGGTCGGGGTGATTTCCAGCTTGCCCGGCTTGCCGCGGTTGTGAAATTGCAGGGCCTCCTCATCCGTGAAGGACGGCCGGCGCGGCTTGTGGTCCATGTCTTGACCTCGGGGAACAATTGAAAAACTGGTTCCAGACACCCTAAAGAGGGGCGGTCTGACACTCAAGGGCTTGAATTCCCGCCTTGTGCCGTTGGCTGCGATTCCTGCTATGGATGACGCGTGGACAGATTGGACCTCAGCAGCGGCGAGGGGGAAGAGGAGGGCGTCCAGCGCCCCACCCCCATTATGGCCCAGTTTCTGGTGCTGAAGCAGGCAAACCCGGGGAGCCTGCTGTTTTTTCGCATGGGCGACTTCTATGAACTCTTCTTCGAGGATGCGGAGATTGCCGCATCCGCCCTTGGCATTACCCTGACGAAGCGCGGAAAGCATCTGGGCCAGGATATCCCCATGTGCGGGGTCCCGGTGCATGCCGCGGATGGCTATCTTCAAAAGCTGATCCGGCTTGGTCACCGGGTGGCCGTCTGCGAGCAGCTGGAGGATCCCGCAGACGCCCGCAAGCGGGGCTCGAAGGCCGTGGTGAAACGGGATGTCGTGCGCCTCGTCACCCCCGGCACTCTGACGGAAGACAGCCTCCTCGAGTCCCGCAGCCACAACTTCCTGGTGAGCGTCACGCACAACCGGTCAGCGTCCGAAATAGCCATCGCCTGGGCTGACATCAGCGCCGGCGAGCTGGCAGTCCTGACGACTTCGGCGGGCCGGCTCGCGGCCGACCTCGCCCGTCTTGAGCCGCGCGAGATCGTGGTGCCCGACAAGCTTCTCGAGGATGAGGAAATCTCCCGCCTCCTGTCCAGGACGGGCGCACCGGTCACGCCGCTGCCCGCCGTCCGCTTCGACTCCCTAGCCGCCGAGCGTCGGCTGAAGGAGCATTTCGACGTCGCCGCTCTCGAGGGTTTCGGCAGTTTCACGCGTCCCGAGATATCGGCTGTCGGGGGACTCCTGGAATACATCGTCATCACCCAGGCAGGCCGGATCCCGCATTTCCGGCCACCGCGCCGCGAGACCGCTTCCGCAACACTGCTGATAGACCCGGCCACAAGAGCCAATCTGGAGCTTGCCAGGACCCTGCAAGGAGAACGCAAGGGAAGCCTGCTCTCCGTCATCGATCATGCCGTCACGGCAGCGGGCTCACGCTGCATCGGATCGCGTCTGTCAAACCCCCTCTGTGATCCTCATCTCATCGCTCACCGGCTGGACGAGGTCGCGCATTTCCTGAACGATGGACTGCTGCGCGGGGAGGTCCGGCGGCAGCTCTCCGCCATGCCCGATCTTGAACGCGCGCTCGGCCGTTTGGCCTTGTCGCGAGGCGGACCGCGCGATCTCGCAGCCGTCCGGGATGGCTTGATCATGGCTGGTACGCTGGCACAGCGGCTGACCGAGAGCGCCACCATCAGTGGACTGCCATTGAACCTCGGCAAGATTCGCGACACACTCATCCTGGCTGACCGCGTACTCGCCAGCGAACTCGACGCCGCACTTGCCAGTGAATTGCCAGGCTATTCGCGCGATGGCGGCTTTGTGCGCGACGGGTATTCAGCAGACCTCGATGAGAACCGTTCCCTGCGTGATCAACCCCGCCATGTCGTCGCAGGCCTGCAGACCCGTTACTGCGAGACATCAGGCGTCAAGTCACTCAAGGTCAAGCACAACAACGTGCTCGGCTATTTCATCGAGGTTCCCGCGAACGCCGCCAGTGCACTGCAGACAGCCGGAGAGCCCGGCTTCTTCATGCACCGCCAGACAGTGGCCAATGCCATGCGCTTTGTCACCGCCGAACTGGCCTCGCTCGGCCAGCGGATCGCCGCGGCAGCCGAAAAGGCCCTTGCTCTCGAACTCGAGATCTTTGCGCATCTCTGCGGGACGGTCCTCGCTCGTCGCAACCACATCTCCGAAATTGCCGAGGCCGTGGCGCAGCTCGACGCGGCAGCGGCGCTGGCGCAACTGGCCGAAAAGCGCCGCTATATGAGACCCAAGGTCGATGGATCTCTGGGCTTCACGATCACAGGCGGACGTCATCCGGTTGTGGAGGCAGCACTCCAGGACAGTGCGGCCGGATCATTCGTGGCCAATGACTGCAGCATTCCGGGAGACGGCAAGCGGCTCTGCCTGCTCACCGGTCCCAACATGGCCGGCAAGTCAACCTATCTGCGACAGAACGCACTGATCGTGATCCTCGCACAGATGGGATCCTTCGTTCCTGCCAATGAAGCGCATTTCGGTGTCGTGGACAGGCTGTTCAGCCGCGTCGGCGCCGCTGATGATCTGGCGCGCGGGCGTTCCACTTTCATGGTGGAAATGATCGAGACGGCTGCAATCCTGAATCAGGCGACGGAGCGCTCCTTTGTTATTCTGGACGAAATCGGACGTGGGACCGCAACCTACGACGGCCTCTCCATCGCCTGGGCGACACTTGAACATCTGCATGGCGTCAACAAGTGCCGTGCGCTGTTCGCGACCCATTACCATGAACTGACCTGCCTGGCCGCGAAGCTCCCGCATCTCGCTAACGCGACGATGAAGGTAAGGGAGTGGCAAGACCAGATCATATTCCTGCATGAAGTCACGTCGGGCGTCGCCGACCGTTCCTACGGAATCCATGTTGCGAGGCTCGCTGGACTTCCACCTGCTGTCATCAACCGTGCACAGAAGGTTCTGGAGCGGCTTGAGCGTGAGGGCAGCAAGGTGAGTGCGTCAAATCTCGCCGAGGAACTCCCGCTCTTTTCGGTCGCAAGTCCCGCGCTTCTGAGGGAGTCGGCCGTCGAGAAACGGCTTCGGAACATCGCCGCCGATGATCTTTCGCCACGCGAGGCCCTTGAGCTGATCTATGAACTGGCTTCGCTCCTCCGGGATGATCGACCGTGACAGTCTCGTTGCATCATCACCGCGACGCGCCGCCAGATACGCTGCGGACAGAGCTTCTCGAGGCATTCGAGGCGAAGCGAAAGAGCCCTGCCGAGCTGCGTCCGGAGATTGTCCGGATCTTGAAGGCCGTTCTCAGCAATGCCTATGCCCTCGCAGAGATGCGGCTGCTCTCGGATGGCGATGGAACGGCCTGTGCAGAGTATCTGAGCCACGTTGAGGACAGCCTCGTCCGCGAACTCTTTCACTTTGCCGACACGAGGCTCCATCCTTCCAATGGCGGACAGGAACCCATTGCCGTGGTGGCAGTGGGCGGATACGGGCGCGGCACACTGGCGCCTGGATCCGATATTGATCTTCTGTTCGTTCTCCCTGCCCGTCAGAGTGACAGGGTCAGAAACATCGTGGAGTTCATGCTCTACTGCCTGTGGGATACGCGCCAGAAAGTGGGCCACGCCACACGCAATATCGACGAGTGCATCCGCCTGGCCCGATCCGACAACACCATACTGACGGCCATACTGGAAGCACGCTTCATTTGTGGCGACGAGACATTGTTCAATCGGCTCGTCACCGATTTCCGTCGTGAAATCGTGTCCAGGGACACAAAGAAGTTCATCGCCGACAAGCTTGCAGAGCGTGACGTTCGCCACATGAAGGTCGGTGAAAGCCGATATGTCGTGGAGCCCGACGTCAAGGACGGCAAGGGCGGATTGCGCGACCTGCACACGCTCTTCTGGATCGCGAAGTACATCTACGCAACGAATTCGACTGATGAACTCGCCGAGAAGGGTGCTTTCTCGCGCGAGGAACTTGCGGTCTTCAAGAAGTGCGAGCGCTTCCTGTGGGCCGTGCGCTGCCACCTGCACTTCCTGTCAAGGCGCGGTGAAGACCGGCTGAGTTTTGATCGTCAGCCCGATATCGCAGAGCGGCTTGGTTACAAGGCGCATGGCGGGTTGAAGCATGTCGAACGCTTCATGAAACACTATTTTCTCGTTGCAAAGGACGTCGGCGACCTGACGCGGATCCTCTGCGCCAGCCTTGAGGCTACACAAGTGAAAGATACTCCAGGTCTGGGGCGTGTCCTTGGCCGGCTTGTCGCGAAGTCTTCCGGGGAGCTGCGAGAGGCACCCGACTTCAGAATTGAAAGCGGACGCATCGTGCCCACCGCGCAAGATGTGTTTGTCCGCGATCCCGTCAATGCCATCCGTCTCTTTGCAGCGGCTGGTCGCACGGGGGCGGAGATCCATCCCGATGCTCTGAAACTGCTGCGGAAGTCCTTGGGGCTCATTCGCAGCATCCTGTCGGATCCCGAGGCGAACTCGCTGTTTCTGGGTATTCTCACGGCATCAGAAGACCCCGACATCGTGCTGAGAATGATGAACGAGGCAGGTGTCCTGGGCCGGTTCATTCCGCCTTTCGGTCGTGTCGTGGCAATGATGCAATTCAACATGTATCATCATTACACAGTTGACGAACATTTGATTCGAGCCGTTGGGCACCTGTCCGCCATAGAACGTGGTCGGCTGGCCGATGATCATCCGCTGTCAACGGCGATATTTCCCACCATCACCAGCCGCCGGCTTCTCTATGTAGCGGTCTTTCTTCATGACATCGCCAAGGGCCGGAAAGAAGACCACTCGATTGCGGGGGAGCGCATCGCACTTGACCTGTGCCCGCGCTTCGGACTTACGGCATCGGAAACAGAGACCGTTGCCTGGCTCATCCGTCATCACTTGCTGATGAGCGAAACGTCGCAGATGCGCGACCTCAATGATTTCAAGACAATTCTCGACTTCTGCGCGGTGGTGCAGAGCCTCGAACGCCTGAAGCTGCTCATCATCCTGACTGTCGCGGACATCCGTGCCGTAGGGCCCGGAGTCTGGAATGGCTGGAAGGGGCAGTTGCTGCGCACGCTCTATGCCGAGGCCGAGCCTGTGCTCACCGGTGGGCACACTGCGGTCTCGAGAAGGGACCGCGTGGCGACCGCACAGGCTGAGTTCTTTGCGCGCTACCCGAACTGGACCGGCGGCCAGAAGGAGGCCTATGCAGCGCGTCACTATGATGCCTACTGGCTGGGAACCTCCACAGAGAAGCAGCTGAAACATGCCCGACTGATCTGCGAGGCTCCGCCCAAAAGCATCGTAACGAGCCTTGAGACCGATGCTTTCACGGCGATCACGGAACTAACCATCTATGCCCCTGATCATCCGCGTCTGCTGGCGCTCATTACCGGCGCCTGTGCGGCTGCAGGAGCAAACATTGCAGGCGCACAGATCTTCACCACAACGGATGGCATGGCTCTCGACACGATCCTGATCCAGCGCGAATTTGTTGACGAGGAAGACGAGCGCCGCAGGGGTGAGCGTATCGCCGAACTTGTGCGCAAGGCGCTGCGCGGTGAATTGCGCCTGAAGGAAGCCGTATCGAGAGCCTACAGGCCACAGCAGAGGATCAAAGCCTTCACAGTCGAGCCCCGGGTCATCATCGACAACCAGTCCTCAAACCGCTTCACCGTCATAGAAATCAACGGCCTTGACCGCATTGGACTGCTGTATGATCTGACCGAAGGGCTTTACCGACTGAACCTCAATATTGCATCGGCGCATGTCACGACATTTGGCGAGAAGGCTGTTGACGTGTTCTACGTGACCGATCTTACGGGAGCGAAGATCGAAAGCGCAGCGCGCCACAAACAGATCGAGACTGCGCTCGCAGGCATTCTCAGGCCGGCGCCACTCGCCCCGGTGGGAGCCTGATCTCCGCATGTCGCTCGCCAAATCCGCAGCAACGGTGGGTGGATTGACCTTGGTCAGCCGGATTCTCGGCTTTCTCCGGGATCAGTTGATCGCCTTCACCCTCGGCACCGGCTATGTGGCCGAGGCCTTCTTCGTGGCGCAGCGTTTTCCAAACCTGTTCCGTGCACTGTTTGCCGAGGGCGCTTTCAACAACGCGTTCGTGCCGCTTTTCGCAAAGCGGGTCGAGGGTGAGGGCGAAGCCAATGCCAGGGCTTTTGCGATCGACGTGTTTTCCGTCCTGCTTGCCTGGTTGGTGCTGTTCTCGGCTGTCGCCATGATGGCGATGCCCTTGCTGATCTACGTCATCGCACCTGGCTTCACCGGTGACAGCAACATGCTGGAGCTGACCGTCAGCCTGACGCGAATCTGCTTCCCCTATCTCCTGTTCATGTCGCTGACGGCACTGCAGTCCGGAGTGCTCAACAGCCTGAATAGGTTCACGGCTGCTGCCGCTGCGCCGATCCTGCTCAATGTGGTGATGATCGCGTCAAATGGCGTGGCATGGCTTCTCGCCACCGGAAACACGCCGGCAACAGGCCATATCTTCGCCTGGGGCCTCTTCGCATCGGGTGTCGCACAATATGCGATGCTCGCTTTCGCCTGCAACCGGGCCAACATGCGGCTCATACCGCGCTGGCCGAGGCTGACGCCAGATGTGCGGCGTGTCATTGCCCTGTCGATCCCCGGGATCATCTCGGGCGGTGTCATGCAGATCAATCTCCTGGTGGCCACCATGATCGCCACGACCCTTCCGGGCGCTGTTGCCTTTCTTTACTACGCAGACCGGCTTTACCAGTTGCCTCTGGGTGTCATCGGCGTGGCCATCGGGGTTGTGCTGCTGCCCGATCTGTCACGAAAGCTGCGGGCAGGTGATGGCGTAGGGGCATTGGCCAGCCAGAACCGCGCTCTGGAACTGTCCATGTTCCTGACACTGCCCTCCGCCATTGCCCTGATGGCCATACCGCATCCGATCATTCACACGGTCTTCGAACACGGCGCCTTTACCCGTGCAGACAGCTTTGCAGTGGCGCCCGCGCTTCTCGCCTTTGCTGCGGGGCTCCCCGCCTTTTCGCTTGCGAAGGTCTTCCAGCCTGGGTTCTATGCCCGTGAGGATACCCGCACTCCGATGCGCTATGCGGTCGCGTCCGTCGCCATCAATGTGGCGGCAAGCCTTCTCCTGTCACGGTACATGGGTCATGTCGGGATTGCACTGGCCACCTCGCTCGCAGCCTGGGTGAACGCCGGACTGCTCGGGGCAGCCCTGTCACGGCAAGGGCTTTTCAAGCTCGACGAGCGGTCACGGGCGCGCCTGCCGCGGATCATCCTGTCCGCCCTCGCGATGGGCGGACTGCTTCTGGGCGGCAATCTGCTTCTGCATGACAATTATGCACCGGGCGCTGGATTTCTGGCCGCCGCCTGGGGACTTTTGGCTCTCGTTTCAGCCGGCGTGGTAAGCTATTTTGCCATTGCCCATCTCACCGGCGCCATGCGGATTGGTGAACTTCGCCAGTTGTTGAGGAGATAGGGGATGGGGTGGGAGTTCTCGAGATGACCGACAAGCAGGCCGAACAGGATGTGGCCTTTGGTTTCCGCCGTGTGGGCGAGGGTGAGAAGCAGTCACTCGTCAATGACGTCTTCTCCAAGGTTGCCGAGCGCTATGACCAGATGAATGACCTGATGTCAGGCGGGTTGCACCGGCTGTGGAAGGATGACCTTGTCGCCATGCTCAATCCGCCGCGCGGGCCGATGGCCTGGCAGCATCTCGACGTGGCGGGCGGAACGGGCGATGTCGCATTTCGCATTCTCCGCGCGGGCGGGCCGAATGTCCGGGTCTGTGTGACGGATATCTCCCCGGAGATGGTGGGCGAGGGGCGCAAGCGTGCGACGGCCGATGCCCTCACCGGACGCTGTACCTTCAGCGTCGGAAATGCTGAGTCTCTGCCATTCACGGACAAGGGCTTTGACAGCTACACCATTGCCTTCGGAATCCGCAACGTGACACATATCGACCGGGCGCTGGCTGAGGCCCATCGTGTGTTGAAGCCAGGCGGCCGCTTTCTCTGTCTTGAATTCTCGCAGGTCGATGTTCCACTCCTCGACAGGATCTATGATGCCTATTCCTTCACGGTCATACCGGCTGTTGGCAAGGTTGTGACAGGCGACGGCCATCCCTACCGTTATCTCGTGGAATCGATCCGCCCCTTCCCCAAGCAGGAAGACTTCAAGACGATGATCACCGCGGCAGGTTTTGCCAATGCGACCTATCGTAACCTGACAGGCGGCGTGGTCGCCATCCACTCCGGCTGGCGGATCTGATGTTCGCATCCATCCGCTACACTCTCAGCCTTCTCCGGGCCGGCCGCACACTGGCAGCCTATGATGCCTTGCTGACGCCAGAACAGATCAGGCAACTGCCCTGGTCGGCAAGGCTCGGTCTTTCGATTGCCAGGATCGGAACGCGAAGGCCCCCGGCCAGCGATGCCAATGCCGTCGCCGCTGCCCTGTCCTCACTGGGACCGAGCTACATCAAGCTCGGACAGTTTCTTTCAACACGTCCTGATCTGGTCGGGCCCAGGCGTGCCTTTGAGCTCAAGGCCCTTCAGGACCGGCTTCCGCCCTTTCCCACCGAAACGGCGGAGGCAATCATACGAACCAATCTGGGTGCAGAGCCCGGTGATCTCTTTGTGGAATTCGGGCCTCCCGTGGCGGCCGCCTCGATCGCGCAGGTACACAAGGCGAGGCGGGCAGACGGACGCGAGCTCGCCGTCAAGGTCCTCAGGCCAGGCGTCGAAAGGCGTTTCAAGGCGGACCTCGGCAGCTTCTATTTTGCCGCGCGGCTGATCGAACGTTTCAGCACCGAAGGCCGGAGACTTCGGCCGGTCGCAGCCGTGCACATGCTTGAACAATCGATGAAGCAGGAGCTCGACCTGCGGATGGAAGCCGCTGCGCTCTCCGAGATGGCGGAGAACACCAGAGAGGATCCTGGTTTCCGTGTGCCAAGAGTGGATTGGGAACGAACCAACCGCGAGGTTCTGACAACCGAGTGGATCGACGGCACGCCGATTTCCGATATCGAGGCACTGCATGCTCAGGGTTTTGATCTGGTCAAACTGGGCGATACGGTCATCCAGAGCTTTCTGCGCCATGCCATCCGCGACGGATTCTTCCATGCCGACATGCATCAGGGAAATCTGTTCGTTGATGAGGCGGGCGTGCTTGTCGCGGTTGACTTCGGCATTGTCGGACGCCTGGGCCGCAAGGAAAGCATGTTCCTTGCCGAGATACTCTATGGCTTCATCACCAGGAACTACATGCGGGTCAGTGAGGTTCACTTCGAGGCGGGCTATGTTCCGCCTGAGCATGATCCTGCGGTCTTCGCACAGGCCATCCGGGCCATTGGCGAGCCGATCATGGACCGGCCTGCCAGTCAGATCTCCATGGCGCGCCTGCTGACACAGCTCTTCGAGGTGACCTCTCAGTTCGACATGCAAACCCAGCCACAGCTTCTGCTGCTGCAGAAGACGATGGTTGTGGTGGAGGGTGTTGCCCGGACGCTGAACCCGGATCTCAACATGTGGGTAACGGCCGAGCCGGTGGTGAGGAGCTGGATGGAGCGCAAGCTTGGACCTGCAGGAAAGCTCGAGGACGCAACCAGCAATCTTGTGCACATGTTCAGCCGCCTTCCAACCATGCTGGAGGATGCCTCACGAGGTGCCAGCCTGCTCGCCGGCATGGCCGAGGGCGGAGGTCTGCGGCTCGACAGGGAAAGCGCCGAACGGCTCGCCCGCGCCGAGGCCCGGGCGTCACGCTGGAAACTGATCTGGCTGGCCGTGGCAGCCTTGTCGCTGGCGGTCATCGCGGTCCGGCCCTTCCTGTGAAGCCCGCTGGCGGGCCGCGATGAATGCTGGCATACTGAAAATATGACCATAACGGCAGGAAAAACAGTTCTTCTCATCATCGGGGGCGGCATTGCCGCTTACAAGACGCATGAACTCGTGCGGCTGCTGAAGACCCGCGGCATCCGGGTCCGCATCATCATGACAAAGGCTGCGCAGGCCTTCGTGACGCCGCTGTCGCTTGCAAGTCTCTCGGGCGAGAAGGTTCATACCGCGCTGTTTGATCTCACCGACGAGGTCGAGATGGGTCATATCCAGCTGTCGCGCTCGGCCGATCTGCTGGTCGTTGTGCCAGCCACAGCCGATCTCATGGCAAAGATGGCCAATGGGCTTGCCGATGATCTTGCGACAACGGCTCTGCTCGCCACGGACAAGCCGGTTCTGATTGCACCCGCCATGAATGTGCGGATGTGGCGGCATCCGGCTACTGAAGACAATGTAGCGACCCTGCAGCGGCGCGGCATTGCAGTGGTAGGCCCGGGAGAGGGCGAGATGGCCTGCGGCGAATTCGGGCCCGGACGCATGGCTGAACCCGGCGAGATTCTCGAGACCATCATCGGCCTGCTGCAGCCCAGGGACCAGCCCCTGGCGGGCCGCAAGGTAGTGGTTACGGCTGGTCCAACACGCGAGCCTATCGATCCTGTCCGGTTCATTTCGAACCATTCATCGGGAAAACAGGGCTATGCCATCGCTCGTGCCGCGGCATCGCTCGGCGCAGACACCGTGCTGATTTCAGGTCCTGTATCGCTGTCTGCACCGGCAGGCGTAAAGTTGATCCGCGTCGAAACTGCACAGGAGATGCTCACCGCCTGCGAGAGCGAAATGCCATCCGATCTTGCCGTGTTTACGGCTGCTGTGGCCGACTGGCGTGTGGCCACCATGGCCCCTGAAAAGCTGAAGAAGATCACCAGCGGGCCTCCATCGCTGCAGCTGACGGAGAATCCCGATATTCTGGCAACGATATCGAAGCACAGACAACGACCACGTCTCGTAGTGGGCTTTGCAGCCGAAACCGAACGCATTGCGGAACATGCGCGGGAGAAGCTGAAGAAGAAGGGGTGTGACATCATCGTGGCCAATGATGTGAGCAGCAAGTCCGGTGTATTCGGCGGTGACAGCAATACCGTGCATCTCATCACGGTGGCAGGCATCGAGAGCTGGTCGCCGATGAGCAAGGATGATGTCGCCCTGAGGCTGATGGAGCGCCTGGCGGACATGATGACAGCACAAGATAAGGCCGTCTCATGATCAGCGTCGAGATCCGGCGTTTGCCGAACGGCGAAGATCTTCCCCTGCCTGCATACGAATCCGGTGGCGCAGCAGGGATGGACCTCCGGGCCGCGGCGGATCTCACGATTGAACCACAGGGACGAGGGCTTGTTCCGACCGGGCTCGCAATTTCCCTTCCACAAGGTTTCGAGGGACAGATTCGTCCGCGATCAGGCCTCGCCGTCAAGCATGGCGTGACGGTCCTGAATGCACCTGGCACCGTCGATTGCGACTACCGGGGTGAAATCAAGGTGGCGCTGATCAATCACGGAGAGCACCCCTTTGTCATTACCCGGGGCGACCGGATCGCGCAGCTCGTCGTGGCTCCTGTCACCCAGATTGCCTGGCGGGAAGTGACCCTGCTTGATGCAACCATGCGGGGAGAATCTGGCTTCGGCTCTTCTGGCAAGCGGTGATGGCGCTCTCAGCCGACGAGATCGAGCGCTACGCCCGCCACCTCGTGCTCCATGAGGTGGGAGGACCGGGTCAGACCAAGCTGAAATTGTCACGTGTGCTGGTTGTGGGCGCAGGCGGTCTCGGATCGCCACTGCTCTGTTATCTCGCGGCCGCTGGCGTAGGCACCATCGGCATCATCGACAATGACACGGTGAGCCTCTCCAATCTCCAGCGCCAGATCATCCACGCCACGGGCCGGGTGGGCACAGCCAAGACACGCAGCGCGAGAGAGACCCTGGAAGCCCTTAATCCGCATACGACCGTGGTTGAGCACAACCACCGCATTACGGCCGAAAATGCGCTCGACATCATCTCCGGTTATGATCTGGTAGCCGATGGCTGTGACAATTTTCCGACCCGCTATCTGGTCAGCGATGCCTGCTATCTGGCGCGGAAAACGCTGGTCTCGGCGGCAGTCGGTCAGTTTGACGGTCAACTCTCGACGTTCAAGCCGCACGAATCGTCACCCGATGGCACGCCCTGGCCCACTTACCGCTGCCTGATGGGAGAACTACCACCGCGCGGACTGTTTCCGGCATGCGAGGAAGCCGGCGTCCTTGGCGCTTTGCCGGGAATCATCGGTTCCATGCAGGCCATGGAAGTCATCAAGGAGCTGCTAGGGATCGGTGACAGCCTGGTGGGCCGCCTGATCATGTATGATGCACTGGCTTGTCGCTTCTACGAAACCCGCCTCGCCTGGAACCCGGACAACCCGCTGTCAGGCCGCGATCCGGTCATCACGTCGCTCCGTGCCGAAAACTATCGCGACGGTCAGGGCTAGACCCCTGGAGTTGCAGACATGACGCATCGTTTAGGAAAGTGGGGTCCGATTGCAAGGACGAAACCAGCATCGGTTCCTGGCGGCGCAACCTTCCGCGCTAGACCGTCTTGAGATCTTCGGGCCGGGGCATCGATATGATGTTGTAGCCTGAGTCCACATAATGGATCTCGCCGGTGACGCCGCCCGAGAGAGGCGACAACAGATAGAGACCGGCGCCGCCCACTTCGTCCAGCGTGATCGTCCGCCGCAGTGGCGCATGATCCTGCTGGTAGCTGAACATGGCACGGGCATCACCGATACCGGCACCGGCCAGCGTCCGCATCGGTCCCGCCGATATGGCATTGATGCGAATTCCCTGCGGTCCGTAATCGGCTGCAAGATAGCGGACCGAGGATTCGAGAGCCGCCTTGGCTACACCCATGACATTGTAGTTGGGCATCACCCTCACCGATCCGCCATAGGTAAGGGTCACCAGCGATCCGCCGTTCGGCATCAACGCTGCCGCCCGCTTGGCGATTTCGGTGAACGAGAAACAGGAGATCACCATGGTCCGGATGAAATTCTGGCGCGTGGTGTCGGCGTATTTTCCCTTGAGCTCGTTCTTGTCGGAGAAGGCGATGGCATGAACCAGAAAATCGATGGTGCCCCACTTCTCCTTGAGCGCGGCAAAAACAGCATCCACCGTCGAGATGTCCTCGACATCGCAGGGAAGAAGCACATCCGATCCGACTGACTCGGCCAGGGGCTTCACTCGCCGTCCAAAGGCTTCACCCTGATAGGTAAAGGCAAGCTGTGCGCCATGCTGATGAAGCTGCTGTGCAATGCCCCAGGCTATGGAGTGATCATTGGCGACGCCCATGATGAGTCCACGTCGGCCGGCCATCAGTGAAGTTGTCATGTCAGGATCAACCGTTGTAGCGCTGGAATACGAGAGTTGCATTGGTGCCGCCGAAGCCGAAGCTGTTCGACATGACGGTGTCGATCCGGGCGTTGTCGATGCGTTTGCGGACGATCGGAACATCGGTGAATTCCGGATCCAGCTCTTCGATATTGGCGCTTTCGCAGATGAAATTGTTCTTCATCATGAGAATTGAATAGATCGCCTCCTGGACACCAACCGCGCCGAGTGAATGACCGGTCAGCGATTTCGTGCCTGAGATCGGCGGTATCCTGTCGCCGAAAACAGCGCGGATCGCCTCGATTTCCTTCTTGTCTCCAATCGGCGTCGACGTGGCATGCGGGTTGATATAGTCGATGCTTGCGGCCGATGCCATGGCCTGCTTCATGCAGCGCACCGCACCTTCACCAGAGGGTTGAACCATGTCGAAACCATCCGAGGTAGCGCCATAGCCGGCAAGTTCAGCATATATCTTGGCGCCACGCGCCTTGGCATGGGAGAGCTCTTCAAGGACGACAGTGCCTGCACCGCCGGCAATCACGAAGCCGTCGCGGTTCTTGTCATAGGCGCGTGAAGCCTTCTGGGGCGTCTCGTTGTATTTGCTCGACATGGCGCCCATCGCGTCAAACAGAACCGAAAGGGTCCAGTCGAGCTCTTCGCCACCGCCAGCGAACATCACATCCTGCTTGCCCCATTGGATCAGCTCGGCGGCATTTCCGATGCAGTGCGCGGATGTCGCACAGGCCGAGGATATCGAATAATTGACGCCGCGGATGCCAAAAGGCGTTGCCAGCGTTGCAGAATTAGTGCTCGACATGGCAGCCGGAACAGCAAAGGGGCCGACGCGCTTGGGGCCCTTCTCCCGCGTCGTGTCGGCGGCCTGCACAATGGTGCGCGTCGACGGGCCACCAGAGCCCATGATGATTCCCGTGCGGTCATTCTTGACGTCTGCGTCCTCGAGACCGGAATCGACAATTGCCTGCTGCATGGCCGCATAATTCCACGCCGCACCATCGCCCATGAACCGCCTGACGCGTCGATCGATGCAGTCGAGGTCGAAGCTTGGCGCACCATGCACCTGACAGCGGAAGCCGAGCCGCTCATAGTCATCGGCCTTCACGATGCCGGACTTTGCGTCATAGAGAGAGTTGAGGACTTCCTGCACATTGCTCCCGATGCTCGACACCACACCGAGCCCAGTGACGACGACGCGCCGCATCTTGCTTCCTTTCTCAGGTCGCGGGCTGGAACAGCCCGACCTTCATGTCGGTGACCTGGTAAACCGTTTCGCCATCAGCCTTCATGACGCCGTTGGACACGGCCATCTTGAGGCGGCGCAGTATGAGCCGGGTAATCTCGACCTCATAGGTGACCCGCCGGATGATCGGCGTCACCATGCCGCTGAGTTTGACCTCGCCCACGCCAAGTGCCCGGCCCCGGCCGGGCTCGCCGAGCCAGCCGAGGAAAAAGCCCGTCATCTGCCAGAGCGCGTCAAGTCCGAGACACCCCGGCATCACGGGATCACCCTTGAAGTGGCACCCGAAGAACCAGAGGTCGGGCTTGATGTCGAATTCAGCGACGATCTTGCCAAGTCCGGCTTCGCCGCCATCCTTGGAAATCTCGGTAATCCGGTCAAACATCAGCATCGGAGGCAGCGGCAGTTGAGCATTGCCGGGGCCAAAAAGCTCACCGCGCCCACAGGCCAGCAGATCCTCGTAATCATAGTGCGCTTTCGGTTCGCTCATTCTGCCTCAGGATGCCCGTTTCATCCGGCCAGGCCGGACCAGTTCGTTAATATCACAAGGAAATTCGGGGTCCAAGCCCGCAAGTGAGAGCCGCTTCCGGCCGCATCCGCGCCATGATTGCCTTGCAAATCCAGTTTCGCCTATAAGGGTAGACATCATGAATGCGTCTCATCGGAACCTCTCCGAGCGTCTCAGAATTGCCGGCCTTCGGCCGACACGCCAGCGGCTGGCGCTGGCGGCCATCCTGTTCGGCTCGGGGGATCGGCATGTGAGTGCGGAATCCCTGCATCAGGAGGCGCTGGCCGCCAGGATCGGCGTGTCGCTTGCAACGGTCTACAATACCCTCAACCAGTTCAAGTCAGCGGGGTTGCTGCGCGAAGTGGCGTTCGAGGGCCAGACAACCTTCTTCGACACCAACACATCGAATCATTTCCACTATTTCCTCGAGGAGACCGGCTCGCTGGTGGACATTGGCACCACGGACATCGAGCTGAAGGGGCTTCCACCGCTGCCGCCCGCGACCGAAATCGACCGCGTGGACATCATCGTGCGGTTGCGGCGGACCGGAAAATAGGCCGATCAGGACTTCTTGTCGCCGTGGGCGGAAACGAGCCCCGCTTCCCAGCCGAGAATGGCCTGCTTGCGCGTCAGGCCCCAGTGATATCCGCAGAGACTTCCAGACTTGCCCAGGACACGGTGACAGGGCACCACAAAGGAAATGGGGTTGCGGCCGACTGCCGCACCCACCGCACGGCTGGCCTTTGGCCGCCCGATAGTGCTGGCGATGTCAGAATAGGTCGTGGCAAGGCCGAGCGGTATCCTTAGCAGGGTCTGCCAGACCCGGGTTTCGAAATCGGTTCCAATGAAAACGATGCGGAGGGGCTTTGCCGGGCTCCAGAGCACGGGATCGAAAATCCGTCTCACCGAAGCCGTGGTGGCACGCCAGTCATTCACGTAATCAGCTTGGGGCCAGCGGGCCCGCATGTCCGCGAGACAATTGTCCTCGCCGCCCTCATCGGCGAAGGCAAGACCGCAAATGCCCTGATCCGTCATCATCAGGAGAACGCGGCCAAAGGGACAGTCATGAAAGCCGTACCGGATGACAAGCCCCCGTCCGCCCGTCTTGTATGAGCCCGGGCTCATGCCTTCATGCGTCACGAAGAGATCATGGAGACGGCCAGGGCCAGACAGACCGACTTCGAATGCCGTCTCGAGCACGCTTGCCGAGTTTCTGAGCAGCACTCGGGCGTGATCGATGGTGAGAGCCTGCAGGAAGGCTTTCGGGCTGAGGCCCGCCCAGCGCATGAACAACCTCTGAAGATGGTCGGCGCTGATGCCGCGCTGCCGGGCGAGATCCTCAAGCGAAGGCTGCTCGCGCCAGTTCTCTCGAATGAAACTCAGCGTCTGACGGACCAGATCGTAGTCACGCGCGGCCTCGGCAAAGGGATCCTGGATGGACATGTCCGGACACTAGTCCCGAACGCTGCGCATTCCCACCCGAAAACCGATCAGATCCGCGGGATCGCAAGCGCCGAACGCAGCGCCTGGGCCAGCGTCTTGCGCTCATCAGGCGACAGAAAGTCACCCAACGCCACACGCGTCTGGCCGGAAACGAGGCTGAGACGCCCGATCAACTCGCGCTCACGGTCTTCCTCAAGCTCCACGCGTACCCAGCGGCGGACGAAGCGCTGCTGTTCCGGCGGCCGGTCGGCACGTAAACGGTCGAGAACCACCTCATGCTCGGTAACCTCGATCCGCTCCATTTGCCGGGCATCGGCAAAATTGGCACGGAAGGCCCACCACACAAGCAGCACGTCGAGCCCCGCGAAGCCAGCGATCGGCCAGGCGCCAACCATCGTGAAGAGCCCGCCCACCACGAGATTGACCAGAATCACAAGAGCCATGACCGTGAGGAAGCCTTGCCGCGTCAGACTGCGGTGCGGCGTCAGCGTGGCCTGCCAGGCCTGGGTCTTGTCTGTCTCTGTCATCCGGTTTACCCCTCAGCCTGAGGGAACACGCAATCCATGGCGAAATCAACCCGCTTGAAGGCCGAGGAGGTGGAAGAGATCTTCCGCCGTTTCCATGCCGCAAACCCCGAACCCGTGGGCGAACTCCACTACCACAGTCCCTACACGCTTCTCGTGGCGGTGGTGCTGTCGGCCCAGGCGACCGACGAGAGCGTGAACCGCGCCACCGGACCACTGTTTGCGCTGGCGGACACACCCCGGAAGATGGTGGCCCTCGGCGAGGCCCGCATCCGCGAGTCCATCAAATCCATCGGGCTGTTTCGCAACAAGGCCAAGAACGTCCTGCTTCTGTCGCAGCAGCTGATCGACCGACATGGCGGCGAAGTTCCCGACAATCGGGAGGCACTTGAAGCGCTTCCCGGCGTTGGCCGCAAGACGGCGAATGTGGTGCTGGACACCGCCTTCGGACATCCCACCATCGCCGTCGACACCCATCTCTTCCGGCTTGGCAATCGCACCGGCCTGGCGCGCGGCAGGACGCCACTGGAGGTCGAACGCAAGTTTCTCAAGACCGTGCCGGCTGCCTATGGCCACCACGCCCACCACTGGCTGATCCTGCATGGAAGATATATCTGTAAGGCGCGCAAGCCTGAATGCTGGCGATGCCCGATCGCCGACATCTGCCGGTTCAGGACGAAGGCAGCCGCACCGACTTGAACAGGTGGGTGAAGAAGGAGGTGGCAAAGAGCGGTACCGCGAGGTTGACGATGGGAATGAGCGTGAGCGCCGCCGGAAGCAGACCGGCCAGAAACACAGCTGGAGCGTTGCGCTTGCGCAACGCCCGGGCAGCCTCGCCCGCCATGTGTCGCATCGCAACCATTTCGAAATACTCCCGGCTCAGGAGATAGGCATTGGCGATGATGAGTGCCAGGGCGCCAAAACCCAGCAAGGCCGCGGGCAAGGCAATGATGTTGACTGCGAAAACGACGATGAAGAATTTGGCTGCCAGCGGGAGGGTGGTCCGGAGCGGCAGGACTGTGCCCGGTGGATCAGCAGGGTAATGCTGTCGTTCGACCGTTTCGGCCACCTGATCAAGAAACAGGCCGGCAAAGGCCGCCGCGACGGGTGACATCAGGAAAAAGAACGCCACGATGAGCACAACACCGGTGCCGACTGCCACGATGCTTTCCGCCCAGGGCCAGGAGAACTGGGTCAACGTCACAAGCAGCAGTTCCGTCAGTACAAGAACGATGACGAAAAGGCCAATCGTCAACGCTATCGACTTGACCAGCACCATGCGGAATGGCGTGGACGTCAGATCGCCCAGCGCCCTGTAAGCAGCCTTCAGCATGGCATGTCCCTAGCCCATCGGGTCGAAAAGTGAAAGCGCCGACAAGCGCCCGGTCCAGCCGCTTGCCAGCGCGCACACACTTCGCTAGGCGGAGTCCTGCTGGGCGCTGGGAGACAGGCAATGGCTGGAACGGATCATGACGTGCTGTGCATCGGCAATGCGATTGTCGATGTGATCGCCCGTGTCAGCGACGACTTCGTCGCACGCCATGGGCTGGTCAAGGGATCGATGACGCTGATCGACGAGAGTCGGGCCGAACAGCTTTATGCCGATATGGGTCAGGCAATTGAAGTGTCGGGTGGCTCGGCAGCCAACACTGCGGCAGGGCTCGCCTCGCTCGGCAGCCGTGCGGCCTATTTCGGAAAGGTGAAGGACGACCAGCTGGGTGCGATCTTCCGCCATGACATGCGGGCGCAGGGGGTGTCCTTCGA
This sequence comes from Hyphomicrobiaceae bacterium, assembly GCA_900298995.1. Lineage (GTDB taxonomy): Bacteria > Pseudomonadota > Alphaproteobacteria > Rhizobiales > Aestuariivirgaceae > Aestuariivirga. The sequence continues at coordinate 109,142 of OMIC01000037.1, read as the reverse complement.
TACGCACCCTGCACAGGAGGGCCCAGCCACTGCACGCTCTTTCATTCTGGTGACGCCAGATGGCGAGCGCACCATGAACACCTATCTTGGCGCCTGTGTGAATTTCACCACCGCCGATGTTGACAGATCTGCGGTCGAAGCGGCCCTTGTCACCTACATGGAGGGCTATCTCTGGGACCGGCCCGAGGCCAAGGACGCCTTCAAGCTTGCCTCCCGCATGGCCCGGGCAGCAGGCCGCAAGACAGCGCTCACGCTGTCGGATTCCTTCTGCGTCGAGCGCCATCGCGACAGTTTTCTCGACTTGATCCGCACAGGCATCGACATCGTCTTTGCCAATGAAGCAGAAATCAAGTCACTGAGCCAGGCAGCAGTCTTCGACGATGCCGTCAAGATGATCGCTCAGCTCTGCCCGATCTCCGTCATCACGCGTTCGGAAAAAGGCTGCGTGATCGTATCGGCGCAGGGTGTGCATGAAAGCCCAGCTCACCCCGTGAGCCGGGTTGTGGATGTCACGGGCGCCGGCGATCTTTTCGCTGCCGGCTTCCTGCATGGCTTCACCAGCGGCCGGCCGCTCCATGACCGTGCGCGTCTCGGGTCACTTGCAGCTGCCGAGGTCATCTCGCATGTTGGCGCAAGACCCGAGATCAATCTGCGCGATCATGGCCGGGCACTTGGTCTCCTATAGCTTTCGCAGGAAGACGCTGCGGATGAAGTGATCCGTTCCCTTGCGCAGCACAAGATCAGCGCGTGGCCGTGTCGGCAGGATATTCTCGCGCAGATTCACGAGATTGATAGTGTCCCAGATCCGCATCGCGGTCTGACGGGCTTCGCCATCGGCGAGCGTGGCATAGCGATGGAAGTAAGATCTGGGATTGCGGAAGGCACTGTCGCGCAAGGTCAGAAAGCGCTCGATGTACCAGCTGCGCAGGTCTTCCGTGTCAGCATCGATGTAGATCGAAAAATCGAAGAAGTCGGATGTGTTGGGTATGCCGCGGCCATCGCGCGGCGGCCGGCCGGTCTGCAGAACATTCACGCCTTCGACGATCAGAATGTCAGGCTGATTGATGACAAGGCGTTCGTCCTTGAGCACGTCATAGGTCAGATGCGAATAGAGCGGCGCCGCCACATTCTCCTTGCCGGCCTTGATGTCCGAAAGAAAGCGCAGCAGGGATGGCAGATCATAGCTCTCCGGAAAACCCTTGCGGGTCATCAATCCTTCACGTTCGAGAACGGCATTGGGCAGCAGAAAGCCATCCGTTGTCACCAGATCGACCTTGGGATGCTTGGGCCAGCGGGCGAGAAGACGTTGCAGGATACGCGCCGTCGTGCTCTTTCCGACCGCGACACTGCCCGCCATGCCGATGACATAGGGCACCTTGCGGTCGTTCAGGTGGAGAAAATTGTTGGTTGCCCGGAACAGTCCCTGCGTCGCTGCGACATAGAGATTGAGGAGCCGCGACAAAGGCAGATAGATCGTTTCCACCTCGGCGAGATCAATGCGGTCGTTGAGCCCCCGAAGTTCATCAAGGTCCGCTTGCGTCAGCGTCATGGGCGTATCGGCACGCAATGCTGCCCATTCCTCGCGCGCGAAGCGCCGGAAGGGAGAGACCTCCTTGACCAGTTCTTCCATCAGCCTCGATCCCCGGCGCGAGCAGCCTTTTCGGCGAGCCCGCTCACGCCCTGGCGGCGGGCGAGTTCTGCCATGACATCGGCCAGCGGAACCTGTCTGGCCTCCAGCAGAACAAGAAGGTGATAGAGCAGGTCGGCGGATTCAGAGGCAAGGTGTCGACCGTCATCGGACATGGCCGCGAGAACCGTCTCGATGGCTTCCTCGCCAAGCTTCCTGGCGCAGGTCTCGGCACCACCCGACAGAAGCTTCGCGGTGTAGGACTGATCCGGGGCAGCCGATCGTCGTGCAGCAATCTCGTCTGCCAGAGCCCCCAGAACCTCAAGCCGGTGATTGGTCATCTGATTCTCCTAGCACAGGCGCATGGGAATGCCATTGGCGGCAAGGTGTAGCTTGGCCTGGCTGATCGAATAGGTGCCAAAATGGAAAATCGAAGCCGCCAGAACTGCTCCTGCATGGCCTTCTGCGATACCCTCGACCAGATGGTCGAGGGTTCCAACACCCCCCGACGCGATCACGGGCACGGAAACCGCATCGGCAACAGCCCGGATCAGCGCTATGTCAAAGCCTGCCCCGGTACCATCGCGGTCCATGGAGGTGAGCAGGATCTCGCCCGCCCCGAGCGCCACGACCTCGCGGGCAAATTCGACCGCATCGAAGCCCGTGGGTCTGCGCCCTCCATGGGTGAAGATTTCCCAGCGTCCGGGTTGCACCTGCTTGGCATCAATGGCCACCACAACACATTGCGATCCGAATTTTTCGGCCGCATGCCGTACGAACAGACGATTGGCGACGGCGGCTGAATTGATCGAAACCTTGTCGGCGCCGGCCAGCAGGAGCTGGCGGATATCCTCGAGGTGTCTCACCCCACCGCCCACCGTGAGTGGCATGAAGCAGGCTTCTGCCGTACGCTGCACGACATCCAGAATGATTCCACGATTCTCGTGGGTCGCAGTGATGTCGAGAAAGCAGAGCTCGTCAGCGCCAGCGGCATCATAGGCCTTGGCGATTTCGACAGGATCTCCCGCATCGCGGAGATCGACGAAGTTGACACCCTTGACGACGCGGCCGTCCTTGACGTCCAGACAGGGAATGAGCCGGGCCTTGAGCATCAGCGCATCTCCGCGAACAGCCTGAGGGCCTCGGCGACATCAATTCGCCCGTCATAGATGGCGCGGCCGGAAATGGCCCCTTCGAGAATCCGGCAGTCGGGCTCCAGAAGCCGGTGAATATCCTGCATGCACGCCAATCCGCCACTGGCGATCACCGGTATCGGGACGGATCGCGCCAGCGTCAGAGTCGAGTCGATGTTGAGGCCCTTGAGGACGCCGTCGCGATCAATATCTGTGAAGACGATGGCGGAAACACCCGCATCCACGAACTGCCGCGCAAGATCGACAGCCGTGAGTTCCGAGGTTTCTGCCCATCCCTCGACCGCAACCAGACCTCCTCTCGCATCAATGCCAACTGCGACATGCCCCGGGAAAGCCCTGCAGGCCTCTCGCACGAGACCCGGGTCACGCAGTGCCACGGTCCCAAGGATGATCCGGGCGATGCCCTTTGCCAGCCACGTCTCGATCTGCTGGAGGCTGCGAATGCCTCCGCCCAGCTGCACCGGAAGCCGCGTGACCTTCAGGATCGCCTCGACAGCCGCGCCATTCACGGACCTGCCAGAAAACGCACCGTTGAGGTCCACGAGGTGCAGCCATTTGAAGCCCTGCGCCTCGAATGCCATCACCTGGGCTACAGGATCGGAATTGTAGACCGTTGCCTGTGCCATATCGCCGAGCTTCAGCCGCACGCACTGCCCGTCCTTCAGGTCGATCGCCGGAAACAGGATCACGGCCGCCACCTGAGAAAATTGGCCAGCAGACGCAGGCCAAGCGTCTGACTTTTTTCAGGATGAAACTGTGTGCCGGCAAGATTTGCCCGGGCCACCATGGCGGTGAGCGTTGCGCCATGCTCCGTGAGGGCCACCACGTCTGCAGCATCAGCCGGATCAAGATGATAGGAATGCACGAAATAGGCATGAAACCCCGACTCACCGATGGGTATGCCATCAAGCAACGGGTGTGGACGCCGCTGCTCCAGCGTGTTCCATCCCATGTGCGGAACCTTGAAGGAGGATGAGCGCGGCTTGATCATCTTCACATCACCGGCGATCCAGCCAAATCCTTCTGTCTCGTCATGTTCGAGGCCGCGTGTTGCCATCAGTTGCATGCCGACACAGATGCCGAGGAAGGGTTTCGCCTGCGCAATCACTTGCTCCTGCAGTGTCTCGCGCAGGCCAGGCACCGCCATGATCCCGTCGCGGCAATCGCGAAAGGCACCGACTCCGGGAAGAACGATGCGCTCCGCACGGCGCAATTCCTGAGGATCCGAACTCACGACAATGCGCACATCCGAGCCGCTGTCCCTGGAAGCCCGCTCGAAGGCTTTCGCCGCCGAATGGAGATTGCCCGACCCATAATCGATGATGACCAGGCTCACGCGCCGTACTCACACATTTCCGAAGATACCGAGCACATCCTCGCTCGGTCCTCGCCGCTGCTCCTGGACAGCAATCCTGCGATCCGCAAAATAGGCGAGTTCTGCCGCTTCGAAGCAGCTGGCCTCCACAAGCCCCGCGACCCGGAACCCGGCACGCTCGAGCGACAGGACGCGCAGAAAGCGACCTTCGAGACCCAGCATCAGCATGATTCCGTATACCACGACCACCGCAACTGCCGGTGCAACCTGTTCCGAGGCCACGAGAACGCCAAGGGCGGAAAAGGCGGCCAGTATCAAAGCCGCAACAACCCACATGCGATGCCAGAGGGACCAGACAAGGGAGAATGCGAAGGCACTCCAGGAAAAGCCTTCTGGCACGAAGATCACACGGTCCGGCGTTCCATCCGGGGACTCAAGAGCACTGTAGACCGTCATCAGCCTGTCAGGGTTCCCTTTGTTGAAGGGATCCGGTCCTTTTGCCGGGGATCAATCTCCACCGCCTCGCGCAGGGCCCGCGCGAGCGCCTTGAAACACGACTCCGCGATGTGGTGATTGTTGTCGGCATAAAGCGTTTCGACATGCAGCGTCACGCCGGCATTCATGGCAAAGGCCTGAAACCACTCGCGGACCAGCTCGGTGTCAAAGTCACCGATCTTGGCCGCCGTGAAATTCACCCGCCAGACAAGAAATGGCCTGCCAGAGACATCGATGGCGGAGCGCGTGAGCGTACCATCCATCGGAAGATGCAGGCTGGCATACCGGCGGATGCCCTTGCGGTCGCCAAGTGCCTTGGCAACGGCTTGCCCGATTGCAATGCCGGAATCCTCCACAGTGTGGTGGGAATCGATGTGGAGATCCCCGTCGGCCCTGACGGAGAGATCGATCAGCGCATGACGCGAGAGTTGCTCCAGCATGTGATCGAGAAAGCCCACGCCGGTCTTGACGTCGAACACGCCGGACCCGTCGAGATCAACCGTGGCGGAGATCCGGGTTTCCGAGGTTTTTCGCTCAATCGTTGCCTTGCGCATGCGGAGGGTACCCATCTGGTCACTGGCGCGCCTCTTAGCAGATGCGCCGGGAATTGGCCAAGACCGCCTTTTCTTTGGCCGGCAGACAGCCTACATGAGCCCAGCGGCAGGCAGGGAACACGGAGATGGCAGAGACGTCCACTTGGCATGGAACCACCATCCTTTCGGTCAGAAAGGGGGGCACGGTTGTCATCGCAGGCGACGGTCAGGTCAGCCTTGGCCAGACCGTGATCAAGGGCAATGCGCGGAAGGTTCGACCGCTCGGAACGGGCCAGGTCATCGGCGGTTTTGCCGGCGCCACCGCCGATGCCATGACCTTGTTCGAGCGGCTCGAGTCGAAGCTTGAACAGCACCCCCTGCAACTCACGCGCGCCTGCGTGGAAATGGCGAAGGACTGGAGAACCGACCGCTATCTCCGGCGGCTTGAGGCAATGATGATCGTGGCGGACGCATCTGTCACCCTGGTGCTAACCGGAACCGGCGATGTGCTGGAACCGGAAAACGGCGTTGTCGCCATTGGATCGGGCGGCAATTATGCGCTGGCTGCTGCCCGCGCACTGGCTGACAGCCCGCTGGATGCAGAAGCCATCGCGCGCAAGGCAATGGCCATTGCCGCAGAGATCTGCGTCTATACCAACAACAATCTGACCGTTGAAACCCTTACGGCAGGCTGAGCAGGCGGCAGCACATCATGACTGATTTTTCGCCACGCGAGATCGTCTCCGAACTGGACCGGCACATCGTTGGACAGACCCAGGCCAAGCGAGCCGTGGCCATCGCCCTGCGCAATCGCTGGCGGCGCAAGCAACTCGAAAGCCCGTTGCGCGACGAGGTGATGCCGAAGAATATCCTGATGATCGGCCCCACGGGTGTGGGAAAGACCGAAATCGCGCGGCGTCTGGCCCGGCTCGCCAATGCGCCGTTCCTGAAGGTCGAGGCCACCAAATTCACTGAAGTGGGATATGTCGGTCGCGATGTCGACCAGATCATCCGTGATCTCCTCGAAGCTGGAATTGCCATGGCAAGGACCGCGAGGCGCAAGGATGTGGAAGCCCAGGCACAGCTCAATGCCGAACGCCGCGTCATCGATGCGCTGGTCGGCGTCAATGCGTCCGAGACGACCCGCGACGCCTTCCGGCGGAAGCTGAGGGCAGGAGAGCTCAACGACAAGGAAATAGAACTCCAGGTCTCTGATGCCGGCAGCAGCAGTTTCGAGATTCCCGGCATGCCCGGCGGTTCGGCGAGCGTGATCAATCTCTCCGATATGCTGGGAAAGGCTTTTGGCGGGCGGACAAAGACACGGCGCATGACCGTCAAGGCCAGTCATGATGTTCTGATGGCCGAGGAGTCCGACAAGCTCCTTGATCAGGATCAGATCGTTCAGGAAGCGGTCGAAGCCGTCGAGAACAATGGCATCGTGTTTCTTGATGAGATCGACAAGATCTGTGCGCGCGCCGAGCGCCACGGCGCGGATGTGAGCCGTGAGGGCGTCCAGCGCGACCTCCTGCCGCTGATCGAGGGCACGACTGTCTCGACCAAGCATGGTCCGGTCAAGACCGATCACATCCTGTTCATAGCCTCGGGCGCGTTTCACATCGCGAAGCCCTCCGATCTGCTGCCTGAACTGCAAGGCCGGCTGCCGATCCGGGTCGAGCTGACGGCACTCAGCCGCGACGACCTTCGGAAGATTCTCACCGAGCCGGAAGCCAGCCTGGTGCGGCAGTACCGCGCCTTGCTCGCCACGGAGGGCATTGACCTCGACTTCACGGAGGAGGGTATCGCCGCCATCGCCCAGATTGCGGCGGACACCAATGCCAGCATCGAGAACATTGGTGCACGGCGTCTTCAGACGGTGATGGAACGGCTTCTCGATGAGGTGAGCTACGCAGCTCCCGACCGGCCGGGAGAGACAGTCCGGATCGACAAGGCCTATGTGGACCAGCATGTTGGGCAGCTTGCGCGCAACACGGATCTATCCAAGTTCATCCTCTGATCGTCACGCCCTCGCTTCGGCTATCGGGCTCGTGGCAGCTTGCGTTTTGGCGGCACATCGGTGACCTCGCCCGGTCGCGACCGCCTTCTCTCCATGATGGCCATGATCTCGTCGAGAGCGGCGGCATCGAGCCGTGCGATTTCATCTGCGAGGCGGTTGGCAAGTTCCGTGGCCCTCGGACTGAGACCCGACGTGTCGATGGTGATGCGCGGATGCGAGATGCGCGCCAGCCTGACCACCTCTTCGGCGTCATCCCAGATGATGTTGAAATAGGACAGGATGCGCTGAATGAGATGCCAGCCAGGCCGCCCGCGCTTGCCATGCTCGAGAGCGGAGAGATAGGCCGAGGACACGCCGATCCCATCCGCCATGTCCTTCAGGGTAATTCCCCGCTCGGCCCGCAGCTTGCGCATTCTGTCACCGAAGGGTGTCACCGTCCCTCCCTGATGCGCCGCACGCGCACATAATAGGCACCGCCTCCACCGTGTTTCGGGTGGGCCGGCTGAAATCCGGCCACCAGGCGACGGAACTCGGGCTCATGAAACCAGTCAGTGGCAAGACGGCGCAGCCGCCCTGCCCGTTCAGGTACGTGAAAATGCCCCGCCCCATGGAGCGTATGCCGGGAAAAGGGTGATTCTCCCTTGCCGGTGATCACCAGGACCGTGCGCAGCCCTGCCGCCTGCGCGTCGCTGAGAAAGCGAAGCAGCATCACCCGCGCCATCTCGATTCCCGTGCCGTGAAGATCGAGCCGACCGTCAATCTCTACCTGGCCACGGGTGAGGCGCTGGGTCGTGCGCCGGTCGAGACCTGTCGAGGGCGGCGGCGGCTTCTGTTGCGGCGAGGGTACATGCACATGCGGTGCAGAGGGCGTCTTGAGCTTCTTCTTCACGGCCGAGAGCGCAGCCGATGCGGATTGCGGCGTTTGGCGCGTGGCACCGTGCCGGAGCGGCTTTACCGTCTTGGCTGTTTCGAGCCAGAGATCGAAGTCGGAGGGCTTGCGGGTCATGAAACCAGGCCCAGTCGCCGGGCCACCAGGCGCGGCAGAAGCGCGGTCATGACGCCCGGGCTCTTCATCGGTCCGGCAACAAGTCCCGCAGCCTCGCCACATCCCCAATAGACGTCACCGCGCGCCATGCCCCTGATTGCGCTGCCGGTGTCCTGTGCGATCAGCAGCTGTCGGAAGGGCCGCATGACGCCGCCATCCCCCGCCGGGACCTCTGTATCCAGCCATATGGGCGTTCCATACATCCAGTGTGAATGGTCAATGGCAAGGCTGCGGCGCGGCGTGAGCTGCACATGCTGCGCACCCAGCGCACCCAGCGACGGATCGTCGAGTTCTGCTTCGCGGAAGAAGATGAAAGAGTCGTTCTCCCACATCAGGGCACGGGCCTTGCCGGGATTTTGCGTCATCCAGGCCCGGATCGATTGCATGGACATCTCGTCCCGGCTCATCGCGCCTTGTTCGACAAGACGACTGCCGATCGATGTGTAGGCGTGGCCGGATTTCGCGGCAAAGGTCAGCCGCAGGCTGCCGCCCTCGCGCAAACGAATGCGGCCGGACCCCTGGACATGAATGAAGAAGGCATCAGTCCAATCCCTCACCCAGGCGATCTCGAGACCCTGGCCGGCCAGAGCACCTTCCTCGATCTGCCGCCTTGTCAGATAGGCCACGGGCTCACCCCCGAGCCGACGCCCTGCAGAAAAGCCGCTCCGGACGCGTTCATCCTCGGTGAAAATGGTCAGGTCGGCGGGTGGTCCGTAGATCGGAACCTGACAGTCCGCAGACGGCATCCGGCTGCCCTCGACTTCAGGTTCGAAATAACCTGTGAACATTCCCTCTGGCCGCGCGGCATCCATCACGCGGCAGGCCACGAACCAGTTTTCAAAAAACCTCCGCGCATCATCTGCCCCGAGGCCTGCCTCGCACACGGCCTGCCAGTCGCTGCGGCATCCACCAAACTGCGGCTGGCGCACAAAACCGCTGCCAGCGTCAAGAATCTCGCGACAGGACCGTTTGAAACTGTCGAAAGCCCCCAGATGGTCATGCACATCCCAGCCAGGAAGATCCGCAACGGAACAAGGCACAAGCTCCCCAGCCATGGACCAACCCGGAGCTCAGGCCGGCGCCTCGGTCGCAACCAGCTTCCAGTTGGGATTGCGGGAGGAGACATCACGTTCAAAGGTCCAGACATCCGTCACGCGGCTGATATGCTTGGGATCGCCATCTGCCAATTCCCCGGATCTGTCATAGGTCGCGGTGATCAATTCACTCACGAATTCAACGGTGATCGAGGCCATGGTGTCCGCCAGCCGCGCCGACTGGATGCGCGCCTTGTCGATCCCGACGAAATTCTGCTCCACCCTGCGGCCCCCAGCCTCTCTCTGGTCAATCACGCGGGAGAAACTCTCGAAGACATCACGGGACAGAAGGTTCTTGAGGCCTGGCTTGTCACCCTTGGCAAAGGCCTCGAGAGTCATTTCATAGGCTAGCTTCGCGCCATCGAGAAAATTGCGGGGCGTGAAAGTGGCATCTCGCGCGGCAATTGCCTCGAGCACCGCAGCGAGCGGTGAGCCAGCCTCGGCATAGCCCGCCCAGACGGCAGGCCGGTCTTCCTGCTCCCCGCCGCGGCTGTCACCGGAGGCGGTCTGTGGAAAGTCGAGGACTGTCGCACCAGTGTCCTGAGTTTTCGGACTGTTGCTGTCACGGCGATCATAGGGCTGGAATGGCGGCTTTTCAGTGCCGGTTCGCGTACCGAGCACCGACCGCAGCCGCCAGATGACCACCAGCGCAACAGCAAGCAGAAGGATGTTCAGTGGATCAAAACTCATTTCATCGACCAGTTTCAAGAGACGGCGGCTGACGGGATACCACGGCGTGACGGAGCGTTTCCGCACGCCTATATATAGAACGCAAGATCGAGGTCCAAGGCCCAAGCATGCGCAAATCCCTCCTGCTCCGTTTTCTGCCCGTGCTCCTGCTTCTCGGACTGGCTGCTGAAATCGCCTCCATCATCTGGATCGGGCAGGTTTTTGGCGTCATTGCGACACTGGGGCTGTTGCTTGCGGCCGGGCTTGCCGGCATCGCCCTGCTCCGCTCCGCTGGGCTCGGTCTCGTTGATGCGCTGAGCAACCGCGCTCAGATGGCATCATTGCCTGGAAAACTGGGTGAGGAAACCCTGGCGAGGTTCACATCGGGGCTTCTTCTGCTGGCTCCGGGTTTCTTCAGCGACCTGCTGGCAGCACTTCTGGTGGTTCCAGCACTTCGCCGGAGACTGTGGGCGGCCCTCGCCCGCCGTGTACAGGCCCCGACCTCTCAGGCCCCTGGCTTCGGCCCCATCATCGACGCCGAGGCGGTGGAAATCGTCGCGCGAGTCGAGCAACTGCAACCCCCTGCAGATCGAACGGGCTGATCCCCTTCACCCGGCTGTCTTGCGGCAATCCGGCGGGAGTGTTACCGAGAACCCGTCAATCCAGAAAGGCCGACAATGTCCAACACGCCCAAGCCCGAAGCCACCTCGGAAAGCCAGCCCAATGGCTCCGGAAAGACGGAGACCGCCGTTCAGGGTCAGCCCGCGATCCGCATACTGGGGCAGTATCTCAAGGACCTGAGTTTCGAGAACCCGCTCGCGCCCCAATCCCTCGGACAGCAGCAGGCCCAACCGGACATCAACATCGCCGTCAATGTCAACGCCCGTAACGTCGGCGGAACCGACTTCGAGGTTGAACTCCAGCTTGAAGCCAAGGCCACGGCCCAGGACAAGGTCGTGTTCGCTGCGGAACTCATCTATGCCGGAACCTTCCGGCTCGACAATTTTCCCCAACAGATGCTTCACCCGGCCGTTCTCATCGAGTGCCCGCGGCTGCTGTTTCCCTTCGCCCGGCAAATCATGGCCGAAGCCACCCGCAACGGCGGCTTTCCACCCCTGATGCTGGACCCGATCGACTTCGCCGCCATGTATCAGCGCCGCATGCAGCAGCAGACCATGGGTCAGGCCTAGCGCCGCCCTGCCGATCCGTCAGATCCGTTTCCACAGCGCCTGATCGCCCAGACCTGCCACAAAGGCATCATGGGCGGCGCGCTCCTCCGCCGTCAGCCTTGGCGGGAGCGGACGCGGACGCTGCAGGCCCACCTGCGCGGTTGCCGCCGCAGAGGGCCGCCGGGCCATGCTGGCCTCGAGAACGAGAGCCGTCTGCCGACCTCCGATCAGCTCCAGATAGACCTCGGCCAGAAGTTCCGAGTCGAGCAGTGCACCATGCTTCGAACGCTTGCTGTTGTCGATCCCGTATCGGCGGCAAAGCGCGTCGAGGCTGTTGGGCGAGCCCGGATGTTTCTGGCGCGCGATGTGCAGCGTGTCGATGACACGCTCGGGCGCAATGGATGGCAGGCGCAGAAAGCCCAGTTCGGCATTGAGAAATGCCATGTCGAAGCTTGCGTTGTGAATGATCAGACTGGCATCGGCAATGAACGCCAGGAACTCGTCAACGACCGCCGAGAACAGCGGCTTGTCGCTCAGGAACGCCGACGAGAGACCATGCACGGCTTCAGCCTCCCTCGGCATGTCGCGCTCGGGATTGAGATAGACATGGAAGGTGCGCCCGGTTGGCACGTGATTGAGAAGTTCGACCGCGCCGATCTCCACGATACGATGTCCGGCAGCGGGATCCAGCCCGGTCGTTTCGGTATCAAGGATGATCTCGCGAGTCATGAACCTGTCTCCGCTCTGGCCTTCAAATCCGCAATGATCTGATCGACCGCGTGGGCTGTGTCGGCGAGGCTTCGGGATGTGTCGATCACATAATCGGCACGCGCCCGCTTGTCGGCGTCAGGAATTTGACGGGACAGGATCAGCTCGAGTTTTTCCGGTGTCATGCCGGGGCGTGCTAGCGCCCGCATACGCTGCAGTTCCGGACCGGCCGACACGACGAGAACGACATCGACGTCCGCCTGGCGGCCGGTTTCAAAGAGCAGTGGAATATCGAGGACTGCCAGTCCAGCCCCTGCCGCGCGGGCATCCGAAAGAAACTCCTTTTGCCGCGCCTTGACCAGTGGATGCACCACAGCCTCGATATCTTTCAGGAGCGATGGCCGCTGCTGCACAAGCACAGAGAGCTTCTGCCGGTCTACGCGGCCGTTCTCCACGGCTGACGGCGCAATCGAGCGTATCACTTCCACGGCTTCGCCACCTTCCGAATACAAGGCATGGACCGCTGCATCACTGTCAAAGACCGGGATGCCGCGGGCAGCGAACATCTTCGCCGTCTCGCTCTTTCCCATGGCAATGGATCCGGTGAGTGCGGCAATGATCATCGCTGATAACCCGGATCGATGTCGCGCGCGACCAGATCATGAAGCTCAGGTGTCACCTGCGGGACAACGCCAAACCACAAGGAGAAGCCACGCACGGCCTGATGAAGCAGCATGCCAAGACCTTCAACGACCGGATTGCCACGCCGTGCAGCCGTCTCGAGAAAATGGGTCCGGAGGGGTGTGTACACGATGTCGCTCACCACTGCGTCCACGGACAGCCGCGAAAGATCTAGAACGAGATCCGCTTGGCCCGACATGCCGAGCGACGTTGTGTTCACCAGAAGCGCGGTCTCGGGAAGATGGATCTCGATGTGCTCCCAGGGCAGCGGAACAACCCGCGTCCCGAACCGTCGCCTAAGATCGTCTGCCCGCTCCACAGTACGGTTGGCCACCACCACTTCAGCCGCGCCCTGTTCGAGAAGGGCATTGACGACCGCCAGGGAGGCTCCACCTGCCCCAAGCACCATGGCGCGCCGGTCTTTCATCGTGAAACCGGGAACAGCCTGCCGCAGATTGTTGATGTAGCCCTCGCCATCAGTATTTGTCCCCATCACTTCAGCATCGCGAAGGAAAACAGTATTCACTGCACCAAGCCGCTCGGTCGTCGCATCCGCCGGTTTCACCAGTGCATGGACGGCTTCCTTGTGGGGAATTGTTACATTGCAGCCGGCCAGGCCTTGTGTGGGCAGGCTCCTGATGAAGTCTTGAAGCTGTGCTGGCTCGACAGGCTTGCGGGTGTAACTGCCATCGATGCCATGCAGCCTGAGCCAGTAGCCGTGAATGAGCGGCGAGCGGGAGTGGCTGATGGGCCAACCGATCACACAGGCCTTGATCATGTTGCAATCTCCCCAAGCTCTCTTAGCCTTGCAAGAAGCGCGAGGAGCGGCAGGCCCAGGATGGTGAAGTGATCGCCCTCGACCCGTTCGAAGAGTTGAATGCCCGGGCCCTCGATCTTGTAACCGCCGACCGAGGACGAGCAATCCTCGCCGATCCGGTCGAGATAGGACTCGAGAAAAGCATCGCTGAAGCTGCGCATGGTGAGGCGTGCGACCTCATGATGACGCCAGATCACTTGGGCATCCTTGGCAACGGCTATACCGGAAATCAGCAGGTGTGATGTCCCGCGCAAGGCCCGGAGATGCTCACGGCACTCCGCACGATCACGCGGCTTTGAAAATGACCGGTCCGCCAGTGCCAGAACCTGATCGGCGCCGATGACCGTTGCGTCGTGATGGCGCTGCGCAACATCGAGTGCCTTCGCGGCTGCAAGTTCGACAGCCATGTCGCTTGGAGACCAGTGGGGGTGGAGCGATGCGAACTGCCGCTCGTTTACCTGTGGCGCATCAATCGAGAACGCAAGTCCCGCCTGCCGGAGCATGGACTGACGTGCAGGACTGGTTGAGGCAAGGATGATCATGTGGTGGCGTCCACGCGGCGTGCTTCGGAAAGAAGGTTGAGGATCGCGGCCGCTGTTTCCTCTACCGAGCGGCGTGTGACATCGATCATTGGCCAGTCATGCTCCGAACAGATCGTCTTCATGAACATCAATTCATCAGTTATGAGCCGGGGATCGGCATAGTCCGTGGAGCGGCTTTCCTTGAGAGACAACAGGCGATGCCGGCGAATTTGGGCGATGCGCTCGGCACTGGCGATAAGCCCGACGATCAGTGGACCCCTCACATCGAAGAGTTTCTGCGGTACGGGAATCCGGGGCACAATCGGAATATTCGCCGTCTTGATTCCGCGCTGTGCAAGATAGATCGATGTCGGCGTCTTCGAGGTCCGGCTCACCCCCACAAGAATGATGTCAGACTTTTCAAGGTCCTCGAGGTCCTGACCATCGTCATGCGCCATGGTGAAGTTCAATGCATCGATGCGGCGGAAATAGTCGGAATTCAGGGCATGCTGACCCGCAACTTGCGGGCGCGAAGCAGTGTTCAGATATTGCGAGAGCATGGAGATCACAGGATCGAGGATCGACAGGCAAGGAATGCCGATGGCCTCGCATTGTTTCTCCAGTTGCCTGCGCATGTCATCATTGATGAGCGTGAACAGGACGATGCCGGGTTGTTCCTCAATCTCGCGAAGGGCACGGTTCAATTGCGTAGGGGTTCGGACCAGAGCATAGATATGTGCGATGGGCCGGAAGTCAGCGTATTGCGCAGCGGCCGCCTTGGCGACCGTTGACAGCGTCTCACCTGTGGCATCTGAGATCAGATGCAGATGGAAGTATCGCTGTGAACCGGATTGGGGCATGGCTGTTGATGAAATGGGGGTAAGTTGGATTTCAGCACGGTCCTTGCAGTGCCGCCGGATCGCAATCCCGGATCAGTCCACAAAGTCCTTCACGGGGAAAACCCTGCAGGGGGATGTGGAAGATCTGGATGTCTTGAACAGCTTGTGCACCTGATTTCATACCGGTTCTAGTTGATTAACGATCTGTTAACACGCCTTAATTTTCGGTTAACAGCAGATTTCCCCGTTCTGGTGGCAAGGTTGGGCTTGACCTGTCGACTGTCATTGGATTGGGTTGTATCCCGCTCTTCGTGGCTCAAACAAAAGACTCAAGAAGAATAGAATGATTGATAGGAAGTCAGAGGCCCCGGCATCAGCCAGTGCATTGCTCGATGTTCTCAACCGCAGGCCGGCAGTGCGCCGACCCATGTGGTTCATGCGTCAGGCAGGACGCTACCTGCCCGAATACAGGGCTGTTCGGGAAAAGGCAGGGTCGTTTCTGGATCTCTGCTACAATCCTGAGCTGGCAGCCGAGGTAACGGTCCAGCCTCTCCGGAGGTATGATCTCGATGCAGCCATTCTGTTTGCGGACATCCTCGTCGTTCCACATGCGATGGGCCTTCCCCTGAAGTTCGAGGAAGGTGAGGGGCCGGTGCTGGGGACAGTGCGAAGCATGGCGGATGTGGCGGCATTGAAGCCTGTCGCCTCGACCCATGAGGTCACCCAGGTGTGCCGGACGGTTGCGCTCACGCGCAGGCAGTTGCAGCCGCATCAGGCCCTGATTGGCTTTTGCGGTGCGCCTTGGACCGTCGCGAGCTACATGGTCGGCGGTGGCAGTTCCGATCGGGTGATGGCCAAGGTGGCAGCCTATCAGCGTCAGTCATGGTTCGTGAAACTGATGGATCGGCTTGTTGAGGAATCGGTCGCCTATCTGTGCGCACAGGCAGATGCGGGTGCTCAGGCCCTTCAGATCTTCGATTCCTGGGCCGGTGATCTCGTCGCATCGGAGCTTGAGGAATTTGTGCTGAAGCCCATGGGCGCCATCATTGCAGGCGTCCGGGCACGCCATCCGCTTGTTCCCATTATCGTCTTTGCGCGCGGGATCGGATCTCAGCAGAGGAAAGCGGCGGCGCTGCCAGGCGCCAGCGCAATCGGCGTGGAAACAGAGTGTGATCTGGGCGAACTTCCCGGGAATGTGGTGGTTCAGGGGAATCTGGACCCCGTCGCCCTGCTTGCCGGCGAAGCCGTTGTCCGCTCGGAAGTTCGGCGTATCTGTTCCACAATCGACCGGCAGCGGCATATCTTCAATCTGGGTCATGGAATCCGGCTGGGTACGGATCCGGCGGTAGTCGGGGCAGTGGTCGAGGCGGTGCGCCAGCATGATGGGTGACGGCTACGGATGGCTGAAGGTTCTGCATGTCCTGGCCATGATCTCATGGATGGCGGGGCTCTTTTACCTGCCCAGGCTTTTTGTCTATCATTCTGAAAACAAATCGAATTCCAGCCTGATCGCGGTGTTTCTGGTGATGGAGCGGCGGTTGCTGAAGGCAATCATGCGGCCGGCGGGGCTTGTCACGGTCGTCACGGGATTGGTGCTGATCCACCTCGGCGGGTGGGATCAGGCAATGCCCGTGTGGTTGTGGCTGAAGTTGCTGTTTGTTGCCGGAATGTTGGTGTTTCATGGTGTTCTGGAGATGCATGCGGTACGCTTTCGGACCGGCCGTGAGACGCGACCCGGCCGCTATTTCCGCATCGTGAATGAGGTGCCGACCGTGCTGCTGATCGCCATCGTCGTGCTGGTGATCCTGAAGCCCTTCTGACTTTGGTCTTGGCGACCGTCGCGTGAAGCAGTATATGGGGGTCGCAGCGCTCCTGTAGGGAGCGATCCCGCCTCTCCTTTCCCGCCCACAGGGCCGGAAACATTTCATGTGATTGGAAAATGACCGCTATTGCCGAGCTGAAAGAAATCAAGCTCCACGACCTCAAATTGAAATCGCCGGCCGAACTGGTTTCGCTGGCAGAAGAACTGGAAGTCGAGAACGCCAGCGCCCTCCGCAAGCAGGAGTTGCTGTTCGCGATCCTCAAGAACCTCGCAGGCCGCGACGTCGAGATCATCGGCGAAGGCGTGGTCGAGGTGCTGCAGGATGGCTTCGGCTTCCTCCGCTCGCCAGACGCCAACTATCTGGCGGGGCCGGATGACATCTACATCAGTCCGAGCCAGATCCGGAAGTTCACGCTGCGGACCGGTGACACGGTCGAAGGTCAGATCAGAAGCCCCAAGGATGGCGAACGCTATTTCGCCCTGGTGAAGCTCAACCGCATCAATTTCGAGGACCCGGAGAAGACCCGTCACAAGGTCCACTTCGACAATCTGACGCCGCTCTATCCGGACGAGCGCCTCGAGATGGAGACGGGCGATCCGACCAAGAAGGACTATTCCTCGCGCGTCATCGACATCGTGTCGCCGCTGGGCAAGGGCCAGCGTGGCTTGATCGTCGCGCCGCCGCGCACCGGCAAGACGGTGCTGCTGCAGAACATCGCGCATTCGATTACCGCAAATCACCCCGAGTGCTACCTCATCGTGCTGCTGATCGATGAACGGCCCGAGGAAGTTACCGACATGCAACGTTCGGTGAAGGGTGAGGTCATCAGCTCAACCTTCGACGAGCCTGCCTCGCGCCATGTTCAGGTTGCCGAAATGGTGATCGAAAAGGCCAAGCGGCTCGTGGAGCATGGCCGTGATGTGGTGATCCTGCTGGATTCCATCACCCGCCTCGGGCGCGCCTACAATACGGTCGTGCCGTCCTCCGGCAAGGTCCTGACCGGCGGCGTCGACGCGAATGCCCTGCAGCGGCCAAAGCGCTTCTTCGGCGCGGCCCGCAACATCGAGGAAGGCGGCTCGCTGACCATCATCGCAACGGCGCTGATCGACACCGGAAGCCGCATGGACGAGGTGATCTTCGAAGAGTTCAAGGGCACCGGCAACTCCGAAATCATCCTCGACCGCAAGGTTGCGGACAAGCGCGTCTTCCCGGCAATCGACATTCTGCGGTCGGGAACCCGCAAGGAAGAGCTGCTGGTGAAGTCTGACGTGCTCAAGAAGACATATGTTCTGCGCCGCATTCTCAATCCCATGGGAACGGTTGACGCAATCGAGTTCTTGCTGGACAAGTTGCGGCAGACGAAGACGAACAGCGACTTTTTCGACTCGATGAATGCCTGATCAGGATCTCGCCTGATCCCTCGCGGTCCGATTCGAGGGCGTAATGACGAGCAGCGACACGATCTTTGCGCTGTCCAGTGGTGCGGGACGCGCCGCCGTCGCGGTCCTGCGCCTGTCGGGACCGGGGTCCTCCATGGTCCTCACCGCACTGGCGGGCGGATTGCCGGCGCCGCGGCATCTGGTGCCGCGCGTGCTTCGCGATCCGCAGACGTCGGAGATCCTCGACAAGGCGGCTGTCGTCTGGCTTCCCGGTCCCAGATCGTTCACGGGCGAGGATGTCGCCGAATTGCACCTGCATGGCAGTCCGGCCGTGTTCGGGGGAGTCATGGCGGTCCTTCGGCGCTACACGGGCATACGGCCGGCGGAGGCGGGGGAATTCACGCGGCGGGCCTTTGCCAATGGCAAGATGGATCTTGTTGAGGTCGAAGGGCTTTCGGATCTGCTCACCGCGCAAACGGGAGCGCAGCGGCGGCAGGCCATCCGCCAGATGTCCGGTATGGCCAGTTCGGTGTTCGAGGGCTGGCGGCGGCAGCTTCTGGAAATCCGGGCGGGAATTGAGGCCGTGGTCGATTTCGCCGACGAGCCAGGCGTTGCCGCGGAAGCCGGAAGAACCATCGATGCGGATATTCGCCGTCTTCTGGGGGAGATACGCGACTGCATGGCCGCCTCGGGCGCCTCGGAGGTCGTGCGCGATGGGGTGCGGCTTGTGCTGGCAGGTTATCCAAATACTGGAAAATCGAGTCTTCTCAATAGTTTGGCTGGACGGGACGCAGCCATTGTGTCGGACCGCCCGGGGACCACGCGAGATGTCATCGAGGTGATGCTGGACCTGAAGGGGGTTGCGGTCATGCTGACCGACACGGCCGGGCTTCGCGGTGCCGTGGATGATGAGGTGGAAGCCGAAGGTGTGCGGCGATCACGCTGCCAGATGGAGGCGGCGGACATGGTGTTGTGGGTTTCGTCTCCCGATGTTGCCGGTAGTGAAACGCCCGAGCCAGGCCTGACGCCGGCTTTGTACATCAGAAACAAGGCAGATCTCACAGCCGGAGAATCGAGACTCCTCCGAAATGAAATCCTGGAACCGAATGTAACGGTCTCGACCAGGACGGGTGCCGGAATGGATGATTTGATAAACCAAATCAGTAATTTGGTGAGTGGATTCGGTGGTGGGGACTCTGCTCTTCTGGTATCGGTTCGACAAAAGAGCATTGCCGAGGAATCGATTCGCTTCCTGAACGATTCACTTTCGGCGGCCTCAGAGGCTCTGGAAGTGAAGGCGGAGTGTATCCGGCTCGCTTCAGAGTCGGTCGGGCGCCTGACGGGTCGAGTCGATGTGGAGGAATGGCTTGGAGCGATCTTCAGCCGCTTCTGCATCGGGAAATAGGCCATGTTTCACGTGAAACGCCCGACATTTTGACTCCCGTGCCGGGGATGCGTAGAGAGTATCCATGGACAGCAGTTTCGATGTGATAGTCGTTGGCGGTGGCCATGCCGGCACCGAAGCAGCCGCGGCAGCGGCGCGCCTCGGTGCACGGACCGCGCTCGTGACCCATCGTGCTGATACAATTGGTGAAATGTCGTGCAACCCGGCAATTGGCGGGCTTGGCAAGGGACATCTCGTCCGGGAAATCGACGCGCTGGACGGGCTCATGGGCCGGGTGGCTGATCAGGCTGGAATTCAATTCAGGCTTCTCAATCGGTCCAGGGGACCGGCGGTGCGCGGACCGCGGGCGCAGGCGGATCGCAAGCTCTACCGTCTGGCGATGCAGGCTGCGATCGCGGCGCAGTTCAATCTGACGGTCGTGCCCGGCCGGGTCAGCGGACTGGCAATGGAGCAGGGCAGGACGACCGGTGTTGTCTGCGAGGATGGCCGGGTCATCCGGAGTGCGTCGGTGGTTCTGACCACCGGAACCTTCCTGAATGGGCTGATCCATGTCGGAGAACGCCAGACCCCGGCAGGACGGCATGGTGAGGCGCCAGCACTTGGCCTGTCGGATCAGCTGCGTGCGGTCGGCCTGGCACTTGGACGCCTGAAGACCGGCACGCCGGCCCGGCTTGATGGCCGCACCATCGCCTGGAACCGGCTGGAGGAGCAGAAGGGTGATGACCAGCCCGTGCCCTTCTCCTTTCTGACGGAACGCATCGAAACCCCGCAGTTATCGTGCTTCCTGACCTATACCACGGCGGCCGGCCACCGTCTGATCCGCGACAATCTGCACCGATCGCCGATGTTTTCGGGCCAGATCGAAGGTGTCGGTCCGCGCTACTGTCCGTCGATCGAGGACAAGATCCACCGGTTTCGCGACAAGGACAGCCATCAGGTCTTTCTGGAGCCGGAAGGGCTGGATGACGACACCGTCTATCCCAATGGCATCTCGACATCGCTGCCGGAGGACGTTCAGGAGGCCTTTATCCGGACGATTCCGGGGCTTGAGGCGGTAGTCGTCAAGCGCTGGGGCTATGCGATCGAGTATGACTATGTTGACCCGCGCGAGCTGACGGCTTCGCTGGAAGTGAAGCGGCTGCCCAATCTCTTTCTCGCCGGGCAGATCAATGGCACGACCGGCTATGAGGAGGCAGCCGCGCAAGGGCTGGTTGCGGGGCTCAATGCCGCCCGAAGGGCGGGAGGGCAGACACCGCTGACGATTGATCGCACGCAGGGCTATATGGGTGTGATGATCGATGATCTGGTCACCCGCGGCGTGACTGAGCCATACCGGATGTTCACCTCGCGGGCGGAATATCGTCTGACCCTGAGGGCCGACAATGCAGACCTGAGGCTGACGCCATTTGGCATGGAAGCCGGGCTTGTCGGTCCGGAACGGCGCGGACGCTTCGAGGCCCGGGAACAGGCCATTCGGAACGGCCTGTCACGGGCGAGGCAGCTGTCGCTCACCTCCGGGGAAGCTGCGCGCAAGGGCCTGAAAGTGAACCAGGACGGGCTTCGCCGAACCGCCCTTGATCTTCTCGCCATGCCGGATGTGGGCTGGACTGGGATCACGGCCATCTGGCCGGAACTGGCAGGGCTGAAGCCGGACGTCGTGGAAGCACTGGAGGCCGAAGCGCTGTACGCGGGCTACATCGCGCGCCAGGATGCCGATATCACCGCACTGCGACGGGAGGAGCGGCTGGCACTTCCCGAGGATCTGGATTACGCGGCCATGCCGGGCCTCTCTGCCGAACTCCGGCAAAAACTGCAGGCGGTGATGCCCGCGACGCTGGTGCAGGCCTCCCGGATCGACGGCATGACGCCCGCCGCGCTTGCCATCATCCTGGGGCATGTGAAACGGCGCAGCCGCCAGAGCGCGGCATGACCGATGCTGCCGCCGCGGCCATACTGGACCGTTTCAATGTTTCACGTGTGTCACGCCAGCGGATCGAGGCCTATGTGGAGCTGCTGCTCGCCTGGCAGCGCAGGATCAACCTGATCGGACCCGCGACGGTCCCCGTGATCTGGGAACGTCACATCCTCGATGCTCTCCAGCTTCTGCCGCTGCTTCCTCAAGGCACGGTTTCCATCGCGGATCTCGGTTCGGGCGCCGGAATACCAGGTCTGGTGGTTGCCATGGCTGCCGATCTGGAGGTGCATCTCTATGAAAGCAATGGGAAAAAAGCGGCATTTCTGCGCGAGGCGGCGCGTCAGACGGCGACCCGGGCCCATGTTCATGTCACAAGGCTCGAGGCGCTCCGGATGACGGAGGTTCCGCGGGTGCAGTGCGTGCTCGCCCGGGCGCTCGCCCCCTTGCCGCAACTGCTTGATTATGCGGAACCTTTTCTCCGGACTGGAGCGGTCGCCCTGTTCCACAAGGGGCAAGATGTTGATATTGAATTGACCGCGGCCACTAAATGTTGGAAAATTGATTTTGTGAGACATCCAAGCCAGTGCGATCCGCGCGGCGTTGTTCTCGAGATTCGTGAGGTCTCCCGTGTCTGATCTTGTTTCCGGCACTCCCTCCGTTGCCGCGCCGCCCCGCATCCTGGCGGTTGCCAATCAGAAGGGCGGAGTTGGCAAGACAACGACTGCCATCAATCTCGGCACGGCGCTCGCGGCCGTCGGTGAGCGGGTGCTGATCATCGATCTCGATCCGCAGGGCAATGCCAGCACCGGTCTCGGGGTGCAGCGCCGGCCGGGGCAGAGATCTTCCTATCATGTGCTGATCGGTGAGGCGACGCTCCGCCAGGTGATCGTCGATTCCGGCATCCCGCGCCTGCATTGCGCCCCGTCGACCATGGATCTCCTCGGCGCCGAACTCGAACTCGCGGATTTCGAACGCAAGACCTACAGGCTCGCCGACGCCATCGCTGCCCTCTGCCGGGAAACCCAGGCCGAGGCAGCCTATACCTATGTTCTCGTCGACTGCCCGCCCTCGCTCAATCTGCTGACCATCAATGCGCTCTCCGCTGCCGATGCCATCCTCGTTCCGTTGCAGTGCGAATTCTTCGCACTCGAGGGCCTGAGCCAGCTGATCAAGACCGTGGAGCGCGTGAAGACGAGCCTCAATCCGCGCCTCACCATTCAGGGCGTGGTGCTCACCATGTTTGACCGCCGCAACAAGCTTTCGGAACAGGTCGCCGAGGATGTGCGCAGTGTGCTGGGGGACAAGGTCTATCAGACGGTGATCCCGCGCAATGTCCGGATCTCGGAAGCCCCGTCCTACGGCAAGCCGGTTCTGCTGTATGACAATGGCTGTGTCGGTTCGCAGGCCTACATCCGGCTGGCCTCCGAGATCATCCGGCGCGAGCGCGAATTGCGTGCGGCCTAGGCCCACGCCACGCGTCATCATCAGGCTTCAGGACGGACGGGACAGGATCAATGGACAGCGCAGGCGCACCGAAGAAGAGGCTGGGCCGCGGACTCGCGGCACTGATCGGGGATGCATCCGCCGGGGAGGGCGCCGCCGAGGACACACGCGCGCTGCGCCAGTTGCCCATCGAGTATCTCAAGGCCAGCCCCAACAACCCGCGCAAGCATTTCGCCGATTCCGATCTCGACGACCTCGCCGCCTCCATTCGCGAGAAGGGACTCCTGCAGCCCATCATGGTGCGGCCCCGATCCGACGGCGCCTATGAGATCGTGGCCGGCGAGCGGCGCTGGCGCGCGGCGCAGAAAGCCGGCGTGCATGACGTGCCGGTCATCATCCGCGAGCTGTCGGACGTCGAGGCGCTCGAGATTGCGCTGATCGAGAATGTGCAACGCTCGGACCTCAATCCGCTCGAGGAAGCCCGCGCCTATACCCAGCTGATCGAACGCTTTACCTATACCCAGCAGCAGCTCGCCGACGCGATCGGAAAGAGCCGCAGCCACATCGCCAATACGTTGCGTCTGCTGAACCTGCCTGAATCCGTCCGTACACAGATTGAATTGGGTCGTCTCACGGCCGGCCATGCGCGCGCCCTCGTGGCCACCGATCAGCCCGGACAGCTCGCCGAGCAGATCATCAAGCTCGGCCTCTCGGTGCGCCAGGCAGAAGGCCTGGCCCGCGCCGCCGCCGCCCCGCGCCAGCCCAAGGCCGTTCCGGACAAGGATGCCGATACGCGCGCACTCGAAAAATCCATCTCGGAGGCGATTGGCCTCAAGGTCGCGATCACCCACCGGAAGGATGGCAGCGGCAGCCTGGACATCGCCTATGCGTCGCTTGACCAGCTGGAAGACATCTGCCGCCGGCTGCGCGGCTGATCTTTCGTTCAGTGACGGAAATGGCGGATGCCGGTGAAGACCATGGCGAGACCAGCGTCATCGGCCGCACGGATGATCTCGTCATCGCGCAGTGATCCGCCGGGCTGGATGACGGCGGTTGCGCCGGCCTCGGCGGCCTGAAGCAGTCCATCGGCAAAGGGGAAGAAGGCATCGGAGGCAACGACCGAGCCGCGGATGCTTGGCACAGCGAGCCCGGCCGCGCGCGAGAGCTCCTCATTCTTGCGGGCGGCGATGCGAGCTGAATCGACGCGCGACATCTGGCCTGCGCCGATCGCCACGGTGGCGCCGTCCCTGGCATAGACGATGGCGTTGGACTTCACATGCTTGGCAACCCGGAAGGCGAAGCGGAGATCGGACATCTCGGCCTCCGTCGGCTGGCGGCGGGTCACGGTTCTGAGCGTCATCGCCGACACCGACATGGTGTCGCGCGTCTGCACGAGGAGCCCGCTGCCCGCGGACTTCACCGCCAGACCCTCGCCGGAGACGGGCGCGCCGTCGAGCACCAGCAGGCGCAGGTTCTTCTTGCCGGCCACGGCGGCCACCGCCGCCGCGTCGGCCGCCGGCGCGACGATCACCTCGGTGAAGAGTTCGATGATGTCCGCCGCCGTTGCGGCATCGAGCGGGCGGTTGACTGCAATGATGCCGCCGAAGGCGCTCACCGGATCACAGGCCAGCGCCTTGCGATAGGCCTCGACCAGTGTCGATCCGGTCGCAACGCCACAGGGGTTGGCATGCTTGACGATCACGCAGGCGGGCTGGTCGCCGCCTTCAAATTCCGCGAGGCATTCGAGCGCCGCGTCGGTGTCGTTGATGTTGTTGAAGGAGAGCGCCTTGCCCTGCAGCTGGCGGGCCGCGGCGATGCCAAAGCTCTTGCCTGGCCCCTTGTAGAAGGCAGCCTGTTGATGGGGGTTCTCGCCATAGCGCAAGGCCTCGAGCCGCGTTCCGCCCGTTGCGAAGACGGGACCGAGCTTCTCGCCGCCATGTCCGGCGAGCCAGGTCGAGATCGCGGCATCATAGCTGGCGGTGCGGGCGAAGGCCTTAGACGCCAGCCGCCGCCGGGTCGCACCGGCCGTCCTGCCGGCGTCGGCGGCAAGCTCATCGGCGACCGCGCCGTAATCGGCAGGATCGACGATCACCGTGACGCTGTCATGGTTCTTGGCGGCGGCCCGGATCATGGCCGGTCCGCCGACATCGATGTTCTCGATGGTCTCCTCCCAGGATGCGCCGCGCGCCAGCGCCTGCTCGAAGGGATAGAGATTGACCACCAGCAGTCCGATCGGGCGAATGTCGTGCGCGGCAAGGGCCGCCTGATGCTCGGGATTGCCGCGCACCGCAAGCAGGCCGCCATGAATGGCCGGATGCAGGGTCTTGACCCGGCCATCCATGATTTCCGGAAAGCCGGTGACGGAAGAGACCTCGGTCACGGGCAGCCCTGCATCGGCCAGCGCGCGGGCCGTGCCGCCGGTCGAGATCAGCTCGATCCCGCAGGACACGAGCCGCGCGGCAAAGGCGACGAGTCCCGTCTTGTCGGAGACGGAGAGCAGGGCACGGCGGATCGGTTCGCTCATCGGAGGCTCGGGTGAGTGGCGGATGCCCGCCCGCATAGCAGTTTCGCGGGACGGCACAACTCCTAAGCCATGCGCCGCAGCGCCACGGCGAAGAAGCCATCCATGCCGCTGGCGGCGCCATAATCCATGCAGGGCAGGGTCCGGACCCAGCCTTCCGGCCTGACCGATCCCGCGGGCAGCACGTCGCCTGAGGCAGGAGCGGCTGCAAAGCGCGGGTCACTTTCCAGAAACCACCGTGCCTGCCATTCGCCTTCCTCGGGCTCGAGCGAACAGCTGCAATAGACCAGGAGGCCGCCAGGCCGCACCCAGTCTGCCGCCCGCTGCAGCAGGCTGCGTTGCAGGGACACCATTTCTGCAATCTGGCTTTCCTGGCGAAGCCAGGGCAGTTCCGGGTGACGCCGGATCGTGCCGGTCGCCGAGCAGGGGGCATCGAGAAGCACTGCGTCCCACTGGCCGGAGAGCGTGCTTTTCAGAATGTCCTCGGTGCGGATCCCGGCGCCAAGGCCGGTGCGCGCCAGATTCCGGGACAGCCGCGCAACACGCGTCTCCGAAACATCGACCGCAGTCACCTCGGCGCCCAGCGCCGCCAGTTGCATCGCTTTGCCGCCCGGCGCGGCGCAGAGATCAAGCAGACGCCTGCCACGGACATCGCCCAGGAGGTGCACCGGCAGGGTAGCCGCTGCATCCTGAATCCACCACGCGCCTTCGCGAAAACCGGGAAGCTCCGGCACCGGCGCGTGGCCTGCCGGAAGCCGGATCTGCCCATTTGGCAGACTGACGCCACCCAGCCTCTCGACCCAGGGCGCGGGGTCATCCCTGAAGCTGAGGTCCAGCCCGGGCCGGCTGGCGTGGGACGTTGCGATGCGCCGTGCCGTCTCGGTGCCATAGTTGCGCGCCCAGCGCGCCCACAGCCAGTCGGGCGTGTTGAGCCGGACGGCATCGAGCCCGCGCAACTGCTCCGGGCCTGTCGCAGCGAGCTTGCGCAGCACGGCATTGATGAGTCCCGCGAAGTGCCTTGCATTGTGGTCCATCTTCGCGGTCCGCACCGCAAGATCGATTGCTGCATGCGGTGGCACTTCAAGGAACAGAAGCTGTGCCGCAGCCAGTGTCAGTATCTCACGCGCCGGTCCGGATTTGCGTGGCAGCGGCTTGTCGAGAAAACGTCCAAGCACGGCATCGATCTCGCCGCGATGACGGAACAGCGTCAGGAGCATGGAGGAAATCAGTGCGCGGTCGCGCTCATCGAGCGTATGCGGCCGCGTCACGTCCTGAACGGCGTCCTCGACGGTCAGATGCCGCGTGAGACAGGCCTGCAGCGCGTCACAGGCGAGGCGGCGAACCTGAAGACCTTGTGGTTCGGCTGGCGGCGCGGCGCTCACCCCCATGGGCCTGACGCGGTCTGCCCGCTGCGGCCCCAGGGCCCGCCAGTCTTGCCTGGACCCTCACCCATTTCCTGCGCGATGCGCTGAAGGGCATCGATACGGTTGCGCGGGTCGGGGTGTGTCGAGAACAGGCCATCCATGCGCTTGCCTGACAGCGGATTGATGATGAACATGGGCGCCGTCGCCGGGTTGGCCTCGGCCGTCGGGTTCTCGATGCGGTGCGCAGCGCCCGAAATCTTCGCCAGCGCCGACGCGAGCGCCAGCGGCTGGCCGGAAATCTCGGCTCCGCCCCGGTCGGCGCCATATTCGCGCGTGCGGCTGATCGCCATCTGCACGAGCATGGCGGCGAGCGGCGCAAGGAACACCATCAGGATGACGCCAATCACGCCGAGGGGATTGTTGCGGTCGCGGTTGCCGCCGAAAAACATGGCGAAATTCGCAAGCATGGAAATCGCGCCTGCGATGGTGGCGGTCATGGTCATGACCAGCGTGTCGCGGTTCTTCACATGGGCCAGCTCATGGGCCATGACGCCGGCGATCTCGTCGGGGCTCAGCAGCTGCAGCAGGCCGGTCGTCGCTGCCACGGCGGCATTCTCCGGATTGCGCCCGGTGGCGAAGGCATTGGGCTGCGGATTGTCGATCACATAGACCTTGGGCATGGGCAGGCCCGCGTTGCGAGCGAGCTCCTCGACCAGTCCGTAGTATTCCGGCGCCGTCTGGCGGTCTACCTGGCGAGCGCCATACATGCGCAACACCATCTTGTCGGCATTCCAATAGGCAAAGAGATTCATGCCGGCGGCCAGGATGAAGGCGATCAGCATGCCCTGCTCACGGCCGAGGAGATACCCCACCGCGAGGAAAAGCCCCATGAGGGCCGCCATCAGCAGTCCGGTCCGCAGGGTGTTCATCGCCCAAACTCCTCCTTGCCAAGATCGTCGAACCGCCTCCATATGATGCCCTCACGCTCAAACGGCAAGATGATCATGACCAAGAACCTCACGCCGGAAGCCCGGCGCGCGCTGGCCGAAGCCGAAGCGCGCCGCAAGGCGCAGCAGGCGCCGGACCTGCCCAGGGAAGTGAACGGACGGCCCGGGCCGGAGCCCACACGCTACGGCGACTGGGAGACAAAGGGTCTCGCCTCCGACTTCTGATCAGCCGAAACCGAGCCGCCGCCGGATGTCGGCAGGCGTCACGCCATCGGCCCGAAGCTGCCGGAGCGCGGTACTGCCGGAGCTCTTCGAAAGCTTCTGTCCAGCGGCGTCGCGGATCAGTTCATGGTGGTGGTAGTGCGGCGCGGGCAGGCCCAGCAATCGCTGCAGCAGGCCGTGCAGGGGTGTTGCGGGTTCGATGTCCTTGCCGCGCACGACATGGGTGACGCCCTGCAGGGCGTCGTCCGTCACCACCGCAATATGGTAGCTGGAACCGACCTTGCGCTTGGCGATCATGGCATCGCCCCAGACAGCCGCGGCCGGATCGCCGAATGCTGCCATGGCGACGCGCCAGCCATGCACCGCGCCTCCGGCGATCTGCTCGCGGGCGATGTCCGCGGACAGACCCCGGCAGGTGCCGCCATAGAGCGGCTGGCCATCCGGGTCGCGACCGGCAGGTGCTTGTTGCTGGGCCTGCTTGCGCGAACAGAAGCAGGGATAGATGGCCTCCATCGCCCACAACCTCGCCAGAGCCGCCTCATAGTCGGCGAAATGAGCGCTCTGGACCCGGACCGGCTCTTCCCAGCTGAGGCCGAGCCAGGCGAGGTCGTCCAAGATGGCGGACGTGAACTCCGGCCGGGCGCGGCTTTCATCCGTGTCCTCGATGCGCAGCAACAGGCAGCCACCGGTCTCTGCTGCCAACCGGGCGTTGAGGAGTGCCGAATAGGCATGCCCAAGATGCAGAAATCCATTGGGACTCGGTGCGAAGCGGTAGACGGGGCGGGCCATGGGATGGTCTTGCGGCCAAATTTCCGAAAGGTCAAACCGGGCGAAGCCATACCCAGGGCAGATTTTCCAGGCTATTGAAGGGGCTTCACAGGATCGCCACACTAGATATAGTAAACAGAAACGGATTCGAACCCGAGAGGTGTGTTTGCAATTCGCGCCGGTTGCGCCGGAAGCCTGCCCAGCCCTGGTTCTCAACGCGGATTTCCGCCCGTTGAGCTACTATCCGCTGTCGCTGTGGAGCTGGCAGGACACCATCAAGGCGGTGTTTCTCGACCGCGTGAACATCGTCTCCGAGTATGACCGGGTCGTCCGCAGCCCCAATTTCGAATTCCGCCTGCCGAGCGTGGTGTCCCTCAAGACCTTCGTGAAGCCCTCGCGCACGCCGGCCTTCACCCGGTTCAACGTGTTTCTCCGCGACCGCTTCACCTGCCAGTATTGCGGCGGTCATGAGGATCTGACCTTCGACCATGTCGTGCCGCGGTCGAAGGGTGGGCAGACAACCTGGGAAAATGTTGTGGCGGCCTGTTCGCCCTGCAATCTGATGAAGGGCGGCCACCTGCCGCAGCACATCAACATGTTTCCGGCGCAGAAGCCGGTGCGGCCTTCGGTTGCGCAGCTTCATCGCAACGGACGCTTCTTCCCGCCCAACTATCTCCACGAGAGCTGGCAGGACTATCTCTACTGGGATACCGAACTCGATCCCTGAGCGCGCAGGCCGGCAAGCGCCACGAGCGCCAGCGCCAGCGAAATCACCGCATTCCAGCCCGCCAGCGACAATCCGAGAATTCGGATTGCCGGGCTGTCGCAGAGCACGACCGGGCGGCTCAGATCGGGAAGTCCCCCCGAAAGTCCGCCCGTTCCCGTGCAGGTGCTGGGTCCGGGCCAGAATTTCCACTCCACGCCGGCATGGTAGATGCCGAATGCCATGCTGCCGAGCCACAGCACGGCAAGCAGGACCAGTCCCGCGCGCGCCAGTCCGGGACTGGCAGGTGCGGCCAGCGCCACGGCGAGCGCCAGCGGAACACCGGCATAATAGGCCCAGCGCTGCAGGAGGCAGAGTTCGCAGGGTGCAAAGCCTGCATATTCGAAGACCCAGGCGCCCAGGATGGTGACGAGAGCCACTGCGAAGATCAGAAAGGCGGCGCGGTGCGCCGTGAGAGTGGTCAGCATGTGCTCAGGCCTTCAGCAAAACCGGAATATTTGATGACGACATAGAGGATGATGGCGGCGGCCGCCACTGCCGCCGCCAGCACTCCCAGGCGGCGCTCGATGAAACGCCTGACCGGCTCGCCGAACCGGCTCAGCGCCCAGCCCAGTGCGAAGAAGCGGGCGCCGCGTGCCAGGATGCAGGAGATCACAAAGAACACGAAGCTGATCTGCGCCACGCCGGCCAGTATGGTGACGACCTTGATGGGTGGCAGATGTGCAAGGCCCGAAGTGACCAGCAGCAGCATCAGCGTGTCCTCACCGGCGCAACTCTTCAGATGCTCGAAGGCCTCCAGCTTGCCGTAGAATTCCAGAACCGGTGCTGCGAGGGCGTCGAACGCCAGATAGCCGAGGGCATAGCCGGCGATCCCGCCCAGCGTCGAAGCTGCGGTCGCGATCAGCGCGTAGCGATAGGCACGTTTTGGCCGGGCCAGCGCCATGGGAACGAACAGCACATCGGCCGGAATGAGAAACACGGAGCTTTCGACAAAGGCGATCACCGCGAGCCAGATTTCCGCTGTCTCGCGCGCTGCCAGCGCCAGGGTCCAGTCGTAGAGGCGTCTCAGCATCGCGGCCTCAATCCGTCTCCGGCCGCGCGCGGCGCAGTTTCTTGGTCTGGGAATGCCGGGCCTTGGAATCGAGCCGCCTGGTCTTCGAGGCGCGGGTGGGTCGCGTGGCGATGCGCCGCTTCGGACGCTCTGCGGCCTTGCGCAGGAGTTCGACGAGCTTCTGCAGGGCGATCTCGCGGTTTCGCTCCTGCGAGCGGGTCTCCTGGCAGGTGATGAGGAGGATTCCGTCCTGCGTGAGTTGCCGCCCGGCCAGAGGCCTGAGCCTGGCCTTGAGGTCCCCCGGCAGGAAGGCGCGGGCCACATCGAAGCGGAGTTCGACGGCCGTCGACACCTTGTTGACGTTCTGGCCGCCCGGCCCCGAGGCCCGCGTGAAGGCCCAGGCAATCTCATCCGCGCTGATCGCAAGTGAGTCGGTGATCCGGATCATGGACACAGCTTCTCGCCCTTTACGGTTGACGGCGCAAGGGCAGGCAATTATGCGGATTTTGGCTTGCCTCTGTGGCGGAATGGTAGACGCGGCAGACTCAAAATCTGTTGCCCGCAAGGGCGTGGGGGTTCGAGTCCCTCCAGGGGCACCAACCGGCCGTGTCCTGTCGCCGCAGTTCCGGCATGTTCGTGTGATGTGAAAGGGGCTCGGCCCTGATTCCAGTCCCCGGAGAAGCGAAGCCTTGCCCCATCTCCAGCGCGCCCTCCTGATCCTGCTGCTGCTGCTGGGCGCGGTGCCTCAGGCCGTGGCCGGCGGGCCGTCCTTGCTGTTTGATCCGGCCAGTGGCGAGGTGATCTCGCAGGATCGCGCCGGGGATCCCTGGTATCCCGCATCGCTCACCAAGCTGATGACCGCCTATGTCGTGTTCGAGAAGCTGAGATCCGGGCAGCTCGATCTCAAGCAGAAGATTCCGGTATCGGCACTTGCGCATGTCCAGCCGCCCAGCAAGATCGGCATGCCGGTGGGAAGCGAGATCAGCGTCAAATTCGCTCTCGCCGCACTGCTCGTCTATTCCGCCAATGACATGGCCTATGTGCTTGCCGAAGCCGCGTCAGGCAGCGCTGCGGCCTTTGTCGCCGAGATGAATGCGGAGTCCCGCAGACTTGGCATGACGGGGACGCATTTCGTCAATCCCAACGGGCTCTACGATCCGCGCCACATCAGCACGGCCCGTGACCTGGCGCTGCTCGCCTCGGCATTGCTGCGCGATTTTCCCGAATATGACCACTATTTCGCCCAATCCTTCCTCGCGGTCGGAAAACGCAAGCTTGCCAACCACAACGCACTTCTGCGACAGATGCCCGAAGCGGACGGCATGAAGACCGGCTTCGTCTGCAGTTCGGGCTTCAATCTGGTCGCCACCGCGACCCGTGACGGACGTCGCCTCGGCGCCGTGATCCTTGGCGCTGGCAGTAGCAAGCACCGCGCCGATCTTGCCGAGATGCTTCTGGTCGACGGGTTTTCGCGACCGGCGGCGCCACGGCCCAAACTCCAGTCACTCGTCAATGTGCAGACCGGCGCGATCGTCCCGACGGACATGACGCGCCAGGTTTGCAAGTACAAGCCGGTGACCCTGGCGCGGTCGGGCGATCTCGCTGGCTGGGGCGTGTCTTTTGGCAATTATGAAAGCCCTGCCACCGCGGACATGGCCCTGCGCGGCCGCATGCTCAGCCCCTCCGGCATTTTGCTTGCCGGAGACCCGGGGATAATTCGCCTGCCCGACCAGCGTGGTTTTGCCGCCGCCATGTGGAAGCTCGACGAGGCCACCGCCCGGTCGGCCTGTATACGCTATCATGCCGAAAAAGCCCCCTGCGAGGTGATTGCCCCCGAGGTCTTCGCAAAGATCGCTGCCCTGCTGCCCGATCCCGCGCCACCGCCTGGTGCTGCGGCAGATCCCGAGGGCGACGATCCCGGCAAGACCAAGGCTCCGGGAGGGCGCAAGACCCGCCCGAAGAACGGATCACAATGATCAAGAGGGCGGGACTGGGCATTGCCTGTGCGCTGGGCGCGGCCGCACTCTACGGCTTCGTTCCGATCTTCGTGCGAGCCGCCTACGTCAATGGCATTCCCCCGATCGAAAGCACGCTGTTCCGGACCTTTCTGATATCGGTCGTCTTCGCCATCATTGCCATTGTCCAGAATGAACGTCTGGCCGTTCCGAAAGCCGCCATTCCGAGCTTCATCGGGCAATCGGTTGCAACCTTCTTCGTGTCCGTCGCCTATCTCGGGTCCATCCAGTTCATTCCGGTCGGCCTGGCGGTCATCATCTTCTATCTCTTCCCTGTCCTCATCATGGTGCTGGCCCCCGCCGTCGAGCGGCGCAGCCCGGGTCTGGTGCGCATCCTCATTGCCGGCGTCGCCTTCGGCGGTCTTGCGGTGGCCATCGGGCCAAGCTTCGAGGACCTCGACATCCGCGGCATCGCTCTTGCCGCTCTTGCCGCAGCCGGGGCCACGCTGCAGTTCTTTTCGGGCCGGGCCATCTCGCGCTACATGGCGCCGGCGGCCTTTGGCGCCCTCGTCCACATGACGATCCTGCCGCCGGTGCTGCTCATCGCGGTGATGGCCGGGTCGGGAACGCTGAGGTTTCTGCCCGGGGGATCTGCCGACCATGTCGGTCTGGTGTTTCTGGTGGCCGTGGCCGTGGTCTACATCATTGCCTATATGGCCCACATGCTGTCCCTGCGCTTTGCCGCCGCCTCGATCGTGGCGCCCGTCTTCAATCTCGAGCCGGTGGTAGCCACCGCCGTCGCTGCCATTGCGCTGGGGGAACGGTTGCAGATGAACCAGTATGCCGGAGGCGGTCTCGTTCTTGCCGCTCTTGTGGCATCAACGCTGCTCGGACGGCGTAAGATTTAGTGCCATGACCAGTGCCCCGATCCCCGTTGCGGTCCTGACCGGCTTTCTCGGAGCCGGAAAGACAACGCTGCTGAATTTCCTGCTGAAGGATCCGTTTCTGTCGGATGCCGCCGTCATTATCAATGAGTTCGGCGATGTCGGGATTGATCATCTTCTCGTCGAGCGGGCCGACGAGAATGTGATCGAGCTAGCGTCGGGCTGCCTGTGCTGCACCATCCGGGGCGATCTCATCGACACCATCCACGACCTGCTCGCACGTCGCGCAGGCGGTCACATCCGGCGCTTCAACCGGATCATCATCGAGACCACCGGGCTTGCCGATCCCGCACCGGTTCTGCACGCGGTGATGAGCGAGCCAGGTCTTCTGGCAGCCTGCCGGCTGGAAGGCGTGATCACCGTGGTCGATGCCTTCAACGGCATGGCGACGCTGGATCAGCACGCCGAAGCCGTCAAGCAGGTGGCCGTGGCGGACCGCATCGTGCTGACCAAGGTCGACCTGCTGGTCGGCCGTGCGGGCGAGGAGATGCTGTTTGCCATCATCGGACGGCTTCGGAAGCTCAATCCGGCGGCACGGCTTCTGACCACCCACCGCAATGAGGCAACCGCCGAGCGCCTGTTCACCATGGGATTGTTCGACCCCCGGACCAAGACGCCGGACGTGCAGGGCTGGCTTGCCGTCGAAGCCCATGAGACCGGCGAGAAGCGTGGACGGCGGCACCGTCATCATGGGCATGATCATGGGCATGACCACCACCATGACGTGTCACGCCATGATGATCACATCCGCTCCTTCAGCTTCACCGAGGCCAATGCCATCAGCCCGCAGGGACTCGAGCTGTTCATGGAGCTGCTCAAGTCCTATCACGGCGCCAACATGCTGCGCATGAAGGGCATCGTCAGGGTGTCGGACGATCCCTCGCGGCCGGTGGTCCTGCACGGCGTTCAGCACGTATTCCATCCACCTGTCAGGCTCGATGCCTGGCCGGACGGTGACGTGCGCACCCGCCTCGTGTTCATTGTGAAGGACATTGAAAAACCGATGATCGAGAAGCTGTTCCGGGCCTTCACCGATCAGATCAGCGGCGGAGCGGACGCCTTCACCGACAAGACGCTCTCATTGAACAGGTGATCCCGACATGACGCTGAAGCTCTATGGACTGTCCAAATGTTCCACCTGCCAGAAAGCCAGGGACTGGCTTGACGATCACAGGATCAGGCACAGTTTCTCCGACGTGAAGGATGATCCCGTCACACGGGAACAGGTCGCGAAATGGTCCAAGGCGCTGGGCGGCTGGGAGAAGATGATCAACAGGGCCGGCTACACCTGGCGCGGACTTGCGCCGGAGAAGACGGCAAATCTGTCCGAGACCAAGGCCGTTGCCCTTGCCGTCGACAATCCCTCGCTGATCCGCCGCCCGGTCATCGAGCACCGGGACGGCAGCGTGACGGTGGGATTTTCCAAGAAGATCCAGGAATTGCTGGGCTGAGAGCCCCGCACCCGTCAGCCGCGGACCAGCGGCCTGGTCATGCAGGTCGGGCCGCCCTCGCCCTTGCGGCAGATGTCGGTTCCCTTGATGACCTCGACCCTCACGCCCATGGCTCTCATGCGGCGTTCCGTTTCCGGGTTGCCTTCGACCATCATGGCGTGGCGCGGTCCAAGCGCCAGGACATTGCAGCCCATGGTGTCGAATTCCTCCGGCGGCACTTCGACGAACCTGATGCCGCGCGACTCGAGGAATTCGATCTGCCGCACCGCCATCAGCGGTGGATAGACGACGGCAAGGTCATGGTCGAGCGGCGACAGGCACGACATGAGATGGAAGACATCCGACCGTCCCTTGTAGTGCGGCATGTCGAACCACAGGATCTCGACATCGGGGCCAGCCAGTTCGCCCAGTTGCCGGAGCCCCTCGAGATTGGTGCGGTAGCCGACGCCGGCCAGCAGGGTGTAGCGGTCGATCCATACGAGATCGCCGCCTTCGACCTTGCCCTCGCCGGTGATCTCGCCGGCAATCGGAAAGCCCAGCTTCTCCAGGGCTGCGCCGTTGACCTCTGATTCCTTGCGGCGCTGGGGTTTGCCCATCCGCGGCTTGACGAGCCCGCGCGGCGTCACGATCAGGGCGTCATGGGTGTAGATCGAATCGAGCGTCAGGCCCTCGCCCGCCGGAAGCCTGATCAGCTCGGCGCCGGCACCGGCCAGTATCGCCTCGACCGCCGCATATTCCGTCCGGGCATTGGCGAGATCGGGGCGCGCATGGAAATTCAGGTCCTTCCATTCGGCATCGATCCGGGCGTCACTGGCGAAAGCCGTATCGACATCGCGGATGGCAACCTTCTTCAGGGAAGCCCAGTTGTTGAAGGCGCCGAAATCGAATGTCATTTCCGTCTGATCCTGAATATGAGGGCGCCACCATCCCTGGCCTGCTCCAGAAGTGCGTGGCCCTGCTCGTTGCAGAAGTGGGGCATGTCTATTGCGGACATGGGGTCCGTGGCAATGACCTTGAGAATGGCGCCCGATGCCATGGTCTCGAGTCGCTTGCGGGCTTTCAGCACGGGAAGCGGGCACAGCAGGCCGGAGAGATCGAGCGTCGTTTCCGAATGATTTTCAGCCATGACCGGGATAGAAGCTAGCATTGTGAAAAAGGGAGTGACAAGCGTGCCGGAGCTTCTGACCAGGCTGTCCGTGGATGGCGTCGTGGACATGCTGCTTGCCAATCCCTCGCGCAAGTCCGGCCTGGAAAAACAGCCGGTGACCGAGGCCCGGCTGGCCTTTTCCGGCATGGAGGGCGATTGCCATGGCGGCCTGACGCGCAAGTCGGACAGCCGCATGCTGAAGCAGTACAGGCGCGGGACCGAAGTCCGCAATTCGCGGCAGCTCTCGATCCTGTCTCAGGAGGAGCTGGCGGAGATCGCGGCGCGCATGGGACTTCCGGCCGTCGCGCCGCAATGGCTCGGCGCCAACATGGTGGTGCGCGGCATTCCCGATCTCACGCTTCTGCCGCCGGGCAGCCGCCTGCAGTTTGCCTCCGGTGCCATGGTCGTGGTCGATGCCGAGAACCATCCCTGCCGCTATCCGGCGGACATCATCGCCCGGCACCATCCGGATCCCGCCATGAGCTTCGTCAAGGCCGCCATGCACAAGCGTGGTGTTGTGGGGTGGGTCGAGGCCGAGGGTATGATCCGTGCAGGTGATCGGATCACCGTGTGGATCCCGCCCCAGCGGATCTATGCCCACAGATGAAGCTTGCTGCCGTCATCGTGGCAGGAGGGCGCTCCTCGCGCATGGGGCAGGAAAAGGCATTTGCGGAGATTGGCGGCAGACACATTCTGGCGCGCATCATCGAGCGCCTTGCACCGCAGGTGACGTTGGTTGCGATCAATGCCAATGGTCCGGCCGGGAGATTTTCCGGAACGGGCTGTCCGATCGTTGCGGACAGGCCAGGCGGCGTGGCGACACCCCTCGCCGGGCTGCATGCCGCACTGCAGTTTGCCGTGGACCGGGGTTTTGATTTCGTTCTGACGGTGCCCTCCGACACGCCGTTTCTGCCGCGTGATCTCGTCATGCGCCTTGCTGCGGCAGACAGTCCTGCCGCCATCGCAGCCTCCGGGGGCCAGGCGCATTATCTCACGGGCCTGTGGGCGGCCTCGCTGCTGGGCGAGGCCGTTGCGGCCCTGGGCATGGCCCATGTGCCGCGCATGCAGGACTGGGTCGAGCGCGCACGCGCGGTGGTCGTCGACTGGCCGGTTGAACCTTATGATCCGTTCTTCAACGTGAACACGCCGGATGATCTTGCCGAGGCCGGGCGTATTGCGGCAGAGTTTCAGTCATGAACAAGGTCATCGGCGTTGCAGGCTTCAAGAATGCGGGCAAGACCACGCTGGTCGAGAAGCTGGTGAGGGAACTGACCCGGCGCGGATACCGCGTCTCGACGGTGAAGCACGCCCATCATTCCTTCGACATCGACCATGAGGGCCGCGACAGTTTCCGCCACCGCAAGGCAGGCGCCTCCGAAGTGGCGGTCGTATCGCGCCATCGCTGGGCTATCATCCATGAATCGCGCGATGACGACGAGCCGCCGCTCGCGGAGATACTGTCCAAGCTCGCCCCCTGCGATCTCGTCATCATCGAAGGCTACAAGCGCGATGGTCATGACAAGATCGAAGTCCGGAACCTGGAACTCTCTCATCCGGAACTGGCGGGCAGCGATCCGACCGTCGTGGCCATCGCGGCCAAGGGCAGGATCACGGCGGCACCGGTACCGGTCTTCGACCGAGACGACGTGTCGGCGCTCGCCGATTTCGTCGAGAAGCACAAGGGTCTCGCATGACACCGCAACGGGTCACGGCGTTCTGGGACGAGGCGGGGGAGCAGCGCTGGTTCACCAAGGATGCAGCCTTCGACGGGGCACTGCGCGTGCGGTTCGGAGAGGCGCTGGCCGAGGCCCGGGCGGGTGCCTTCGATCACTGGGGCGATACGCCAGACGGGGCGGTCGGCCTCGTCATCCTGCTCGACCAGATGTCACGCAACATCCACCGTGGCAGCCGCCTGGCCTTTGCCGCCGATCCGCGCGCACTGCGGCTGGCCTGTCAATGGATCGGGCGAGGGTTCCATCAGACGCTCAGCGCCCCCCGGGCGCGCTGGCTCATCATGCCCTTCGAGCATGCCGAGGATCTTGACGCCCAGCGCCGCGGGGTGGCGCTGTTCCAGACCATGGGGCTAGGCGACATGGCCTTCTGGGCACAGGTGCATCTGGACATCATCGCCCGCTTCGGGCGTTTCCCGCACCGCAATGCAGTGCTGGGCCGGGTATCGACCCCGGGCGAGATCGCCTTCCTCAGGGCGGGCGGTTTCGCGGGGTGAGTGTCGGATTCAGGCTGGCCCCGGTCGTTCCGCCTCACGCCTGTTGAAATTGCTTCACTAATCTTCCCGGTATCGGGTTTTCCGGGTTTCAGGGACAGTCAGCTATGAAAACACATGCGCGCGTGGTCGTCATCGGCGGTGGCGTGGTGGGCGTCGGAACGCTCTATCACCTCGCAAAGAAGGGCTGGAGCGACGTCGTCCTGGTCGAGCGCAAGGAGCTCACCTCGGGATCGACCTGGCATGCCGCAGGGCTGCTGCCGCTGTTCAACCTGTCCTACTCGGTCGGACAGATCCACAAGTATTCCGTCAATCTCTACAACTCCCTCGAGGCCGAGACCGGTCAGCCGGTCGGCTTCAAGAAGGTCTCGAACATCCGTCTTGCGCGCACGCCCGATCGCTGGGACGAATTCATGTACTACGCGGGTGTTGCCGAGACGATCGGTGTCAAGGTCAACAAGCTCACGCCACAGCAGGTCAAGGAGATCTGGCCGCTCTGCGAAACGGACGGGCTTCTGGGCGCCATCCAGCATCCGGATGACGGCTATATCCAGCCCGCCGATCTCACACAGGCCATGGCCAAGGGCGCGCGCGCGCGCGGTGCTGAAATCTATCGCAACACCTCCGTCACCGGCATCGAGCAGAAACCCAATGGCGAATGGATCGTGAAGACCGACAAGGGTGACATCACCTGCGAGCACGTCGTCTCGGCCAGCGGCAACTTTGCCCGCAAGACCGGGGCCATGGCAGGTCTCGACATCCCCGTCATTCCGGTCGAGCACCAGTACATCGTCACCGAGCCGCACCCCCTGATCCGCGAGCGGCACGCCAAGGGCCTGCCGGAGATGGGCGTGCTGCGCGAGGCTGATTCCTCGTGGTACATGCGCGAGGAAAATGGCGGCCTTCTGCTCGGACCCTATGAGCATGGCGCACCGTGCTGCTACATGGACGGACCGTCCGACCAGAGCGAGTACGAGCTGTTTCAGGAAGACCTCGACCGGCTTGCGCCGCACATCGAGACCGCCATCGCCCGCGTGCCGGCCTTCGGTGAGGTGGGCATCAAGAAAGTCTACAACGGCGCCATTGCCTATACGCCCGACGGTTCGCCCATCATCGGGCCCGCCTGGGACAAGCGGAACTTCTGGCTCAACGAGGGCCACTCCTTCGGCGTCACCGCTGCGGGCGGTGCGGGCTGGCAGCTGGCCGAGTGGATCGTCGAGGGTGAACCGACCATCGACATGATGGGCGTTGATCCGCGCCGCTTCGGCCCCTACGCCACGCGCGGCTATCTGAAGGTGAAGAACGAAGAGGCCTATGCCAATGTCTTCACCCCGCATTATCCGGATGAGGAACGGGCGGCAGCCCGGCCCCTGAAGCGCACGCCCTGCTATGACCGCATGAAGGCGCTCGGCGCCGTGTTCGGCTCTGTCTATGGCTGGGAACGGCCGGGCTGGTTTGCGCCGAAGGGCTATGCCCTGACGAAAGCAGAGATCAACAGCCCCGATGTGCTGACCAATCACAATTATGCCCCGCCCACCGAGGACGGCCGCATCGTCGAGAAATGGTCGTTCCGGCGTTCCAATTACTTCCGGTTTGTCGGCGAGGAATGCCGCAATGTCATGAGCAATGTGGCTCTGCAGGACATGTCGGCCTTTGCCAAGATGGAAGTCTCGGGCCCCGGCGCGCGGGACTGGCTCGAATCGATCCTCGCCAACAGGATTCCGAAGAAGCAGGGCCGCATTGCGCTTTGCCACCTGCTGACACCGCGCGGAGGCGTGCGCTCGGAGTTCACTGTCTATGAATGGGCGCCGGGCCGCTTCTATCTCGTCTCGGCCGGCGCCTATGAGCGTCACGACCATGACTATCTCCGGAAGCTCTGCCCGGCGGACGGTTCGGTGCGGCTGTCGCCCATCACCACGCGGCTTGGCGTTCTGGTGCTTGCCGGCCCCAATTCCCGCAAGGTTCTTCAGAAGCTCACCGATGCCGATCTCTCCAACGAGGCCTTTCCCTGGCTCTCCGGCAAGGAGATCAGCGTCGGCACCTGCACGGCGCATGCGCTGCGCGTCAACTTTGTTGGTGAACTGGGCTGGGAGTTCCATCACCCCATCGAGCAGCAGATTGCACTCTTCGATGCGCTGATGGCGGCGGGCCAGGAATTTGGCATTCGCCCCTATGGCATCAAGGCCATGTCGTCCCTTTCGATCGAGAAGAGCTACCGCCTGGTGCCGCGCGAACTTTCCATTGAGTATTCTGCCTATGAATCCGGTCTTGATCGCTTTGTGCATCCGGGCAAGGGCCAGTTCATCGGCCGTGATGCGCTGGTTGATGGCAAGGAGAAGGGCCTCAACTGGAATTTTGTGACGCTCGAAGTTCATGGCGTCACCGACAAGGACTCCGACGCGCGCGGTTCGGAGCCGATCTACAGCAAGGGCCAGCTCATCGGCCGTGCCACCAATGGCGGCTTCGGCTTCCGCGTGAACAAGTCTCTGGCCCTCGGCATGGTGCGCCCTGAGCATGCGGCAGTTGGAACCGAGCTCGACATCAAGATACTCGGACAGATGTTCAGGGCCACGGTCATTCCTGAAAGCCCCTATGATCCGGAGAACAAGGCGCTGCGGGCGTGAGTCCGGCCGGCGTGTTGCGCAGGCCCGTGATGGCGGGTGATAAGCAGGAACCAACCACCCGAATCAGTCCTGCGCAATGACAGACCCCAACGCCCGCTACGGAGCCGGAATTCTCTTTGTTCTGCTGGCGACCGTTGGCTGGAGCCTCGCTGGCGTCTTCGTCCGCTTCCTCCCGGGTCTGGATGGCTGGCAGATCAACTGCTGGCGCGGGTTCTGGATGTCCGTCTTCGTGCTGGTCTATCTCGTGGCCGTCTATGGCCGCGATACCGGTACGAAGTTCCGTGAGGTTCCCGTCGGCGCACTGATTGCCGTTGCAACCTTCTTCACGGCAGGCTCGACGCTCTATGTCACCTCGCTGACCCTGACGGGAACCGCAACGGTGTCGGTCATCGGTGCACTTTCGCCGATCTTCGCCGGCATTCTGAGCCCGTGGATCACGCAGGAGCGTCCCTCGCTTGCATCCTGGCTCGCTGCCGGCATGGCCCTGGGTGGAGTCGGTGTCATTGCCTGGGACGGCGTGATTGCCGGCAATCTTCTGAGCATTTTCGTCTGTCTCATGGTTCCCATTTCCTTTGCCGGTCAGACCGTGGCGCTCCGGCGCTACCGCGCGATCGACATGGTGCCCGCCATTTGCGTCGGCGGTTTCGTCACCTTCGCGGTGGCTGGCGTCATGGGTTACTTTGCGGGGGGTCATCCCGGTGGCGGCTTTCCGGTAACTCCCTATCAGATGCTGCTGCTGGCGCTCATGGGTCCACTGCAGCTCACCATTCCCCTGATCCTCTATGCCCGCGGCGCGCGATATGTGCCTGCGGTGACGCTGACTCTCGTCGTGATGCTGGATGTGGTGCTCAATCCGCTCTGGGCGTGGGCTGGTGCCGGAGAGTTGCCTGCACGATCGGCCTATGTCGGCGGAAGCGTCATTGTGCTCGCGGTGCTGGTCTCGATCTTCGGAGACCGCTGGCTGAAGCGGTCGCAGATCGTCGAGGCGTGATGAGCCGCTCTGCCGCAACGCTCGTGGGTTTCACCGCCATACTGATGTGGGCGCTGCTGGCGCTGATGACGGCGGCCAGCGGTGCGGTCCCGCCATTCCAGCTTGCCGCGATGACGTTTTTCATTGGAGGCCTGATCGGAGCGGCCACATGGCCGTTCCGGAAAGGGGCGATGGCCTCGCTCCGCCAGGGCTGGCCGGTATGGCTGGTCGGTGTGGGCGGCCTGTTCGGCTATCACTTCGTCTATTTCAGCGCCATCCGTGCCGCCCCGCCCGTCGAGGTCAGTCTCATCGCCTATCTGTGGCCGCTGTTTCTGGTGTTGTTCTCCGCCCTTCTGCCCGGAGAACGGATCAGGCCGCATCATGTTCTGGGCGTGGTGCTGGGGCTTCTGGGTGCCGTGGTGATCATCACGGGCGGCCGGGGACTGTCCATCTTCAGTGGCATCGGCACGGGCCAGCTCCTCGCCTTTGGCTGCCCGCTCATCTGGTCGGGCTATTCGGTTCTCTCGCGCCGCTTCGGGGATGTCTCGACAGATGTCGTGGCGGGGTTCTGTCTCGTGACGGCCTGCCTTGCAGCTCTGTGCCATGTCGCCTTCGAGACGACAGTGTGGCCGCAGGATGGGCTGCAATGGGCCGCCATTCTCGGTCTCGGACTCCTTCCCGTGGGCGCTGCCTTCTACAGCTGGGACTATGGCGTCAAGCACGGCGACATCATGGTGCTGGGCGCCGCCTCCTATGCCTCGCCGCTGCTGTCGACGCTGGTGCTGGTGTCGACAGGCTTTGCTCCGCTCACCTGGCCAGTGGTGATCGCCTGTCTGCTCATCACGCTGGGGGCGGTGATTGCAGCCAAGGACATGCTGTTCAAGCGTTCGTCGGCTACTTGAAGGAATCCTTGCGGCGGCGGAGTTCGGCGAAGACCTCCGCATCGGATGCCCGCTCGAGCCCGAGCGTCTTGCGGATTTCGGGGCTGTCGGTGCGCAGGAAGGGATTGGTGGCGAGCTCCGCGCCGATCGTCGATGGGCAGGTCAGGTGGTTCGCGGCGCGCAAGCGGTCGACCTCTGCCGCCCGGGCCTGCAACGCTGCATTTCCGGCTTCGACGGAGAGCGCGAAGCGGGCGTTCGACTGGGTGTATTCGTGGCCGCAGTAGAGCCGGGTGTCGGGCGGCAATGTCCGGAACTGGCGTGTCGAGCGATACATCTCGTCCAGCGTGCCCTCAAACACCCGTCCGCATCCCAGCGAAAAGAGCGTATCGCCTGCGAAGACGGCGGCCTCGGCTGGCATGTGATAGGCGACATGACCCTTGGTATGGCCAGGACAATCCAGAACCCGCACCTCGCGGCCGGCCCAGGTGAAGTGCTCGCCGCCGCTGACCTGACGGTCAATTCCCGGGATCAGCGCCGCTTCGGCCGCAGGTCCGATGATGCTGCAGCCAAAGCGCTGCTTGAGCGCCAGGTTGCCCTCGACGTGGTCGCCGTGGTGATGGGTAGTCAGGATGTGGGTCAGCTGCCAGCCGCGGGACTGGAGTTCGGCCATGACGGCTGCCGCGTCCGGCGCGTCCACCGCCGCTGTGGCGCCGGTCGTCGGATCATGCAACAGGAGCCCGTAATTGTCGGACCGGCAGGGAAAGAGATGAAAGACGAGCTCTGACATGGGCGTGGCCTTTTTCCGGGAGCGGGATATGCTGGGTGGCGATGGATATCGTTGATCTCCGGGAGTTCTATGGCAGCCGTCTCGGTTTGGCTACCCGCCGTTCGCTGGCTGGCCGGCTGCGGCCTCGCCTCGCCGGGGTCCCGGGCGGGCGGATCATGGGACTTGGCTATGCCATGCCCTATCTCGTCGACTGTGTTGAGAAGCCGCAGGCCCAGCTCGCCTTCATGATGGCGAGGCAGGGCGTGTTCCGCTGGCCGGAGGATGGCCCGGTGCAATCGGCACTCGTGGATGAGTGCGACCTTCCGCTGCTTGAAAGCGTGATCGACGCCGCGCTGGTCATTCACGGCCTCGAACTGACGGATTCTCCGCAGGACATGCTCCGCGAGATCTGGCGGGTCCTGGCGCCGCAGGGACGCCTGCTGCTGGCCGTGCCAAACCGGCGCGGGGTCTGGGCCCGGTTTGACAGCTCGCCCTTCGGCCATGGCCAACCCTTCTCGCGGCCGCAGCTCTCGGCCTTGCTCAAGGAGAGCCAGTTTTCGGTGATCTCCTGGTCGCATGCCCTGTATTTTCCACCCTCCACCTACAGTGCCGTGCTTTCGGCGGCCCCGGCCATCGAGGGGCTGGGTTCGCGTCTGATGCCGGCATTGTCCGGTGTCATCATCGTCGAGGCCGTCAAGCAGGTCTATGCGGTGGCGGCTGGCAAGCGGGTCCGGCGGCTTCTGGCGCGTCCCCGCCCGGTGCTGGCGCCGGTGCCCGCAACCCGGCGGCTCCCCGCCGATTCCTAGCGTGGGATTGCATTTCCCGGCGCGGCGCCTATGAATAGCCCGCCTTTCCGGCCAAGCTGCCGGTGTCCATTCCAGATGAGTCCGCCGATCCATGACTGCCCCTCAGCCCGACACGCCTCTGGATGCCCTGCGGCAGGAGATCGACGCGATTGACGGTCAGATCCTGGCGTTGCTGATCCGGCGCTTTGCCGCCACGGACAAGGTCAAGGCCAGCAAGACCAGCGATGGCTCGCTGTCCTCCTCA
Source organism: Hyphomicrobiaceae bacterium (assembly GCA_900298995.1). Taxonomy (GTDB): domain Bacteria; phylum Pseudomonadota; class Alphaproteobacteria; order Rhizobiales; family Aestuariivirgaceae; genus Aestuariivirga. Next base: position 64,887 of record OMIC01000037.1, on the reverse strand, counting down.
CCGCTTCGTCCGGCGCGTGAGGCCGTCATGCTGCGGCGCCTGATCGCCGAGAGCGCCGGCCATCTGCAACCACAAACACTGGTGCGGCTTTGGCGTGTCATCCTGTCAGCCTCCATTCAGTCCCAGGCACCGGTCACCCTGCACATCGACCGTGAGCTCGGAGAGGATCCGATCCGCCACACCGCAACAGCGCAGCATTTCTGCGACATGACGGTCGCCTGTCATGACAGTGCTGCGGAGGTGCTCGGCCTGCTCAAGGGCCGGCGCGGCGATCTTGCCATTCTTGCCACCGGTTCCGCATGGAGCCATGCCTTCGCGCCGCCCGAGGCGGGTGGCGCACAGATCATCGGCACCTTGCCCGTGCTTGGCCCCTCCCGGGCCCCGGAGCTTCTGGTCTTCGGCCATGCCGAGCCGCAGCCAAGCGGTCATGACGAGACCCTGCTTCTGATGCCGGCCAATGCCGCAGTACCCGCCGCGGCACTGTGGCAGGCGCGGGCGGGCGAGGCGTATCTGGTGAGCCTGCCGGGTTTTCTCGGCGCAGGGGACACGGAGTTGCGTGAGGTACTCAATCTGAACCCCGGCACACGGATTGCAGGGCGCTGTCCGCGTCCAATCGAGGTATGAGAATGTCTGCACTGCATCGGAACCGGCCCCAACCCAATCCCGGAATTCTCGACATCGCGCCCTATGTGCCGGGGAAGAGCGGAGCGAAGGGTGCGCGCATCCACAAGCTGTCATCAAACGAGTCGCCGCTCGGCGCCAGCAACCTCGCAATTGAGGCCTACAAGGGCGCGGCGAACAGTCTTGCACTCTATCCCGATGGCAATGCCGCCACCCTGCGCGAGGCGATTGCCAGCCGCTATGGCCTGAAGACGGACAACATCGTGTGTGGCGCGGGGTCTGATGAACTGCTTCAGCTTCTGGCCCATGCCTATCTGGGGCTTGGTGACGAGGCGATCTACAGCCAGTATGGATTTCTGGTCTATCCCATCGCGATCCAGTCGAACGGTGCAACTGCCGTCGTGGTTCCGGAGAGGGACTATCTCGCCGACGTCGATGCAATGCTGGCAGCAGTTTCACCGCGCACCCGCATGGTGTTTCTGGCAAATCCCAACAATCCGACGGGGCGGTCTCTGCCGTTCAACGAGGTGAAGCGACTGCATGCCGGCCTTCCTGCCAATGTGCTGCTCGTGCTCGATGCAGCCTATGCGGAATATGTCCGGCGCAATGATTATGAATCGGGGATCGAACTCGTCGCGACTTCGGACAATGTCGTCATGACGCGGACCTTCTCGAAGATCCACGGCCTGGCTGCGCTCAGGCTCGGCTGGGCCTATTGTCCCGCGCATGTCGCCGATGTCCTCAACCGGATCCGGGGGCCTTTCAATGTCAGCGCACCTGCCATGGCAGCGGGCGCAGCTGCCATCGCCGATCAGGCATTCGTTGAACGGGCGCTCGCGCACAATGACACGTGGCTGCCCTGGCTCAGTGCAGAGCTTGCCGCGATCGGACTCGAGGTGACGCCAAGCGATGGAAACTTCCTTCTCGTGCACTTTCCATCTGATGCAAAGCGAAACGCCCATGCTGCTGATGCCTGGCTGCAGGACAACGGCTTCATCGTGCGCCGCATGGATGCCTATGGCTTGTCTGGCGCGCTGCGCATATCTGTGGGCAGCGAGGAGGCCAATCGCGGTCTCGTCGCGTGCCTGAGGGCTTTTCTGTCATGACCGTGATGTTCCGGCGCGTAGCCATCCTCGGCATTGGCCTCATCGGCTCGTCGATTGCACATGCCATACGCGCCAAGAAACTTGCAGAGCATGTCACCGGCTATGCCAAGACCGAAGTCACGCGCGCGAAAGCGCTGGAACTTGGCCTGGTGGATGCGGTTTTTCCTTCGGCGGCGGAAGCTGTCTTGGGTGCTGATCTGATCATCCTGTGTTCGCCCGTCGGAAGCTATGCCGATCTGGCGCGGGAAATAGCGCCGGGGCTCATGGACGGCGCCATTCTCACGGACGTGGGGTCCGTCAAGGGCGCCGTGGTGCGCGATGTACTTCCGCACGTCCCGGCCGGCGTACACTTCATTCCCGGTCATCCGATTGCCGGAACGGAACAATCCGGGCCTGAGTCGGGTTTTGCCGAATTGTTCGTCAACCGCTGGTGCATTCTGACGCCTCTTGCGGATGCGGACCCGGCCGCGGTGGAACGGCTGTCTGCGTTCTGGCGCGCCTGTGGCTCGAATGTCGAAGTCATGACTCCAGAACACCATGATCTGGTTCTCGCCATCACCAGTCATCTGCCGCATCTCATTGCCTACAACATCGTCTCGACCGCCGCCGACCTCGAGGAGGTGACATCCTCCGAGGTGATCAAATATTCTGCAGGCGGCTTTCGTGACTTTACCCGTATCGCGGCATCCGACCCCACCATGTGGCGCGACGTCTTCCTGAACAACAAGGATGCCGTTCTCGAGATGCTGGGGCGCTTCTCCGAGGACCTGTCAGCGCTGCAGCGTGCCATACGCTGGGGTGACGGTGAAGCGCTGTTCAACATCTTCAATCGGTCACGCCAGATCCGCCGCAGCATCATCGCCGCCGGTCAGGACACGGCGGCGCCTGATTTCGGCCGTGGGGCGCCAAAATCTCAATAGAGTGGTGGCAGCACAGCCATTCTGAACGGACCCAGATAGAGCGCGCCGTCGGTTGCGATCAGCGACACCTTTGCCTCATTGCCAAGCACGCCCAGCATGGTCTGCAGCCCGGCTCTTTGCTGTTCGGTGAACCGGAGATACGGCGCTACACCGTCGAGCAGTGCGGTGGTGTTGTTCGTCTCGGTGTCGAGCTTTCCCGAGATGCGGTTCTCGCTGTCGAGGCTCAGGAGTCCCGAGCCCCAGTAGCGGACCGAACCCTGCTGCAACTCCACGCGTTCCACCGCCAGTTTCCGGCCTGACTGCAATGTTCCGAGAAAGCTTGCCTGATCGAGGGAAAAGGCGGGTTCACCGGGAACTTCACAGGTGGGGCGGATGACGGTGACGGCGATATCCGTTCCGCCTTCGGGCAATGGCGAAGGACGGGTGTGGAGAGTGAGTTTTTCGAGACTGCCCAACGCCGGAATGATGACATCGCCCACCTCTGCAGACAGACTGGCAGTGCCTGTCCGGTCCAGTGTCAGTGCGGCAATGGCGCGCCCGTGTTCGACATGGTCCGGATCCGTACCCGCAGCTCGAATCCGTGTCGGCCCGTCAATGAGCGCGACGGCCTGCCAGGGCGCGTAGGCAAGCGCCACGACAAGAAGATTGGAGGGCTGGATCTCGATGCGGCCATCGAAGATGAATCCGGGCGTGCTGCAGCCATATTCGAAGCGGAAGGGAAAGCCGCCCCAGTTCTCCTCGCTGCAGGACAGGGTGATGCCCTGGGTCGAGAGGTGCAGGCGCTCAGCTGCAAATCGCTGCTTGGCAAAGCCGATGGCCACGAACCAGTAGATGCTCCAGCACAGGGCGAGGAGCAGAACGATGCCGAGCGGCAGAAACATCTTCCAAGGCCGGGAGGGGGCACTGGGCATTTGATCTGCACGGTCCTTTCGCGTTAGGTGGGTGTCCAGAATGGAGAATTATTGGATCTTTGGCTATGGCTCGCTGATGTGGCGGCCGGGCTTCGCTTTCCTTGCCCGCGAGCCCGCCCGGGTGCATGGCTATCACCGCAGCCTCTGCGTCTATTCCCACGTGCACCGCGGCACGCCCGAAGAGCCTGGCCTGGTTCTGGGGCTCGACCGTGGTGGTTCCTGCCAGGGCATTGCCTTTCAGGTTGCACCGGAGCTGTGGGAGGAAACGCTGGCCTATCTACGGGCGCGCGAGCAGGTCACGTCTGTCTATGTCGAAAAGCACAAGACCGTAAGGCTGCTCCGCAGCGGCCGCAGCGTGACAGCCGTCACCTATGTGGTGGACAGGGTGCATCGCCAGTATGCCGGCGTGCTGGATGATGATGCGCTTGAACATCATGTCCGGCGCGGCCGTGGCGTCTCCGGACTCTGTGTCGACTATGTCATGAACACGCTTGCCCATCTGCGCGAAATGAACATCCACGACCCGGCACTCGAGCGTCTTGCGCCACGCGTGGCGCCTTATGCCGCGAGCAGTTCGAGCTGAACGCCCTTGCCCGGCCAGGGCTCCAGGGGTTCCGGGCTGACGTCAGCCTCGAACGCATGACGGAGATCGCGACAGATGCGCTCGGCAGACCCTGCATCGCGCGCCAGAAGATGAACGTGAATCTCGTCACCGGCATTGTCCAGAGGCAGTCCGGCGGGCAGCGTGCCATCCGAAGCGAAGCGCCCGACACTGATGACCTGGCGCCTGTCGCCGCTCTTGCGAACCACCAGATAGACCGCCCCGGCGACCTTCGGGCAGAGCGCGCGCCGGTAGATGGAGTGGATATAGGACTGGCCGGAGGCGCCCCGCCAATACCAAAAGCGCTCGCTGAGGGCTGGATCTTCCGGCAGGAGCCGGGTGAGGGCATATCCGCTGATCATGAGAACAAACATAGAACATCTGTCGTCCCTGTCAAGCGCTATCAGCCGCACCGTGAATAGCCGCAGGACAGACAGATGGCACACCCTTCCTGATAGGCGAGGGCCTGGAGCCCGCAATTCGGGCAGGAGCCGTGGTCAGGAGCATCCGCAACCTGCATCTGTCTCGCACTCCCTTCCGCATCTCCGCGGCCCGTCGACAGGATCTCACCGGTCACCGGATTTGGCCTGAATGCCGTGCAGCCCTTAAGTCCCAGCGCATAGGCATCCTCATAGACGGTCCTGAAGGCTTCGAAGGGCAGGCCGGCCGGAATGTTGATGGTCTTGGAAATGGAACTGTCCACGTGTTTCTGAACCGCTGCCTGCATGCGCAGATGATCGTCCGGCGTCAGGTGCTCGACCGTGACGAACGCTGCCGGGAGTTCTGTGGTCCTGCCGCGCATCTGCCAGTAGAGCGATGCCGCGTAGTCGCTCACATTGCTGATACGGTGGGTTCCGTCGGGCTGCAGGATGCGGCGCTGATGCACGATGCTGAAGATTGGCTCTATGCCGCTTGAGACATTTCCCGCCAGCAGGGAAATGGTGCCTGTGGGTGCAATCGAGGTGAGCAAGCCATTCCGGAGTCCATGATTCGCAATGCGACGGCGCAGAGAGTCCTCGAGACCTGCGGCATGGCCACAGCTGCCGAAGCGGGTGCCGTCGAAGGCCGGAAAGACACCGCGCTCTCGGGCCAGTTCGATGCTGGCCTCGTAGGCTGCATGTTCGATGCACTGCATCCACCGCTGTGCAGCCTTCGCGGCGCTGGGTGAGCCATAGACGAGGCCACACATCGCCAGTGCATCGGCAAGACCTGTCATGCCAAGTCCCATGCGCCGCTTGGCCATGGCTTCTGCACGTTGCTGGGGAAGTGGATATCTCGAAACATCGATCACATTGTCGAGGAACCTGACGGCAACTCCCGCCGTCTTCTGCAGCGCCTCTTCATCGAGCCGTGCATCCGGCGTGAAGGGCCTGGAGATGAATCGCGTGAGGTTCAGGGAACCAAGCAGACAGGCGCCGTAGGGCGGAAGCGGCTGCTCGCCGCACGGGTTCGTTGCACTTACCGATTCACAATAGGACAGGTTGTTCGCAGCGTTGATGCGGTCGATGAAGATGATGCCGGGTTCAGCATAATCATAGCTCGCGCGCATGATCTGGTCCCACAGCCTGACGGCGGGAACATGCCTGTACATCTTGCCACCAAACACCAGTGGCCAGTCAGCGCCCTCCCTGACCGCAGACATGAAGGAATCCGACACGAGAACCGAGAGATTGAAGTTGCGGAGCCGTCCTGACTGTTGCTTTGCCGCTATGAAATCCTCGATATCGGGATGATCGCATCGCATGGTTCCCATCATTGCGCCACGGCGCGTGCCGGCAGACATGATCGTCCGGCACATGGCGTCCCAGACCTCCATGAAGCTCACGGGACCGGAAGCGTCCGCATCGATGCTCTGCACCGCAGCGCCGCGCGGCCGCAGTGTCGAGAAATCATGTCCAATGCCGCCACCCTGCTGCATTGTCAGGGCGGCTTCCTTCAGCTGGGTGAAAATGCCATCCAGCGTGTCCGGAATCGTGCCCATGACGAAGCAGTTGAACAGGGTCACCTGGCGGGGCGTGCCTGCACCTGCGAGTATGCGGCCGCCAGGCATGAAACGGTAGCCTTCGAGGATCTGGTAGAAGCGGCCGGCCCACGACGCGCGGTCCCCAGGGCGCTCGGCTGCGGCGGCCGCATGAGCCACGCGTCGCCAGCTGTCTTCGATCGTCAGTTCCTCGACCTGGCCGTCGGCGGATCGGTAGCGGTACTTCATCGCCCAGATGTCATGGGCGATCGGATCGAGTGCGGGCAGGTCCATGATCATCGCCGAACCTCCGGTGAGGCTCAGTGTAATGGGCGAGGTGTTCAGAGTCGAGCCAGTAGCTTGCTAGACCGTCCGACCTGCGCCGCCTCGGCCTTCCGCCACCAGATGCGCTGTTTCTGTTTCAATCGCAGCCTCCAGCCGTTTCTGGAAGGACTTCCGGTCGAGACCGGGCGGGATCGGTTCAAGAAATGAAATGATGATGGTCCCTGGCCGGCGCAGAAACTGCCGTCTTGGCCAGAACAATCCCGAATTGAGCGCAAATGGAACGCAGGCCACGCCGAGCTTTGCATAGAGCGCGGCAGCACCTGGCTTGTAGTCCGGCGGATCATCCGGTGCGCGGCGCGTGCCCTCCGGCATGATGACGACCTGACGCTCCATCGCCACCGCCTTTTCGGCAGCGTCGGTCATGGCGCGCAGGGCCCGGGTACCGGCAGAGCGCTCCACCGGGATCATGCGGAACTTGTGAATGAACCAGCCGAAGAAGGGAATGTAACTGAGTTCCTTCTTGAGCACCATTGCGGGATCATCCAGAAGGGGCAGGATCGCAAAGGTCTCCCAGAATGACTGATGCTTTCCCGCCACGAGACAGGCGCCGGCGGGAACATGCTCGTGTCCGCGAACCTCCATCCGGATTCCGGCAATCACCCGCAGCCAGAACAATGAAGACCGTGCCCAGGCCTGCAGGGCGCGGATCGACCATTTCCGAGGCGTGAAATAGAAGCCTGATCCGAGAACGAGGAACAGCACAAGATTGACGTAGAACACGACATTGAAAAGCGCCGAGCGCAGATAGATCACGTCACGACTCCCAGCCGTCGCATCAGGGTCACCCGTGCTGTCACGAGGCAGATCAGTGTTGCCGCAATGGGAACTGTCAGCAGGACGCCATAACTCCAGAGCGCAATCTCGGGAGCCGAGAACAGCAGGCTCCTGCTTGCCGCGGCCACACCCGATTCCGAGCCGCCGCCGAACAGTCCGAGCAGGAGGAATGTCAGCAGGCCCATGCCGACACCCATGAAGCCCGACAACATGCCCGTGCGCAGGAACCGGCCGTCGATCTGGCGAGCGATGTAGCGGTCTCTTGCGCCGATGAGATGCAGGAGATCGACGATGTGGCGGTTGGCCTGCAGCACGGCCCGCGTGGCGAAGATCACGATGGCAATGGCTGATGCCGAGATCAGCATCAGGATGGAATAGGAGAGCACGGTGAGGGCGCGCGCCATGCGCGTCAGTTCAGCCTCCCATTTCCGATGCGTATCGAGCCGTGCACCCTTCACGGCGGCCAGTGCTGTTTCAAGTGCGGCAACGTCTGGGGGGTTTGCGGTGTCGGTGATCACACGGATCAGGCGTGGCACCGGAAGGCCTTCGAGCGAGCGTGTGCCGAGCCAGGGTTCGAGCAGACGGATGCTTTCGCCCTGATCAAGGATCTCCGCCTGGAGAATGCCCGGAAACCCGGAGAGAATTGCCTGGGCCTTGCCCAGTTGTGTCTCGATGTCGATGTCCCTGACCACGCGAAGCTGCACGGTCATTTCGCGCGCCAGTCCGCTGGTCCAGCTTGCAACTGCCCTGTCGACAAGAATCAGAGCGCCGATGGCCAGACAGGCAAGATAGCTCATCACGGTCATGGTGACAGTGAGGGAAGTCAGCGAGGATGCCGAGGACGGAATGATGGAGCCAGGCTTCATTGCAGTGTGAGAACGCCTTCCTCGAGATGAAGAACCGGGCGCTCGGCCTGCCGGATCAGGCCCTTGTCATGGGTGGCGATCAGCATCGTCGTGCCAAGCCGGTTCAGTTCAAGAAAGAGATGGAGCAGGCGTTTGGCCAGCACGGGGTCGACGTTGCCAGTGGGCTCATCGGCAAGCAGCAGTTGCGGCTTGGCGATGACCGCCCGGGCGATTGCCGCACGCTGTTTCTCACCGCCTGACAGAACCGGTGGGAGCGATGATGCCTTGTGTGACAGTCCCACCCAATCCAGCAGGTCGAGCACGTCGCGGCGGTAAGATGATTCCGACTTTCCGGCGATCCGAAGCGGCAGCGCGACATTGTCATAGGTCGACAGATGATCGAGCAGGCGGAACTCCTGAAACACCACGCCGATCCTGTGCCGGATCGGAGGCAGCTTGCTGTGGCTGAGCGTTCCGACATTCTCTCCGAAGATATGCAGGCTGCCCCGTGTCGGACGCAGGGCGAGAAACAGCAGCTTGAGCAGCGACGACTTGCCTGCGCCCGACGGGCCGGTGAGAAAATAGAAATCCCCGGCATGAACCGCAAAGCTCACATCCCTCAGGATCTCGGGCCCGTCGCCGTATCTGAGGCCAACATTCTCAAGCCGCAGCATGTTCGCGCGCTCTCTCCTTCTTGGCTTCCTTAAACCATCCGAGTTTTAACGATCTGTTAACCCTGATCGCCGTTAGACTAAACCCATCCGTGCAGATTGACCAACTGAGTCTCCAGCGGGAGTGCCATGATCGTTCTCTGTCCATCCTGTTCCGCGCGCAATGATCTCCCCGACCGGCTGAATGCGACAGCGCTTGTCGATTGCTCGGTATGCGGTCATGCGTGGATTGAGGGCAGCGCCATTGAAATCTCGAGGGCCGGCGAGGCCCCGCGGCACACCCATAAGAGCCGAAACCCGACGCCTGAAGCCGAGATCCGCCGGCTTGCCGATGCCGCACGCGAGGCCCAGCGGCGGTTTGCGGCCACCCGGCGACAACGCCGCATGCGCGCGGCCGCCTGGGCAGGTCTCGCCCTCCTCGCGGTCAGCCCCGCAGCAGGTGCCCTCGCCTTTCCGGAGCAAATGGTCGCTGTCGCGCCTGCGACCATCGATTTCTACAGGTTCATCGGGCGTGATGTGAACATCTACGGCCTCGAAATCCGCAACCTAGACATCCAGCATCTGCTGGTTGACGGAAAAAAGGTCATTGCCGTCAAGGGCGAACTGACCAACGTCACGCCTGAACTGCGTCGCATTCCCTGGCTGCGCCTGGCGCTGCGGGGCGAAGACGACAAGGAAGTCTATCACTGGGTCATCAATACTGAATCCCGTCCCCTGAAGCCGGGGGATTCGACCAGCTTCATCACTCGCCTCGCATCTCCCCCGGAAACCGCCAACCGGCTTGAAATTCGATTTGCCCGCGCCGATGAAATCGGTTCAAATGACGGGTCATGAACGATCTGATGATTGATGGCCACCGCATTGGCGTTGTGTTCACCGCCGAGGAAATTGCTGCGCGCGTCCGCGCCATTGCCGAAGCCATAGCGGCGCGGCTACCCAAGGACCTGCTCGTCGTGCCCATCCTCAAGGGCAGCTTTGTCTTTGCCGCCGATCTCATCCGCGCCATGCATCATGCCGGACTCTCCCCCGAAGTCGACTTCATGATCCTCTCGAGTTACCGCAAGTCGACGAAGTCAGCCGGACAGGTCACCGTCCTGCGCGATATCGAAACCGATGTCCGCGGACGCGATGTGCTCCTCATCGACGACATTCTCGAATCAGGCCGTACCCTCGCCTTTGCCAAGGACCTCCTGTCCGCGCGCGGCGCCCGGACCACACTCACTGCCGTGCTGCTGCACAAGCCCGGGCACCTCGCCGCGAGCATTTCCGCCGATTTCGAAGGATTCCTCTGCCCGGACAAGTTTGTCGTCGGCTACGGCATGGACATGGCGCACCAGTTCCGGGAACTGCCCTTTGTGGGCCATGTCATTTCGGCACAGCAGTCCTCAGCTGAAACCGGCGCCGAGCAGAAATCCTGACGCGGGCACAAGACTGCCCAGTAAAAAGCCCGTCAGAACCGCCAGAAAGAATTCGCCGGTTTCAATCTCCCTTCGGGAGTTTCGCAAGCGCAACGCCGCCCTGATCGCGAGGATCTCCAGTTCCTCCCGGGGCAGACGCCGGATCGTTTCGAAGCTGTTCTCGTTCATCACCACACCTTTGCCCGGTGTGGATAGCAAGACCCGTGCCAGAGTTCAGACTGGAAGGATCAGATTCATTGCGGCACACACCGCCGCAACAACCAGAACGATAGGCCAGAGCAATCGAAGGTCCTGCGTCCCGCGGGGACGCGCGGCATCCCCCCACGAGTATTCCCGATCCTCCGATGTGGCGGCATAGACCTCCGCGCGAACGCTCGTCCCGGACGGTGGCTCTGAACTGCCATAGGCATCAAGCTTTGCAGATCCATCCTGAGGAACCTCCCCCCAGCGCAACCTCTCCAGAAACGACATTGCCGGCGGACAACGCGGAACCCTAGATCTGGCAACCTCCCCATCCTGCCGCGCCAGAAAATCCCGCACCATCATCGGGTCATGCGAGATCCGCATCAGCTCCCGACACCGGTCATCGCCGCCGGTTTCCCGGCTCCGGCCAAGACCGATCGCCCGCAGCAGCTCTCCTTGCGGCTCTTCGGATGGATCAATTGCCGGCACTCTTGGCACCGCCGATCCAGTTGGTGCGGATCTCTTCGCGCTTTACGTAGTTGAGCTGCTGCAGCAGAACATGGCGAACCATTCCCTCACCCAGCCGCAAATTGGCCTCCGCCGCAATTGCGGCCGTGAGACTGTCGATATCCTTTTTCTTCAGCCGCTGGAAATCGATGGCCTCGCTTCCGAAGATGACGCGAAAGGCAGCGTCCTTGAGAAATGGCACCGGCTCCACCTTCCTTTCAGCGAGCAGCGCCTTGTCCGCCGCGAAGGAGACCTCCATAACCAGATAACCTGTGATGTCACCGGCCCGCACGACCGGGATGCTCATCAGTTCCGATGAGAGTTGCTCAGCCCCCAGATCAGGTGTTTCCCCGACTGTCTCTGTCCCCGACAGATTCAGATAGCTCGCCGCGAATGTTGCCCCGGCCGTCACGAGTATCACCCAGATCCCGATGAGGACGAGCTTCAGCATGAACCATCAGGCCCCGCGCCGTGACGGGACGCGTGCATAGGTGCCGTCCGACTCCGCCTCCCGCAAGCTCGCGATGATGATGTCGCTGACCTCTCCGACAGCAGTGATGTGCAATCTGAGCAGTCGGGCATTTTCCTGAAGCGCTGTTGAAAGCCTGCGGAGCAATGGCCTGGCGCCGTCCGGTACGTGTGATGAACCGCAACCCCGCTGTGCCGCCATGAGATCGCGCAGAGCATGGTTCTTCCGATCCGTGAAACCGGAATGACTGGTGAGTTCGTTCCGTGCCAGAACGGCATTTTCATCTTCGATGACATCGATCAGCTTGCTCAGGGCCTGAACGAGAACTGAACCATCTCCCGAGACTGCAAGTCCTGGCATCTGCGCTTACCCCGAAAATGTGCTGATCCTGCCGACCGAGAAATAGGGCCACTGGCCCTCCGGCTTCGGCGCCTCCCGACCCTCGCCCTGGGCGATCATGCTTGCAATTCCGATCCCGCCTGCCTTGGAATAGACCTGAGCAAGCTGGTCTGCGGCCATGGATCGCCATACCCCCGAAGACGGACCCTCGCCGAAGGCACCGGAGTCGGGTGAAGGCAGGAGAGTCTCGAAAAGGTTACGAAGCACGATCTGTTCAAAACCCTGGTATGCATCTCCTGACCGCGCTGTCTCGTGGTTTCCGTGTTTCAGACCATCATGACCTATACTGTGACTCGTCACGGCAGACGTCTGTTGTGCTGTCCCCAGCGCAGATGCAAAGGCGGTGTCCTGCGTGCGTCCGAGTTGCTCAAGGCGCATTTCTGCGGCCTGTCGCCGCGTTGGCTCGGGATTCCGCATGACATCCATGATGAGATCCGATGTCAGTTTGACGGCCATGGAGAGAACCCCTTTGATCCGCTCCAGTCGACCACATCTGCCTTGCGGGAAGCTTTTGATGCCTGGCGGGCCACCATTTCGACCATTTCGGCCTCGATCCTGGTTCTTTCCTGATGTGCTCTCAGCTCTTTCGCCCGGTCCTCCAGAATCCTTTGCTGCTCCCTCAGCGCAATGAGTTCAGCTTCAAGCAGCTCCTCAAGAACATCCTGACGCTGCGCCGGCTCGGCGTGCCGATTGCCCAGATCCGCGGCATTCTCGACGTGCTGGCTCCGGAAGATGACGTGCTCGCCAGCGAAAAGGCGGTCAGCCTGCTGAAGCAGCATCTCGATCTGCTGAAGAACAGGCAGGCAGAGCTCTCCCAGCAGATCGAGAAGACCAGCACGGCACTGCATGGCCTCGTGGCCTGAGGCCACATGTATCAGACGATTCCTGCCGAAGTCCCTTCCACCGGAGGCCGCTCGCGCGTCTTGTGGCCGCGGTAGCCGCTGGCGCGATAGAGGCCAATCGGGTCTATCGCACCACCCTTGCGCCGCCGGGCCTCTGACAGAATCGGCGACACGTCGGTGATGAAGGCCTGCTTGACCAGCCGGTGGGCCAGCAACACGTCGTTTCCGTCCTGGACTACCTGCAGCAACTCCCGGTCCACAAGCGAGGCCTGCACAAAGGCCCGCTGGATCTCCATGGCCGACGCCATCAGGCTCTCGATGGGGTCGGTCACATTGTGCGACTGGTCGATCATGTAAGCAGGCGCGAAACCTTCCGCGCGTCGTAACTCGGCATCGACGAGCTCGTTGAACACCAGGAACAGCCGAAACGGATCGACCGAGCCCGAATCAAGATCGTCATCGCCATATTTCGAATCATTGAAATGAAAGCCCGCGAGCTTGCGTGCCCGAATCAGGCGCGCCACGATCTGTTCGATATTGGTGTTCGGTGCATGATGGCCGAGATCCACGAGGCACCGCGCCTTTGGGCCAAGCTCCAGTGCCGCCATGAGGCTTGAACCCCAGTCCGAAATCACCGTCGAATAGAAGGCAGGCTCGTAGAGCTTGTGCTCGAGGAACACCATCCAGTCCTTCGGCAAGGCGTCATAGATCAACCGGAGTGACTCGAGGTAGCTGTCGAAAACACGCGTCAGATTCGACTGGCCGGGAAAATTCGACCCATCCGCGATCCACACCGTCAGCGCCGTCGAACCGAGCTGCCGGCCGATCTCGATGCACTCCAGATTGTGCTCCACCGCCTGCATGCGCGTTGCCCGGTCAGCATGGGCGAGTGAACCAAACTTGTAGGAGAGCCGCTGCCCGCGCTGATCCTGGAAGGTGTTGGAATTGACCGCATCGAAGCCCAGCGCATGCGAGGCCGCCTCCTGCCGCAACGCATTGTAATCCTTCACCCTGTCCCACGGGAAATGGGGAGAGACAGTGGGCGTCACACGCGTCAGCTGCTGGATGACCCCGCAGTCCTCGAGCTTGTCATGGATGTTTCGCGGCTCGCCCGGACCGGGAAACCGCGCGAAGCGGGTGCCGCCCGTGCCCACACCCCAGGTCGGCACAGCCACGGCAAAGTCCATCGCCCGCGTGGTCATTCCCTCGATTGCAATGCCGCGCCGTGCCAGTTGCCGCCCAAGCGCGTCATAGTCCTCCGCCAGAGCGCCGCGATGCCGCTCATTTCCGGACTCGATGACGTCTGGCGCGATTGCGAAAGTCATCGTGCTACCTCGTGAAGGATGTGGCATTGCCCGCATCGACATTGAGGAAGTTGCCGGTCGACTTGCTGGAAAGATCCGAGGCGAAGAAATAGACGCCCTCCGCGATGTCTTCCGGAAAGACGGAGCGCTGCAGGAGCGACCGCTTGCGATAATGCTCCTCGAGATCATCCTCCGTTATCTTGAGCGATGCCGCTCGCTGCTGACGCCAGGGGCCCTGCCAGATCTTCGAGCCCCGCAGCACCGCGTCGGGATTGACCACATTGACACGGATGCCGTGGGGCGCCCCCTCCAGCGCCATGCAGCGGGCAAGGTGGAGTTCCGCCGCCTTCACCGCACAATAGGCAGACGCGCCCGGTGAGGCCGCAACGGCATTCTTCGAACAGATGAACACCATGGAACCGCCGAGTTTCTGGCGCTGCAGAAGCCGATATCCCTCCCGGCCCACCAGGAAATAGCCTGCACCCATCACTGCCTGATTCCTGTTCCAGAGCTCAAGCGTCGTGTCCTCGACAGGCGCCGAGATGGTGATGCCGGCATTGTTGACGACGATGTCCACGCCACCAAAGGCAAGTGCGGTCTCGTTCATGGCGGCAATCACGGCGTCTTCCGAGGTGACATCCATTCTGACGCCACGCACATTGTCCTTGCCATAGGACTTCGCAAAGCCTTCCGTCACCTCGTTGAGCGAGGCCTGATCAATATCCGCCAGCACCACGCAGGCGCCTTCGCTGAGCAGCTTAGAGGCGATGGCCGATCCGATGCCGCCAGCGCCCCCGGTGATGAAGGCCACCCGTCCAGCGAGACTTCTGGGCTTCGGCATGCGTGCGAGCTTGGCTTCCTCAAGAAGCCAGTATTCGATGTTGAAGGCCTCCTGCTCGGGCAGGCCGCGATAGGCGGACACGCCCGAAGCTCCGCGCATCACGTTGATGGCGTTGACGTAGAATTCCGCGGCAATCCGTGCCGTCGATTTGTCCTTGGCAAAGGACAGCATGCCAACCCGCGGAATGAGGTAGATCACCGCATTGGGATCGCGGATCGCCGGCGAATCGGGATGCTTGCAGCGCTCGTAATAGGCTGCGTAGTCAGCGCGGTAGCCGTCAATCAGGCGATCCAGAGCCGCGCCATCGGCATCATGGGGCAGAATGAGCGGCCTGATCTTGGTGCGCAGGAAATGGTCGGGACACGAAGTTCCCAGAGGTGCCAGCGTCTCCAGCATGGCGGAGTTCACGAAGTCCAGCACGTCCGGCGTATCGACGAAATGTCCGATCTTGCGCTCATGCTTCGAAATCCGGCCGCGGATCTCCGGCAGCAGCCGCAACGCCGCGGCCCGGCGCTCGGCCTCGGGAAGGGCGCTCACCTTCTCGCCACCGAAGGCAGGCTTGCGGCGGTTGTTATCAAGCCACACAGCTGCCTTGTTGATGATCCTGAGCGTGGTGTCGTAACTCTCCTTCGCGCTGTTGCCCCAGGTGAACAGCCCGTGGCTTCCCAGGACGACGCCGACATAGCCCGGATTCTGCCGCGCCATTTCACCGAGCTTGATGCCCAGATCGATGCCGGGTCGTTGCCAGGGCAGGAAGCCGATCTCGCCGCCAAAGACATCCCGTGTGAGCTTTTCGGCGTCGTCGGAGGC
This sequence comes from Hyphomicrobiaceae bacterium, assembly GCA_900298995.1. Classification (GTDB taxonomy): domain Bacteria; phylum Pseudomonadota; class Alphaproteobacteria; order Rhizobiales; family Aestuariivirgaceae; genus Aestuariivirga. The sequence goes on along the minus strand of OMIC01000037.1, from coordinate 49,360 downwards.
GGCTATGGCGATGACCGCGTCCGAATGGACATGATCCACATGCCTGTAGGGTACATAGCCATGCAGGCAGGTGTCGATCGACGGCGCCCGCGGATTGAGGTTGAAGATGCAATGGTTCAGCGCGTGAACCATCGCGTCTTCCTGCTCGAGGCTGGTGTAGAGCCCCTTGAGCGAGTCGAGCTTGTCCTGATAGAGCGTGGCGAAGCCGTCGAGCTTCATCGAGCCGATGTCGCCGCCGGAGCCCTTGACCCACAGCACCGTCACGTCCTTGCCCGTCAGCGGATCCTTTGCCGCGACCTTGGCGGAGGTATTGCCGCCGCCAAAATTGGTGATGCGCAGGTCCGCGCCCAGCAGGTTTGACCGGTACAGCAGCAGCCCCGGCTCATCGAGCCTGGCAGCCTTCGACTCATCCCAGAGGGATGGAACGGTGACGGAATTGCTCATGACATGCTCATTTCTCAGGAAAGAAGGCGCGCCGCGTCATGCGGCGCGCCCCAGTTTGATGGATCAGAAGTCGAAGCCGGCGATGTTCTCCTTGGTGAACACGTAGGGAGAGCCCAGCAGGATCTCCGAACCGTTGATCACCTGAAGATCACCCAGCTTTCCGGCCTTGACCGAGGTGGCGCCCGGCTGCAGCGTGCCGTCGGCCACGGCGCGCAGCACTTGCATCGCTGCATAACCGAGATCGACGGGGTTCCACAGAACCACCGACTTCACGCAGTCCTTTTCGACATAGGGCTTCATGGCGTTCGGCGTGGCGAGACCGACAACCGCGATCTTGCCGCACTTGCCGGCCTGGGTCACGGCTTCGGCGGATGCCGGGGTCGCAACCGAGGTCATGCCGAAGATGCCCTTGAGGTCGTCGCCATACTTGTTGATGAGCGTGGTGGCCTGGTTGAAGGACAGGTTGTTGTCCTCCTGTGCTTCCACGGTCTCGAGCCACTTCATCTTTGGATGGCATTTCTCAGCATAGGCCGCCATTTCGGCGATCCAGCGCGCCTGGTTGGGCGTGGTGAAGGTGGAGGTCACGATGGCGACACCACCCTCATCGCCGACTTCCGCGGCCATCGAGTCAACCAGCGCCTTGGCGATGCCGTTGAACTCGGCCTGGTTGACGAACCACTGCCGGGCCTCCGGAATCGAGTTGGCATCGTAGCCCACCACATTGATGCCCTTCTCCAGCGCCTTCTTGAGCACCGGCGCAATCGCCACCGGGTCGTTGGCGGCAAACAGGATGCCGTCGACGCCGCTGGTGATGTAATTGTCGAGGAAGGTGATCTGCTCGTCGATGTTGGCCTTGGTCGGGCCATCGGTCTTGGCGTCGACATTGCCAAGCTCGGCGGCCGCATCCTGAATGCCCTTCGATGTGGCGTTGAAGTAGCCGATGCCGATCAGCTTGGGCACATCGACGACCGTGATCTTCTTGCCCTTGCGGTCGGGCGGGTTGGTAGGCGAGCCGCCGTCATAGGGCTTGGCGGCTGCCGGCGACGGCGTGCCGTCGCAGGCGAGAGGATTGGTCGGTAGGTCGTCGCCGCCCGTCCAGGCCGAGGCAGCCAGCGCCGAGCCGGTCATCAGACCCAGGCTCACGATGGCCGCCATTGTCAGTTTCTTCATCTCGTGTCTCCCATGTTGGTCTTCCTGCTCACAGGCGGGTGAGCCGAAGACGACCTCCCTAGATCAGCCGCCTCTGTTCCTGTCAAACAGCGCCCCCGCGAGAATGGCGCCGATCAGAACCAGTCCGATGACGACAATGGTGCCGTCGCCCTTCACTCCCGACAGCGCCAACCCGTTCTTCAGCGCCTGTATCAGGATCAGCCCCAGCACCGTGCCGATGATGGTGCCGCGGCCTCCGAAGATCGAGGTGCCGCCGAGCACGACGCCGGTGATCACGTCCAGTTCGAGGCCGGTTCCCATGTCGGAGCGCGTCGTCGTCACGCGCGATACGAAGATCACTGCAGCCAGCGCCGAGCAGAAGCCCGCACCGGTATAGATCCAGAGCTTGACGGCATCGACGCGAATGCCCGAGAAGCGCGCCGCCGTCTCGTTGGCGCCGATTGCATAGGTCGCCCGCCCGAAGGGCGTGAGCCCGAGAATGACGGCAGCGACAATCGTCGCCAGTCCCAGCACCCAGAGCTGGAACGGAACGCCCAGCACTTCCCCCTGTCCGAAGAAAAAGAACCATTCGGGATAGCCCCGCACCGAGCGGGCTTCGCTGATGCCTTCGGCGAGGCCACGGTAGAGTGCAAGCGTGGCCAGCGTGGCAATGAGCGGCGGCACGCGGAAGCGTGTGATGATGAGGCCGTTGACCCAGCCCGCAAAGGTACCGCAGGCCAGCGCCAGTACCATGGCGGCCGGAAGCGGCAGACCGAGATTCTTCCAGAAGACGCCAAGAAGGATCGCGGTCAGGCCAAGGATCGAGCCGACGGAGAGATCGATGCCCCCCGTCACGATGACGAAGGTCATGGCCAGCGCGACGAGGCCCACCTCGGACATCAGGCGGCCCTGGTTCAGCAGATTCTCGGCAGTGAAGAACTTGTCCGACAGCGACGCGAGAACGATCAGCGCAATGACCGTGAGGACGCCGAGTATCGTCTCATGACGCAGAAGCCGGGAGGCGGTCATGTGACCCTCCGGCGGCGGGCCATGTCGGCCAGCACCGTGGCAAGGATCAACAGGCCCAGAACCGCCCGCAGCCAATAGGCCGAGACATTGAGGAAGATCAGGGCCGATCCGATGCAGGCGAAGAGAATGGCAGCCAGCGTGGATCCGATCACGGTCCCGGTGCCACCGAGGATGGAGACCCCGCCGATCACGGAAGCCGTGATCACGGTCAGTTCCAGATTGGGCGGTACCGTGGACTGGATCACCTGCAATTGTGTGGCGAAGAGAATGCCTGCAATCCCTGCGAACAGGCCGTGCAGGATGAAGACGCCGACCACCGTCCGTTCGGGATTGATGCCCGCCGCCCGAGCGGCCTCCATGTTGCCACCTACCGCATAGATTGATCGTCCGAAATCCGTGTAGCGCATGAACAGCGCCGCCACTGCGGTGAGCAGAACCATGAAGTAGACCGCCGACGGTATGCCAAAGGGTCGCATCTGGGCGATCATGAATTCAGTCGGCAGGTCGCTGATCCATTCCCCGGCCGTGATGCTGATGAGCCCGCCCTTGAGAATCGAGAGCATGCCGAGTGTCACGACGATGGACGGAATCCGGGTATAGGCGACCAGGGCCCCGACACCGGCATTCACGGCCATGGCAAACAGGATCGGAACGACCCAGGCCACCCACACGGGATAGCCATTGACCGCGAGTGTTCCGGCGATGGTGGCAATCACCCCGATCAGCGCGCCGACCGAGACGTCGATATGGCCTGCAATAATGACCATGGACATGCCTATGGCGGCAATTGCGATATAGGCGTTGCCGGCGAAGATCGAATTGATGTTGGTGTCCGAGAGAAAGCGCGGATTGATGATCCCGACGACCACGAACAGCGCCACGATCGACAGCAGCACCACGATTTCCTGGCCATAGCCGCCAATGAAGCGGTGCAGCGCCGATCGGCCGGGATGGGCTGACAGGGCGGTCATGCCGCGTCATCCTTGCTGTAGCTGCGCGTCATCACGGTTCCAACGGCCTCGGCGCTGGCTTCGACCTTGTCGAACTCGCCCACGATCCGTCCGCCATTCATGACGAGCACACGGTCACTCATGCCGAGCACTTCCGGCAATTCACTGGAGATCATGAGGATCGCCATGCCCTCGCCCGCCAGCTTGCGCATGAGCAGATGAATTTCAGCCTTTGCGCCGACATCGATGCCGCGCGTCGGCTCATCCATGATCAGGATCCTGGGGTTGGTCGCAAGCCACTTGCCGAGCACGACCTTCTGCTGATTGCCGCCCGAGAGTTGCCGCACGAGTTGATCCGGACCCCGGGCGCGAATGCCGAACCGGGCGATTGCCTGCTTCGCCTCAGCCATTACCCGCGTCATGTCGACGATCACGCCACGCGTCAGGCGCTTGAGATTGGCGAGTGCGATGTTCTCGGCAATCGACTGGGCGCGGATGAGGCCCTGATGGCCTCGGTCTTCGGGGACATAGGCAATGCCGAGATCGCGGGCCGCCTCCGGCGAACCGATCTTCACCGGCCGGCCATTGATCAGGATATCGCCAGCGGTCGCCGGGGTGATTCCGAAGATGGTGAGCGCTGTCTCGGTGCGGCCGGAGCCCACGAGTCCGGCAAGCCCCAGGATCTCGCCGCGCCGCAGGCTGAAGGAAATGTCGCGCACCACGGAGCGCTGGGAGACATTGCGAAGCTCGAGAACCGTCTCGCCATCCTGGCCCTGCTTGGCGGGGTAGAGACGGTCGATGGACCGGCCCACCATCATGGATACCAGGGTCGGCTCGTCAACGTCACAGACGGGCCGCGTTGCCACGTGCTGGCCGTCGCGCAGCACGGTCACGCGGTCGGCAAGCGCAAAGATCTCAGGCATGCGGTGGCTGACATAGACAATGGCTACGCCGCGCTGGCAGAGCGTGCGCACGATACTCATCAACCGCTGCACGTCATGCTCTGCGAGGGCAGCGGTCGGCTCATCCATGATCAGCACGCGCGCATCCTGGGCCAGTGCCCGGGCGATCTCGATGCGCTGCCTGTTGCCGACGGAGAGGGTCGTAACCTTCTGGTCGATGTCGAGGTCGCCGCTGTCGAGCGACTGGAGCAGGGCGCGCGCGCCACGCCGCATCGCGGGCCAGTCAATGGCGCCCAGCGGGGTCTTCGGCGTTTGCCCCAGATAGATGTTCTCGGCGACCGTCAGTTCGGGAAACAGCAGGAGTTCCTGATGCACGGTGGCGATGCCTGCGGCGTGGGCATCGCGCGGCGAGGAAAACCGCACCGGCTCACCGTTGATCAGGATCTGCCCCTCGTCGGGCTGATGCAGACCGGCCATGATCTTGATCAGGGTCGACTTGCCTGCACCATTCTCGCCCATCAGCGCATGCACCTCGCCCGGGCGCATGTCGAAGCTGACGGTGTTCCCCACCTTGATGCCGGCGCAGGACTTCGAAACGGCGCGCAACTCAATGGGGAGGGCGGCACGGTCTTCTGCCGTGGCGTCACCAGCCCTTTCGCCCTGCATTGCGCGCGCTCCCATACACCCTGCTGACGCCTGCGGCTCAGGCCTGGACCCTCCGCAGGTCTTTTAGGGCCGTTTACTTCGCCCTTTCTGTGAGCAATAATAAACATTCGTGATCAAAAAGCGTCAAGTGAGTTAGTTTGGGCGTTATTCGTGATTTTTGCAGTGCACAAATGATTAATTTCAATCATTTTGGGATCTTGCAGCCATGATCGAGTCTGAGCGGCACAAGCTGATGCTCGATGTGCTCAAGGATCGTCCCTTTGCCTCCGTGCGTGATCTGCAATCGGTGGTCGATGCCTCACCGGCCACCATCCGGCGCGACATCGCAAAGCTTCATGCGGCCGGCTCGGTGCGCAAGGTTTTCGGCGGCATTGCCGTGGCCGAACAGCCTAGCCCCTTCGACCCCGTCACCGCCCGTCCCTTCACCGAAAACCAGATGCTGGGGGTGGCCGCCAAGAAAGCCATCGCCCAGGAAGCCGCTGGCCTCGTCCATGATGGCGATGCGCTCATCATTCACGGCGGATCGACGTGTTATCTGTTCGCGTTGCTGCTGGCTGATCGCAATGTGCGCATCTACACCAATTCCATGCCGCTCGCGGCAACACTCTGGCAGAACGGCACCTGTCACCTCACCCTTGCCGGTGGTGAACTCTACCGCGAACCTGGAATCGTCTTCGCTCCACAGGCGAGCCAGCCCGAATTCTACGCTTCCAAGTTCTTCATGGGTGCGCAGGCCATCACGGCCAATGGCATGCATGAATCGCACCCGCTGGTGGCGCGGGAAACCGCACAGCTCCTGCAACGCGCCGATGAGGTAATCGTTCTGGCCGACAGCCGCAAGTTCGGCCTGCGCGCCCGCAACCCCATCATGCCGCTGACGAGGATCGGAACCCTGATCACCGATGAGGGGATCAGCGAGGTCAATCACCGGATGCTCACCGAGGCGGGGATCCGCGTCATCATTGCCAGGCCCATCCCGGAAATCCCGTGACGACTGCCCAAACTTGGCCCGGATTTGGCCTATAAGTCCGCCCCATGGCGAGACCCCTCCTCTTCCTCCTGGCCCTGCTGACGCTGCTGGTGAATGATGCCGCAGCGCAAACCCTCACGGCCAGCGGCGTCAGGATCGAATGGCAGGTCGCCAACCGCTTCCGGCTGTTTGCCGATCCCCGCTCCTTCAAGCTGCATGAGAATGCCTGGCGTCAGTACCAGCTCTTCGCCGATCAGCAGGGACTGTCCGCCGAAGACCGCACGACGCTCCTTGCCCGCACCTCGGTTCTGGGTTCCGAGCATGTGTTGAACGACCGATTCATCGCCTTCTCGAGCATCCTGCGCGAAAACTTCGACTGGCGAGGCTGGGCAGCCGATCTCCATGACCACATGTGTTACGACCCCGCGAAGCGCCGCTACACGGCCTGCGAGTCGCTTGACGACTATCTGGTTCCGCAGTCGCATGCCATCGAGATGTGGCTCTCGGGCGCTGGCGCCGCCCTGCCGAAAGACGCGGTCTGCGAATGGCGCATCGATGGTTTGCTGGTCGCGGAAGCCGCCTGTGCGGAACGGGTCTCGGGCCCTGACATCGCGCTGCCCTATCCCGGTGGCGCCGAACTCTCGGTCAATGTCGTGGGTGAGGCGCCCATTCTTGTGACGGCTCAGGTCCGTGATCTGCTGATTGCCGGTCTGGGCGACAGTTTCGCATCGGGCGAAGGAAATCCCAATGTTCCCGCGGCCTTTGACGATCAGCGGCGTTTCCGCAATTTTTATCCCGAGCGGCGTGAGAATGATGCTGGTGGCGATGCGGTCTGGACAGATGAGCTCTGCCACCGCTCCCTCTACGGGCAGCAATTGCGGGCCGCGCTGCAGCTCGCAGTGGAGAACCCGCAGATCTCGGTCACGTTTCTGGATTACTCCTGTTCGGGAGCAGGCATCGAGGCCGGGATCCTTGGACCTCAGACCTATGTCGAACGCCAGCCGGTGGCCGAGCGCGGGAGCGGCCAGGTTCCCGCCTTCATCGCCGGCGACAGGGACGACGGCCAACTGTTCCGGCTGGTCAAGGATCTCTGCCGCAACAGGCCCGAAACGAGGAAGGGCATTCCGCGCTGCCCTGATGCGGCGTTCCGCCGGCCACTGGACTTTCTCTTTCTCACGGTGGGCGGCAATGACATCGGCTTTTCGAATATCGTGGCCTGGGCATCGCTGCGCGAGGGTGCGTCTTCCAATGCGGCTTCCTTCTTCGGCGCCACGGTGAGTGCGGATGAATTCAGGCGCCGGATGCGCGACATCCTGCCCGGCGCCTATGCCAGGCTGGCCGCGGCACTCGAAACCGCCCTGCCGCTTGCCTCTTCCGATGATGGTGTCTTTGATCCCGCGCGCGTCGTCCTCTCGGCCTATCCCGATCTCGTCACCAATGAAGCCGGCGAGATCTGTGCCGCAGCGCCTGGCGACGGCGAAGACGAAGACCGCTATCCCGCCAATCAGTCCCTCGACATGTTCTCATCCTGGCTGACGGCGCGGGCCGGCCGTCTTGCGGCTGTGCGCGAGCAGTTTGCGACGCTCCACCGGCGCATGCGGGATCTTGCTGGTGATCACGGTTGGAGCTTCGCGGGGAGCGTCTATGCCGATCGCATGTTCGATGGTCATGGTTTCTGTGCCCAGAATCTGCGGCGCATCTCCGATCCGGCCGAGCAGCTCATGATGCCCTGCTTCGGCACGGCCGAGCGCGACACACAGACCTGCCAGAGCAGCCTGTCAGGAAAACCTGGAAACTGGCGTCCTTATGATCCGGCGACGCAGAACTATCCCTATGCGATGCGCCAGCGCTGGGTCAGAACATTCAATGATGCCTATATGGTGGTGAACCAGAAGCTCAAGGACCGGGCGGGTCGGATCGACGAGGAAGCCTCGGCGGCGGTGTTCTCGGAGACCGCGGGCGCCCTGCACCCGTCGGCGGAGGGTCATGCCGTGCTGGCCGACAGCATGATGCTCACGCTGCGGCCGATGATCTCCGACATGCTGTCTGGCGGGCGCTGACTAGGCCTTCCGGAAGAGGATCAGAACCCGTCCGAGGCCAATGCCCCATTTGCTCACGTATGAGCGATTGAGAACAAGCCCCGGCCCAGCCTCATAGAAGGCGTCGTCGAAATCCATGGCGATCTGCCGCGAACCCACCTTGAGGCGCAGCGTGGACTCGAGATAGGCAACGCCATCGGCAAGACGGCCCCGGGCCTCTCCGACCGAGTCGGCGCAGGTGCCGGAGAAACTGTTGTCGGTGCGGCGCATCAGCGTCCAGCAGCGATACTGGCGCTCGCCGTCATCGAAGACGAAGTTCTCGTCGACAACCAAAGCCCCCGCTTCGCTGCGTCCGTTGAGTTCCACGGTGAACCGGCGTCTGGCCCGGCCCTTGCGGTCCTCGAAGACGCCCTCGGCCGTCGTCAGGCCCTCGAGATAGGCAAGAAGGTCAAATCGGGCAGTGTCATTGCGCTTGAGCATGACCCCGGTACGGCGGGGCCCGTCCAGCCGATCACTCCGGCCGGCGGAATCGATAGACGCCGACGTCGATGGAGCCTTCGGTGAACCCGGCCTCGCAGTAGCACAGGTAATAATTCCAGCGCCGGCGAAAGCGTTCGTCAAACCCAAGACGCGCGATGGCGCCCCAGGCGTCCTCGAACCGTTCCCGCCACATGGCCAGGGTGCGGGCATAATCCTGACCGAAGCATTTCACCGTCTCGAAGGTCAGCCCGGCGCGGGCAGCCTGCTCGCCGAGGATCTGCCTGGTCGGGAGCATGCCGCCCGGAAAGATGTAGCGCTGGATGAAGTCTGCCTTGCGGCGGTAGCCGTCATAGAGGCGCTCGTCGATGGTTATGGCCTGAACCGCAGCCGCGCCCCCCGGCCTGAGCCGGTCATGCAGGGCCTGGAAATAGGTCGGCCAGTTGGCCTCGCCCACAGCCTCGATCATCTCGATCGAGGCAATGGCATCGAAGCTCTCCCGCGTGTCGCGGTAGTCCTGAAACCGGACCTCTGCCTGCCCGCCCAGCCGCTTGCGGGCATAGTCGAGCTGCTCCTGCGATATCGTCAGGCCAGTCACGCGGTGGCCGTGCCGGGCGGCCGTCTCCAGAAAACCGCCCCAGCCGCAGCCGATCTCCAGGATGTCGGAGGGCCGGGCGAGGTCCAGCGCCCCCAGCACGAGATCGTATTTCGCGCCCTGTGCCGCGTCCAGCGTCTGTGCGCCGGAGCTGAAACAGGCCGATGAGTAGCTCATCGTCCGGTCGAGCCACAGCGCATAGAACTCATTGCCCAGATCATAGTGCGCACTGATGTTGCGGCGTGCACCCGTCCGGGTGTTGGGCCGGAGAAGATGGAAAAGGCGGTCGGCGGGGCTCTTCGAGAACACGGGCCGCGCTGCCGCGTTGAGGGCGGGCCGGTTCTGCAGGTAGAAGCGGAGCACGGCGGTCAGATCGCTGCTGTCAACGTCGCCCGCCATGACGCTCTCGGCAAAGCCGATGGCGCCGCGCCGCATGGCCGACCATACCGGACGATAGTTGTGCAGCTGCAGGTCGCAGGACACCCCCGGGCGGGCATAGCCGATGCGGTGCGTCCGTCCCGAGGGCAGTGTGAGGGTCAGGCCGCCGGTCAGATCCCGGGGCATCAGCTTGCGTCCGATCAGTCCGATGAGGCGTCCAAGAAATCCGTCGCGGGCATCGAGTGTTTCGGTTGTCATGGCTCGGATCTGACCTTGGGCAGGACATCAACCGTGTGATTGGGTCCCGGTGGGCGCGGCTTCAGGCGCAAACCTTTCCACAAAAGTTGCACGGCTTGCAAGTGGATGGCGCCGATCACCTTCAGCGTGAGGAACGGCACGGCCAGGAAGGCGCGCAGCAGGGTCTTGTCGTCGAGCGGACGGCGCGTGCCGCTGACATAGGCGTTGAGCACGGGCTGTCCCTGCGCTGAAAGCGCAACGCCCAGCGCCATCTTTGCGCCGGGAGCCGTGAAGCGGAAGTCGTAGTGCCCCTCCACCGCGTTGAAGGGGGAAACGAAGAAATGCTTGGCTGCCGTCTGGGTCAGGCTCTCGCCGACCGGAATGACATAGGAATGCCGCCCGCCGAACGTGTTGTTCACCTCATAGATCATGACGCGCAGGCGGTCCCCGGCATCATAGCCGTAATAGACGGTGAGCGGGTTGAAGACGTAACCCAGAACGCTCGGATAGCAGAACATGAAGATGCGGCTGACCTCTGCGCCGGCCTCGGACTTGCGCACCAGGCTCCAGACATGCTCGCGCACCGGAGTGCCATCACCCGGACCATGGTTGCGATCCATCACCGAGAACAGATTGAACCGGTTGTAGCTGAACAGGCGCAGACTTCTGTCGGTGACGTCGAGCTGGTCGACGTCGACAAAGATGTTGAACACCCGGTAGCGCAGTTCATGGCGCACCGGGTTCAGCCGCCGGTGGACCACTTCGCCATGATAGAGGCAGGTCTCGGGCATGCTACCCGGCGGGTTCCTGGACCTGCGGCGTCTCGGGCCGCCGGGGGGCCAGATGAATGCGGCCGGATTCATTGGCCACGGTCCATGGCCGCCGCACGCCGCCCACCTGCTCGGCCACCGCGAGGCCGGACTGAATGCCGTCTTCATGGAAGCCCGCACCGAAATAGGCGCCACAGAACCATGTGTTGCGGGTGCCCTGGATCTTCCAGAGTTCCTTCTGGGCGGACATGGCGCCAGGATCGAAGATCGGGTGGGTATAGTCGAACTCGGCCAGCACCTTGGCGATGTCCGGTTCCCGCAATGGGTTGAGGCTCACGAACAGCGGCGCCGTCACGGGAAGGGGCTGCAGGCGGTTCATCCAGTAGGTCACGGCGCTGCTGCCGGACTGATGCGGCGGAAGCTCGGAGAGATAGTTCCAGCTTGACCACAGCCGCCGTCGGCGTGGCATGAGTTGCTCATCACGATGCAGGATCGCGCGGTTTTGCGAATAGCGGAAGCGTGAAAGAAGCCGCCGTTCTTCCGCCGATGCATCTGTGAGCATGGCAAGCGACTGGTCGGCATGGGTGGCCAGAACCACGTCGTCATAGCGCTGTTCGTCACCGTTCACAGCGCGCAGCGTGACCCCGCCCGGTGTCCGGCGGATGGCTGCAATCGGCGTGCGCAGCCGTGTCTCGAACAGGCCGTCCCGCATGACACGGGCGACGTATTCGCGCGCCCCTCCGCGCACCGTCCTCCACAGGGGCCGGTTGCGGACCTTCAGGAGGCCGTGGTTGTCGAAAAACTTCAGAAAGGCCCGTGCCGGATAGTGCCGCATGTCGCCCGGAGCCGCCGACCAGATGGCGCCTGCCATGGGCAGAAGGTGGCGGTCCATGAAGTAGCTGCAGTAGCCTTCCTGTTGCAGGAATTCGGCGATGGTGACGTCTTCCGGCAGGGTCGGCAGCTTTTCCATGGTGGAGCGGAAAAAGCGTGGAATGTCGCGGATGAGACGCCAGTGCCCCCAGTTGAGCAGATTGCCGGCCTGGCCGATGAGCTGAACGGGCGATGATCCGGCATATTCATAGGCGCCATCGCCCATCGATACCGAAAAGCTCATGTTGGAGGCTGCCGTGGGCACCTCGAGCCTCTCGAACAGCGCGGTCAGATTGGGGTAGGCCGGCGGATTGTAGACGATGAAGCCGGTGTCGACGGCAACCTCCGATCCATCGACCTCGCAGTCGACCGTATTGGAGTGGCCGCCGGGGCGGGTGTCGGACTCGATCAGGGTGACCCGGTGCCGCTTCGAGAGCAGCCAGGCGGCCGACAGGCCGGCTATGCCTGATCCGACGACGGCGATGTGGCGAGGTTGCACGGCAGCGTTTTTCCTGTTCGTTCCGGTTACGACCCCCCTCCGGCCATGGATCAGGTGATCCACCTGACAGAGCAGGGCGTAAACCCTGCATAACAGAGGAAACGTGCTATGTATGCCGTCATGGAATCGGCAGACAAGCGGCAGGACGACCAAAAGCAGCGTGTCGAAACGCTGTTCCGCAATCTGATCGTGCAGGTGGCGCAACAGCGGGACAGGCAGGCCTTTTCGCAGCTGTTCGATCATTTCGCGCCGCGGCTCAAGAGCTTCATGATGCGCAAGAACACCTCGGCCGAGCTGGCGGAGGATCTTGTGCAGGAGGCGATGATCGCGGTCTGGAACAAGGCAGGGTTGTACGAGCCTTCCAAGGGTTCGGTTACCACCTGGGTGTTCACCATCGCCCGCAACCTGCGCATCGACAGGGCGCGGCGGGATGTGCACATGCCGATGACGGAACTCGGGGATTATGACGAGCCGTCGGAGGAACCGGAGGGCGAGGAGCTTCTCGGGCGCAAACAGGAGGATGGGCTGGTGGCCCGGGCCCTGCAGGCGATCCCCGAGGAACAGCGCCAGATCCTGATCCTGTCCTTCGTGGACGAGATGCCACAAAGCGAGATCGCAGCCAGGCTGTCGATACCGCTCGGAACCGTGAAATCGCGCATGCGCCTCGCTTACGGGCACTTGCGCCGCATACTGGAGACTGGACTTTGAAACCGACCCATCATCTCGATTACAGCACGCTTCTGGCCCATGCGGCCGGAACGCTGGACGAGGCGTTCAGCGTGGTGGCGGTGTCGCATCTTGCCGTTTGCCCCACCTGCCGCGCCGCCTTGCGCGAGGCCGAGGCGCTGGGCGGCACGCTGCTCGAGCAGATGCCGGGCGCCGACGTGTCGGCGGCCTGCAGGACCCGGACCATGGCCGCCATTGAGGGCGTGGTTCCGCCGCCGCCCGCCATGCGGGCGCCACCCTCTGACCTGCCGGCACCGCTGGCGCGGCTGGTCGGAGCCCGGAGCTTTGACGAGATCGCCTGGAAGCGGAAGGCTCCGGGGGTTGCCATGTTCGACGTGACGCTGCCGCCAGGCGCCAGGGGGCAACTCAAGCTCCTGCGCATCGGCGCGGGCCGCGCCATGCCGGAGCACGGCCATGGCGGCGAGGAAATCACACTGGTGCTGAAGGGCGCCTATCGCGACCACATGGGCCGTTTCGCAGCGGGCGATGTCGCCGACCTCGATGAGGACATCGAACACAAGCCGGTCGTCGAGCAGGACGGTGATTGCATCTGTCTCGTTGCCACCGAGCGCCCGACGCGCTTCAAGTCCCTGGCCGCCCGGCTGATGCAGCCCTTCGTGGGCATCTGAGCGGTGCCGATGCCGCCCGTCCGCTGGACGACGGCCTGGGTCACCGGCGCATCGACCGGAATAGGGCGTGAGATCGCGCTGCAACTGGCTGCGCAGGGCGTGAAAGTGGCAGCCTCGGCGCGGTCGGCTGAAAAACTCTCTGACCTTGGCAGTGGCATACTTCCCGTCGTGCTGGATGTGACCGACGCCGCGGCCTGCCGTGCGGCGGTGGAACGCATCGAGTCTGAACTGGGACCGATCGACCTCGCGGTGCTGGGGGCTGGAACCTACACGCCCGTGGCAGTCGACCACCTCGATCCCGGCCTCTTCGCACACACCATGACCACCAACTACATGGGCGTGGTGAACGCTCTTTCGGCGCTTGCGCCGCGCATGCTGGCGCGCGGCCACGGCCAACTCGCATGGATCGCCTCGGTTGCGGGCTACATGGGGCTTCCAAAGGCCGCCGCCTATGGACCGAGCAAGGCCGCGCTCATCAATCTGGCGGAAAGTCTCTATCCCGAATTCAAGCTGCGCGGCGTGGGAATCAGCGTCATCAACCCGGGCTTTGTCGAAACTCCGCTCACAGCGCAGAATGATTTTGAAATGCCCTTCCTCATGAAGCCTGCCGATGCCGCGCGGCGCAGCCTCGAGGGGCTCGCCGCTGGAACATTCGAGATTGCCTATCCGCGGCGTTTCGTGGCGATACTGAAGGCGGTGCGGGCGCTTCCCTATCCGCTGTTCTTCCGGCTGATCACGCGTGCGGTGCTGAAAGCCCGGTGAGCGTCATGCCAGCAGCTTGCGGACCGCATCCTTCCATCCAGCGTATTTGGCCTCGCGCTGCACGGCGTTCATCTTCGGCGTGAACCGGGCGGCGCGCTTCCAGCTCCTGGCGAAACGGGCGGGTTCGGGCAGCAGGCCGGCCTGCAGGCCTGCCAGATAGGCGGCGCCCAGCGCCGTTGTTTCGAGAATGGGCGGCCGATCGACGGGCGCATCGAGAATGTCGGACAGGCGCTGCATGGTCCAGTCGGAGGCCGTCATGCCGCCGTCAACGCGCAGGATGGTGCGGCTCTTGCCGCCCATGTCCTTGCGCATGGCCTCCAGCAGATCGCGCGTCTGGTAGCAGACGGCTTCCAGCGTCGCCAGAGCCAGTTCGCGCGCCGTGGTGGCGCGGGTGAGGCCGAAGATCGCGCCCCGCGCATCGGCACGCCAGTAGGGCGCGCCGAGTCCGACGAAGGCCGGCACCAGATAGACAGACTGGTGGGGATCGGCGGCTCTGGCGAGTTCGCCCGTCTGTTCGGCCCGCTTCACCAGCCTCAGCCCGTCGCGCAGCCATTGCACGCCAGCACCCGCAATGAAGATCGCGCCCTCGAGGGCGTAGGTGCGCTTGCCGCCAAGCTGATAGGCAACGGTGGTCAGCAGCCGGTTGTGCGAGCGCACGGCCTTGGTCCCGGTATTGAGCAGCGCAAAACAGCCGGTGCCGTAGGTCGACTTCATCATGCCTGGCTCGAAACAGGCCTGCCCGATGGTCGCGGCCTGCTGGTCGCCGGCCACGCCGCAGATGGGCAGGGCCGCCCCCAGCAGGTTCGGGTCGGTCATGCCGAAATCCGCTGCGCAGTCCTTCACCTCGGGCAGCAGGCTTTCGGGAACATCGAGGAGGCGCAGCAGCTCCCTGTCCCACTCACCGCTATGGATGTTGTAGAGGAGCGTGCGCGAGGCATTGGTGGCATCGGTTGCATGCACCTTGCCACCGGTGAGCCGCCAGATGAGGAAGGTGTCGATGGTGCCGAAGGCCAGTTCGCCCTTCTCGGCCAGGGCGCGTGCGCCCCTCACATTGTCGAGCAGCCAGCGGATCTTGGTGCCCGAGAAATAGGGGTCCAGCAGAAGGCCGGTCCTTGCGGTGAAGATCTCCTCGTGCCCGGCCGTCTTGAGAGCCTGGCACAATTCGGCGGTGCGCCGGTCCTGCCAGACGATGGCCTTGTGAATGGGCTTGCCGGTGCGCCGGTTCCAGATCACCACCGTTTCGCGCTGGTTGGTGATGCCGATGGCCTTCACCGATCCGGCCTTCACCTTCGCCTTGCGGAGTGCCGACCTGCACACGCCCAGCACGCCTTTCCAGATCTCTTCGGGGTCATGCTCCACCCAGCCGGATTTCGGGTAGAACTGACGAAACTCCTTCTGTGCGCTGGCCCTGGGCGTGAGCTTCGCCGAAAAGACAATGGCCCGGGACGAGGTCGTTCCCTGATCAATCGCGAGAATGTAGTCCGGCATGGGTCAGCTCCCGACGCGTTTCAGCACCTGTGCGGCGTCATCGCCCGCCATGTAGCCGCGCAGGGCGTCCTGATCCTTCTGCGGCATGTGCAGTCCCAGCTTCGAGCGCCGCCAGAGAATGTCATCGGCGGTCATCGCCCATTCCCGGTCCCGGAGCCATGCAACCTCGCGTGCGCTGAGGGTCCCGAAGCTCGGCCCCAGATCGGCCATGTCACGCGCGCCCTCCAGCATGGTTTGTGCCTCCGTGCCATAGGCGCGGAACAGGCGCTGCGCCGTGCCATGCGGCAGGAAGGAAAAGCGCCGCTCGAGATCAGCAATGCGCCCTGACACCTCGGAGACGGCCAAGTCGCCACCCGGCAGCGACGCATCATGTGTCCAGGGCCTTCCCATGCCAGGGAAGAAGGGCTGGATCTTCTCCAGGGCCGATTCCGCCAGCTTGCGGTAGGTGGTGATCTTGCCGCCGAACACCGAGAGCAGAGGCGCGCCGCCGTCGGGGTGGTCGAGCTTCAGCACATAATCGCGCGTTGCCTCCTGTGCCTTCGAGGCGCCATCGTCATAGAGCGGACGGATCCCGGAATAGGCCCAGCGCACCATCGCGCGGGTGACGGGTGTCCTGAAATACTCGCTCACCGCGCCCAGCAGATAGTCGGTCTCGGCCTCCGAGATGTGAGGGCTTCCGGGGTCGCCCTTGTGGTCCTCGTCGGTGGTGCCGATCAGCGTGAAGTCGGTCTCGTAGGGAATGGCAAAGCAGATGCGCCCGTCGGCATTCTGGAAGATGTAGCAGCGGTCATGGTCATAGAGCTTCTCCACCACGAGGTGGCTGCCCTTGACCATGCGGATCCTGTCCGGATCGTTGCGGCCGATGACGGCGCCCAGCACCTGGCTGACCCACGGGCCGGCCGAGTTGATCAACACCCTGGCGCGCACCCGTTCTTCCGGGCCGCCCTCGGTTGCGATCGTCATCTCCCAGAGGCCGTCCACACGGCGCGCCGAGAGGCATTTCGTCCGGGTACGGATGACCGTTCCGTGGGCCGCCGCGTCGCGGGCGTTCAGCACGACAAGGCGCGAGTCCTCAACCCAGCAGTCGGAATACTCATAGGCGCGCGTGTAGCTGTCCTTGAGGGGCTTTCCCGTCACATCGCTGCGCAGGTTGATGCTGCGGGTGCCTGGAAGGATCTCGCGACCGCCCAGGTGATCATAGAGGAACAGGCCCAGCCGCAGGATCGGCCAGGGGCGCAGGCCCTTGTGATGGGGCAGCACGAAGCGCAGCGGCCAGATGATGTGGGGGGCTGCCCGCAGCAGGACCTCGCGCTCGATCAGGGCCTCGCGCACGAGGCGGAATTCATAATGTTCGAGATAGCGCAACCCGCCATGGATGAGCTTGGTCGAGGCGCTCGACGTGCCCGAGGCGAGATCGCTCTGCTCGGCCAGGAAGACCTTGAGGCCACGGCCGGCCGCGTCGCGGGCGATGCCGCAGCCATTGACGCCGCCGCCGATGACAAAGAGATCGTGGATCATTCGGCGGCTTCCATGCTTGCGTCTTCGTGGGACGCGGCGTTGGCGATCTCGAGACGCACGCCGCTGTCGCGGCACAGGGCCATGACCGGCTCTGGCGGTGCGCGGTCGGTGACGAAAATGTCGATATCGGGCAGGTGCCCGATGCGCACCGGCGCCGTGCGCGTGAACTTCATGGCGTCCGCCACCAGCATCACGTTGCGGGCGTTGTGCATGATGGCCTTGGCGGCCCGCACCTCGCGATAGTCGAAGTCGAGCATGGCGCCGTCCTCATCAATTGCGGACGCGCCGATCACCGCATGATCGACCTTGAACTGGCTGATGAAGTCCACCGCCGCCTCACCCACGATGCCGCCGTCGCTTTTGCGCAGCACGCCGCCCGCCAGGATCACCTCGATCTTCGGCCGCTGCATCAGGATGGTGGCGACATGGATATTGTTGGTGATGACCAGCAACCCCTCGTGGTGGACGAGCGCGCGCGCCACCTCTTCCGTGGTGGTGCCGATGTTCATGAACAGGGAGCAGTTGTCGGGAATGAGGCTTGCGGCATGCCGCCCGATCACCACCTTTTCCTCGGCCGCCATGTGGCGGCGCGCCTCATAGGTCAGGTTTTCGACGCCCGACGAGAGCATGGCGCCGCCGTGGGTGCGCGCCAGAAGGCGGGCATCGCAGAGTTCGTTCAGGTCCTTCCGGATGGTCTGCGGCGTCACGTCAAAACGCAACGCGAGGTCGTCCACCGTCACGCTGCCGGCCTGACGCGCCAGCACGAGAATCTGCTGTTGGCGGGGGCTTATGCCCTGCATGATATAACCGGACCCTCCATGCCCGCCTGCATGATATTCCCTTTTTTTCGTTTTTGGCAATATTGCGCTGCAAAATGGTTCGAAATTTTCACGATTGACCTTCATTTGGTTTCATATGATAGTTTCACGTAGGCGTCAGCAAGTGACGCCAATCCCTAGGGAGGACCCGCATGAAACTTAAATTTCTAGCCTCAGGCGCCGCTCTGGCGCTGATGGCCGTGACGGCGCCGGCCTTTGCCGATGTCGACGCTGCCAAGAAGTGGATCGACTCCGAATTCCAGCCTTCCTCGCTCTCGAAGGAAGACCAGTTGAAGGAGATGGAGTGGTTCATCAAGGCCGCCGAACCGTTCAAGGGCATGGAAATCAATGTGCTCTCGGAAGGCATCCCGACCCACGACTATGAATCGAAGGTGCTGACCAAGGCCTTCGAGGAAATCACCGGCATCAAGGTCAACCACCAGATCCTCGGTGAAGGCGAAGTCGTTCAGGCCGTCCAGACACAGATGCAGACCAACCGCAATCTGTATGACGGCTATGTCAACGACTCCGACCTGATCGGTACCCACTCGCGTCTGCAGCAGACCTACAATCTGACGGACATGATGGCTGGCGACTGGAAGGACGTCACCAACCCGGGTCTCGACCTGGCCGACTTCATCGGCTCCAAGTTCACGACCGGCCCCGACGGCAAGCTCTACCAGCTGCCCGACCAGCAGTTCGCGAACCTCTACTGGTTCCGCAAGGACTGGTTCGACCGTCCCGAGCTCAAGGAGAAGTTCAAGGCCAAGTATGGCTACGATCTGGGCGTGCCGGTCAACTGGTCTGCCTATGAGGACATCGCCGAGTTCTTCACCAATGATGTGAAGGAAATCGACGGCGTCCAGATCTATGGCCACATGGACTATGGCAAGCGCGCTCCGGACCTTGGCTGGCGCATGACCGACGCCTGGCTTTCGATGGCCGGCACCGGCAGCCAGGGCGAACCCAACGGCGTTCCCATCGACGAATGGGGCATCCGCATGGAGAAGGGCTCGTGCAACCCGTCGGGCGCGTCCGTCTCGCGTGGCGGCGAAACCAACGGCCCTGCCTCGGTCTATGCCATCGCCAAGTGGGACGAATGGCTGAGGAAGTACGCGCCTCCGGGTGCGGCCGACTACGACTTCTATCAGTCGCTGGCGGCTCTCGCCCAGGGCAACGTCGCCCAGCAGATCTTCTGGTACACGGCCTTCACCGCTTCCATGGTGGCGCCGAAGTCGGAAGGCAACAACACGGTCGATGATCAGGGCAACCCGCTCTGGCGCATGGCCCCCTCGCCGCACGGTCCCTACTACAAGGACGGCCAGAAGGTCGGCTATCAGGACGTGGGCTCGTGGACGATCCTCAAGTCGACGCCGGCTGACCGCGCCAAGGCTGCTTGGCTCTACGCCCAGTTTGCCGTGTCCAAGACGGTCGACGTGAAGAAGAGCCAGGTCGGTCTCACCTTCATCCGTGACAGCACCGTGCGTCATCAGTCCTTCACGGACCGCGCACCGAAGCTTGGCGGTCTGGTCGAGTTCTACCGCTCGCCTGACCGTGTCCGCTGGTCTCCCACGGGCATCAACGTGCCGGACTATCCGAAGCTGGCCCAACTCTGGTGGCAGCAGATCGGTGACGTGAACTCCGGCGCCTTCTCGCCGCAGGAGGCCATGGACCGTCTCGCCAGTGAAATGGAGCAGGTGATGGCCCGCATGGAAGCGGCGGACAAGGCCAACAACACCTATGGTGGTTGCGGCCCGCGTCTGTCCGAGCCCAAGGATCCGTCCGAGTGGCTCGGCAAGGCTGATGGCCCGAAGGCGAAGCTCGAGAACGAGAAGGAGCCCGGCCAGACCATCGCTTACGAGGAAATCGTCAAGCGCTGGCAGCAGTAAGTCTCGCATATAGCGGAGCGCGGGAAGCAGTTTCCCGCGCTCCGACTTTGTTTCCGCCGGCCGGACCGCAGATCAAGGGGACGCAATGGCCCTCGAACTCATCGACATCACAAAGCGATCCGGCGCGGACATTCATATTCATCCGACGTCGCTCGTCCTGCCCGAAGGTTCCTTCAACGTGCTGCTTGGAACCACGCTGTCGGGCAAGACCACGCTCATGCAGATCATGGCCGGCATCCAGCAGCCAACCTCGGGAATCATCCGCTTCCGCGGCAAGGATGTGACCGGCGTGGCCGTCCAGCAGCGCAACGTGTCGATGGTCTACCAGCAGTTCATCAACTATCCGAACTTCAGCGTCTACGACAACATCGCCTCGCCGCTGAAGGTTGCCGGCATGAGCCGCGCCGAGATCGACCGGCGTGTGATGGCGGCGGCGGATCTTCTCCGCCTCAAGCCCATGCTGAAGCGCCGTCCGTCGGAACTCTCGGGCGGCCAGCAGCAGCGCACGGCCATCGCCCGCGCCATCGTGAAAGACTCGGACCTCATTCTTCTGGACGAGCCGCTGGCCAATCTCGATTACAAGCTGCGCGAGGAATTGCGCGACGAATTGCCGAAGCTGTTCGCCGGCCGCAACGCCATCGTGGTCTACGCCACCACGGAGCCCTCCGAGGCCCTGCTGTTTGGCGGCAACACCGCCACGCTGCATGAGGGCCGTGTCACCCAGTTCGGTCCCACCGCGTCCACCTACCGCACGCCAAAGGATCTACAGACCGCACAGGTCTTTTCGGATCCGCCCATCAACACCGCGCCGGTTGAAAAGCGTGGCGACCGGCTGCTGTTGTTCGGCGGCAAGAGCTGGCCAGCGGGCGCGGCTGCTTCAAGGCTTGCGGATGGACGCTACACGCTGGGCCTCAGGCCGCATCATGTCTCGCCACTCCCGGTGAGCGGCGTCTCGGGTGAAGTCGAAGGCCGCGTGCTGGTCACCGAGCTGTCGGGTTCGGAAAGCGTCATCCACCTCGACGTTGCGGGCTCGACCTGGGTTTCGCTCTCGCATGGCATCCATCCCCTCGAGGTCGGCGCCCAGGCACGGCTTCATGCCGATGTCGACCGCGCCCTGTTTTTTGCGCCCTCGGGCGAGCGGGTGTCCTGATGGCTGAGATCCGCATCGAAAATCTGCGTCACTCCTACATGGCCAACCCGCGCGGCGAGGACGACTATGCCCTCAAGCGTCTGTCGCTGACCTGGCAGGATGGCGGTGCCTATGCGCTGCTGGGTCCGTCGGGTTGCGGCAAGACCACGCTGCTCAATCTCATCTCGGGCCTTCTGACGCCTACCGTGGGAACCATCAGCTTCAATGGCCGAGACGTCTCCCGCGCCTCGCCCGAAGAGCGCAACATCGCCCAGGTGTTCCAGTTTCCCGTCATCTATGACACCATGACGGTCTACGACAACCTTGCCTTTCCGCTGCGCAACCGCGGCGTTCCGGAGCCTGACATCAAGTCCCGCGTTGGCGAGATCGCGGAGATGCTGGAACTGACGAAGACGCTCTCGAAGCGGGCCTCGGGCCTCACCGCCGATGGCAAGCAGAAGATCTCGCTGGGCCGTGGCCTCGTGCGGTCGGATGTCAATGTCATCATGTTCGATGAGCCGCTCACCGTCATTGATCCGCATCTCAAGTGGCAACTGCGCTCCAAGCTCAAGGAGCTTCACCTCAAGACCAAGCGCACCATGATCTATGTGACGCATGACCAGACGGAGGCGCTGACCTTCGCCGATCAGGTGGTTGTCATGAATCTGGGCGAGGTGGTGCAGTCGGGCACCCCGGTGGAGCTCTTCGAGAAGCCACAACATACCTTTGTCGGCCACTTCATCGGTTCGCCCGGCATGAATGTGCTGCCCTGCGAGGTGCGTGGCGGACAGGCCCTGTATGGCGGCCAGGCGGTTGCCACCGGCAACGCTCCCGCAGCGAGCGGCAAGGGCCGCGTCGAACTCGGCGTCCGACCGGAGTTCGTGAGCGTGGCTGCCTCGGGCATTCCCGCCGACGTGGTGCGGGTGTCGGATGCCGGCCGGTATCGAATCGTCGAGGCGCGCAGTCACGGCCACACCATCAAGCTCCTTCTCAAGGAGGGCGACCGCGTGCCCGAAGGCAAGACCTTCCTCGCCTTCGATCCCTCGCATACCCAGGTCTATGAGGACGGCTGGATGGCCGGATCCCGGCGATGACCAAGATCGAGAACAACCGCGCCTGGTGGCTCGTCCTGCCCGTTTTTCTGATGGTGGCCTTCAACGCGCTCTTGCCGCTGATGACGGTCGTCAATTATTCGGTCCAGGAAACCTTCGGCAACAACGAGTTCTTCTGGTCTGGCACGACCTGGTTCCAGCAGCTCCTTCATGACGACCAGTTTCACGACTCGCTGAAGCGTCAGATTGTCTTCACCGCCGTGATCCTGGCCATCGAGATTCCGCTGGGCCTCGCCATCGCGCTGTGCATGCCGCGCAGCGGCCGCTGGGTTTCCGTCTGCCTCGTTCTGCTTGCCCTGCCGCTGCTGGTGCCGTGGAACGTCGTCGGTTCGATGTGGAACATCATGGCGCTGCCCGACATCGGCCTGCTCGGCAAGGGCCTCAACGCGCTGGGCATTCCCTACAACTACACCCGCCAGCCCATTTCCGCCTGGTTCACCGTGGTTCTGATGGATGTCTGGCATTGGACATCGCTCGTGGTGCTGCTTTGCTATGCCGGCCTCGTGGCGATCCCGGATGCTTATTACCAGGCCGCCAAGGTCGATGGCGCAAAGCCCTGGGCGGTGTTCCGCTACATCCAGCTGCCGAAGCTCAAGCATGTGCTGACCATCGCCATCCTGCTGCGCTTCATGGATTCCTTCATGATCTATACCGAGGTCATCGTGCTGACCGGCGGCGGGCCCGGCAGCACCACCAAGTTCCTGTCCATCGACCTCGTTCAGAAGGCGCTTGGCGGCTTTGACCTCGGCCCCGCCGCGGCGTTCTCGATTGTCTACTTCCTCATCATCCTGTTCCTCAGCTGGCTGTTCTACACGCTGATGATGCGCGAGGAGGCGAAGTGATGCGCAAGCGCTATGTCGTGCTGACGGTCTATATCGTCTTCCTGATGCTTCCGATCTACTGGCTGCTCAACATGTCGTTCAAGACAACGAACGAGATTCTGGGCGGCTTCAGCGCCTTTCCGCGTGATTTCACTCTGGACAGCTACCGCACCATCTTC
This sequence comes from Hyphomicrobiaceae bacterium, assembly GCA_900298995.1. Classification (GTDB taxonomy): domain Bacteria; phylum Pseudomonadota; class Alphaproteobacteria; order Rhizobiales; family Aestuariivirgaceae; genus Aestuariivirga. The sequence goes on along the minus strand of OMIC01000037.1, from coordinate 26,314 downwards.
ACCGATCCGTCCTGGTACAACGCCTACATCAATTCGATCACCTATGTGGTGATCAACACCGTGATCTCGGTGACGCTGGCGCTGCCCGCCGCCTATGCCTTCTCGCGCTACCGCTTCCTGGGCGACAAGCACCTGTTCTTCTGGCTGCTCTCCAACCGCATGGCGCCGGCGGCGGTGTTCGTGCTGCCCTTCGTCAATCTCTATTCGGCGGTCGGCCTGTTCGACACGCCCTGGGCCGTGGCGCTGGCCCACACGCTGTTCAACATTCCACTGGCCGTGTGGATCCTCGAGGGCTTCATGTCGGGGGTTCCGAAGGAGCTGGACGAGACCGCCTATGTCGACGGCTATTCCTTCCCGTCCTTCTTCATCCGCATCTTCCTGCCGACGATCTCGGCGGGCATCGGCGTGGCGGCCTTCTTCTGTTTCATGTTCTCGTGGGTCGAAATGCTGCTGGCCAAGAATCTCACCTCGGTCGCCGCAAAGCCCATCGTGGCCGCCATGACGAAGACGGCCAGCACCTCCGGCTATGAGCTTGGCCTGCTCGCGGCGGCGGGCGTTCTCACCCTCATTCCCGGGGCCATCGTCATCTATTTCGTGCGCAACTACATCGCCAAGGGCTTTGCCCTGGGCCGCGTGTGAGAAAGGCAGGACCATGGAAACGCCGATGATGTTCTCAGCCGACTGGTGGCAGCAGCCGCTGGGCAGCTGGATGGCGTGGAACCGCGTCACCATCGCCTTCTTCCTCTATGTCTTCGGCTCCATCCTGGCCATGGGCGTCTGGGAGTATTTCGCGCCGGGCGGCTCGCCGCGACGCGGCATCTTCCGTCTGGATACCACCCGCGGCGACCGGCTGTTCATGACCCATCTGGGCAGCGCCTTCATCTTCCTCGGCTGGCTGGCCTTCTATGGAACTCCGCTGTGGGGTGCGGTGGTCATCTCCGTCATCTGGGCCTTCATCGTCTTCCGCTGGGCATGATTCAGGCGCATCCGCAAAGCGGATAAGGGCGAAAGCCATTTTGTTTCAATGAGATGATTGGAGCGGGCGACGCGAATCGAACGCGCGACCCTAACCTTGGCAAGGTTATGCTCTACCCCTGAGCTACGCCCGCTTCCATGGCCAGACCGGTTTACCCGGTGGGTTCGGGCCTTATTGCCTAACTCCCCGCCAAATGCAAGAACATCGTCATCCAGAGCTTTTTTCGAAGGACGACCGGCCGCCATGCCCGCGACCCGCAATGATCTACTTGCCCGCTTCAGGGATCTGGGGATCGAGACCGCCACCCGCGACCATCCGCCGGCTTATACGGTCGAGGAGGCGCAGGCGCTGCGTGGCGAAATCCCCGGTGGACACTGCAAGAACCTGTTCCTGAAGGATGACAAGGGCGCGATCTGGCTCATTGTCTGCCTCGAGGAGGCCCAGGTTGATCTCAAGGCGGCGCCGGCCAAGATCGGATCCCGGCGGCTGTCCTTCGGCCGTCCCGAGCTGTTGCGCGAGGTACTGGGCGTGGAGCCGGGCTCCGTCACGCCGTTCGGCCTCATCAATGACAGGGAGCGGCGGGTCAATGTCGTGCTGGACCGCAGCATGATGGCGCATGAACTGCTGAACTATCATCCGCTCGAAAACACAGCCACCACCACCATCCGGTCTGCCGACCTCGTGGCTTTCATCCGGGCCTGCGGGCATGAACCGGCCATCGTGGCGGTGGCCTGAATCCGGCCAGCACATTGAAAAACGCGTGCATTTGCCCCATCTAGGGGCTCAGATCTGAAGGTGACGGACAGATGAACATGATTATCGGCGGGCAGGACCCAGGCAGCACCCAGGCAGCGGCCGGCGACCTGATCAAGGACTCGGATACGCAGAACTTCATGCGCGACGTGATCGAGGCCTCGCGCCAGACACCGGTGATCGTCGATTTCTGGGCGCCGTGGTGCGGTCCGTGCAAGCAGCTGGGACCGGCGCTCGAGAAGACCGTGCGTCAGGCCAATGGCAAGGTCCGCATGGTGAAGATCAATGTGGACGAGAACCAGCAGCTTGCCGCCCAGATGCGCATCCAGTCGATCCCCGCCGTCTATGCCTTCGTCAACGGCCAGCCGGTTGACGGTTTCATGGGCGCCCTGCCGGAGAGCCAGATCAAGCAGTTCGTGGACCGACTCGGCGGCCAGGGCAGCCTGGCCGAGGAGATCGAGGCCATGGTGGGCGAGGCGCGCCTGATGCTCGAGCAGGGTGATCATGCGTCCGCCGCCCAGATCCTCGTGCAGGTGCTGCAGGCCGACCGCGAGCATGCCGGCGCCCTCGCCGCCCTCGCCCGGTGCCAGATCGCCGCGGGCGATCTCGAGAATGCGAAGGCCACGCTGGCGCTGGTACCGCCCGCCAAGGCCGGCGACCCCGAGGTGCTGAGCGCGCGCGCCGCCCTCGACATGGCGCTGAACCCCGTCGATGTCTCGGAGATCGGAACGCTCCGCTCGCAGATCGAGCGCAATCCGGAGGATTTTCAGGCGCGGCTCGACCTTGCCGTGCTGCTCAATGGCGCGGGCGAGCGCACCGAGGCCACCGACCAGCTGATCTACATTATCCGCAAGATGCGCGGCTGGAACGACGAGGCTGCGCGCAAGCAGCTCGTCAAGTTCTTCGAGGCCTGGGGTCCCAAGGACGAATTCACGCTTGCCGGCCGCCGCAAGCTCTCATCGGTACTCTTCGCGTGACGGACAGATCCCTCATGAACATCTTCGGCACCTACCGCAGCCCTTCCGATCTGCCGCAGCGCATTCCCGTGTTTCCGCTGGCCGGAGCGCTGCTGCTGCCGCGCGCCGAACTGCCGCTCAACATCTTCGAGCCGCGCTACCTCGCCATGATCGACGATGCTCTCTCGGGCAGCCGGGTCATCGGCATGATCCAGCCCGCGTCCGGTGCCGAGGCCCAGGATGTGCCTGAGCTCATGAAGGTGGGCTGCCTCGGCCGCATCACGGCCTATGCCGAGACCGCCGATCAGCGCATGATGGTTACCCTCACCGGCATCAGCCGGTTCCAGATCATCGATGAACTCGATGCCGACACGCCCTACCGCCAGGTGATCGCCAATTACCATCCCTTCGCCGCCGACCTGGTGTCCACGGCGGGTGCGGCTGACGTCAATCGCCCGGCCCTTCTCAAGGCCTTTCGCGACTATCTCGACGCCAATCAGATGAATGCCGACTGGGGCCAGGTGGATGCCGCGCCCACCGAGGTCCTGGTCAACACGCTCTCCCAGCTTGCGCCCTATCCGCCTCAGGAAAACAGGCGCTTCTCGAGGCGCCCGATCTCAAGACACGGGCGGATGTTCTGGTTGCGCTCACGGAAGTGGCGCTCAGCAAGATGGCGCGCGGCGGCAAGCCGCGGCTGCAATAGGTGGCGCATGGCGGATATCCGCACCGACCCGCGTCTGCTTGAGCTTCTGGTCTGCCCTGTCACCAAGACACGTCTGCAGTATGATGCCGAGCGCCAAGAACTTGTTTCGCGCGCCGCAGGCCTTGCCTATCCGATCCGCGACGGCATTCCCATCATGCTGCCCGAGGAGGCGCGCGAGATCAGCCGTGAATGATCCGTGGCCGGAGGAATTGCGCCTCTCGGCTGGTGGAGCCGAGCTGCATGTGCGTTTTGATTCAGGCGAGAGCCTGACACTGCCTGCCGAATATCTGCGGGTCGAAAGCCCGAGTGCAGAGGTGAAGGGCCATGGGCCCGGGCAGGAGCAGCTGGTATGGGGCAAGCGCAATGTGAGGATCCGCAAGCTGGAACCGGTCGGCAGCTATGCGGTGCGCATCGTGTTCGACGATGGCCATGCGACCGGACTCTACACCTGGCCCTATCTCCTGAAACTGGGTCGCGAGCAGGCGGATATCTGGCAGGCCTATCTCGGCAAGATCGCCGCCGCGGGCTTCAGCCGCTGAGGGCGGTTACACCCTCTCGCCCCGCAACAGCCGGGGCTGGTTGCCGGATGCGCCGGCGGCCTGCGACACGAACATGGATTTCATCGGACCCATGCGGTTCACCGCCATGAGCCCGGCGCGGCGCAGCAGCGTCAGCACCGGATTGGTGTTGGCAAAGAGGCGGTTCATGCCATCCATGGCCGCGCCGGTTGCCACGGTGTCGAAGCGCCGCCAGGCGGTATAGCGGTCGAGCACGCTCTCGCTGCCAATGTCGAGACCCAGCCCTGCCGCGTCATGAATGCAGTCGGCAAGTGCGGCGACATCGCGAAGCCCGAGATTGAAGCCCAGTCCTGCGAGAGGGTGCAGCACATGGGCGGCATCGCCAACCAGCGCGAGACGCGGGCCCGAGAATGTCTCGGCGACATACATGGCCAGCGGGTAGCCGTGGCGGCCCGAGATCATCCTTACCGCGCCCAAATGATCGCCGAACCGCAGCCGCAGCTCGTCTTCGAAAGCCTCTGGTGGAAGCGCCAGCATGCGCTCGGCCGCCTCCGTGCGTTCAGACCACACCAGCGACGAGCGGTTGCCGGGCAGGGGCAGAATGGCGAAGGGCCCCGACGGCGTGAAATGTTCCTCGGCGCGGCCATTGTGCGGCAGGTCATGCTCGACGGTGGCCACCAACCCCATCTGGTCATAGGGCCAGCCGACGAGCCTGATGCCGGCTGCCTCGCGGGCGGGCGAATTGCGCCCGTCGGCGGCCACGATCAGCGCGCCGCGCAGCACCGTGCCATCGGCCAGCGTCACCGCCGCCAGTCCGGGGCCGAAGTGAAAATGCTCGACCTTCTGGCCGACGCAGAAATCGATGCTCGGCGCCGCTTCTGCCTGCTCGAGCATGGCGCCGTAGAGAAAGCGGTTCTCGATCATGTGGGCGGAGGGGCCGCCTGCCATGTCCTCCTCGCCGAAGTGCAGCAGCACCGGGCGGGCGCCGCCGGGAGTGGCGCTGTCGGTGACGATGATTTCGGACATGGGCTGGGCATGCTCCGCAACCATCGGCCACACGCCCAGCGCCTCGAACATGCGCCGCGCGGCCGTGCTGATGGCCGAGGCGCGGCCATCGAAGGCATTGCTCGCAAAGCCGCGCGGGTCGCGGGCGTCAACGACAGCCACCTTCAGCGGCCTGCGCACCTGCGGGCCGCCAAGGGCCAGTGCCGCCGCAAGTCCGTTCAGCGCCGCACCGATCACGATGATGTCGAAGGTCTTGGCCATGTCGCTTGTTACCGCCTTTTCCGGACCAAAGCACAGGGGATGGATGGTCGCGGTGAATTCGCACAAAAAATGAGCAACCAAAGCTTCATTGCCGGATATTGCATAAAAAATACGCTGACCTGTCGGACGATGATTCCTGAAACCTCGCAAATTCAATGAGTTAGTAGAATTTCGCCACTTGGCACGGATCTTGGAAGCCAGACTCCCGACACCAATCAAGGGGGTTTGTGCATGAAATTCATCATCGCCGTCATCAAGCCGTTCAAGCTGGAGGAGGTGCGGGAAGCGCTGGGGGCGCTTGGCATCCAGGGCATCACCGTCACCGAGGTGCGCGGTCACGGCCGCCAGCGCGGTCACACCGAATTCTATCGAGGCGCCGAATACACCGTGAGTTTCGTTCCCAAGGTGAAGATCGAACTCGCGGTCGACGAGCACCTGGCTGACAAGGTCATCGAAACCATCCAGGCGTCCGGCCAGACCGGGCAGATCGGCGATGGCAAGATCTTCGTTCTGCCGCTCGAACAGGCGGTGCGCATCCGCACCGGCGAAACCGGCCATGCCGCTCTCTAACCTCAAGCCGACAGGAAACACGCATATGAAACTCACACACTATCTGCGCAGGCCTGCCCTCGCCGGCGCCTGCGGTCTGGCCGTGCTGACGGCCTTCGCATCCGCCGCGCAGGCGGCTGCAACCGTCAACAAGGGCGATACGACCTGGATGCTGGTTGCCACCTGCTTCGTTGTGCTGATGACCATTCCGGGTCTTGCACTTTTCTACGGTGGTCTTGTGCGCGCCAAGAATGTGCTCTCGGTCTTGATGCAGGTTCTGATTGTTTTCTCGATCATCTCGATCCTCTGGGTACTCTACGGCTATTCGCTGGCCTTCACGGGGAATGGCAGCGGAGCGCTCAACCCGTTCATCGGCGGCTTCTCGAAGTTCTTCCTCGCCGGCGTCTCGCCCGCTTCGGAAATCGGTACCTTCTCCAAGGAAACCAACATTCCGGAACTGGCCTTCGTCATCTTCCAGATGACCTTCGCCTGCATCACGCCGGCGCTGATCGTCGGCGCCTATGCCGAACGCATGAAGTTCGCCGCCGTGCTGCTGTTCATGGTGCTGTGGTTCACCTTCGCCTATCTGCCCATGGCCCACATGGTATGGTTCTGGGCAGGCCCCGACGCCTACACGCTGTCGGCCGACAATCTCTCTATCGTGTCGGCGATTGTGGGCGAGGACAAGGCCAAGCAGCTCCTCGATGCGCTGGCTGCGGCCACCACAGATGATGCCAAGGCGGCCGTGCTGGGTGAATATGGCGCGCTGGTCAACGCCACCAACGGCTATCTCTTCAACCTCGGCGCCATTGATTTCGCGGGCGGAACCGTCGTCCACATCAATGCCGGCGTCGCGGGTCTCGTCTGCGCCTATGTCCTTGGCAAGCGCGTAGGCTTCGGCCGCGACCCGATCACGCCCCACAATCTCACCTTTGTGCTCACCGGCGCCGGTCTGCTGCTGTTCGGCTGGTATGGCTTCAATGCCGGATCGAGTCTCGAAGCCAATGGCCTCACGGCACTGGTGATCCTCAACACCACCATTGCGGCCGCAGCTGCCGCTCTCGCCTGGACGGCGGGCGAATGGGTCTTCCGTGGCCATCCGAGCCTTCTCGGCGGCGCGTCTGGCCTCGTCGCCGGGCTCGTCGCCATCACGCCGGCCTGCGGCTGGGTGGGGCCTGGCGCGGCCATCATCATCGGCCTTGCCGCCGGCTTCGTGTGTCTCTGGGCGGTCGTCTCGCTCAAGGCCCGGCTTGGCTATGACGACGCACTCGATGTCTTCGGCGTTCACGGTGTCGGCGGCATACTGGGAGCGCTCCTCACTGGCATCTTCGTCAATCCGGCGCTGGGTGGCATGGGCGTTGTGGACTATCTCGCCGCCGATACTTCGGTTGGCGCGGTTCCCTACGCCTTTGGCACGCAGATGTATGCGCAGGTCATGGCGGTGATCATCGCCGTGGTCTGGACGGCAGTCGTCTCCTACGTCGCCCTGATGATCTGCAAGGCTGTAACGGGCCTGCGCGTCAAGGAGCAGGAGGAGCGCGAAGGCCTCGATCTCGTCGATCACGGCGAGCGCGCCTACAACTGAAATTTTCCTTTAAGACGATCCGTGCAACCGGCGGGGCTTGCCCCGCCGGTTGCCTGCTTTTCTAAACCCCGCCTTAACTACGCTGCCGCCAGAATGGGCTTAACGATCTGTTACGGCCGGGCCGCAGGCCCCGGCGGGGGCTTCGCATGGCGTATCAACCAACCTATGACACCGATGACAGCGCGGTCCCGGAAGCCGTCCGGATCTTCTTCAAGAACCGCCTGTTCGAGGTGGCTGGCATCAGCCTGTTCCTGCTGCTCATTGCCCTCGGCCTTGCACTGGCCTCCTGGTCGCTGGACGATCCCTCCCTCAATCATGCCCTCGACCGCGCGGCCAGCAACTGGCTGGGCTATCCCGGCGCAGTGGTCGCCGATGAACTGATGCAGTTTCTCGGCCTCGGCGTCCTGCCATTGTTCATGATCCCCGTGCGCTGGGCGGTTCTTCTTGTTGGGCATGAGGGGCCGGCCCGGCCGCTGCGCCGCCTGCTCGCCTGGCTGGGCTGCACCCTGGCCGTCAGCGCGGCACTCTCCGCGGTCCATGCACCGCCCGGGTGGCCGCTCATTTCGGGGCTTGGCGGCAATGCCGGCGATGTTGTCCACAATCTCACGATGGTCGCCTTGTCCGTGGTCCTTCCCGCGCCGGTCGCCATGCTGCTCGCTGGCCTGCTGATGCTGGTCCTGGCTGCGGCGCTCGGTCTCCGGGCGCTTGGTCTGTCGCGGGCCGCGGCGGCCGAGAGCGTCACGGTGGCCTCGGGCCGCAGCCGCAGGATGGCGGGTCTTGCAATGGGCGGTGTGCAAGCGGCTTGGTCAGCCGCCGCTGCACAATGGCGCGACCTGCGCCGTGGTGAACCCGATTTCGAAGGTCCAGCGGATGAGGACGACATCATTCGCCGGCTCGCGCCGCGCTCCGATGCCGCACCGCGCCGTGGCCGCATGTCCGGTCCCCGAATCGAACCCCAACTCGCGCCCGCCGCGCGCCGCGCAGCCCCCCCACCCGATGAAACCGACGAATGGGAAGATGCTGACGTCGATGCCGACGAAGAGGCTGAGGCGGTCCTTCGGGAAGAATCAGAGGATGAGGCCTTCGATGCGGCTCCGCCGCGGGTCTCGCGCAGCAACAGGCCCCTGAAGCAGGGCAAGCGGCTGAAGAAAGACCTTCAACCTGCGTTCGCGCTGGGCCGTGGAGAGGCCTATGAACTGCCACCACTGACGTTGCTCGCTGAGCCGCGGCGCGTCGGCAAGCCGATGGAGTTGTCCGACGAGGCGCTCGAGCAGAATGCCCGCATGCTCGAGGGCGTGCTGGATGACTTCGGCGTCAAGGGTCAGATCCTCAAGGTGCGCCCCGGACCCGTCGTCACGCTCTATGAACTCGAGCCCGCCCCAGGCATCAAGTCTTCGCGCGTCATCAGCCTCGCCGATGACATCGCGCGCTCGATGAGCGCCATTTCGGCTCGCGTGGCAGTCGTGCAGGGACGCAACGCCATCGGCATCGAACTTCCCAATGCCAAGCGCGAAACCGTCTATCTGCGCGAGATGCTGGGCTCCGAAGCCTTCGAGAAGTCGAGTCTCAATCTTGCCATCGCGCTTGGCAAGAACATCGGAGGCGAGCCGGTCTTTGCCGATCTCGCGCGCATGCCGCATCTGCTCATTGCCGGCACCACCGGTTCCGGCAAGTCGGTAGGCATCAACACCATGATCCTGTCGCTACTGTATCGGCTTCCGCCGGAGCGCTGCCGCCTCATCATGATCGACCCCAAGATGCTGGAACTCTCCGTCTATGAGGGAATTCCGCATCTGCTGGCGCCCGTCGTCACCGATCCGCGCAAGGCCGTTGTGGCACTCAAATGGGCGGTGCGCGAGATGGAAGAGCGCTATCGCAAGATGTCGAAGCTCGGCGTGCGCAACATCGATGGCTACAACACCCGGATGAAGGCGGCCGCCGCCAAGGGCGAGGAGATGTTCCGCACCATCCAGACCGGCTTCAATCCGGAAACGGGCGAGCCTGTCTTCGAGAAGGAAGCCGTCGATCTTTCGCCCATGCCCTATATCGTGGTCATCATCGACGAGATGGCCGACCTGATGATGGTCGCTGGCAAGGATATTGAAGGCGCGGTGCAGCGTCTCGCCCAGATGGCGCGTGCTGCCGGCATCCATGTGGTCATGGCGACGCAGCGGCCGTCGGTCGATGTCATCACCGGCACCATCAAGGCCAATTTCCCCACGCGCATCTCCTTCCAGGTCACATCGAAGATCGACAGCCGGACGATTCTGGGCGAGCAGGGCGCCGAGCAGCTGCTTGGCCAGGGCGACATGCTGTTCATGGCCGGTGGCGGGCGCATTTCACGCCTGCATGCGCCCTTCGTGGCGGATGACGAGGTTGAGAAGATTGTGGCGCATCTCAAGTCCCAGGGTGCTCCCGAATATGTCGAGGCCGTCACCGAGGAGCCGGAGGATGGCGCCTTTGGCGAATCAGGCGGCATGGGGGGCGAGGGCGGCGGTTCGGGTGATGATCTCTATGACCAGGCGGTCGCGGTCGTGCTGCGCGACAAGAAGGTCTCGACGTCCTATGTCCAGCGCCGCCTGCAGGTGGGCTACAACAAGGCCGCGAGCCTGATAGAGCGCATGGAACGCGAGGGCCTGATTTCTCCGGCCAATGCCACCGGAAAGCGTGAGATCCTGGTGCCCGGCGACAGCGCCCGCGTCTGAGGAGGATGCATGGCGGCGGGCTGCCTCAAAATCGGCCTTTTCTTGCGGATAAGACGCCGCTGGCATAGACAACCCGGGTTATTCGCCGCGCCTTTTCCGGAAAGAACAGCATGACAAGCTTCCTGCAGCTCTCGCGCCGTGCCCTGCTGGGCCTCGCCCTGATCGCTCTGGCCTCCCCCCTGGCCAGGGCTGCCGAGCCACTGACCCTCACCCCCGAGCAGGAAGCGGCGATCAACGGCATCTCCGCCTATCTCAACAGCTTCAAGACGCTGCAGGGCGAATTCACCCAGATCAGCCCCAAGGGCAACCTGTCGCAGGGTGTCTTCTACATCTCGAAGCCGGGCAAGATGCGCTTCGAATATGCACCGCCCAACCCGTTTCTCATTGTCGCCGACGGCACCTGGCTCACGGTCAAGAACGTCAAGAAGGAGAAGGGTGACCAGTTTCCCCTCTCGCAGACGCCCTTGCGTCTCGTGCTGTCCAACACCGTCGACATCCTGAAGGATACATTGATCCTCGACTATCAGGATCAGGACGGGATCCTGTCCGTCACCATCGAGGACAAGAAGAACACGCTTGCCAACGGCCAGCTGACCCTGGTCTTCGACACCACGCGCAATGCTCTCCAGCAATGGGTGGTGATCGATGGCAAGGGCCGGCGCACCACGGTATCGCTCGAGAATGTGGTGGCAGGGGTCGAGCCGGATCCGAAGCTTTTCGTGGTCAAGATCGACCGCAAGAACAAGGACAAGTCCAGCCCCTGAGGAATGCCCGCCGGGGCTTGCTCCCGGAGTTCGCAGGGTCTAATCGGCTGGCATGTCTCTCAAAGTTGCCACCTGGAACATCAATTCCGTCCGCCTGCGCATCGGCCTGGTGACCCGGCTGCTCGAACGCTGGCAGCCCGACGTGCTCTGCCTGCAGGAAACAAAGTGCCCGCAGGGCCAGTTCCCCTCCGGCCCGCTGCGTGACCTCGGCTACAGCCATATCGCCGAGTTCGGCCAGAAGGGCTATCACGGCGTGGCCATCGTCTCGAAACGGCCGTTCACGGCCCAGGCCTCAAGGCGCTTCTGCGGAAAGGACGATTGCCGCCACCTTGCGGTAACGCTCGGCGGCGCAACACCGATCATCATCCACAATCTCTATGTTCCGGCGGGTGGCGATGAGCCCGACCCCGCCATCAACGAGAAATTTGCCCACAAGCTGCAGTTCATCGCTGAACTCGAAAACTGGTTCGCAAAGGATTGCGTGCCCAAGGGCCATGAAAGCATTCTGGTGGGTGACCTCAACATTGCGCCGCTCGCGCAGGATGTCTGGTCGCACAAGGACCTGCTGAAAGTGGTGAGCCACACGCCCGTCGAGACGGAAGGTCTGCTGCGCATCCAGAAGACCGGCAAATGGATCGACCTCATGCGCCAGCACGTGCCCGCCGAGGAGAAGCTCTACACCTGGTGGAGCTACCGCGCGCGTGATTGGGAGGTGAGCGACCGGGGGCGCCGCCTTGATCATATCTGGTCGACGGCCGGTCTGGCACCGGCGTGCCGGAAGATCGAGATCCTGAAAGAGGCGCGGGGCTGGGAGCAACCCTCGGACCATGTGCCCGTCATGGCGAGCTTTGCCGGCTGAGGCCGGGCTTCAGGCGCCGCCGAACGAACGCGCCTGCTCAAAGGCCTGGCGGGTGGCGCCGATCTCGCCCACGGAACGCTCGAGCTTCCTCGCGAGGCTTTTGAACACCGTGGCGGCGAATTCGGGAAACTCCTGTGCAACCCGGAGGAACAGCTCGCGGTCGATGCGCAGTGCCGTGACCGGTTCCGAGGCTACGACAGTGAGTGCGTAGGGACGCGCGCCGATCATCGCCACCTCGCCCAGAAGGGCCCCGGCGCCTGCGGTTCCGATTGCACCCTCCCGCCTTGCCGTAAGCGTCGTTTCCCCGCTGAGAATGAGAAAGGCCGCATCGGCGGGGGCATCTTCCCGCATCAGGGTTTCACCCGCCGCGAAGCTTTGCCGGATGGCGGAAAAGGCCAGAACCTGCAGATGCACGGGATCGCACTCCGCAAAGATCGGAATGCGCCGGAATGTCTCGCCATCGGCCTTCACGCTCATGGCGCGCCGTCCGGTGCGGCGCGGCGGCTGCCCGCGCCAATGTCGCCAGTCGGTATCATCGGACCTGTTTACATGACGCGGGCGGCAACGCCAAGCTTACGGAACAAGCCTGTAGCCGCCGCCGGCGGTGATCAGGATCTGGGCCTCCGAGGGGTCCTGCTCGATCTTCTGGCGCAGGCGGTAGACATGGGTTTCGAGCGTGTGGGTGGTCACAGCGGCGCTGTAGCCCCACACTTCCTGAAGCAGCACGTCGCGGCTCACCATCTGCTCGCCGGTCCGCAGCAGGAACTTCAGGATGGCCGTTTCCTTCTCCGTCAGGCGGATCTTGCGGCCGTCGTGGCGGATCATCTGCTTGGCCGACGGCTTGAAACTGTAGGGTCCGATCTTGAACACGGCATCGTCGCTGTGCGCATGCTGGCGCAGATGGGCGCGCACCCGCGCAAGCAGAAGAGCAAACCGGAACGGCTTGCTCACATAGTCATTGGCCCCGGACTCGAGCCCCAGAATCGTGTCGGCCTCCGATGCCTGGCCGGTGAGCATGATGACAGGCCCCCGGTAGCCATTGCGGCGCAGGATCCGGCAGGCCTCGCGGCCATCCATGTCGGGCAGGTTGACGTCGAGGATCACGAGATCGGGAGGCTGGGCCTTGACCGCGGCGACACCAGCGGTGGCGGTGGCGGCCTCGCTGACCGCGAACTCCTCATGCAAAGAGAATTGCTCCTTCAGCGTCTCCCGCAGCAGGGTGTCGTCATCGATGACGATGATGCGGCGCATCCCCGTCATTCTGCCATTCCTGCCCGGAAGTCTTTGAAATCGCTTGCTGTCATGGTGAACAATGTTAGGGTGTCGCGTGGCCTTTTCAAGGCGAAAACACAAGCCGGAACATGATCAGACAAACCGACCGCACCCTCCGCGTGCTGAGCCTCAGCGACAGATCCACCACGGGTGTTCTCGTGCTGGGGGGCATGCGCGTGCCCTGTTCCCTCGGCCGCTCCGGACGGCGGGTGGCCAAGCGGGAAGGCGATGGCGCGAGCCCCCGCGGCGTGTGGCAGCTTCGGCGGCTGTTCTATCGCGCCGACCGCATGCTGCCGCCGCGCGGACCCCTCCGGGCTGTTGCCCTGCGTCCGCAGGATGGCTGGTGCGAAACCGTGGGCGACCGCAACTACAACCGGCTGGTCCGCATGCCCTATGCCGCCGCGCATGAAACCATGCAGCGTGCCGATGGCCTCTATGACATCGTGATCGAGCTGTCACACAATGAGCGGCCGCGGGTTCAGGGCCATGGCAGCGCCGTGTTCTTCCATCTGCGCCGCGCCGACGGCGGGCCGACGGCTGGCTGCATCGCCGTGTCGCTCAAGGACATGCGCAGGATTCTCGAACGTCTCGGGCGGCGAAGCCGGATCGTGATCTAGCCACGCGTCCCGAAGATCGCCGATCCCACCCGGACATGGGTCGCGCCGCAGGCGACGGCCACGGGATAGTCGCCGCTCATGCCCATGCTCAGCTCCGCCACGCCGTTGCGCTGTGCCATGGCGGCCAGCATCTCGAAATGTGGGCGCGGATCGGCGTCCGCCGGGGGAATGCACATGAGCCCGGAAATCGTCAGGCCGTGGATGTCGCGGCATTCCGCGAGGAACTGCCCAACGGCCTCGGGCGCGATCCCGGCCTTCTGCGGCTCACGACCGGTGTTCACCTGCACGAACAGCTTCAGCGCGCGGCCCTGCCGGCGCATCTCCTCTGCAATCGCCCCGGCGATCTTGGGCCGGTCAATGGTGTGGATGGCGTCAAACAGCGCCACCGCCTCGGCCGCCTTGTTGGATTGCAGCGGGCCGATCAGGTGCAGTTCCAGATCGGGACAGTCAGCCCTGAGGGCCGGCCACTTGGCCTTTGCCTCCTGCACGCGGTTTTCGCCGAACACCCGGTGCCCGGCCGCGATGACCGGGAGGATCGCCTCCGGCCCGAAGGTCTTGGACACCACGATCAGGTGCACGCTTCCGGGCGTGCGGCCCGCCGCCCGTTCGGCCTCGGCCAGCTTTTGCGACACTGCATCCAGGCCCGTGTGACTCATAAGGCAAGCTCCTGATCTGGCGCGGGGTTCCGGCCAGGCCAGAGCATTAGGCCAAGCTTGCAGGGCTTTTCAAGGACTGGTACCAGCACGGTCCAGAGCCTTCCCACTGACAGGACCCGGCATCGTGAGCACTGAACGTTACAACCCGCGTGAAGCCGAACCGCGCTGGCAGAAGCACTGGACCGACGCCAGGAGTTTCGAGGCCCGCGAAGACCCCGCGCGGCCCAAATACTATGTGCTCGAGATGTTCCCGTATCCGTCGGGGCGCATTCACATGGGGCATGTGCGCAACTACACCATGGGCGACGTGATCGCGCGCTTCCGCCGTGCGCTGGGCTACAATGTGCTTCACCCCATGGGCTGGGACGCCTTCGGCATGCCCGCCGAGAATGCCGCCATCGACCGCGGCATTCACCCCAAGGCCTGGACCTATGACAACATCGCCACCATGAAGCGTCAGCTTCAGTCGATGGGCCTGGCACTCGACTGGAGCCGCGAGATCGCCACCTGCGATCCCGGCTACTATCAGCACGAGCAGGCCATGTTCATCGACTTCATGAAGGCCGGCCTCGTCGAGCGCAAGGTTTCGATGGTCAACTGGGATCCGGTCGACCACACGGTTCTGGCCAATGAGCAGGTGATCGACGGACGCGGCTGGCGCTCGGGCGCGCTGGTCGAGAAGCGCGAGCTGGCGCAGTGGTTCCTGAAGATCACCGCCTATTCCGATGAACTCCTCTCGGCGCTCGACGGCCTCACCCGCTGGCCCGAAAAAGTGCGGCTGATGCAAAAGAACTGGATCGGCCGGTCCGAGGGACTGCGTTTTTCCTTTGCCCTCGAGGATGCGGCGGGCAAGCTGCTCGATGAGCGCCTCACCGTCTACACCACGCGCCATGACACGATCTTCGGCGCAAGCTTCTGCGCCATCTCAGCCGATCACGAACTGGCGCGGCGGCTGTCTGCCGACGACGCGGGGCTGGCAGCCTTCCGGCGCGACGTCGCCGCACTCGGAACGTCCGAGGAATCAATCGAGCGCGCCGAGAAGAAGGGCCATGCGCTGGGGCTTTTTGCCCGTCACCCGTTCCGGCCCGGTGTCCGGCTTCCGGTCTATGCCGCCAATTTCGTGCTCATGGGCTATGGCGAAGGCGCCATTTTCGGCTGTCCGGCCCATGACCAGCGCGATCTCGATTTTGCCCGCAAATATGACCTTCCGGTGATCCCGGTCGTGGCCCCGAAGGGCACGGATCCGGCGCATTTCACCATTGGCGCGGAGGCTTTCCTCGAGAAGGAGGGTGACAACACCGTTCTCATCAATTCGGATTTTCTCGATGGCATGAGCGTGCCTGCCGCCAAGGCCGAGATTGCACGCCGCTTCGAGGCGCTTGGCACCGGCGAGCGAAAGGTGAACTTCCGCCTGCGCGACTGGGGCGTGTCACGCCAGCGCTACTGGGGCTGCCCCATTCCGGTGATCCACTGCGCCGCCTGCGGCATCGTGCCGGTTCCCGCGGCGCAGCTTCCCGTCACCCTTCCCGATGACGTGACCTTCGACAAGCCCGGCAATCCGCTCGAGCATCATCCCACCTGGAAACATGTCGACTGCCCGTCCTGCGGCAAGGCTGCGCGGCGCGAGACCGACACCTTCGATACCTTCATCGATTCGTCCTGGTATTATGCGCGCTTTTGCTCGCCCCACGCCTCCGCCCCCGTGGACAAGGCCGCGGCTACCTATTGGATGGGCGTTGATCAGTACATCGGTGGCGTCGAGCACGCCATTCTTCATCTTCTCTATTCACGCTTCTACGCCCGCGCCATGACGGCGACCGGCCATCTCGCCATCAAGGAACCCTTCGAGAGCCTTTTCACCCAGGGCATGGTGATCCACGAAACCTTCCGTACACAGAGCGGTGAATGGGTGTTCCCGGCCGATGCCGTGAACCGCGACGGTGGCTGGGTACACGCCCGGACTGGCGAAGCACTCGAGGTCGGCGGCGTGGAAAAGATGTCGAAGTCGAAGAAGAATGTCGTCGACCCCGATGACATCATCGCGCGCTTCGGCGCTGACACCGCGCGCTGGTTCATGCTCTCCGATACCCCGCCCGAGCGTGATATCGAATGGACCGAGGCAGGAGCGGAAGGCGCCTGGCGCTTCACCCAGCGCATCTGGCGTCTTGTCAATGACGCGGCGGGCTATTCCGGCGGCGATGCCGCCGATGCAGCCCTCGAATTGCGCCGGGCGGCCCACAAGGCACTGCAGGCTGTCACCGAGGATCTGTCGGCGCTGCGGTTCAACCGCGCCATTGCACGGATCTATGAACTCGCCAATGCGCTGGGCACGGCCCTCGCCGCCGGCCGGGCGGGAGCCGCCCCGGTGCGGGAAGCGGCTGAATTCCTGGTGCTGATGTCGGCACCCATGATGCCGCATCTCGCCGAGGAATGCTGGCAGGCCATGAAGAAGCGAGGCTATGTCGTGGACACGCCCTGGCCGAAGCCCGATCCGGCGCTGGTGGCCGACGACCAGGTGACGATTGCCGTACAGGTCAATGGCAAGCGGCGCGACGAAGTCACCATCGCCAGAGACATGCCGTCCGCCGAGCTTGAAGCGCTCGTCCTGGGGCTTGACTCCGTCACCCGGGCCCTTGAGGGACGGCCGGTGAAAAAAGTGATTGTGGTGCCCGGACGCATCGCCAATATTGTCGGCTGATGCGCAAATCCCTGACCATGCTGTGCCTTGCCGCCACACTGGCGCTGGCCGGCTGCAGTTACCGGCCGCTTTACGGATCGTCCGCCGGGGAGCCGGGGGTTGGCGCGAGCCTGGCGGCCATTTCCATTCCCGAACCCGAGGACCGCGTAAGCCAGCTCGTGCGCAACGAGCTGCTCTCCTCCATGCAGGCTGGGCGCGGCAACGAGAAATACACCCTCACGCTCGTCACCGAGGTGGCCAACAACGACATCATCGCCAACCGGCAGCCGGCCGTCACCCGACAGTCCCTTCAGATAACGGTCAATTACGAGCTGATGGACAAGTCCACCGGAGCCGTGGTCAACCGCGGCACCACATTCGCCCGGGCGAGCTATGACGTGATCCGTCAGCCCTTTGCCGATCTTCAGGCCCAGACCGATGCCACCCAGCGCGCCGCCCGCGAGGCGAGCGCCGACATCCGCACGCGGCTTGCAGCCTATTTCGCCAAGCAGCAGAACAACGCATGACGGCAATCCGGCCGCCCGCGCTTGATGCATTTCTGCGCAAGCCGGATCCTGCTGTCGTTGCACTGCTGATCTACGGCGAAGATGGCGAGGCCGTGCGTGAACTGGCCCAGCGGGCGGTGACCCGAATCGCGGGCGCGCATGATGACCCGTTTGCTGTCGCCGCACTGGGCGAGGCCGATCTGGCAGCCGATCCCGCGCGGCTGGCTGACGAGGCTCAATCCATGTCGATGTTCGGCGGTGCCCGGGTCATCTGGGTGAAGGGAGCGGGCGAAGCCTTTCACAAGGCGGTCACGCCGCTGCTGCAGCAGGCTGTGCCAGGCAATCTGATCGTTGCGGAAGCCGCTGTGCTGGCCAAGTCATCGCGGCTGCGGGCAGCCTTCGAAGCCAGTCCGCATGCGCTGATCCTGCCGCTCTATGAGGCCGAGGCTGGCGAGATTGCCTCGCTTGTCGAACAGTGTCTGGCGCAGGATGGCGTGCGCATCGCTCCGGATGCGCTGGCCCGGTTCATCGAACTCTGCGGCACCTCGCGCAGCCTCGTGCGGCGCGAGGCCGAAAAGCTTGCGCTCTACGCCCGGGGCACGGACCGTGTGAGCCTTGCCGATGTCGAGGCGGTCTGCGGCAATGACACGGGCGCCACGCCGGACGCCCTTGCCGACAGCGTGTTCGGTGGCGAGGTCGAAGCAGCCGACCGCCTGCTGCACGACCTTCTGCAATCGGGCGAGGATGCCGGACGCCTGCTTTCCGCCGTGCATCAGCAGGCGCTCCGTCTTGCTGAATTCCGTATCGCCATTGACCGCGGCGCATCACCCGAGCAGGCCGTGAAGCAGGCTCGGCCACCGGTATTCTTCAGGCGTCAGCGCCTTGTCCAGGCCCAGCTCCGCAACTGGAGCCTCTCCGATCTCGTGGCAGCGGGCAGCACCCTCTCGGCCAATGTCCTGGCGGTGCGCCAGAACGCCGGGCTGGCACAGGCAATTGCAGGGCGCTGCGTGCTGTCGCTGGCGCGCAAGGCTGCCGCGCTGCGCCGCGACCGCTGACCGGCCAGTCCCCGCACGGCTGGCGCAAGCTCGGTCCCGCACCGTGCAGCGGGGGTCCCGACTCGCAGCCATGGCCGACAAACTGACGGATATTCTGACCTATGTGCTTTCGGCTGCGCTGGCCATTGCGGTCATCGGCTTTGCCGCTTTCAAGATCGTCGCACTCAGTCGGATGGAGAATCCGCCCGCCAATCTGGGACTCAATTTTCCGCCGCCCAAGCGCAAGGTCATCACCGACATGGATGCGGGCGCCGATCCCATCACCACCCGGAGCCTGGGGCCTGCTCCCGCCATCCGCGCTGTCCCGCCCTGGTCCGGGCCAAGGCCGGTGACTGCTGGCGGTTACAGCTATGAACTCCTGACGGTGGTTGACGGCGTGGCCTTTGTCACGGTCGACTCGGCCGATGACAAGACGCTGGTACCGGTCAGCATCGGCACCCGCTTGCCCGGTGGTCTGCGGGGGCAGTCGATATCGCGCCGGGATGGCCGGTGGGAACTCGTCGCCGGGACGCTGGTGATCGGCCAGGCGGCCGCGGCGCCTCAGTAAAGTCCGCGCAGCAGCCTTTCGATATAGTCACGCTCGAGCCGCGGCAGCCCGGCGTCTCCCGCCCGGGCCCGCAGCATGTCGAGGATCTCGCGCGCCCGCTGGATGGCCTGTTCGGAGGGCAGCATGTCGCGGTCTGGTCCAGTGTCCTCGCCACGGCTGCGCATCGGGCGGCCCAGCGGGTCGCGGTCGTCGCCGCGGGACTCGCCCTCACGGCCCTCGCTGCCTTGCTGGCCCTGTGATTGCTGCATCATCTGCCTCGCCAGGCCGCGCGCGCCCTCGCGCAGCTTGGAGAGCGCCTCTCCCTGCTGCCCCAGCGCGCTGTCGCGGTCTCCGCCACGCAGCGAGTCCTCCGCGCTGCCCATGCGCTCGCCGGCCTCGCCCAGCGCCTGCGGCGCCGGCAGGCCGTTCTGGCCGAACTGGCGCATCAATTCATCCAGCTTTTCGCCAAGGCCCTGCTGGCGGTCGCCGAGCTGTCCCATGCCGTCCGCACCCTGTTCGCCGGTCTGTGGCTGGCCCTCGCCAAATCCGTCCGGCTGCGGCATGCGCTGGGTTTCATCCATGAGTTTCTGCTGCTGGCGCATCAGGTCGGAGAGTTCGTCCAGCATGCCGTTCAGCGGGCTGTCCTGACCCTGGCCCTGCTGCGGCTGTCCGGGTTGCAGGTTGCGCAGGATGTTCTCAAGCTCGGAGAGCATCTGCTCGGCCGCCTCATTGGCGCCGCTCTGTGCGAGCTTGTCGATCATGTCGAGCATCTTCTGAAGATCCTGCGGGCTCACCATGCGGCCCTGCTGCGGCATGTCCCGTTGCGACGGCCCCTCCTGTTCAAGGCGCTTGCGTGCCTCCGCCATCATCGACTGCATGTAGCGGTCCAGCGCCTCGCGCAGCTTGCGGGTGAGTTCGGCGATGCGCTCTGGCGGCGCGCCCTCGCGCAGCGCCTTCTGCAATTCCTTGCGCAGTGCCTCGAGCTCTGCCTTGGCATCTCCCAGTGCGCCGTCCTCGACATTGACGGCGATCCGCCAGAGCATGCCGATCACCGCATCGATGCTCTCGCGGTCGTCGGCACTGCGCAGCCGCGACAGCGCGGCGGCGATGGCGATGTGGGTGCCGCTCCGGTCGATCAGTCCCTCGGGAAAGGTGAGAAGCGCATCCAGCATCTGCGCCACGTCATCGGCTTCCCCGGGGTTCAGGATGAGGCGGCGGCGCTGCTCGATGAGGGCGCGCGCGAGCAGCCGCGTGAACTGCCGCTCGGGCAGCCGGAACACGCGCCTGTCACTCTCGGTGCGGTTGCCGGCGGCGTCGCTTGCCGTAAGTGTCATCTCGACCATGAAGCCGGCCCAGGGATGTTCGGCCATGTCGGCCTTGCTCTCGCCCGCTTCCTCACGGGGTGAGGCCTGGCGCAGACGGACCGGCAGCTTCGGGGGCGGGAATTCGAAGATCCCGGCATCGGCAAAACCAACGCCTTCGTCCTGCTCGTCGGCAAGATAGATGTCGGCGGTGAGGCCGGTCACGCCGTAATCATCGGCGGTCTTCCATCTGGCCGTCAGCATGCCTGAGGAATCGCCCGAGGGCTCAGCCGTGATCTCGACGGTGGGCGGCGCATCGGGAACGAGCGCGATGCGCCAGCTTGCCAGAGTCTTGCCGGCATCCGTGACCATCACGGTGGCAGGGCGGTCGAGGGTCACTTCGACCTGGAAGACGCCCTCCGCCTGACGGATCTTCGGCTTGAAGCCGGAGAGTTCGGCTTCTGTGCCACCGCCATCGTTCAGGGCATGGAACGACAGGGCGGGCGCTGTGCCGCCGCTGATGCGCAGCGCGAGGACGGATTTTTCGGGCACATGAATATCGGGCTCGGCGGCCAGCCGTTCGATCATGGCCGGGCTGGTCAGAAGCAGCGGGGGCTTGCCGGTATAGGCAGGCGGCTTCAGCCAGGCGTCGAGCGTCTCCGGCTGGACTGCGGGGGCGTGAGACACTTCGAGGCTCCGGGCAAGGGTGGCGCCGGGGTCGCCCGGTCCCAGCAGCAGGGCGGCCACCAGGGCGAGAGCGGCAGGCAGGCGCAGGGCGCGCGGGTCGATATCGCGCCAGGCGGAGCGCGGCAACCCGGCCCTGAGGTGCGAGAGCGCCTGCAACTGGCGCAGCCGGTGCTCCTCCCAGATCGTCTCCTGCAGCGGGCCGGATGCGCCGGCGAGACGGTCATCGCGGCCGGAGACGGGCCGGGGGGCGAGGCCCGTGCGCTCCTCGACGCGGCGGATCGCCGTCTGTCGGCCGGGCCACCGGAGTTTCAGCAGGGACCTGAGCGACCAGATCAAGGCCAGCGCCAGCACGCCCAGAACACCGAGGCGCGGCCAGGGCGGCAGCAGGTCCAGGCTGCCGCTCAGCAACAGGGCGAGGCCGGCGCACAGGACAACGAGCGGCCAGTGCAGAGCTGCCCAGACGCGCTCGAAAGCCAGCGCAAGGCTCGCCTGCCTGATCTTGCGCTCAAGCTGGGCGGGGGTTGCGGGGTGGTTCTGGCGGGAGTTCGACATCAGCGCACCAGTCTATAGCACACCACGGAGATTTTGTGGCGGTCGCCCGCCATCCCAGATGCGCCAACAGGCTCAGGCCCTGGGCTTGTCCTGCCAGGGGGCGAGCCGGTCCATGCCGATCAGCTCCTCATAGGTCTGGCGCGGCCGGATCAGTGCCCATTTGCCATCCTTGACCAGCACTTCGGCAATCAGCGGGCGGGTGTTGTAGCTGCCAGCCTGTACCGCGCCATAGGCGCCCGCCGTCATGGTGGCGATGAGGTCGCCCTGCTCCATCCGCGGAAGCCTGCGCCCCTTGGCCAGATAGTCGCCCGATTCGCAGACCGGTCCGACCACATCGGCCAGCATCATGTCCCCGGCCACCGGCTCAGCGACCGGAATGATATCGTGGTGGGCGTCATAGAGGGTCGGACGTATCAGATCATTCATTGCCGCATCCTGAATGATGAAATGCTTCTCATCCCCATCCTTCACATAGATTACCCGCGACACCATCACGCCGGCATTGCCGACGATCATGCGCCCTGGCTCGAGCATCAGCTTCAGGTTGAGGTGCCCGAGCCGGCGCTTCACCATTGCGGCATATTCATCCGGATGTGGCGGCACGTCATTGTCGCCGCGATAGGGAATGCCCAGCCCGCCACCGAGATCGAGATGACGGATGTTGTGGCCGTCGCCGCGCAGCTCCGCCGTGAGATCCGCCATGAGCTGGAAGGCCTTCTCGAAGGGCGCGAGTTCCGTGATCTGGCTGCCGATGTGCATGTCGATGCCCGCCACGTCGATGGCGGGCAGCTGGGACGCACGGGCATAGACGGCACGCGCCCGCTTGTAGGCAATGCCGAACTTGTCCTCGGCCTTGCCGGTCGAGATCTTGTGGTGGGTCTTGGCGTCGACGTCTGGATTGACACGGATCGAAACCGGGGCGCGCTGGCCCACGCGGCGCGCCACGTCGGAGAGCAGTTCGAGCTCGGGCTCCGACTCGACATTGAAACAGGCAATGCCCTCGCGCAGTGCCAGCGCCATTTCCCGCGCCGTCTTGCCAACGCCCGAGAACACGATCTTGCGCGCCGGCACGCCCGCTGCGAGTGCGCGGCGCAATTCACCCTCGGAGACCACGTCCATGCCCGCGCCCAGTTCCGCCATGGTGCGGATCACCGCCTGGTTGGAATTGGCCTTCATGGCATAGCAGATCATGTGATCCGTGCCGGCAAAGGCCTGATCCATCACCCGGTAGTGACGCTCCAGCGTGGCGCTGGAATAGCAGTAGAAGGGTGTTCCCACCTCGTCGGCCAGGGCCTTGAGGCTCACGTCCTCGGCGTGCAGCACGCCGTCGCGATAGGTGAAATGATGCATGGTTTACTGCGCCTGCTGGGTGGCGGGCGGCGGCTCGGGGTCGCCTTTGATGCCGCAGGCGGCAAGGCTCAGCGACAGGGCAAGCAGCAGCAGGGTGGCTTTCATGAAACGTCCTTTCACGCCTTGAGCAGGTTCAGCCAGCGCCGGGCCTCGCGCCGGACATTGCCGGGCGCGGTTCCGCCGAAACTCCGACGGGAAGCCACGCTGTTCTCGACACCGAGCACCTTGTAGATGTCCCTGGTGATGCGCGCCTCGACGGACTGCATCGACTTGAGCGGCAGGTCTGGCAGATCCACGCCCGTCGTCTCGGCCAGTGCCACAAGCCGTCCGGTCACATGGTGCGCTTCGCGGAACGGCATGCCCAGCCGCTGCACAAGCCAGTCGGCGAGATCCGTCGCGGTCGAGAAGCCTGTGGCTGCTGCCTTGCGCATTTCCCGTGCGTCGGGAACCATGTCGCGCACCATGCCGGTCATGGCGGCAATGGCGAGCGACAGGCTGTCGAAGGCGTCGAAGGCCGGCTCCTTGTCTTCCTGCATGTCCTTGGAATAGGTGAGTGGCAGACCCTTCATCACGGTCAGCAGCGCCACCAGCGCGCCGATGATGCGGCCCGGCTTGGCGCGCACCAGTTCGGCTGCATCGGGGTTGCGCTTTTGTGGCATGATCGAGGAGCCTGTCGTGAACTTGTCCGAGAGTTTCACGAAGCAGAACTGGCTCGTCGACCAGATCACGATCTCCTCGGCCAGGCGGGAGAGATGCGTGGCGCAGATGGCGCAGGCCGACAGTGTCTCGAGCACGAAATCACGGTCGGCGACCGTGTCGAGGGAGTTGCGTGTCGGCCGGTCGAACCCCAGCGCCTTCGCCGTCATGTGGCGGTCGATTGCAAAGCTCGTACCGGCGAGCGCCGCCGCGCCCAGCGGATTCTCGTTCATGCGGCGGCGGGCGTCGGTGAGCCTTGCGCGATCCCGGGCCAGCATCTCGACATAGGCCAGCAGATGGTGGCCGAAGGTCACCGGCTGGGCCACCTGGAGATGGGTGAAGCCCGGCATCACCGTGGCGGCATGGGCCGCTGCCTTTTCGGCAAGCGCAAGCTGCAGGTCGCGCAGCTGGCCATCGAAATGGTCGATGGTGTCGCGCACATAGAGACGGAAGTCGAGCGCCACCTGGTCGTTGCGCGAGCGCGCTGTGTGCAGCCGGCCTGCCGCCGGCCCTATCAGCGCCTTGAGCCGCGACTCGACATTGAGGTGGATGTCCTCGAGCGCCCGCGAGAAGCGGAAACGGCCCGACTCGATCTCGGCTTGCACCTGATCCAGACCCTTTCTAATTTGCGCGGCATCGGCTTTGGAGATGATTCCCTGTCTGGCGAGCATGGCGGCATGCGCCTTCGATCCCGCGATGTCCTGCCGGAACAGGCGCTGGTCGAAACCGATCGAGGCGTTGATCTCTTCCATGATGGCGTCCGGCCCCGACTGAAACCGCCCGCCCCACATCTTGTTCGTCATCGAAATTCCTTTATTCAGCCCGAGAAACCCTGCCCATGAGTTCCGAAAACAAGAAGACCGGCCTTCTGCCCCTGCTGGCCGCGGCGGCCCTGATCGTGCTCGCGGCCGTCACGGGCTATTACTGGTTCGAGGCCGGTGGACGCAAGGCCACCCCCGCCGAAACCATGGCCGGGACGGCCGAAGCGGGCGCTGGCGGCCTGCGCAGCCTGGCGACAGGCCCTCTCGCCGCCTTTCTGGTGCATCCGGACCCGAAATCCCTCCCTGTCATCGCCTTCCAGGATGGCGACGGCAAGCCGCTCAAGCTGAGCGACTGGAAGGGCCGGGTGGTGCTGATCAATCTCTGGGCCACCTGGTGCGCGCCCTGTCGCAAGGAAATGCCGGATCTGTCGCGGCTTCAGACGGAGCTTGGCTCGGACCAGTTCGAGGTGGTGGCGATCAGCGTTGACCGGAAGGGTGCCGCGGCCTCCTCCGCGTTTCTCCGCGAAACCGGCGCCGAAAATCTCAAGCTCTATGTTGAACCCACCACCGCGATCGTGAACGAGTTGCAGTCGCCCGGCCTTCCCGCCACGATCCTCGTGGACCGCCAGGGCCGCGAGCGCGGCCGCCTGCTGGGTCCGGCCGACTGGGCGAGCCCGGAGGCCATCGCCCTCATCAAGGCAGTGCTTGCCGAAAAGGGCTGATCAGCGGGTAGGAACCGGCTTCTCGCCGCGATAATCGTAGAAGCCGCGGTTGGTCTTGCGGCCGAGCCATCCGGCCTCGACATATTTCACGAGCAGCGGGCAGGGGCGGTATTTCGAATCCGCCAGACCGTCATGCAGCACCTGCATCACCGAAAGGCAGGTGTCGAGGCCGATGAAATCGGCCAGTTCCAGCGGGCCCATCGGATGACGCGCGCCCAGACGCATGGCGGTATCGATCGCCTCCACGCCGCCCACGCCCTCATAGAGCGTGTAGATCGCCTCATTGATCATGGGCAGCAGGATGCGGTTGACGATGAAGGCCGGGAAATCTTCGGAGACCGCAATGGTCTTGCGCAGGGAGCTGGCGAATTCCTTCGCGACGGCGAAGGTATGCTCCTCCGTGGCGATGCCGCGGATCAATTCAACCAGTTCCATCACCGGAACCGGATTCATGAAGTGGATGCCCATGAATTTTTCCGGCCGGTCTGTGGAAGCCGCAAGCCGGGTGATCGAGATCGAGGAGGTGTTCGAGCCGACGAGGCACTCGGGCTTCAGATGCGGGCACAGCGCCTGATAGATCTTGCGCTTGACCTGCTCATCCTCGGTGGCGCTTTCGATGACCAGATCATACTCGCCGAAGCCTTCATAGGAATGAACCGGCTGAATGCGTGACAGCGCGGCCTCGCGCTCGGTCTCCGAGAGCTTGCCTGACCGCACCTGGCGGGCAAGGTTGCCGTTGATGGTCGCGAGGCCCGCCTGGATGCGCTCCTTGGCGACATCGAACAGCCCGACGTCATACCCCGCCACGGCGCAGACATGCGCAATGCCGTTTCCCATCTGACCGGCGCCGATGACGCCGACTTTCCTGATCTGCATGTGAACTTGATGCCTGACTTCAAACGATGCGGGAGCCTATATCGACCCCATGGCCGGAGCAAGGGCGTTTCGCAGGCGCAACAATGCCACTTTGGAGCAAGAACAGGCCTGACTGATGGATTGATGGCTTCTGCTCAGCCTCTGAGTGAGGGCTAGCAGCTCCCAAAACGACAAAGGGCGGCCCCAGGCCGCCCCCATAGCGTCATGTGTCCGGACATTATTTGCCGAGTTTGGCCAGTTCCGCGTCGAACTCCGGCACGGCGGCGAAGAGGTCGGCCACCAGCCCATAGTCCGCCACCTGAAAGATCGGCGCTTCTTCATCCTTGTTGATGGCGACGATGATCTTCGAATCCTTCATGCCGGCGAGATGCTGGATGGCGCCCGAGATGCCAACCGCAATGTAGAGATCGGGGGCGACCACCTTGC
>OMIC01000036.1 GCA_900298995.1 Hyphomicrobiaceae bacterium | reverse complement strand
GATTCTGGGAAATGGCCGCCGGCTGGCCGACCTCATGAGCCATGATCCTGAGAAAAAGACCGAACCGGGCGACCACGTATCCGAGGCCGATGATCGCCAGGCCGGTACGCACCCAGGCGAGCAGAGTGCGTACCGAAGCGAAGTAGACCCGCGGGTCCGGCTCCGAGGTTGTCATTGAGAATCGTATTCCGCTCTGTGGCTCGCCTGCTCCTTCGCCGGGGATCGGCAGAAGGAGAGCTCCGCATCTCAAGCCACTTTACGGGGGTCGCATGGGCATCATCTCGCCCTGCGGGCCACCCGCGCACGAGAAACCATTCCCTGGGCGGAGACACTTCGCTCCGCCAAGGCAAGCCTTCAGAATCCGCGTGCGCGACTGCCCGCTCCAGCGGTTGGCAGACGCACTCCGCGTCGTACGCGTGCGGTCGACTTACTTCTTGGCGCTGCTTGGCCGGGGGCCTTGGCCGAGCGGCTTGATGTCCGCCATCGGATTCGGCGCCCGGCCAAAGCGGATGTCCCGGAGGTGGGCCTCGTACTTCGCCTTCTCCGCCCCGTAGAGCTTGCCGTCCCCGTTCTCGTCGAACTTCTGCATCAGTTCCCGTTCCTTGGCGGCGGTTTCCGTCTGCACACGCATGACCTCGCTCTCTCGATAGGCCATGTCCTCCTTCATTTTCTTCACCTGCGTAGGGCTCGGCCCGCGCCGTCGTCGCGGCGCCGCCTCCGACTTCACACACGGCAGGCAAAGAGCGAGCAGCGATGCATAGAGCACGATGCGGCAGGGGGCGTTGGGAAAGCAAAGCGAACGGTAGTGAAACGACATGGGAATCTCCTTATTTCAGGTGTTGAGTAAAAAGCCTTCGATCACGGCTGGGCTTCCGGATAGGCATAGAGTTGCTTGGCGATCATGCGCTCCGAAGGATTGTAGTCGTCCGTAAAAATCGTCGTGCCATCTGGTTCATCAAGGTCGTCGGAAACCCTGGTAGAAAGCAGGAATCGGGCCACGTCGTCCGTGGCGGCTGGCCTGTCTTGGTTATGCGGTTGGCCCACGGATGCCATCACGATCACGTTCTGCGGTTCCGCGGGGTTGGTGGCATTCACTCCGTAGGTCGCCGTGTAGGCAAACTCCGCCCGCAGGGTTTTGCGGATCGAGTGCAAGAGTGTCGACTGTGGTCCTTGAATGGGGCTGATGATGTTCATCAGAAAAATCCCGTCGTCCGAAAGCCTCGACTTCACCAGCGCGAAGAACTCGCGGCTGATCAAATGCGACGGGATGTTCCGCAGCCCGTGAAACGCATCGCCAAAGATGAAGTCGTACCGGCGTCTGCATGCGGCCAGAAAGCAGCGGGCATCGCGGGCCGTAGGTGTCACCCGTGGAAACTCGTCCAAGCGAAAGTACCGCCGGCCAATATCGATGACCGCCGGATCGATCTCGCACACGTCGCTGCGTGCGTTAGGATGTCGGCGCGAAAAGTCCTCCGGCATCGCGAAGCCGCCCCCGCCCAGGAACAAGCCGCTTTCGAGTCGCGGGCAGTACACCTCGGCAAGTCGCCAGTAGAGATTGCAGGTCATGGAGATGCCCCCCGTCTCGATGTACTGAGCGCCTTCGAGGGTCGTGTCGAGTCGTAGCGAACGGACAGACTCTCCGTGTTCCGTGATCGATTCCTCCACGCGGAGATCGTGATAGAACGTCTGTTCCTGATGGACGACACCAGCGGGCAGCGTCGGCGTGTGCAGCAGATGGGCGCTTGCCAGCGCCGTCAGGGTGGCGATCGGCACCAAGACATCGACACCACGTCCGGTGCGACGCCACGCGAGGGCTACCACGCCGATGACGCCGGTGGCGAGCCCAGTCAGCACAAAGATCATTCGCACGCCAAGCAGGGGAATGAGGCAAAAGCCCGTGAGGACGGTGCCGACGAAACTCCCGAGCGTCGTGAGCATGCCAACCAGGCCGGCAGAGAGCCCGATCTCATGGTCTCCCCGCGTACCGCTGAGATGCCGGACGATGAACGGTCCGACGGCGGCCAGGAGGCATGCGGGCACGGCAAAGAGAAAGAGGGATGCCAGCAACGGTCCCGACATCAGCCCGTTCGAGGCGTCTCCGCGCGGCAGCCAGCTTTGCAGCCAGGGGACGAGGAGCGTCCAGGCGGACGCCGAGAGCAGAAGGTAGCCGAGCAGAGACAGCCGCGGATCACGATCCGCGAGAACGCCGCCGAGGTAGTCACCGACGCTGATCGCCACCAGCACCACTCCTATGAGCGCCGTCCACGTGTAAATGCTGTTGCCGAACAGTGGCGATAGGAGGCGGTTGCCCGCGATCTCGATGATCAGCGTCGAGGCGCCGCTGAGGAAGCAGATCAGGCACAGAAGCCATCGGGTCAAACGGTGGTTGTGCGCGGTTGGCGAGGTCTGGAACGGCTTGGCGTCTTCAGAGACTGGCCGACCGCTGTGCTGCTTCTTCATATGCTTGGTTGGAAGGCGTGTTGGGCGGATGGTGCGATCCATGGGCCGTAAAATGGCATGCAGTGACGTCAGTGGCTCTGGGGTTCCTTGGGCTCGAACCAGCCGTAGATCGCGGGGAGCACCAGGAGCGTGAGGACGGTGCAGGTGATCAGGCCGCCGATCACGACGGTGGCGAGCGGCCGCTGCACCTCGGCGCCGGCGCTG
>OMIC01000035.1 GCA_900298995.1 Hyphomicrobiaceae bacterium | reverse complement strand
TCGGCGGGCGGCGCGGCGGCGGGAGCGCCAGGCGCGGCGGGGTCGACGGGAACAGCCGGCTGGCCACCGCCGGCGGGCGGCACCAGCACCAGACCATCGGCCTGACCCTGGGCCGCCGCGGTGACCGTGCCCTCGCCGATGATCTTGGTCGAATCCGGAGGCTCGTCGCCCGGCTTGAAGGCCTCGAGGATGACGCCCTCCTGGCCGAAGATGGCGCGCTTGCCGGACTTGGCATCAATCGGGATCAGTTCGATGGCGCGCGGCACGCGGAAGGGTGTGGCGGGCTTGTCGCGCAGCGCCAGACGCATGAAATCGGCGACGATGGGCGCGGCCAGTTCGCCGCCGGTGCGGCCCTTGCCCATGGGCTTGGGATTGTCGTAGCCCACGAAGGTGCCAACCACGAGATCGGGCGTATAGCCGATGAACCAGGCATCGCGCTCCTCGTTGGAGGTGCCGGTCTTGCCGGCGACAGGCTTGCCGACGACCTTGAGCTTCTTGCCGGTTCCGCGCTCGACCACGCCTTCCATCATGGAGGTGATCTGATAGGCGGTGTAGGGGCTCATGACCTGCTCGCTCATGTCGAGGAGTTCCGGCTCCGGCAGGCCCGGCGACCACTCCACGCCCGAACAGCCCGCACAGTCGCGCTTGTCATGCCGGAACATGGTACGGCCGTAACGATCCTGCACGCGGTCGATGAGGGTGGGCTCGATGCGCTTGCCGCCATTGTCGATCATGGCATAGGCGGTGACCATCTTCATCAGCGTGGTCTCGCCCGCGCCCAGCGCCATGGCGAGTTGGCGGGGCAGCTTGTCGTAGATGCCAAGCCGGGTGGCGAGGTCGATGATCTTGGTCATGCCCATCTCGTCGGCCAGGCGAACGGTCATCACGTTGCGCGACTGCTCGATGCCGCGCCGCAGGGTGGACGGTCCGAAGAACTTGTTCTGGTAGTTCTTGGGCTTCCACATGTTGCCGTCGGGCATCTTGAACTCGATGGGCGCATCGAGCACGACCGAGGCCGGCGAATAGCCGTTGTCGAGGGCGGCCGCATAGACGATGGGCTTGAAGGACGACCCCGGCTGGCGGAGTGCCTGGACCGCGCGGTTGAACTGGCTGCGGCCATAGGAGAAGCCGCCGACCATGGCCAGCACGCGGCCGGTGTGCGGGTCCATCGCCACCAGCGCGCCATCGACGTCAGGCATCTGCATGAGGTGGTACTGGAGCGGATCCTTGCTGGGCGCCACATAGACGATGTCACCGGGCTTGAGGACTTCGCTGGCCTTCTTGATCTCGGGTCCCAGTACGCTGCCGTCGACATAGGCGCGAGCCCAGGACAGGAGCGCAAGCGGGATCCTGACCTTCTCGCGCTCGGGCCCGGGCGTGCCGTCTGGCAGGAGCCTCGGTTGCAGACCGACGGTCGCCTCGCCATCCCCGACCTCGAGCACCACGGCCAGACGCCAGGGCGCGATATCCTCCGGCATATTCTGGTCCTTCAGCAGCACCGCCCAGTCGGCGGTCGTGGCGAGGTCGACGGTGGCCAGCGCACCGCGATAGCCACGCTTGCGGTCGAGCGCGATGAGGCCCCGCGCCAGCGACTGGCGGGCGTAGAGCTGGAGCTTGGGGTCGAGCGTGGTCCGCACCGACATGCCGCCCCGGCCCAGCTTGTCCTTGCCATACATGACGATGAGTTCACGGCGGACTTCCTCGGCGAAGCTTTCGGCCGCGAAGAGCTGCGCGCCGAAGGGCCGCGGGCTCACCTCGAGCGGCTTGTCCTGCGCGTCCTTCATCTCCTGTTCGGTGATGTAGCCATTCTCGTACATCTGGGTCAGCACCCAGTTGCGGCGCTCGATGGCGCGCTCCTTCTGGCGGAACGGGTGATAGTTGTTGGGACCCTTGGGCAAGGCCGCGAGGTAGGCCATCTCCTCGAGCGAGAGCTGATCGAGGGACTTGCCGAAATAGTTGAGCGAGGCGGCCGCCACGCCATAGGAATTGAGGCCGAGGAAGATCTCGTTGAGATAAAGATCGAGGATCTGCTCCTTGCTGAAAGTCTGCTCGATGCGCAGGACCAGCAGCGCCTCTTTCAGCTTGCGCTCGAGCGAGCGCTCGTTGGTCAGCAGGAAGTTCTTGGCGACCTGCTGGGTGATGGTCGAGGCGCCGACGATCTGGCCGCGCCCGCTGAGCTTGACCTGGGCATAGCGGTAGGCCGCCGATGCGATGCCCATCCAGTCAAGGCCGCCATGGGTGAAGAAGGTCTTGTCCTCGGCGGAGATGAAAGCCTCGATCAGGCGCTTGGGCATCTGGTTGACGGGAACGAAGAGGCGGCGTTCCTCGGCGTATTCGGCCAGAAGCGAACCATCGGCGGCATAGATGCGGGTCATCACCGGCGGCTCGTAGGTTGCGAGCTGCGTGTAATCCGGCAGATCCGACGACGCCTTCTTGATCACGTAGCCGACGGAAAACGCGCCGACCACGAAGACCATGAAACCGACGGCAACCAGCCAACCGATAAAACGCACCATTGCGAACGCGAAACCTGCCTGTTGAGGCCCGCCCGATAACACGGACGGACGCCTGAGTGACAGAAAATTCGCTAGAGCCCGATTGTGGCCCCGCGGTGGCGGCGGATCAGGGCGTGGTCGCGGCCAGTTGCTGGGCGAAGTACTTCTCGATGGCGCGGGCGAGCGCGGCGGCCACCTTCTCCTGCCAGGCGGGCGAGGTCAGCTGGCGCTCGTCCTCGCGGCTGGACAGATAGCCGAGTTCCACCAGCACAGAGGGAACGTCCGGGGCCTTCAGCACCACGAAGCCGGCCGAGCGCATGGGCTTGCCGGTGAAGGCGGTCACCGGTTTCATCTCTGCCACGGCCTTCTTGGCAAAGACCAGCGAATGGATCTTCGACTCGCGCTGGGCAAGTTCGATCAGGATGTCGGTGACCTGCTCGTTCTCGGTCTCGAGATCAATGCCGGCGATGATGTCGGCGCGGTTCTCCTTGTGAGCCAGCGCCTCGGCCTCGGCGTCAGACGCCTTTTCGGAGAGCGTGTAGATGGTCGCGCCGCGCGCCGCCTGGCCGCGCACGGTGTCCGCATGAATGGCAATGAACAGGTCGGCCTCGTTCTGGCGCGCCACCTCGACGCGCTCCTTGAGGCTCAGGAACCGGTCGTCCTGACGGGTCATGACGACATCGACGTTGCCGGTCTCCTGCAGGAGGCGCTGCAGACGCAGACCGAAGGCCAGCACCACATCCTTCTCGCGGGTCTTGCCGACGCCGATGGCGCCGGGGTCGATGCCGCCGTGGCCCGGGTCAATCACCACGCGCCGGCGACCCGGCCGGTCGGGGCTGGCTCCGCCCACGGCGGGCGCGGGGTCGGCTGCAAGCGGCATGGCGGCCGGATCATCCCCGGCCGCGGCCAGCTTGTTGGCGAAAGCCTGCTCTTCGACCCGGACGAGGTCGACCACGAGGCGCGCCGGCTGGCCCGGCTCCTGCTGGAGCAGCGCGGCCTTGCCGATGAGCGCCGGCCCGTCGGTGTCGAGCACGATCCGCGCACGGCCCTCGTCCACCGGTCCGAAGCGATAGGCGCGAACAAGGCCCGTCGCCTCCTGGCCGGTTTCGGGCGGAAGCGAAAACACGACCTGCGGCAGGTCGATCACCACACGATAGGGATTGGAGAGAACATAGACGCTGTAGCCCACGGCTGCCGAGAGATCGGCCGTGAAGCGCGTCCGGCCGGCATCGCCCTCCAGACGCATGGCGGTGGCGGCGGGAGGTTCCGCAGCCGCGCCTGTCGATACCGGGAAACCAAGCAAAACCAGCAGGATAAGCCCAAGCCCGGCGAGCGGTCGGGAAGCAGCCGCAAAGATGCGTCGGGCGGGTTCAAGGGACATGGGTCAGACAGCCGGAGCCTGTTCGGTCAGCGATGGGCTAGGCTAGGACAGTCAGGGTTAATCATTGGTTGCCGCACGGGGCAGCCGAGGGGAATGCTTGCAATTTGCCCCCCCGGCACATATTACAGTCCTGTTACCCGAGCGTCAGTGCCGCGATTCTGCGGTGGAGCTGGCCGGGCGGCAGAATTTCGCGTGAGGCGGAGGTCCGGAGGCGTCGAGCCACCCCCCGCCCGGCGCGGCAAAGCGCGGCGCCCCTGGGAGGGGTCCGCCGAGAGGAACCGTTCCGGAACCCGGAACACAAAGGAAATCATGGGCATGTCCCACGCCATGACGAGCGCGCTGA
Organism: Hyphomicrobiaceae bacterium; assembly: GCA_900298995.1. Classification (GTDB taxonomy): domain Bacteria; phylum Pseudomonadota; class Alphaproteobacteria; order Rhizobiales; family Aestuariivirgaceae; genus Aestuariivirga. The sequence goes on along the minus strand of OMIC01000035.1, from coordinate 51,923 downwards.
TCGCGGACCGGACGATACCGGGTCCGGTCACCTGTTTGCCTCCGTCGCACGGCCTGGCTCACCTGCCCTTTTCGCGCAGCAGCACCCCGAGGACCAGCCGGCATCTCCGCACCGGAGCGGAGAGGCCACCGGCCCCGGCATGCCTGCGCAGAGGAATTGACCCATGGGCAGCAAGATGCTCATCGATGCCAGCCATGCCGAAGAGACCCGCGTCGTCGTTCTCAAGGGCAACCGCATCGAAGAATTCGACTTCGAAAGTGCCTCCCGCCGCCAGCTGAAGGGCAACATCTACCTCGCCAAGGTGACACGCGTGGAGCCCTCGCTCCAGGCGGCCTTCGTCGAGTATGGCGGCAACCGCCACGGCTTCCTGGCCTTCTCGGAAATCCACCCGGACTATTACCAGATCCCGCTGGCCGACCGCATGGCGCTGCTGCAGGCGGAAGAGGAAGAACAGGCCCGCGAGGCGGATGACGAGGACGAGGAGGCCAGCCGGGGCCAGCGCCGCGAGCGCCGTGGCCGCAGCCGTGACCGCCGCCGCGAGGCCCCCGGCGACGACGACACGGCCGAACAGGCCGCTGCCGGCGACAGCGAGACGGAGTCACCTGAAGAGGCCGCCCAGCCGGACGCCATGACGGCCGTCGAGGCCGACGATACGGATGACCACGAGGGCGATGACCGCCCGCGCCGCGCCGAACCGATGGCCGTCAGCCACGACGTGCCAAAGCTCACGGAAAACGACGAGCCGGAAGAGGCGGGCGAGGCGCCCGCCGGCGGCGATACGACTTCGGAGGGTGGCGCTCCGGCACTCAGCCACGGCATGCCGGCCGAACTCGGCAATGGCGTCGAGGAAGTGGGCGAAGACCCGGAATCCGCGCCGGTGGAATCGATTGGCGCCGAGGATGCGCTGGAAGAAGTGCCGCAGCGCCGCCGCAAGGTGCAGCGCAAGCAGTACAAGATCCAGGAAGTCATCAAGCGCCGCCAGGTGATCCTGGTGCAGGTCGTCAAGGAAGAACGCGGCAACAAGGGTGCGGCGCTGACCACCTATCTCTCGCTCGCCGGGCGCTATTGCGTACTGATGCCGAACACCGCGCGCGGCGGCGGCATCTCGCGCAAGATCACCGAGGCCGGCGACCGCCGCCGCCTCAAGGACATGGTGAAGGAAATCGAAGTGCCGCAGGGCATGGGCCTCATCGTGCGCACGGCAGGGGCCCAGCGCACCAAGACCGAAATCAAGCGCGACTATGACTACCTGCTGCGCCTGTGGGAGAGCGTGCGCGACCTGACCCTGCAATCGCAGGCCCCTGCCCTCGTCTATGAGGAAGGCAGCCTCGTCAAGCGCGCCATCCGCGACCTCTACACCAAGGATGTCGACGAGGTGATCGTCGAGGGCGATGACGCCTATCGTGAAGCCAAGGACTTCATGAAGATGCTTATGCCGAGCCATGCGAAGAACGTGAAGCTCTACAAGGAGCCACGTCCGCTGTTCTCGCGCTATCAGGCGGAAGGCCAGCTCGACGGCCTCTATTCGCCCACCGTCACCCTGCCCTCGGGCGGCTACATGGTGATCAACCAGACGGAAGCGCTGGTGTCGGTCGACATCAACTCCGGCCGGTCGACGCGCGAACACAACATCGAAGACACCGCCCTGCGCACCAATCTCGAGGCGGCTGATGAAATTGCCCGCCAGCTGCGTCTGCGCGACCTTGCGGGCCTGATCGTCATCGACTTCATCGACATGGAGGAGAAGCGCAACAACCGCAATGTCGAGCGTCGCCTCAAGGACGCGCTGAAGAACGACCGGGCGCGCATCCAGGTGGGCCACATCAGCCATTTCGGCCTTCTCGAAATGTCGCGTCAGCGGCTGCGCCCGGGCCTGCTCGAGGGCTCGTCGCGCGCCTGCCCGCATTGCGAGGGCCGTGGCATCGTGCGCTCGGTGTCTTCCTGCGGATTGTCGGTGCTGCGGGCGATCGAGGAACATCTCATGGCCCGCAAGCCGGAGAACCTCACCGTCAAGTGCACCCGCGAGATCGCCTTCTACATCCTGAATGAAAAGCGCGACAACCTGCTGGCCATCGAGACAGCCTACGGCATCTCGGTGTTCATCGTGCCGAGCGATGATCTCAAGGGCTCGCAGGCGCTGATCGAGCGCGCGCCCGACCGCAACCTGCCGCCGCGCAAGGTTGTGGCCGCACCGGTGCGCATCGATTCCGCCTTCGCAGAAGACGAGGACGATACACCGTCAGACGCCAGCGAGGGGGAGGCCGCTTCCGACGGGGCCGAAGAGGCGGGCGAGGAGACAGAGCGCGGCGAGGACCGCTCAGCGAATGGTCAGGGCGAGCGGCCGGAGGGTGGCCGACGCCGCCGCCGCCGCCGCGGACGCCGGGGCGGGCGCGGCCGCGAGGATCAGGCCGGTGAGAGCGTTCCGGGCCTCGGCGAACAGCCGGACGCCGGTTTCACCGCGATGGACGACGGCGAACCCGCTGCGCCGCAGTTCGAGGACAGCCAGCCGGCAGAGCCCGAGGCCGCCTCGGGTGACGAGGCAGGCGAACAGAATGGCGGCCGCTCGCGGCGTGACCGCTGGGGCCGCAACCGCGACCGCAATCGCGACCGCAACGAACCGCGGCGTGAGGCACGCGACACTGCCGCCACTGATGGTGACGCGACGCCCGCACCGGCGCCTGCTCCGGCGCCTGCGGCAACGCCTCAGCCCGAAGCGGCGGCTCCGGCCGAACCCGCCCGGCGCAGGCGGCTGCCAGCGCCGACCGTCACGGCGGAACCCGCGGAGCGCAAGGCCGGCTGGTGGAGCAAGCGCAGCTAAAGGGCGTGACCGGCACCGGGCCTCAAACCTGCCTCATTCTGGCGTGAAGGAACGCGGCAGAGACTGAACGCATGCAGAGAACGGGCTTCATCTTCCGGACAGTTGCGCGCGTCATGGCGGTCGTCACCGCCCTGATGAGCATCTGGCTCGCCGCTGCACAAGCGCAGACCCCCACGGGTGGCCTGCCTTTGATCCGCGACGCCGAGATCGAGGGGCTTCTGAGGCTCTACACGCGTCCGGTGTTCAAGGCCGCTGGCATCAATCCCAAGGCGGTCAGGGTCTATATCATCAACGATCCGCGCATCAACGCCTTCGTCGCGGGCGGCCAGCGCATCTTCGTCAACACAGGACTGCTGCTGCAGGCCGACACGCCCAACCAGGTGATTGGCGTCCTCGCGCATGAGACCGGTCACATTGCAGGCGGGCATCTGGCGCGCATGGGCGTGGAGATCGACTCCGCCAATTACACCACGATCATCGGCATGCTGGTCGGTCTGGCGGCAATCGCGGGCGGCATCGCCGCCGGCAGTTCGGAAGCCGCACAGGCGGGACAGGGCATCATGGCAGGCTCGCAGGGGCTCGCCCAGCGCAACTTCCTGACCTATGCGCGCGGCATGGAATCCTCCGCCGACCAGGCCGCCCTGAAGTATCTCACCGCCACCCACCAGTCGGCCAAGGGCATGATCGAGGTGTTCGAAAAGCTCGCACGCGAGAACATCGCCGTGCTGGCAGATGTCGATCCCTACGTGATGTCGCATCCGATGCCGATGGACCGCATCCGGATTCTCGAGGAAGCGGCGAAGAAGTCGCCCTACTACGACAGCAAGGATTCGCCCGCCATGGTGCTGCGCCACAAGCTGGTGCAGGCCAAGCTGATCGGCTTCATCGGCGGGCCGCAGGCCGTGATGCACCATTATCCGCAGGCCGACCAGTCCATGCCGGCGCGTTATGCCCGCGCCATCGCGTTGTTCCGGAAGGGCGACATCAAGAACGCCCTGCCGCTCATCGACAGCCTCACGGCCGAACTGCCCGAGAACCCCTATTTCTGGGAACTGAAGGGCCAGGCCCTGCTGGAGAATGGCCGAGCGGCCGAAGCAGCAGCGCCGCTGGAGAAGGCGCTGAAGCTTCTGCCGAACACCGGCCTCATCCAGATCCTTGCAGCCCAGGCGCTGATCGACACCGAAACCAGAGAGAACGCGACACGCGCCATCAAGCTGCTGCGCCAGGCACAGCGCACGGAAGGCGACACGCCTGAGACCTACCTGCTGATGGCCCGCGCCTATGGCCAGACAGGCGACATCGCCCGCGCCGAACTGGCCACCGCCGAAGCCGCGCTCCTCAAGGGCGACAAGAAGCTGGCGCTCGAAAAGGCGAAAGCCGCGCAGGGCTTGTTCAAGACCGGAAGTCCAGAGTGGATACGCGCCAATGACGTCCTCACCTTCGCCGGCCGGGACTGATATGACGAACGGACCGCAACCGAAACACAATGCAGCAACACAAGAGAGACAACTGATGACACGCCGCCTTCGCCTCGCCGCCGCAGCCGCAGTCGCCCTGCTCGCAACCACATCGCTCGCCGTCGCCGCCGAGACCAGCTTCTCGGACGCGCGGAAAGCAGAGATCGGCGAGATCGTCCGCCAGTACCTGCTCGACCATCCGGAAGTGCTGCTCGAGGTGAGCAAGGCGCTGGAGGCCAAGCAGCAGGCGGCCGAGGCGGAACAGCGCAGCGGCGTCATGAAGTCCAGCGCCGACCAGATCTTTCGCTCGCCGGTGGATTTCGTGGCCGGAAACCCGGAGGGGGATGTCACCGTCGTCGAGTTCTTCGATTACAATTGCGGCTGGTGCAAGAAGAGCTTCCCTGAACTCACCAAGCTCATCGAGCAGGACAAGAAGCTGCGCGTCGTCCTCAAGGAATTCCCGATCTTCGGCGGCGACTCCGACTATGCCGCCAAGGCGGCGCTGGCAGCCAAGAAGCAGGGCAAATACTGGGAACTCCACTCGGCACTGTTCCAGCATGAGGGCAAGGTGACCAAGGAAGTGGTGGATGAGGTGGCCAACCAGCTTGGCCTCGACATGGCCAAGCTCTCGGCCGACATGAGTGCGCCCGAGGTCACGGCGGCGCTCGACCAGAACCATGCGCTGGCCCAGTCCCTGGCGATCAATGGCACGCCTGCCTTCATCGTCGACGAGACCGTGTCGCCCGGTTATCTCGAGGCCGACGCGCTCGCCGGGCTGATCGGCGGGGTCCGCGAGAAGGGTGGCTGCAAGCTCTGCTGATGGGGGCTGGCGTACCGACAACGCTTCCAAGCGCCGCGCCGACCCCCTATAAACAGCCAGAACGGTGAGGGATTCGCACGGTGCGGGGCAAAACTGTCTATGTGTTGAACGGACCCAACCTCAATCTGCTCGGGCAGAGGGAGCGGGCGGTCTATGGCGAGGCAACCCTTCAGGACGTCGAGCAGCGCTGCCGAGCGCACGCGGCCGGACTGGGGCTGGAGGTCGTGTTCCGCCAGTCGAACAATGAAGGCGAACTGATTGGCTGGGTTCACGAGGCACGCGACAAGGCGGCTGGCATTGCCATCAATGCAGGGGCCTACACGCACACCTCCGTGGCGCTTCATGATGCGCTGCGCGCCGCCGACCTGCCCTCGGTTGAACTGCACCTGTCCAATGTCTACAAGCGCGAGGCGTTCCGGCACACCAGCTTCATCGCCCCGGTGGTGAATGGTGTCATCTGCGGTTTTGGCGTCGACAGCTATGTGCTGGCGATCTCCGCGCTCTCCGCCCTCATCACGGCCAGCAAGAAGGGTTGACCCATGCCGACCAAGAAATCCGCCAAACCGGCCCCCGCCCCCAGGCACCAGGACCCCGACCTTGCCCTGATCGAGAACCTCGCCGCCATTCTCAACGCCACCGGCCTCACCGATATCGAACTGGACCGCAAGGGCACGCGGGTGCGCGTCTCGAAGACCACGACGACAATTGCAACCATGGCCGCGCCGCCTGCGCCGGCGCCCCTGCACGGCCATGCATCCCAGGCCGCAGCCGAGCCTGCGGCCGCACCGGCGCCTGCCCGGCCCGGCCGCGAAGATCCCGGAGTGGTGACGTCTCCCATGGTCGGGACTGCCTATCTCTCGGCCTCGCCGGGTGCACCGGCCTTCATCGAGCCTGGCGCCACGGTCAAGGAAGGCCAGACGCTGCTGATCATCGAGGCCATGAAGACCATGAACCAGATCAACGCCCCGCGTGCAGGGCGGATCACCCGCATCTTCGTGGAAAACGGCCAGCCGGTGGAATTCGGCGAAGCCCTCGTGGCGATTGAGTGAAGCCAGATGTTCGACAAGGTTCTCATCGCCAACCGGGGAGAGATCGCACTCCGGGTGCTGCGCGCCTGCCGTGAACTCGGTATCCAGACGGTCGCCGTGCACTCCACGGCCGACGCCAATGCGATGCATGTACGGCTGGCGGATGAGAGCGTGTGCATCGGGCCGCCGCCAGCGCGCGACAGCTATCTCAACATTCCGGCCATTGTCGCAGCCTGCGAGATCACGGGCGCCGAGGCCGTGCATCCGGGCTACGGCTTCCTGTCGGAGAACGCGCGCTTCGCCAACATCCTGACGGAGCACGGCATCAAGTTCATCGGTCCGTCGGCGGAACACATCCGCATCATGGGCGACAAGATCACCGCCAAGCTCACGGCGAAGGAGCTTGGCATTCCGGTGGTGCCGGGTTCGGAGGGTGGCATCGAAAGCCTCGGTGAAGCCCGGCGCGTGGCCCGCGACATCGGCTATCCGGTGATCATCAAGGCGACAGCGGGCGGCGGCGGGCGCGGCATGAAGGTGGCGCGCACCGAGGCCGATCTCGAGATCGCCATGGCCACCGCGCAATCCGAGGCCAAGGCCGCCTTCGGCAATGGCGACGTCTACATCGAGAAATATCTGGAGAAGCCGCGCCACATCGAGATCCAGGTGCTGGGCGACGGCAAGGGCCGCGCCATCCATCTGGGCGAGCGCGACTGTTCGCTGCAGCGCCGTCACCAGAAGATCTGGGAAGAGGCGCATTCACCAGCCCTCAACGCAACCCAGCGCGAGGAGATCGGCGGCCGCGTGGCACGCGCCATGCAGACGCTGGGCTATGAGGGCGTGGGCACCATCGAGTTCCTCTACGAGAACGGCGAGTTCTACTTCATCGAAATGAACACCCGCCTGCAGGTCGAGCACCCCGTGACCGAAGCCATCACCGGCCTCGACCTGGTGCAGGAGCAGCTCCGTGTCGCCTCCGGTGCAGAGCTCGCCTACACCCAGGACGACATCAGCTTCTCGGGACACGCCATCGAATGCCGGATCAATGCCGAGAACCCGACGACCTTCGCGCCCTCGCCGGGGCGCGTCGACGCCGTCCACTTCCCCGGCGGCCTCGGTTGTCGCGTCGACTCCGCGCTCTATGCCGGCTACCGCATTCCGCCCTACTATGACAGCCTGATCGGCAAGCTCATCGTGTCGGGCAAGACCCGCACCGAATGCATGATGCGACTCAAGCGGGCACTGGGCGAATTCGTGATTGAGGGCATCGAGACCACCATTCCGCTGTTCCAGCAGCTTCTGGCCGAACCCGACATCATTGACGGCCGCTATGACATTCACTGGCTGGAGCACTTCCTCGCCCGCCAGGCGTGATGAGCACGATCACGCCACAGGTCCTGTTGCGCGCCTATGCGGCAGGCATCTTCCCGATGGCGGAAAGCGCCGAGGACAGCGCCCTCTACTGGGTGGAACCGGAAGAACGCGGCATCATTCCGCTCGACGGCCTCGTCATCTCGCGCTCGCTGCGCAAGCGGGTGCGGCACGCGGATTTCGAGGTGACAGTCGACCGCGACTTTCCGGCGGTGATTGCGGCCTGTGCCGAAAAGAGGCCTGAGCGCCGGTCGACCTGGATCAACAGCCGCATCGTGGCGCTCTATACCCAGCTTCACCGCTTGGGCTGCTGCCACAGCGTGGAATGCTGGCGCGACGGCCAGCTTGCAGGGGGGCTCTATGGGGTCCGGATCGGAGGAGTGTTTTTCGGCGAGAGCATGTTCTCGCGCGCAACCGACGCCAGCAAGGTGGCGCTGGTGCATCTGGTGGCACGACTCAACTGCGGCGGCTTCCGGCTTCTCGACGCGCAGTTCATCAATCCGCATCTCGAACGCCTGGGCGCGATCAGCATCCCGCGCGCGGCCTATCAGGAACAGATGGAGCCGCTGCTGGGACTGGAGGCGGACTTCGCCGCGTTCCGCGGTGACCGCGACCCCGACGCGGTGCTGAGGTGGGCGGCGGGAGGTCAGTCCTCCGGCTCGCCTTCCTTCTTGACCTGATCCTGCAGCGTATTGGCGTCCGGCGTCGTCTCGACCGCCGCGGGCGGCGCGTTGGGATCGCGGCAGCCTGTCAGCCAGACATCATAGGTCGCGTGTTCGAGCGCATTGAGGCCGGGGCTTTCTGCAAACATCCAGCCGATGAACACCGGCTTGCGCGAGTTGTCGGATTCGATCTGGTCGATCTCGACAAAGGTCGTGGTCTTGGGTTCCTCGGTTGCCGGGCGCATGTAGCAGACATTCGGCTTGACGATGACACTGCCGAAGCGCCGCTCCTCGCTGATCGGAACCTCGAAGGTGGTGGTGACGCCGGTGATCTTGTCCAGCCCCGCGAAGACGGCGATGGGATTGGCGATGCGCTCGGCCCGCGCCGTCCCGCACAGGCAGGCCGAAAGGCCGGTCATCAGGAAAACAAGCGCGCGCGACCTCACGGCGCTGGTGTTTCGCCCGTACCGCCACCGGCCGGGTTGCCCTTGTTGGCAAACATCGCTTCGCTGATCAGCGACCAGATGTCCACCGCGCCCTGGGTGTTCGAGATGGTGCCGCCATCGGCCAGTATGGTCTCGGCACCGCCCTGCTACAGCGAAATGAACTTCGAGCCGAGCAGGCCCTCGGCAGTGACCTTGGCGGTGGCGTCGTCGGTGAGCTTGATCTTCGGATCGATCTCCATCACCACGTTGGCCTGGAAGTTCTCGGGGTTCAGGGTGAAATCGACGACCGAGCCGATCTTGACCCCCGCTGCGCGCACATCCGTGCCAACGCTCACGCCCTCGGCATTGTCGAATTCGGCGTTGAGCCGGTAGGAGCCCGAGGCCTGGGTCTTGCCGGAGGTCTGATAGGCGAAGAGGAAAAACACCGCAGCGATGGCAATCACCGCAGCGCCGATCAGGGTCTCCACCATGGACGTCTTCAAGCCTGAACCTCCTTTGCGCCGTCAGCGGCGGGGCCGTTGCGGACTCACTCCGGCCGCCACGCCGTATAGTCGGGCGCGTGCGGCGCCGGGCTCGAGCCGGTGACGATCGAGCCCAGCGGCCTGTAGGCGGCGGGCGTTCCCGTCATGTTGGGCAGATGCGGCTTCTGCCAGTCGCGCGGCTCATAGGCCTGCTGGACCGGCGGCGTGTCGGTGCGATGATGCATCCAGCCATGCCAGCCCGGCGGAATCGATGAGGCCTCGGAATAGCCGTTGTAGACCACCCAGCGCCGCTCCCGGATCGATTCGGGGAGCGCCGATTTCGCGCGGTAGTACTTGTTACCGAACTCGTCGGCCCCGACATACTCGCCCTTGCGCCAGGTGTAGAACCGCGTGTTGAGCGTCTGTCCGTTCCACCACGTGAAAAGCTGCTTCAGGAACAACATGTCATCCTGCCTTGAAATCGCGGCGGAATATGGCGGAAGCCCCGCGCGCCGTCCAGTGCCGATTTGCCAGTGGACTATGGCGCGGCCGTGACGAGATCAAGATCCGCTCCCTCCCGCCCGCGCGTGCCCTGAACGGCGAGTCCGGGCGCTCCCGCGAACAGGGCGTGCAGCGCGGCACGCTCTTCGTCCGACGCGGGACCGGGGGTCGGCATGGCATAGAGGCCAAGACCATGACTTTTCACCTCGCGGGTGAGACTGACGACATAGATGGGCTGATAGGCCCCGGCCTCGGCCACGGCGAGCGGGGTCTGGTAGAAGCGCAGAACGCTGCGCGCGCCCGGGTCACCGGCCACAGGACGGGTGAGGGTAAGCCTGGCTTTCAGGCCCTCGTGAAGTGCGGGGCGCGGCGACAGATCGGCAAGCGCTGCGTCGGGATTGAGATAGGGAAGACTGTCGCGCCAGGTCCATACCGGGGCAGCCGTCCAGCCGGCCGCGGCCAGAGGCGCGGCGGCATTTTCAAGGGAACCCGCATATTGCGCAACGAACACCTCACCCGGACGGCCCGCAAGGTCGATGCGCCGGACCGGCAGGACCTGCCAGTCCGCCGTCAGCCACTGCGCCGACGGAACCAGGATCCGGCGGTCGGGCATGGCGTAGAATTCGGTGGCGCTGGTGAAGCCCTGCGCAACGTGGAGCGCGCCTACCCCGAGGAACACGGCGAAGGCAGCGCCCATCAGTCCGAGCGGCCTGATGCGGCGCGGCGGCACGGCCTCCACCGCCACGCCGAAGGCCGCCATCATCACCGTGCCGAACACGAGGCCGGTCAGCACGTCGGAGAGCCAGTGCGCGCCGAGATAGACGCGTGAATAGGCGATCGCCACCACCACCAGCGCGCACATGGCATAGACGACGGCCCGGCCCCAGCGGCCCATGGCGTGGCTCACCAGAACGGCAAGAATACCGAAGATGACCGCGGCCATGGTGGCGTGGCCGGACGGGAAACTGTAGAGACTCACGCCGTCATAGGCGAGATCGCTGGGCCGTGTGCGCTGCACGCCCAATTTCATGGCGAGCTCGAAGATCTTGGCCGCGGCAATGGCAATGCCCGCCGCCCAGGCGGCGCGATAGGCCCTGTGCCAGACCAGCCAGAGAATGATGGCCAGCGCCAGCGCCGTCATCACCAGCGTGTCGCCCATCATGGTGATCACCGTCATGATTTCATCGGCGGGCGCATTTCGCGACTCACGCATCAGGCTGGCAATCGAGATGTCGAGATTGGACACGGCGACGCCCGAGACGGCGCGGAACGCGAAATGCGCCATGATCAGGAGACCGGAGAACACGATGGCCGCGAACAGCACGATCATCACCGACCGCGGATTGTCAGGTGCCACCGCGCGCGCGAAGCGCTGCCAGGAACGGCCGGGCTTCGCCCGCGCCCATTGCGCGACCTGCCAGAGCAGGCGGTCGAGATGAGGCGAAATGCCTGCCGCAACAAGACGGATCACATAGCCCGCGAGGGCGAGGATCACGAGCAGGATCACGAGCACCATGAGCAGGCGCCCGCTGAGCTCGCCTGCAAAGGCGAGCCCCTGCCCGATCAGCACGCCAGGAACGATATGCGCAAAAGACCAGGCGATGCCGGAGGTGACATTGACGAAGACAAAGAACAGCTGGTTCATGCCGAACATGCCGACGATGCCGGGCACGACCGACTTGACGCCTGGCACGAAGCGCCCGATGGCAATGCTCTTGCCGCCATGCTCGCGCACGAAATCCTCGCCGCGCGCCACAAGTTGCGGATAGCGGCTGAGCGGCCACATCTGCTTGAGCTGCTGACCGAAGAGCCGCCCCGCCCAGTAGGAGAACTGGTCACCCGCGATGCACCCTGTGGCAGTCACGGCAATGACCGGCCAGAAGCCGAGGTGCCCGGTGCCCACCAGCACGCCCGCACCCACGAGCACCGCCGTGGACGGCACGAACAGTCCGATGATGAGCAGCGCCTCGCCCAGCGCAATCAGGAAGACGATGATGAGCGCCCATTCCGGATTGGCCGTGAAATAGTCGAGATAGGGTTGAATGTAGTCCAACACGGCGAAATCGGTCCCTGGCGGCGGTGTGCGTGGAGCTAGCGGCGGTGGGTCGGCCCCGCGAGACCGGATCTGCAGGCATCCGGTTTCAGCGGGATCTGTTCATAGGGGTTGCTGCGACTGGCGCCACTCCCGGGGCAGTCGCGGGACGGACGCGGTACTGCCTCGGGCACCGCGGCCGCATAGATCTGCGCGTGGGACATGTCCGTCATCCAGTCGTCGTGGCCTTCCCAGTTCATGGCGAAGGCCGGTCCGGCGCATGCGGAAAGCAGCAGGGTTAGGATGACGGGGCGAGCAGTGCGCATAGAGGATGAATTAAGGAGATGTCCGCTCGAAACACAAGCCTTACATCTTGCTGAATGCCATTGGAGGAAGCGGCGCGCTGGTCCATATTGCGCGGCCGATGACCGCAGCCGCACCAGAATCAGGCTCCCTGAGCGACATCCGCAAATGGCTTGGCTTCGCCGGGCTGTGCATTGCCATGTTCATGGCGGTGCTGGACATCCAGATCGTGATCACCTCGCTCGGCGTGATCGAAAGGCGCTGAAGATCGGTGCGGACCGCATGAGCTGGGTGCAGACCGCCTATCTGATCGCCGAGATCGTGACCATCCCGCTCACCGGCGTTCTCATGCGCATGCTGTCGATGCGCACGCTGGTCATCGTGGCGATCTCGCTGTTCATGCTGGCTTCGTTGGGCTGCGCACTGAGCACCGGCTTTGGAATGCTTGTGAGCTTCCGGGTGATGCAGGGCATGGCGGCGGGCGTGCTCATGCCGCTGGCCTTCTCGGCGGTGTTCCTGTTGTTCAGACCGGGAACCGAACAGGCGGTGGCCACCGTCGCGGGCGGCCTGGTGGCCGTGCTCGCGCCCTCGATGGGCCCGATCATGGGCGGGCTCATCACCGAGAACCTTTCCTGGCACTGGCTGTTTCTCATCAACATCCTGCCGGGCCTTGTCACGGTGGGACTGGGCCTCGTCTGCCTCCCCCGTCAGCCGATGCAGCTGGGCCTGCTGCGCCATCTCGATCTCACCTCGGTGCTGTTCATCGCGGTGGCGCTCGGTTCACTCGAGATCGGCCTAAAGCAGGCGCCGGATCTCGGCTGGTTCTCGCCTCTCACACTGGCACTGTTCGCAGCCTTCGCGGTGCTGCTGACACTGACGGTGCGGCGACCGAACCCGGCGGTGGACTTCAGCCTGTTCCGCGACCGCTATCTCGCCTATGGCTGCGCGCTGAGCTTCGTGCTCGGCATCGGCCTCTATGGCTCGGTCTATCTGCTGCCGGTGTTCCTGTCGCTCGTGCGCTACATGGGCCCGGTGGAGATCGGCATGGTGGTGCTGGTCACCGGCCTCGCCCAGCTCATCTCGGCGCCGGTCTCGGTGCTGCTCGACCGCCTCGCGCCGGCACGGGTGCTGACCTTCGTCGGCTTTGCCGCCTTCGCGGCCGGCATGTTCATGAGCGGCTTCGAGACCAGGCTCTCGGGCTATGACGAGATGTTCTGGCCGCAGGTGGTGCGCGGCGTGGCTCTTGGTTTCTGCATCGTGCCGGTGACGCGCTTTGCGCTGGGCTTCCTGCCGCTGGAGCGGGTCAGCGATGCCAGCGGTCTCTATAATCTCTCGCGGGCGCTGGGCGGGGTGATCGGCATCGCGCTGATCGACACGGTGCTGTTCACCCGCACGGCCGAGCACGCCGACCGGCTCAAGGACCTGATGCTAGCCGACCCCACGGCCGCCGCCGCCGCCCTCGCCATCAGCGTCGAGGAACTGCCGGACACCGAGGACCCCATGGGCCTGATGGGCGTCATGGACACCCTGCAGGAGGCGGCCGTCACGCTGGCCGTGAACGAGGCCTGGCTGCTGATGGGCGGCCTGACCTGCCTCGGACTGCTGCTGGTCTGGCGGCTCGGCCCGATTCGGGAGCCCAAACCCGGCATCCCGATGGGCCAACAGGCGGAATTCTAAATCAGAGGGCGCAAACGGCGGCCTGTGGATAGCGGTGATGACGCCGCCACACGCCGCAGCAACCAGAATGCGAAAGGCCTTGACAGCTGGGTCAGGGCGGCCGGGCCGGACGGGGGGCGGCTGTTGATAGCGCGCATAAGCTGCGAGAGTTCTTGAGCTTCTTTCGAGAATCGGATGAAGTCCTTTTCGTCGGTTCGCAAACGCCGGCAGCTACCACAACATCTAGTATTAACCTCTCGTTAACACACTAGCTGTTGACGCCAGAATGGCATCGGTACTAGTGTATCTGCGTGGGCTGAGGGGTCGAGAAACGGGGTCTGGGATGGACACCGTGGATCGCGGATCACTCAAAGACATCAATGCTGAACCAGCCGGGGGCCTGTCTCCGGGCAGCGGTATGTGTGTGACATCTGGGTGAACGAAGCACCGCGGGCCGCGCTGGGCGTCCGTGGCAACGAATAGGAAAGAGGGATTGAACATGCACATCGAACGCTGTTACACCAAAGCTGGTCAGGAGCCCTACGCGGAGATCACGTTCCGACGCGCCACCAGCGAGATCAAGAACCCTGACGGGTCCGTGGTGTTCCGGCTCGAAAACATCGATGTGCCCGCCTCCTGGAGCCAGGTGGCGACCGACATTCTGGCGCAGAAGTACTTCCGCAAGGCGGGCGTGCCCGCCGCGCTGAAGCGCGTCGAGGAGGAGACCGTGCCGTCGTGGCTGTGGCGATCGGTTCCCGACGAGGCCGCACTCGCCGAACTGCCCGAGAAGGAGCGCTTCACCGGCGAACGCTCGTCCACGCAGGTCTTCAACCGGCTCGCCGGCACCTGGACCTACTGGGGATGGAAGGGCAAGTATTTCGACACCGAGGCCGACGCCCGCGCCTTCTATGATGAAATGTGCCACATGCTGGCGACGCAAAAATGCGCGCCCAATTCGCCGCAGTGGTTCAACACCGGCCTGCACTGGGCCTATGGCATCGATGGCCCGGGCCAGGGCCACTATTACGTCGATCCCGAAACCGGCCGGCTCACCAAGTCGAAGTCGGCCTACGAACATCCCCAGCCCCATGCCTGCTTCATCCAGTCGGTGGCCGATGACCTCGTCAATGAGGGCGGCATCATGGACCTCTGGGTGCGCGAGGCGCGCCTGTTCAAATACGGCTCCGGCACCGGATCCAACTTCTCCAACCTGCGCGGCGAGAACGAGAAGCTCTCGGGCGGCGGCAAGTCGTCGGGCCTGATGAGCTTCCTCAAGATCGGCGACCGCGCGGCTGGCGCCATCAAGTCGGGCGGCACCACACGCCGCGCCGCCAAGATGGTGATCGTCGATGTCGACCACCCCGATGTCGAGGAATTCATCGAGTGGAAGGTCCGCGAGGAGCAGAAGGTGGCTGCGCTCGTCACCGGATCCAAGACGGTGAAGAAGCATCTCCAGTCCGTGATGAAGGCCTGCGTCAATTGCGAGGGCCCGGGCGAGGACTGCTTCGAAATCGAGAAGAACCCCGCCCTGAAGCGCGCCGTCCGCGACGCGCGCAAGGCGATGGTGTCCGACAACTACATCAAGCGCGTGATCCAGTTCGCCCGTCAGGGGTACAAGGACATCGCCTTCGACACCTACGACACGGACTGGGATGGCGAGGCCTACCGCACGGTCTCTGGCCAGAATTCCAACAACTCGGTGCGCGTCACCGACGCCTTCCTCAAGGCCGTCGAGCAGGACACCGACTGGAATCTCACCTCCAGGCTCTCCGGCAAGGTCACGCACACGCTCAAGGCCTCGACGCTGTGGGACAAGATCGCCCATGCCGCCTGGGCCTCGGCAGACCCCGGCATCCAGTATCACTCGACCATCAACGACTGGCACACCTGCCCCGCCTCCGGCGAGATCAAGGCCTCCAACCCGTGCTCGGAATACATGTTCCTTGACGACACGGCCTGCAATCTCGCCTCGCTGAACCTTCTCCAGTTCCGCGACGGCGCCACCGGCCAGTTCGAGATCGAATCCTTCGAGCATGCGGTCCGCCTGTGGACCATCGTGCTGGAGGTCTCGGTGATGATGGCGCAGTTCCCGTCCAAGGAAATCGCCCGCCTGTCCTATGAGTTCCGCACGCTGGGGCTGGGCTTCGCCAACATCGGTGGCCTGCTGATGACGGGCGGCATCCCCTATGACAGCCACGAGGGCCGCGCCATCTGCGCCGCGATCTCGGCCATCATGACGGGCGTGTCCTATGCGACGTCGGCCGAAATGGCCCGTGAACTTGGCGCCTTCCCCGGCTTTGCCAGGAACCGCGAGCACATGCTGCGCGTCATGCGCAACCATCGCCGCGCCGCCTATGGCGCCGCCGTGGGCTACGAGGGGCTCAACACCATTCCGGTGGCTCTCGACGAGACCGACCTGACCGACAAGCGTCTCGCCGCCGCCGCGCGCCGGGCCTGGGACAGCGCCGTCTCGCTGGGCGAGAAGCACGGCTACCGCAATGCCCAGTCCACCGTGATCGCCCCGACCGGCACCATCGGCCTGGTCATGGATTGCGACACCACCGGCATCGAGCCCGATTTTGCTCTGGTGAAGTTCAAGAAGCTGGCCGGTGCCGGATATTTCAAGATCATCAACCAGGCGGTTCCGGAAGCGCTGCGCACGCTGGGCTACGGCCAGGAGGAAATCGAGAAGATCATCGCCTATGCGGTGGGCTACGGCTCGCTCGCCGATGCACCCGGCATCAGCCATGCGGCCCTCAAGGCCAAGGGTTTCGGCGAGGAGCAGCTGTCCAAGATCGAGGGCGGACTCGCCTCGGCCTTCGACATCAAGTTCGTGTTCAACAAGTGGACGCTGGGCGAGGCCTTCTGCCGCGACGTGCTGGGGCTGACCGACGAGCAGCTCAACGACTTCGGATTCGACATGCTCGCCTATCTCGGCTTCTCCAAGGCGGACATCGAGAAGGCCAATGTGCATGTCTGCGGCGCGATGACGCTCGAGGGCGCTCCCGGCCTCAAGACGGAGCATCTGCCAGTGTTCGACTGCGCCAACCCCTGCGGGCGTCTGGGCAAGCGCTATCTGTCGGTTGACAGCCACATCCGCATGATGGCAGCCAGCCAGCCCTTCATCTCCGGCGCCATCTCCAAGACCATCAACATGCCGAACGATGCCTCGGTCGAGGACTGCGCCAACGCCTACATGCTGTCCTGGAAGCTGGCGCTGAAGGCCAACGCCCTGTACCGTGACGGCTCCAAGCTCTCGCAGCCGCTGTCGGCGCAGCTCATTGCCGATGACGAGGAGGAGGCCGAAGAGGCCGCCGAGACGCTGCTCGCGCGGCCTGCCGCAGCCCGCGTCGAGACGGTGGTCGAGAAGATCATCGAACGGGTGGTGGAGCGCGAGCGCTCGCGCCTCAAGCTGCCGCACCGCCGCAAGGGCTATACCCAGAAGGCGGTTGTGGGCGGCCACAAGGTCTATCTCCGCACCGGCGAATACGACGACGGCAAGCTGGGCGAGATCTTCATCGACATGCACAAGGAGGGCGCGGCACTGCGCGCCATGATGAACAATTTCGCCATCGCGGTATCGGTCGGCCTGCAGTACGGCGTGCCGCTGGACGAATTCGTGGATGCCTTCACCTTCACCAAGTTCGAGCCCGCCGGCATGGTGCAGGGCAACGACTCGATCAAGAACGCCACGTCGATCCTCGACTATGTGTTCCGTGAACTAGCCGTCTCCTACCTGGGCCGCAGCGACCTGGCGCATGTCGAAGCCTCGGAGATGGGCTTCGACGCGCTTGGCAAGGGCGAGGACGCCGAGAACGCCCCGCGCGTGCCGGCCGCCCGGGTGCTGTCGTCTGGCTACGTCAGGAAGCCGAACCTCGCCTCCACCAATGTGGTGGTGATGTCGGGCGGACAGGCTGCGAGCCCGGCGGTGCAGATGCGTGCGGAGGCCCAGGGCGCGGCCCTGGCGCTGGCCGAAACAGCAACCGTGGTGGTGAGCGGCGCGCGCCAGGAGATGGCCGTGGCACTTGAGGCCTCGGTCATCACCGCGACGGACCGCCGCCTCGAGGCGCGCATGAAAGGCTATGAGGGCGAGAGCTGCTCGGAATGCGGGAACTTCACGATGGTGCGCAACGGCACCTGCCTGAAGTGCGACACCTGCGGATCGACGAGCGGCTGCTCGTAAGCCGCCTGGCGCCATCGCAACGACCCGTGGAGAGGCCGGCCAGCGCCGGCCTCTCTTGCGTTGTAGGGCCGCGCGAAGGGCTGCGTGCGGGCCGATTCCGGCCCCGGCGCGACAAATTATCCACAGATTCTTCGAGGCCGCTGTCTTGCCTCTTGACAGGGGGAACACCCGAAAAACCCTCGAAAACGACCGATCGTCTGTAGGCGGATGTTTGCAGGAAACCCATGTTTTGCTGGGTTTTTCAGCGCAAACGCGGAGTTTGTCCGTACAAAGACGTTTTTGCCCGTTTGTCGAGCGTTTACCGATTGTTAGCGAGATTTGCCGATTATAACGAACGTTGATCGGCGTATTGCCGAATCACACACGTAGGTGCAGAAAACATGACAACGGCGATGCAGGCTTGGTCACAACATACCAGCATGTTCGCCCTTGTGAGGCTTACCTGCGTTGTGGGGCACTAACAACTCTAGGAGAGACAGCGATGGCTGCGAAGAAAGCTGCGAAGAAGCCTGCCAAGAAGGCCGCCAAGAAGGCCGCCAAGAAGCCGGCTAAGAAGAAGGCCGCCAAGAAGAAGTAATCTTCTGGGACTTTGAGGACTGGACCCCGGACGGCGATTGCCTCCGGGGTCAGTTCTTTTGGACAACACAAAAGGGCCGCTCCTCGGAGCGGCCCTTTGTCTGCCGGATGAGGGATTACTGGTAGACGTAGACCTTGGCGCCGATCTTCACGCGCTCATAGAGCTCGATGACATCGGTGTTCATCATCCGAATGCAGCCCGACGAGACTGCGCCGCCAATCGATCCCGGCGCGTTGGTGCCATGGATGCGATAGATCCTGCCGCCGATGTAGAGCGCGCGCGCACCCAGCGGGTTCTCCGGGCCCCCTTCCATCACCGCCGGCAGGATATGACCCTTCGCGGCCTCCCGCTTGATCATCTCCGGCGGCGGGCGCCAGGTGGGCCATTCCGACTTGCTGACGATGGTCGAGGTGCCTGACCACTGGAACCCCTCGCGGCCAACACCTACGCGATAGCGCCGCGCCTCTCCCGGTCCGGTCACCAGATAGAGCACGCGCTCCGGCGTCGAGACGACGAGAGAGCCCGGCGCATACTTGCTCGCCTTGTCCCAGGTGATGTCCTCGCCGGTCGCCACGTCACGCGCCGCGCCGCCCGTCGAAGCGCGCAGCACGCTGGCCCGGGGCTTGGAACCGAGCAGGCAACCGAAGAAGCCGCGGCATGTGCCGTCCGACTGCTTGCGCGCCTGGATCTTTCTTGCTTCAGCGGCCTTCTTTGCCTCGGCGGCTTTCTTTGCCTCGGCGGCTTTCTTTGCCTCGGCGGCTTTCTTTGCAGCAGCAGCCTTTTTCGCAGCAGCTGCCTTCCTGGCCTCGGCAGCCTTCTTGGCCTCGGCAGCCTTCTTGGCCTCGGCAGCCTTCTTGGCCTCGGCAGCAGCCTTCTTCTTCTTGAGGAGCAACTCCTCCTGCTGCTGGGCCGGAGAGGCTGTGGCTGCATGGCCTGGCACCGACGACATCAGCGGCAGACTGGCCAGCATCACAGCCAGCATCACCCCGCGCATCACCTTCTTCATACGTCCATTCCCTCGGTCAAACCCCCGCCCCGGGCTCACGCATGGCAGTTTGCCATTGCGTTCACAAGCCCTTCACCTATGCTCAAGAACTGGCCACGGGTCCATCGCCAGGGAGCGCTCATGTCACTGTTCCACAAATCCTTTACCATTGCTTGCCTGCCGGCGACACTGCTCATGCCGGGTCTGGCGCTCGCCGACGAGGCCCCGCCGGCGGTTCAGGCACTGATGGCCAATCTCGAGCGGCAGATGGATGCCAAGCCGGGTTATGAAACGCTGACGGTCGATGGCTCGGGCAATGTCACCATCACCAATCTGACCCTCACCAAGGCCGCCGAGGGCGATGATCCGGGATTTACGCTCAAGACCGGCGAGATCGCCCTGTCCGGCATCAGCGAGAAGGGTCCGGGCTTCTGGGAGGTCGGCACGGCGAAATTCTCGAACGTCGGACTGGATGTAACCGGCAAGGACGTCGCCATATCGGCCAGCCTGCCCGGGGCCAGCGCCGAGGGCTGGTACATCCGGGACGTGGGCGCGGCCCCGACCGCGCAGGAAAAACTTGTCTCATCCGGCACATTCGCCCGCAAGATGACGGGCGGCCCGCTGACCATCACCTCCGCGGGCCAGTCGGTGACGGTCGACAGCCTCGAGAGCACCTGGGACGGCGACCCCGCGACAGGGGCCGGCACCTTCACCTCGAAGATCAGCAACGCCACCATTCCCGAGGCTGCCCTGATGGCGATGGGCGATGGCGGCATGCTGCGCCAGCTGGGCTATACGTCCCTCAACCTCGACATCTCCAGCCAGAGCGCGCTTGCCGTCATGGGCGACAAGCTCGGCTATGATTTCGGCTTCACCCTCAAGGCCCGCGACATCGGCAGCCTGGGCTTCAAGGGCGCGGTCGCCGACATTCCAGTCGAGGCCTACAACGCCCTGATGGCGGCGCAGAAGGACGGCGAGCCGGCCGATCTCGATGCCTATGGTCCCGCACTTCAGAACGTGGTCATCAACAGCGCGGCACTGCGGTTCGAGGATGCCTCGATCATCGGCAAGGCGCTGCCCCTCATCGCCGCCGCGCAGGGCATGGACGAAAAGACTTTCGTCGCCAGCATCCCGCCCATGGCGCAGCTGATGCTGGTTCAGATGCAGAATGACGCCTTCACCAAGCAGGCGGTCGATGCGCTGACGCAGTTCCTCGCGGACCCGAAGTCGCTCACGGTGAGCATCAGTCCGGCCAGCCCGCTCAAGGTCTCTGACGTCTCGGCCCTCCAGCAGGTGAAGCCCGGCGACGCGATCACGCGCCTCGGCCTGTCGCTGAAGGCCAACGACTAGGATCCGCTCAGGCCTCCGGCAGATTGAGCCGGATGTGAAGCTCGCGGAGCTGTTTGGGCGTCACCTCTGAAGGGGCGCCCATCAGCAGGTCTTCGGCCTGCTGGTTCATGGGGAACAGCACCACCTCGCGGATGTTGGGCTCGTTGCAGAGCAGCATCACGATGCGGTCAACGCCCGGCGCGATGCCGCCATGGGGCGGCGCACCATACTGGAAGGCGCGGTACATGCCGCCGAACTTTTCCAGCAGCACGCTTTCCGGGTATCCCGCAATCTCGAAGGCCTTCTTCATCACCTCGGGGCGATGGTTGCGGATCGCACCCGACGACAGCTCGACGCCGTTGCACACGATGTCGTACTGATAGGCCAGGATATCCAGCGGATCCTTCGTTTCCAGCGCCTCGAGCCCGCCCTGCGGCATGGAGAAGGGGTTGTGGGAGAAGTCGACCTTCTTCTCCTCCTCGTTCCACTCATACATCGGGAAATCGACGATCCAGCAGAACTCGAAGCGGTCCTTCGCCGTGAGGTTCAGCTCCTCGCCCACCTTGTTGCGGGCCTCGCCTGCGAATTTGTAGAACTTCTCAGGGCGGCCTGCGACGAAGAAACAGGCATCGCCGACGCCGAGGCCCAGCTGATTGCGGATCGCCTCGGTGCGCTCCGGCCCGATGTTCTTGGCGATGGGGCCAGCGCCGCCCTCCTCGCCCTCGCGCCAGAAGACATAGCCCAGCCCGGGCTGGCCCTGCTGCTGGGCAAATGAATTCATGCGGTCGCAGAAGGCGCGCGAGCCGCCCTTGGGTGCCGGAATGGCCCAGACTTCGACCTTGGGGTCCGCCGCGATCATGCCGGCGAAGACCTTGAAGCCCGAGCCTGCGAAATGCTCCGTCACCGCCTGCATCCTGATCGGATTGCGCAGGTCCGGCTTGTCGGAGCCATACCAGCGGATCGCGTCACGGAAAGCGATGTGCGGGAATTTCTGGGTGACGGGCAGGCCGCCGCCGAATTCCTCGAACACGCCCCGCAGAACCGGCTCCACCGCGTTGAACACGTCGTCCTGGGTGACGAAGCTCATCTCGATATCGAGCTGATAGAATTCGCCCGGTGAACGGTCGGCGCGCGCATCCTCGTCGCGGAAACAGGCCGCGATCTGGAAGTATCGGTCGAAGCCCGACATCATGATCAGCTGCTTGAACTGCTGGGGGGCCTGCGGCAGCGCATAGAACTTGCCGGGATGGATGCGCGAGGGCACCAGAAAGTCGCGCGCGCCCTCGGGGCTCGACGCGGTCAGGATCGGTGTCTGGAACTCGAAGAAACCCTGATCCACCATGCGGCGGCGGAGCGAATTGATGATGGCGCCACGCTTCATGATGTTGGCGTGGATGCGCTCGCGGCGAAGGTCGAGGAAACGGTAGCGCAGCCGGATGTCCTCGGGATACTCGGTTTCGCCGAACACGGGGAGCGGAAGCTCGGCGGCCTGCGAGAGCACTTCGATGCCGGTTGCGAAAACCTCGATCAGGCCGGTCGGCAGGTCGGCATTCTCGGTTCCGGCGGGACGCGGCCTGACCTTGCCATCCACCCGGACCACCCACTCCGAACGCAGCGTCTCGGCCGTGCGGAAGGCAGGCGAATCCGGGTCGGCCACCACCTGGGTAACGCCATAATGGTCGCGAAGGTCGATGAACAGCACGCCACCATGGTCACGGACGCGGTGAACCCAGCCGGAGAGCCGGATGTCCTGGCCGGCATTGGCGGGGCGGAGCTGGCCACAGGTGTGGCTGCGGTAGGCGTGCATAGAATCCTCGCGAACTGGGGCGTTTGGGGCGCTAGAGCGCATGGAGGGGCCGGTTTGTCAAGGAAGTGCTGGAAAACCCGCCCGGCGCGTCTCGGCGTCAGTCGAACAGGCTGAGGAAACCACCGCGGCGGGGCTCCGAGCCTGCTTCCCCGGCCCCGGCGAATACGCCGCCCCGCACGATCACCCTCGTATTGGACAGCCCGGTTTTCCTGACCAGCGCGAACAGCGTCTTGGCATTGTCCGGGTGCAGCCTCACGCAGCCATGCGAGGCGCGGCGGCCGAGGCTCTTGATGTGATAGCTGCCGTGCACGGCGTGGCCACCCGGTGTGAAGAAGATGGAATAGGGCATTGGCGTATCATCCCATTCGTTGGAGTAATGCTCCTTTTCCATCCGGAAGGGGCGAAACTCGCCGCTTGGGGTCTCATAGCCGGGGGCTCCCGTCGAGACCGGCCATTTGTAGAGCTTCTCGCCATCCAGCGTGACGGTCATCTTCTGGCTGACCTTGTTGATGGTGATGATCAGACGGGCCTCGGAGGGCGGCGGCTTGGGCCTTGCCGGTTTCGCAGCCTGCGCCACGCCGGGCAGGAGCAGTGCACCCATCGCCCCAACAAGCCGACGCCGTGTCGCCATGATCACCCTCGCAACCAAACCCTGAGGCGCTCACTATGCCGCAATCGCGTGCCCGCGTGAAGCCATGCCGGACTGCGGGGTTAATTGCGCTTCCGGGGCCGTTCCGCTAAGCACCGCCGGCATGAACAAGCAGGTCCCCAAAGTCGGTCTCGTGTCCCTTGGCTGTCCCAAGGCGCTGGTCGATTCCGAACGCATCATCACCCAGCTGCGTGCCGGGGGCTATGTCATGTCGCCGGGCTATGAGGATGCCGATGTGGTGATCGTCAACACCTGCGGCTTTCTCGACAGCGCCAAGCAGGAGTCCCTCGCCGCGATCGGCGAGGCCCTGGCCGAGAACGGCCGGGTGATCGTCACGGGCTGCATGGGCGTCGAGGCCGACACGATCCGGGCGGCGCATCCCGGCGTTCTGGCCGTCACGGGACCGCACCAGTATGAGCAGGTGGTCGAGGCCGTGCACAAGGCAGTGCCGCCCGCCCATGACCCGAAGATGGATCTGGTGCCGCCGCAGGGGCTGCATCTGACGCCGCGGCACTATGCCTATCTCAAGATTTCCGAAGGCTGCAACAACCGCTGCTCGTTCTGCATCATTCCGTCCATCCGCGGCGATCTCGTGTCGCGGCCGGTGGCCTCGGTGCTCTATGAGGCCGAACGGCTGGTGAAGGCGGGCGTCAGGGAACTCCTTGTCATCAGCCAGGACACCTCGGCCTATGGCGTGGACATCAGATATGCCACCTCGAAGTTCCATGGCCGCGAGGTGCGGGCCAGGTTCCACGACATGGCGAAGGAGCTGGGCAATCTCGGAGCCTGGGTGCGGATGCATTACGTCTATCCCTACCCGCATGTCGATGACGTCATTCCGCTGATGGCGGAGGGCAAGATCCTGCCCTATCTCGACATTCCCTTCCAGCATGCTGCCCCCGGCGTGCTGAAGGCCATGAAGCGCCCGGCCAATCAGGAACAGGTCCTCGACCGGCTGGCGGCGTGGCGGAAAATCTGCCCGGACATCGCGATCCGCTCGACCTTCATCGTCGGCTTCCCCGGCGAGACGGAGGCCGACTTCGAATATCTCCTGCAATGGATGAAGGAAGCCCGCATCGAGCGCGCCGGCTGCTTCAAGTATGAACCCGTGTCGGGCGCCAAGGCCAATGAACTGGGCCTCGCCCAGGTGCCGGACGAGGTGAAGCAGGAGCGCTGGGAGCGCTTCATGCAAGCCCAGCAGGAGATTTCGGCGGAGATCTTCGCAGGCAAGGTCGGCCGCGAGATCGATGTTCTCGTCGATGAGATCGACGCGGAAAACGACGAAGCCATCGCCCGCTCTCCCTGGGACGCGCCGGAGATCGACGGCAACGTGTTCCTGCCCGGCGAGACAGACCTCAAGCCGGGCGACATGGTCCGTGTACGGATCGTCGAGGCGGAGGAGTATGATCTGGTGGGCGAGAGGGTCTAGAGCCTCACCGCCGGAACCAGACTCCAGGCCGCGACCGCCACAGCCATCGCGGCCGCATTGAAGCCCAAGAGCAGAAGCCCGAGCCTCGCACCGCCCTCGGCCCAGGCGTAGACGCATTTGGCGATGGAATTGACCCCGACGCAGACAAGCACGGCGGCGACGCCCATGGCTGTGACGGAGGGCATGTTGGCGACCGACAGGGCCAGGGCATCGACATCAGCCAGTCCGGAAACCGCCGCGACGGCCAGGAGGCCGCGCCCACCCCAGATGCTCTGGGCGATGCCCGCCGCCAGCATCACCGCCGCCAGAATGGCGCCGAAGCGCAGCACCTCGCTGAGCAGAAAGGGGTTCCTGTGAACCAGCTCATCCGTGCCGGACACGCCGTTCCGGCCATCGCGGCGGATGAGCACGGCGGCTGACAGCGCCTGCAGGGCGGCCGCGGCGGCGAGCGGCACGGCAAGGGCAGCGGCCAGCGCCAGGTTCAGCACCCCGGCCAGCACCAGTACGCGCGCCAGCATCACCGCCCCGGACGCGAGGATGCCGCCCGCCAGAAGCCCGGTGCGCGTGGCATTCGCCCTGGCGAGCGCCGCGAGCGTCAGCGTCACCACGGTCGAGGAGACGAGCCCCCCCAGCGCCGCCGCCAGCACCAGTCCGCGCGAAGGCCCGGCGAGCTTCACCGCCACATAGCCCACGAAGGACACCGCGGCGATCAGGATGGTGATCAGCCAGAGCTCATGCGGATTAAGAGCGCCCCACGGGTCGATCGCCCGGTCGGGAAGCAGCGGCAGGGCGATGAAGGTCATGGCGGCCAGCAGCAGGCCGGAGCGCATCTCGTCCCAGGTGATCCGTGCCAGGAAGCCATGCAGCGTGGATTTGTAGGCCAGCAGACCCACGGCCGCCACCCCTGCCCCCGCCGCAAGCCGCATGTCGCCCAGCACGGCGAGCGCGCCCAGCACGAAGGTGACGAGCGCGGCGATCAGCGTCGTGGCGCTGAAGTCATCCTCGCGCTGCCCCTCGCGCCAGATGAAGGCCGCCATCACGGCGCCCGTGGTCACGAAACCTGCCGAGATCAGGAGCCGGTCGCCGCCCAGCGCAAGGAGTCCGAAGATGCCACCCAGAAGCCCGATGAGCGAGAAGGTGCGCAGGCCCGCCGCGCGCTTGCCCTCACCCTCGGCGCGCTCCTTCCAGCCACGCTCGAAGCCGATGACGAAGCCGAGCGCCAGGGCGAGGCCCAGCCGTGTGGCAAGTTCCGTAAAGTCCATGGCGGCACGCTACTACATCGGCGCGGCTCTGCCGAGGCCCTCACAGGGGAATGTTGTCGTGCTTCTTCCAGGGGTTCTGGAGTTCCTTGTTGCGCAGCATGTTGAGCGCGCGGGCAATGCGCTTGCGCGTCGTCGAGGGCATGATGACCTCGTCGAGGAAGCCGCGCTCAGCGGCCACGAACGGATTGGCGAAGCGTGCCTCGTAATCCTTGATGCGGGCCTGGATCTTCTCCGGGTCGGCAAGCTCGGCGCGGTAGATGATCTCGGCGGCGCCCTTCGAGCCCATGACGGCGATCTCGGCGGTGGGCCAGGCATAGTTGACATCGCCCCGCAGGTGCTTCGACGCCATGACCACATAGGCCCCGCCATAGGCCTTGCGGGTGATGACGGTGATCTTCGGCACCGTGGCCTCGGCATAGGCAAACAGCAGCTTCGCGCCATGCTTGATGAGCCCGCCATATTCCTGCGCCGTGCCCGGCAGGAAGCCCGGAACATCGACCAGCGTCACGATCGGAATATTGAAGCAGTCACAGAAGCGCACGAAGCGGCCGCCCTTGCGCCCGGCGTCGCTGTCGAGCACGCCGGCCAGCACCATGGGCTGGTTGGCGACGACACCCACCGTGCGGCCGTTGATGCGCGCGAAACCAGTGATGATGTTCCGCGCATGCGCCTCCTGGATCTCGAAGAAATCGCCTTCATCGACGAGCTTCAGGATCAGTTCCTTCATGTCATAGGGCTGGTTCGGATTGGCCGGGATGAGCGTGTCGAGGGAGTGATCGAGCCGGCCCGGATCATCGAAGCTGGGCAGTTCCGGCAGGGTGTCCGTGTTGGAGGCGGGCAGGAAGTCGATCAGCCGCCGCATTTGAAGCAACGCTTCAACGTCGTTTTCGAAGCCTTTGTCTGCAATGGAAGATTTTGTAGTGTGAACTGATGCGCCGCCAAGCTCTTCTGCGGTCACGGTCTCGTTGGTCACGGTCTTGACCACGTCGGGGCCGGTCACGAACATGTAGCTCGTGTCGCGCACCATGAAGATGAAATCCGTCATGGCGGGTGAATAGACGTCGCCACCGGCGCAGGGGCCCATGATCACCGAGATCTGCGGGATGACGCCCGATGCCAGAACGTTGCGCTGGAAGACCTCGCCGTAGCCGCCGAGCGCATTCACGCCCTCCTGGATGCGGGCGCCGCCTGCATCGAACAGGCCGATGATGGGCGCGCGGTTCTGCAGAGCCATGTCCTGGATCTTGGTGATCTTGCGGGCATGCGCCTCCGAGAGCGAGCCGCCGAATACCGTGAAATCCTTCGCAAAGACATAGACCACCCGGCCATTGACGGTGCCCCAGCCGGTGACGACGCCGTCGCCGGGGAGCTTCTGCGTCTCCATGCCAAAATCGGTGCAGCGGTGTTCGACAAACATGTCGAACTCCTCGAAGGAGCCCTCGTCGAGCAGCAACTCGATGCGCTCACGCGCCGTCAGCTTGCCCTTGCCATGCTGGGCGGCGACCCGTTTCTCGCCGCCACCCGCACGTGCCGCCGCGCGGCGCTCCCCGAGCTTCTCTAGAATGTCCTGCATGGCCCCGCTCCCGACTTCCCTGTGTCCGCAAGGGTGTTAAGCCGGGGGCTGCCCGGCGTCAAATACGCCGAAAGGCCAAGGGCTTGGGTTCAGCCAGCCGCCAGCGCCAGAAACCGGCAGGCGGCCAGGAACTCAATCTCGCGGGCGGCACGGCGGGCCTCGGCCTCGGCATCCGCGCCCCAGTACTCGGCCTGATAGTCCTCATCCACATGGGCCGCGCGCCAGGCTTCCTCGGGCAGGAGCGCCGCGCGCGCCAGCATCAGGCCGATCAAGGCCGAACCCGAGAGCGTCATCACCGTATGGATAGCCGCCAGCTCGAAATCTGAGAGCGCCCGCGCCGCCACGGCGGTGGCCGCCAGCGCCCCCTCCGGCTGAGGCCGGTGGATCAACCCCGCCGTCACCTCGAAGGGCGCGTCTAGCTCGGTGCGCGCCCAGTCCACGACCGGGTCCCAGAGTCCGGCCTGCAGCCGCACCAGTTCCGCCGGCCCTTCGGCGCGGTAGCAGACGAGATCGCTGTTGGCATAGTCACAGACCTCCGCCTCGATCCGCATCCGGTCGGGGCGGACACGGTCAATCGCGGTGTTTGCTAGCCTGGTCATGATCATGCCGGCAGGGTTGATCTCGGCGCCCTGCCCGGCCCATTCCGCTGCCACCGCACCGGCCAGCGCGGCGTTCGGCAATTGCAGGGCGAGCTTCATCGGCGTCTTCACGGCCCGGCCATCGAGCGCAATGCCCAGTTCGGGCGTGACCGCCACTTCCTTGTAGAACCTGCGCCGCGCCGTCATCTCAGCCCTCGCCCTCGGTGAAGCGGTTCGGGTCGAACCCGAACACGGCGAAGCTGCGCTCCATGTGGCCGGGCAGCGGCGCGGAGATGTCCACCACGCCCGTGCGCGGATGCGGGAACACGATGCGCCGCGCATGCAGATGGAGCTGGCGGTCGAGCCCCTCGGGCAGATCCGTGTCGCCGCCATATTTCTCATCACCGAGAATGGGCGTGCCGATATGCGCCATGTGGGCGCGGAGCTGGTGCTGGCGGCCCGTGACGGGCTTGAGCGACACCCAGGCGGCGACGGGCGGGGCCTTGTCGATTACCGCGTAATGGGTGACGGCGTGCTGCTCGTCCTCCTCCTCGCCGGGTTGAGAGGCGCGCATGCGATCGCCCTCGGGGCCCTTGGCCTTGATCAGGGCCACCTCGATGCGACCCTGCGCGGGCTTCGGCAGTCCCTTGACCAGCGCCCAATACGTCTTCTTCACGGCGCGCGTGGCGAAGAGCCTGCCGAGTGCCGCCGCCACCTGACGGCGCTTGGCCACCACGATGATCCCCGAAGTGTCGCGGTCCAGCCGGTGCACCAGAAGCGGACGTTCCCCCAGTTCGGCACCCAGACCCATGAGCAGGCCATCGAGATGACGGTGGGTCTTGGTGCCGCCCTGCACGGCAAAGCCCGCGGGCTTGTTGAGCACATAGAGATCGCGATCCTCGTGCAGCACCATGGAGTCGAACAGGCGGCGCTCCTGCGGCGTGAGCGGAGCAATCTCGGCGGCCGGACGATCGGCGGGCCGGCTGTCGAAGGCGAGCGGCGGCACGCGGATTTCCTGCCCCTCGGCGAGCCTCGTGCTGGACTTGACCCGGCCGGTGCCGATGCGCACCTGGCCGGTGCGCGTCAGCTTGTTGAGATAGGCGAAGGTCACCTGCGGGAAATGAACCTTGAACCAGCGGTCGAGGCGCATGCCATCCTCCTCCGCCGTCACCACATGACGCTTCACCTCGCTCATTGCAGGAGGCTGCGCGCGAGATGGAGACCCAGGAACATGGCGGCGACCGGCAGAAGCATGGAGGCTGCCGCATAGGCGCCAGCCGCAAGATGCGACTTGCGCTCGAACAGCATGGCAAAGTCGAGGGAGAAGGCGGAAAAGGTGGTAAAGCCGCCAAGGATACCCGTGGTCAGGAACAGGCGCATCTCCTGCGGCAGATGCAGGCGGAGCGCCATGGCCGCGGTGAGCAACCCCATCAGGAAGCAGCCCAGCACATTGACGAGCAGCGTATGCCAGGGAAATTCCGTGCCGAGCAGACGCCCCGACCAGACATTGACCCCGTAGCGCGCCGCAGCGCCGAGCGCGCCGCCCGCCGCGACCCAGACGACATGCGGGATCACAGCCAGCCCTTCTGCTTGAAGTACACGAAGGGCAGCACAGCCGACACCAGCATGAGGACCAGAGCCAGCGGATAGCCCAGCGGCCATTGCAGTTCCGGCATGAAGGCGAAGTTCATGCCATAGATCGAGGCCACCAGCGTGGGCGGCAGGAACACCACGGCAGCTACAGAGAAGATCTTGATGATGCCGTTCTGCTCGATGGAGATCAGGCCCAGCACGGCGTCGAGCAGGAAGGCGATCTTGCCTGACAGGAAGCTCGCATGGTCGGTGAGCGAGACGATGTCGCGCTGCAGGATCTTCATGCGCGCCTTGTTCTCCTTTACGAACTTGTTCTCGCGCATCTGGTCGGAAATGGCCTGCATGAAGGCGACCATGCGGCCGATGGAGACGAGACTCTCGCGCATCTTGGAGACGAAATCACCCTCCTCGCCGATGTTCTCGATCAACTCCTGAAGATTGACGCTGCGGCGCGGCTGCTGCTTGTGGACGCCACTCAACGCGCGCTTGGTGCCGAAGGTCTTCTTGGAGGTATCGTCGACGATCTGCCCGGCACGCTCGAGATGGTCGGCCGCGCGGTCGACGACTGCTTCGAGAAGCGAGATCAGGATGCCCCAGCCGTTCATGGCGGTGGTCTGCGGCTTCATCGCCCGCTTGACATAGGCCGGAAACGCCTGCGGGTGATGGTAGCGGATGGTGATGAGCGTGTTGTCCTTGATGATGAAGGTGACGGGCGAGGATTCCGGCTCGTCATTGTCGCCACGGCGGATCAGGTTGGCGGTCATGAAGGCCGCGCCATCTTCCTGATAGAGTCGGCTCGAAGCCTCGATCTCGGCCAATTCCTCACGGGTCGGAATGTCGATGCCAAGCGAGGTCTCGACCAGCGTCTCTTCCTCAGCGGTCGGCTCGACAAGGTCCAGCCAGACGCAGTCGGGCGGAATGCCGGGCCCGGCGGACGGGGGGAACTCAGTCAGGCAGTCATGGGCTGTGCCAAAGGCGGAGAGCATGGGCGGACTCAGCAAGAACGTTTGCCAGTCCTCCGTAAGCCGCCGCCCGGCCCTTGGCAAGCGTGGGCGAAGCGGTCAGCAACCGGCCCCTCATCGCCAGTCCAGAACCACCTTGCCGCAGCGGCCCTGCCGCATCAGTTCGAAGCCCCGGGCAAAGTCGGCTGCCGACAGGCGGTGGGTGATCACCTTCCGCACGTCGAGGCCGGATTGCAGCATGGCGATCATCTTGTACCAGGTTTCGAACATCTCACGGCCATAGATGCCCTTGATGGTCAGCGACTTGAAGATGACCCGGTTCCAGTCAACCGTGGTGGGACCCGAAGGGATGCCCAGCATGGCGATCCGGCCGCCCATGATCATCCGATCGACCATCTGGTCGAAGGCCTTGGGCGCGCCCGACATTTCAAGACCGATGTCGAAGCCCTCGCTCATCCGCAGCCGGTGCATGACGTCGCCCAGGTCCTCGCGCGCCACATTGACGGTCACGGCGTCGGTCACCTGATTGCAGAGTTCAAGGCGGTAATCATTGATGTCGGTGACTACCACATGGCGCGCGCCCACATGGCGGCAGACGGCGGCGGCCATGATGCCGATGGGGCCCGCCCCGGTGATCAGAACGTCCTCGCCCACCAGGTCGAAGGACAGCGCCGTATGCACCGCATTGCCGAGCGGATCGAGAATGGCGCCGATCTCATCGTCGATCTCGGGCGGCAGATGGATGGCGTTGAAGGCGGGAATGCGGAGATAGTCGGCGAAGGCGCCCGGCACATTGACGCCCACCCCCTTGGTCTCGGGGTCGAGATGAAAATGACCGGCCCGCGCCATGCGGCTCTTCATGCCGATCAGATGCCCCTCGCCCGATACCCGGTCGCCCGCCTTCACGGTACGGACATGGCTTCCCACCTCCGTGACCACGCCCGCGAATTCATGGCCGACCACCATTGGCACGGGAATGGTCTTCCGCGCCCAGGCATCCCAGTTCCAGATGTGGAGGTCGGTCCCGCAGATGCCGGTTTTCGCGACCTTGACCAGAATGTCGTCAGGGCCGATCGCCGGCACCGGCTCCTCGCGCATGACGAGGCCCTCGGCCGGTTCGGATTTCACGAGTGCGCGCATGTCAGATCACCCCAAGTTCCTTGCCCACCGCGGTGAAGGCGCCGACCGCCGCGTCGATGTCGGAGGGCGCATGCGCCGCCGACATCTGCGTGCGGATCCGCGCCTGCCCCTTCGGCACCACGGGGAAGAAGAAGCCCGTGACATAGACGCCGTGGTCATAGAGCCGCGCCGCCATCTCCTGCGCGAGCCGCGCCTCGCCCAGCATGACGGGGATGATCGGGTGCTCGCCCGGCAGCAGCCTGAAGCCCGCCGCCGCCATGCCGGAGCGGAAGCGCTGTGCATTGGAAACGAGGCGGTCCCGCAGATCGTCACCCTTCTCCGCGAGGTCAATCGCGGTGAGCGCGGCAGCCACGAGCGGCGGCGGCAGGGCGTTCGAAAACAGATAGGGCCTGGCGCGCTGGCGCATCAGATCGACGATCGGCTGGCTGGCCGCGATGTATCCACCCGCCGCGCCCCCGAGGGCCTTGCCCAGCGTCCCGGTCAGGATATCGACCTTCACACCCGCCCGCTGCGGCGTGCCACGTCCCTGAGGTCCGATGAAGCCGGTGGCATGGCAGTCATCGACCATGACCAGCGCGTCGAAGCGGTCGGCAAGACTCCGGATCTCGGCGAGCTTCGCGAAATAGCCGTCCATCGAGAACACGCCATCGGTGACGATGACGAGGCGGCGGCAGCCACCCTCACGCGCCGCCCTGAGCTGGGCCTCGAGATCGCCCATATCGCCATTGGCGAACCGGAAACGCCGCGCCTTGGAAAGCCGGATACCGTCGATGATCGAGGCATGGTTCAGCGCGTCCGAGACGATGGCGTCAGTCTCGCCGAACAGGGGCTCGAACACCGCGCCGTTGGCGTCGAAACAGGCGGCAAAGAGTATGGAGTCGGCCATGCCGAGATAATCCGCGATGCGCCGTTCGAGGCTCATGTGCAGATCGTTGGTGCCGCAGATGAAGCGCACCGACGCCATGCCGAAGCCGTGGCTGTCGAGCGCCTGTTTCGCCGCCGCGATCAGCGCAGGGTGGTCGGCGAGGCCCAGATAGTTGTTGGCGCAGAAGTTCAGCACCTCGCGCCCGCCCGCAACCCGGATATGGGCGGACTGATGGCCGAGAATGGGGCGTTCGGTCTTCCACAGCGACTGGGCGCGGATCTCGGCCAGTTCGGCGGACAGTGCTTCCAGAACCGTGCTCATGGCCAACATCCTACGCCCATCAAGAAGCCCTGAGAAGCGTCGAAGTCTTTCACCCCATGGCAGCGCATGCTACGAGCCTCGCCATGACTGATCCCCTCCACATCATCGGCGCCGGAATGGCGGGCTCCGAAGCCGCATGGCAGGCGGCCAATGCCGGCATACCCGTCGTGTTGCACGAGATGCGCCCGCTTGTCGGCACCGAGGCGCACCGGACCGGCGGTTTTGCCGAGCTGGTCTGTTCCAACTCCTTTCGATCCGACGACGCCAACCAGAATGCGGTCGGCCTCCTGCACTGGGAGATGCGACAGGCGGGATCGCTCATCATGCAGATGGCGGGCTTCCATCAGGTACCTGCGGGCGGCGCGCTGGCGGTCGACCGCGATGCCTTTTCGGCCGGCGTCACGGCGGCTCTCAAGGCGCATCCGCTGATAACCGTGGCCGAGGGCGAGATCGCAGGCCTGCCCCCGGAAGACTGGAGCCGTGTCATCATCGCGACCGGCCCCCTCACCTCGCCTGCGCTGGCCAGCGCCATCCGCGCACTGACCGGCGAGGAGGCACTGGCCTTTTTCGACGCCATCGCCCCCATCATTCACCGCGAGACCATCGACATGGATGTGGCCTGGTTCCAGTCACGTTATGACAAGGAAGGCCCCGGCGGCACCGGCAAGGACTACATCAACTGCCCGATGACCCGCGAGCAGTACGACGTTTTCGTCCGTATGCTGATCGATGGGGAGAAGACCGGCTTCAAGGCGTGGGAAGCCTCGACACCCTATTTCGACGGCTGCCTGCCCATCGAGGTGATGGCCGAGCGCGGGCCGGAGACCCTGCGCCATGGGCCGATGAAGCCGCGCGGGCTCACCAATGCGCATGCACCGTCCGAGAAGCCCTATGCCGTGGTCCAGCTCCGCCAGGACAACAGGCTCGGGACGCTCTACAACATGGTGGGTTTCCAGACGAAGCTCAAATACGCCGAGCAGGTGAAGGTGTTCCGCACCATTCCCGGCCTCGAGCATGCCGAATTCGCGCGGCTTGGCGGGCTGCACCGCAATACCTTCCTCAACAGCCCGCGTGTGCTGGACGACAGGTTGAGGCTCAGGGCAGCGCCACGCCTGCGCTTTGCGGGCCAGATCACCGGCGTCGAGGGCTATGTGGAGAGCGCCGCCATGGGGCTCATCGCCGGACGTCTGGCCGCCGCCGAGGCCCAGGGCCGCGCGGTGTCGCTTCCGCCCGCCACCACCGGCCATGGTGCGCTGCTCAACCACATCACCGGCGGACACATCGAGACGACCGACAGGCGCGGCTCGTCGTTCCAGCCGATGAATGTGAATTTCGGCCTGTTCCCACCGGTCGAAAAGGTGAGGGTGAAGGATGGCAAGCGGCTCAAGCACGCCGAGCAGGCGGTCGAGCGCAAGCGCGCCTATTGCACCCGCGCCCAGCAGGATTTCGCAGAATGGCTGGCGTCATAGCGTTTCGCTGAGGGTTTACGTCACGCAGGCGACTGGCACTCCCTGCGGTTTCGGTGCGCAGCCACATCACGACGGCGCGACCGTTACCGGAATTCGCGCCGGGCCGTCCACCACATCGTCACCTGCCGTCTCAGCGGCGACACGCGGAGCGGCTCACCGGGCGCGGCGGCAATGCGCCGGAGATACAGCCCCGTCAGGCTCAGCGGCAGGAAGGCGGGAAGAACGGAGGGCGCCACCCCCGGCAGCAACGCCAGTGCCTGTCTGAGCCGCTGCCCGGCGTGGGAACAGCCAGTCTCGACCGTGAGGCCCGGCGGCAGGAAGGGCGCCCGGCGGCGCGGATCGCCCAGGATCAGGGCAAGGCCCTCGGCAACGCCGGCCAGTCCCGCCGCCTCGCTTGCACGCGGCGCTGCGGCGGGATCGAGGATCATCGCCGCCATGAGCATCAGCCGCGAGCGGGTCTCTCCCAGATAGGCCTCAAGCGCGGTCAAGTTTGGCATCTGGTCGCTGAACAGGTCGAACTCATGCGCCGTGACGAGATCGAGCAGCGCCTGTTTCGGCAGGCCGCCACAGCTGATCGCGCCCGCCAGCGCCTCCGCCACCGGATGACCGCCGCCCGTGCTACCCGCATAGAGGTTCTCGATCGTGTCGCGCCACCATTGCAGGCGGATCATGCCGGGATGGGGTTCGCTGACGAGGCGCGGGATCCGCTCGATCTCGGCGCTGAACGCATAGAGCGCCAGGAGAGGCCCGCGCTTGTCGTCGGGCGCGAACAGGCTCGCCAGATAGCGGTCGCGGTCGTGATCGCGCACCATCGTCCCGAGGGCGGTCATGGCGCGTGGTGGACCGGCAGGAGCGCGGCGGCCACGCGGCGTTTCTCGCCCAGCAGCAGATTGTAGGTCGCCACCGCATGTCCGGTCGCCATGGCATCGTGCTGGAGGCCCGCCGCGGCAAGCGCCGCACGCACGGCCTGGGGCGGACGGGCCATGGCCTGGCCCATGCCGAGGATCACGAGGTCAATCGCCGCCGCCTCGGCAAGAACGAGCGTGAAGTCGGCGACGGTGAGCGCCGCGGGATCGGGAGACCAGGCATGGATGCCGGACGGCAGCACCAGCAGCGCGCCGCGGTGCGACATGCCCGCAAAACCAAAGCCTCCGCGCCCGTAGGCGTCGATGGGTGCCAGTCCGGGGTAATGCCGGCTCACGGCCGCGCGGCGGCCTGAGCCTTCGCCTCCGCCGCCTTCTGCGCCTCGCGCGGTGTGCCGAGCAGCAGCAGGACCGGGGTCGCAATGAAGTAGGAGGAATAGGTGCCCACGATCACGCCCCAGATCATGGTGAAGGTGAAGCCGGCGATCACCTCGCCGCCCCAGATATAGAGCGCGAGGAGTGCAAGCAGCACCGACAGCGATGTCATGAGGGTGCGCGGCAGCACCGAGTTGATCGAGAAATCCATGAGATCGGCGAAGGGCATGGACTTGTACTTGCGGAGGAACTCGCGGATGCGGTCGAAGATCACAACCGTGTCGTTCAGCGAATAGCCGATGATGGTCAGGATGGCCGCGATGATGGACAGATTGAACTCGAGGCCCAGCAGGCAGAACAGCCCGATGGTCAGGGTCACGTCATGCATCAGCGAGGCAATTGCGCCCAGCGCGAACTGCCATTCGAAACGGAACCAGACATAGACGAGGACCAGGAACAGCGCGATGACCACCGCCAGTATGCCCTGCTGGGCGAGTTCGCCCGACACCTTGGGGCCGACCACTTCGACGCTGCGGTATTCGACACCGGCGCCAAGTGCTTCCTTGATCTTGTTGACCGCCGCCTGCTGCGCCTGGTCTCCGCCCTCCTGCGTGCCGATGCGGATCAGCACGTCATTGGGCGAGCCGAACTCCTGCAGTTCCGCCGATCCGAGGCCGAGCCCATTGATGGTGGTGCGCAGCGCATCGAGATTGGCGGGCTGCTCGGTGCGGATGGTGAGCACCGTGCCGCCCTTGAAGTCGACGCCCATGTTGAGCCCGACGAACACGAACAGCAGGATCGAGGCGGCGCACAGGACGCCGGACACGAGATAGCCAAAGCGGCTGAACCGCATGAACGGGATCTTGGTGTCGTCCGGAATGAGGCGGATGCCTTTCATGGGACTGTTCCCGCCTTAGAGCGGGACCTCCTTCGGGCGCTTCCACTTCACCCACATCGCAACGATGAGCTGGGTCAGCGTGAAGGCCGTGAACATGGTGGTGATGATGCCGATGAACAGCGTCACGGCGAAGCCGCGAATGGGACCTGATCCCACGCCGAATAGGGCG
The DNA here is from genome assembly GCA_900298995.1 of Hyphomicrobiaceae bacterium. Taxonomy (GTDB): domain Bacteria; phylum Pseudomonadota; class Alphaproteobacteria; order Rhizobiales; family Aestuariivirgaceae; genus Aestuariivirga. The sequence continues at coordinate 15,344 of OMIC01000035.1, read as the reverse complement.
AGCGCCGCGACGAGGGTTGTCGGGTTGGCGTCCCAGATGGTGCCCAGCGCCGCCTTGAAGCCGGTTTCGATGGCGCTCAGCGCCGTGCGTCCGTTGCGCCACTCCTCGCGGATGCGCTCGTAGATGAGCACGTTGGAGTCGACCGCCATGCCCATGGTGAGCACGATGCCGGCGATGCCGGGCAGCGTGAGCGTGAAGCCGAAGAATGACATCAGCGCGATGATGGCAAGCAGGTTCACCAGCAGCGCGATGTTGGCGAAAATGCCGAACAGGCCATAGCCCACGACCATGAAGATCAGCACCAGAACGAGGCCGATCGCCGAGGCGATGAGGCCCGCACGGATCGAGTCCGATCCGAGGCTCGGGCCCACGGTGCGCTCCTCGACGATGGTGAGCTTGGCGGGCAGCGCGCCGGAGCGCAGCACGACGGCGAGGTCATTGGTCTCCTGCACCGTGAAATTGCCGGAGATCTGGCCGGAGCCGCCCAGGATCGCCTCGTTGATGCGGGGATAGCTCACGACCTTTTCGTCGAGGATGATGGCGAAGGGCTTGCCGACATTGTCGCGGGTCAGCTTGGCGAAACGCTCCGCACCCTTTGTATTGAAGCGGAAGGAGACCACCGGCATGTTGTTCTGCCCGAAGGCGCCGCGCGCATCGACGAGATCGGCGCCATCGACGGTGGCGCGCGACGCCGACTGCACCCAGAGTTCCTGGTTCGGATCGTCCTTGAGCGGCACGGCCTGGCAGTCCGGCGGCGGGTTCTGGCCCTTGGCAGTGGGCTGCGCCTCGCACAGGAGCTGGAAGGTCAGCTTGGCGGTGCGGCCGATGACATTCTTCACCTGGTCGGGATTCTGCACGCCCGGAAGCTGGACGACGATCCGGTCCTTGCCCTGCTGCTGGATGATGGGCTCGGCGGTTCCAAGCGCATTGACACGGTTCTCGACGATGCGCAGGCTCTGCGAAACCGCGAGCGCGATCTTGGCATCCAGCCCCTTGGGCGAGATGGTGAAGGTGAACTGCTGTCCGTCCCGCGCCAGATCGAAGAGATTGGCCGCCCCGCCCGATCCGAACACTCCGCTGTCGAGCGGATTGAGAAGCTTCTTCAACTCGGTCTCCGCCTTGTCCATGTCCTCGGGCTTGGTGACCCGCACCCGCACGCTGTCACCGCTGCGGGTCAGCCCGCTGTAGCCGATCTTGGCGTCGCGCATGGAATTGCGCACGTCACTGGCCAGCTGACGGGTGAGCTTGTCGACGAGGTCGGCGCGGTCCACCTCGAGCAGGACGTTCGAGCCGCCCTGCAGGTCGAGGCCCAGCGTTATGGGCTTGAGATTGAAGCCACGCAGGGTTTCCTGCATGCCGGCGGGAAGCACATTGGGAAGCGCGAGCAGCGCCGCCAGTGCGATCACGGCGAGAACGGCGATGGCCTTCCAGCGCGGGTAATTGAGCATCGAGAGCCTACTTGCCCTCGGTCTTCACGGGCTCGCCCCGGGCGCGGACCTCGGCGATACCGGTGCGCAGCACGCGCACCTTGACGTTCTCGCCGACCTCTACCTGAAGCTCGCTGTCATCCACCACCTTGATGACCTTTCCGATCAGGCCGCCGCTGGTGACCACGGTGTCGCCCTTGGCAACCTTCTTCAACATCTCCTGATGTTCTTTCATCTTGCGCTGCTGCGGGCGGATGAGCAGGAAATAGAACACGCCCATGATGAGCACGAGCGGCAGGATCATGCTGATGAAGTCCCCGGCGGCGGGCGCGCCGGCCGCCTGGGCATAGGCCGATGTGGTGAACACGCAAATCTCTCCAACAAATGGTGGCCGGAATATAGCGATGGCGCACCTCATTGCAACCAATCGATTGGCGCGGCTTTACCGCCCCGGTCAATTTGGCTAAGAGGCGGGAATGACACAGGAAACAGATCAGTCCCTGCTGGCGCGCATCGCCGCTGCGCTGGAGCGCCTCGCGCCGCCCGCAGGGGGCCGTCCCGATCTCGGGGCCAGTTCCGCCTTCGTCTGGCATGCCAGTCCGCCGCGGCTGGAGCCTGTGGCGCGGGTCAACCGGGTGGATCTCTCGCTTCTCCGCGGCATCGACCTGACGCGCGACCTCCTGATCGAGAACACGGAGCGTTTCGCCCAGGGCCTTCCCGCCAACAATGCGCTGCTGTGGGGGGCACGCGGCATGGGCAAGTCCTCGCTGGTCAAGGCCTCGCACCACGACATCAACGCGCGCCGGGGCGGCAATCTCAAGCTCGTCGAAATCCACCGCGAGGACATCGAGAGTCTGCCGCTTCTCATGAACATCATCCGCGCGGCGCCCGAGGCCCGCTTCATCGTGTTCTGCGACGATCTCTCCTTCGACGCGGGCGATACGTCCTACAAGTCGCTCAAGGCCGCGCTCGATGGCGGCATCGAGGGCCGGCCCGCCAACATGGTGTTCTACGCCACGTCGAACCGCCGCCATCTGTTGCCGCGCGACATGATCGAGAACGAGCGCTCGACCGCCATCAACCCCTCCGAGGCGGTGCAGGAGAAGGTTTCGCTCTCCGACCGCTTCGGGCTGTGGCTGGGCTTCCACAACTGCTCGCAGGACGAATTCCTCGCCATGGTCGAGGGCTATGCCCGGCACTACAGGCTCAAGATCGCGCCGGAGGATCTCCGCGCCGGGGCGATCGAGTGGCAGGCCACGCGCGGCAGCCGCTCGGGCCGCGTGGCGTGGCAATACATCCAGGACGTCGCCGGAAGGCTCGGCCAGCGGCTGGAGGACTGACCCTCCCCGCTCAATCGCCAGCGTCAGCCTGGCGAAGACTCGCAAGACAACGCGGGATGATCGCAAACAGAATAACGAAACCCCCGGGCGAAGCCCGGGGGTTGCCTGCATTATTGTTGCCTTTGGCAGGCCCAGACGATCGGGGTCCGGGCAGCGGGATCAGGCCATCAGTTGGAGGCGGTCGAGGCCGAGAGGAACTTCATCGGATCGAGTGCCACCGCGCCCTTGCGCACCTCGAAGTGCAGCTGCGGACTCGAGACCGAGCCGGTCTGGCCGGCCTTCGCGATGACATCGCCGCGCTTCACCGTGTCGCCGCGCTTCACGAACAGTTCCTTGGCGTGGGCATAGGCCGTGACATAGCCGCTCTCATGGCGGATCAGCACAAGATTGCCATAGCCCTTCAGCTCATTGCCGGCATAGGCGACGACGCCATCGGCGGCGGCGCGGATCGATGTTCCTTCCGGCACCGCGATGTTGATGCCCTCGTTCTTGAGGCCATTGGCCTTGGGGCCGAAGCCGGAGATGATCTTGCCGCGCACCGGCCAGCGCATGCCGGGCGCACCGGCAATGGGCGCCTGCTCGGCAACCTCGCCCTGAACCGCAGGGGCGGCAGTCTCGGCAGCAGGCGCCGCAGCAACCTGTTCGGTGGCGACCGCTGCCTCGCCCGCAGCGGCGGCCTGCTCGGCCTCGGCGGCGGGAAGGGCGGGAACGGCGGGCGCCTCTGCAGCCGCCGTCGCGAGCGCTTCGGCGGGAGCCGCGGTCTTGGCCGCTACCGGCTTGGCAGGAACGGGCTTGCCCGCGCCGGATCCGCCCGGAATGGTGACCTTCTGCCCGATCGTCAGCTGGGCGGTGTGCGGCAGCCCATTGGCGTCGGCGATGGCATAGGGCGAGACGCCGTAGCTCCGGCCAAGCGAGAACAGCGTCTCACCCGGAGCGACCGTATGGGCCTCACCCGGCGCGGCTGGCGCTGCGGCCACTTGCGGTGCCGCTTGCGGCGCGGCCGCTCCCTTGGGCGGGATCATCGTCACATAGTTCTGCGCGGGCTCGCCGATCTTCGGCGCGATGGGCGTTGACTCCGGCTCGGCGAAGCTCGCCGTGGCGGGAGCCGCGGGCGCAGCGCCCGGCAGACGCAGCACCTGGCCATTGCTGACCGAATAGGGCGCGGCCAGTCCGTTGACCGCGGCGAGTTCCGAGACCGAGACATTGTTGGCGCGGGCGATCGAGTAGAGCGTCATGCCCGGGCCGACGGTGACCGTTCCGGCCGGAGCGGCAGGCTGCGGCGCGGCGGCCACGGCGGGCTGGCCCGGCTTGTAGGGCTGGGAATAATCATAGGCCGGCGCCGTCGTGGCGGCGTTGGTGAGCGGCTTGGATGTGACCTGATCCTCGAGACCCACATTCTCGGGCGTCATGTTCTTCGGCACACTCGCCGTATAGACGGGATCGGCATCGGAGGGATTGGCGCTGAACCGGTCCATGTCGGCCGAACAGGCGGCCAGCATGACGGCGGTGGCGGCGGACACCAGGAACTGCGACCTGGGAGAATTCCAAGCGGAACGACGAAGGTTGGACGGCATGCCCCGAACTCCAGAACAAACTGATGGAGACCACAATGACTTGTTTAGGTTAAGGGAGCGTTTATCGCGCCGGAGCTGAATCTCAGTCCTCGACAAGCACCTGCGCGCCGACGCTCACACGCTCATAAAGGTCGATGACATCGGCGTTCAGCATGCGGATGCAACCCGAGGACACGGCCTTGCCGATGGTCCAGGGCTCGGTCGTGCCATGAATACGAAAGGCCGTCCGGCCGATGTAGAGCGCGCGCGCCCCGAGCGGGTTGCCCGGCCCGCCCGCCACGAAATCCGGCAGGTCGCGGCCCTTGCGGCGTTCGCGCGCGATCATCTCGGCCGGTGGCCGCCAGTCCGGCCATTGCGATTTGCCGGAGATGGTGTCGGCGCCGCTCCAGGCGAAGCCCTCGCGCCCGACGCCGACGTGATAGGCGATGGCCTGCCCCTCCGGCAGGATGAAATAGAGGCGGCGTTCACCGGTCCGCACCACGACCGAGCCCGGCGGAAGCGGGCTGTCGAAGGCCACGATGCCTGGCGCGAGGCCGGGCGGAACCGGCCCCAGATCCCAGCTCTGCGGCGTGATCGCGGAACTGCCCTCGGCAATGCCGCCGAAGATCTGGAAGGACTGCGACGAGAAATCGCCGGGCGCGGCCACGGCCGGACCGATGACCGCCACAAGGGCGGCCAGCCATCGCAAGTACCGGTTCACCACACCCAGATCCTGGTCAAACAACTACCTGTGCGGGCATAGTGCGAGGCCTCTTAAGGCCCGCTTAAAGGAGGCGGCCGCCACCTGCGGGATCAAGCCGACGCAACAGCGTGGCGGCGGTCTGGCGGCTTTCGGGATGACGCCAGCGCGGCGCGATCTCGGCGATGGGCGCCAGCACGAAGATACGCCCGGCAATGCCCGGATGCGGCAGCTGCGGGCGCGCGGGCGCAGGCGCGATGCGGCCATGATAATCGAGAAGGTCGAGATCGAGCGTGCGCGGTCCCCAGCGCAGCGTGCGCCGGCGCCCGGCCTGGCGCTCGATCACATGCAGCCGCGCGAGCAGCGCCGCGGGCGGAAGCCGGGTTTCGACTTCGGCCACGGCATTGACGAAATCCGGCTGCCCCGCGCGCCCGAACGGCGCAGACACCACGGGTCGCGAGGCGCGACGCAACCGGATGCCACCCTGGTTCAGCGCGGCCAGCGCGCGCGCAACGGTATGGCGCGGGTCTCCCCACGGTCCGCTCTGATTGCTGCCAAGGGCGATCAAAATCATTTTGCTTGAGCAAGTCCGGGCGTCTGTCTAAACCCGTCACATACACGACAAGAGGTTTTCATCCATGCATTTTTATCCTGACGAGCGCGTCGCGCTGTTCATCGACGGCTCCAATCTCTACGCCACCGCCAAGACGGTCGGCTTCGACATTGATTACAAGCGCCTGCTCGGTTACTTCCGCAAGCGCGCCCGCCTGATCCGCGCCTTCTACTACACGGCCCTGCTGGAAGACGCCGAGTATTCTCCTATCAAGCCGCTGATCGACTGGCTCGGCTACAATGGCTACCGGGTGGTGACCAAGCCCGCCAAGGAATTCACCGACGCCACCGGCCGGCGCAAGGTGAAGGGCAACATGGACATCGATCTCGCCATCGACGCCATGCAGCTGGCGGCAGAGCTCGACCACATCGTGCTGTTCTCCGGCGATGGCGATTTCCGCTCTCTGGTGGCGGCGGTGCAGGCCAAGGGCCGGCGCGTCACCGTGGTCTCGACGCTCACCACGCGGCCGCCGATGATTGCCGATGAACTGCGCCGCCAGACCGACCAGTTCATCGACCTCGCAGACCTGCGCGACGAGATCGGACGCGACCCCTCCGAGCGGCGCGAGCGCCCTGCCCCCGCGCCGCGCGAAAGCTTCGAGGATTTTGCCGATATCTGACCGCACGCCAGCCGCCGCGCCGGGGCGAGACTGCCCGCTCTGCCCACGCCTCGTGCAGTACCGGCAGGCCCAGCGCCTGGCCCAGCCCGGCTGGTTCAACGCGCCCGTGCCGGTGTTCGGCGCAACCGATGCGCGGCTGCTGATCGTCGGCCTCGCGCCCGGCGTTCAGGGCGCCAACCGCACCGGGCGTCCCTTCACCGGCGATCACGCCGGGCTCCTCCTCTATGAGACGCTTCTCGACTTCGGCTTTGCCTCCGGCCAGTACCGCGCCGATCCTGCCGACGGTCTGGCCCTGACGGATGCCATGATCGTCAACGCCGTGCGCTGCGTGCCGCCACAGAACAAGCCCCTGCCTGCCGAGATCCGCGCCTGCAACGGGTTCCTCCGTACACAGATCGACTCGCTGGGCCGGCTCGCCGCCATCGTGGCGCTGGGCCGGGTGGCGCATGAGGCGGTTCTCACCGCGCTGGACAAGCGCAAGTCCGCCTTCGCCTTCAGCCATGGCGGCGAACATGATCTGGGCGGGCTGCGCCTCTTCGACAGCTATCACTGCTCGCGCTACAACACCAACACGGGCGTTCTGACGCCGGAGATGTTCCGCGCGGTGTTCGCACGGGTGCGCGCCGTGCTGGGCCCTCCGGCCGGGGCCTGAGCGTCCACCGTCAGGGCGCGAGTGCTGCAAGGACCTCTGCGGCATCGAGCGCAGGCTCGGGAACCGGGAAGCGCACATGGCTGATCACGCCATCGCGCAACACAAATGTCATGCGCTGGAGATAGGTGACGCCGCCGGTCTCGAAGGTGGGCAGCGACAGATGCCGTGGCACAATGCCCGCCGGATCGGAGAGCAGTCGGAAGGACAGCCGGTTGCGGCTCACGAAGTCCTGCTGCCATTCGCTGTCCATCAGGCTGAGCCCGAAGAGCTTCACGCCGAGACGACGGAACTGGCCATAGGCTGCGGCATAGGCGAGCGCCTGCGGGGTCGAGCCATGGGCGCCCGGTATGTGGTCCCAGTTGGGCGGGTCGGGATAGCCGGGCCGGCCCGTGAAGGGATAGCCGAAGACCACCGCCGTGCCGGGAATGCGCGCCGGATTGACCGGACTTCCCGACGTCGCCTCGAGGTCCACATCGGGCATCATCCGGCCCACGAGATGCTGCAGGAATGACACGGCTCAGCCCTTCTCGCGCATGAGCCGCGCGCGCTCGCGGTCCCAGGAGCGTTCCTTCAGCGTCTCGCGCTTGTCATGAAGCTTCTTGCCGCGGGCCAAAGCGATGTCGACCTTCACGCGGCCGCGCGGATTGAAGAACATCTTGAGCGGCACGATCGTGAGATGCTCCTTGAGCACGCCCGCCGAGAGCTTGTCGATCTCGCGCCGGTGCAGCAGCAGCTTGCGCGGCCGCTTGGGCTCGTGGTTGAAGCGGTTGGCTTCGCGGTATTCCGGGATGTTGGAATTGATCAGCCACAGCTCGCCGCCCTTCATGGCGGCATAGGCCTCGCCCAGATTGATGTGGCCGGTGCGCAGCGACTTCACCTCCGAGCCCTGAAGCGCAACGCCCGCCTCGAAGCTCTGGAGGATCTCATAGTCGAAACGTGCCCGCCGGTTGTCGGCGATGACCTTGATGCCGTCCTGCTTGCGCGGCGCCTTGGCGCCGCCGCTCTTTGAACTCATCTCAGTTCAGCAGCCCGGCATGAACCAGCGCTGCACGCACCGCCTGGCGGGTGGACTCGGCCACCGGCACCATGGGCAACCGCGCCTCCGCCGAACACAGGCCAAGCAGGCTCGCGGCATATTTCACGGGTCCGGGGCTGGTCTCGACGAACAGCGCATGGTGCAGCGGCATCAGCCGGTCCTGCAGGGCAAGCGCGCCGGCATAATCGCCCTTGAGGGTAGCCTCCTGGAACTCCGCGCAGAGCTTCGGCTCCACATTGGCGGTAACCGAGATGCAGCCCACGCCGCCATGAGCGTTGAAGCCGAGCGCCGTGCCGTCCTCGCCTGAGAGCTGGATGAAGTCCTTGCCCGAGGCCAGCCGCTGGCGCGACGGCCGGGTGAGATCGGCCGAGGCATCCTTGGTGCCCACGATGTTCTTGCAGTCATGCGAGAGCCTCGCCAGCGTCTCGACCGAGATGTTGGCGACCGTGCGTCCCGGCACGTTGTAGACGATGATCGGAATGTTCACGGCATCCGCAATCGCCTTGAAATGGGCATAGAGCCCGTCCTGCGTCGGCTTGTTGTAGTAGGGAACCACCACGAGGGCGGCGTCCGCCCCCGCCTCCTTGGCATGGCGGGTGTATTCGATGGCCTCGAGCGTGCTGTTGGAGCCCGTGCCCGCGATCACCGGCACGCGGCCGCGCGCCTCGGCGATGCACATCTCGATGACCGCCTTGTGCTCCTCGGGCGTCAGCGTCGGGCTTTCCCCGGTCGTGCCCACGGGAACCAGCCCGTGCGAACCCTGCTCGATCTGCCAGTGGACGAATTTCCGGAACGCGGGCGCATCGACCTCGCCATTCTTCATGGGTGTGATGAGCGCGGGAAAGGAACCTCTGAACGTCACGGCGGGCTGCTCCGGTAATGACTTGGAAACCATATGGGTTTTAGGCTTGCAGATCAGCGTGCCGCAACCTGCAAGACGGGCGGCACCATAGACGTTTGCTCCAGGAGCGGCAAGCGCCGGGCCCAGGCCATGATCCCGGCGCATTTGCCACCTAGCGGCAGATGGCGGGTGTGTCGTTTTCGAATGGATTGTTCATGCGCTTCAACCAGTTCCTGCGTGTCAGCCTGATCGCCCTCGCCGCCGCCACGGCGGTGGTCGCGCCACAGCCCTGGGGCGGAGTCAGCGCCGTCATGGCAGAGTCGGGTCCCTCGGCCGAGGCCGTGACGGCCACGCAGCTGGCGCTGAAGGGCGATTTCGTCGCGGCGGGCGAAGCGGCCCAGCGCTCGGGCGATGTCGCGGCCGTCAAGCTGGTGGAACTCATCTATCTGCGCGACCATCCCAATGACGCCGGCTACCAGCGCATCATGAACTTCCTCGACAGCGCGCCGAAATGGCCGCTCTCGGAAGCCCTCCTCAAGCGCGCCGAGCGTTCGCTCTATGTCAACGAGGAAAGCCCCGAGCTGATCCTCTCCCATTTCGCCCGGCGAAAGCCGGTGACCGACGAGGGCGCGCTGGCCCTCGCCCGCGCACTGATCGCCACCGGCGACACCGACGGCGCGCGCCGCCAGGTGCTGGAGGTCTGGCTCGATGCCGAAATCGCGCCTGAACTTGAGAAATCGGTTTCCTCTGAATTCGGCAAGCTGCTGACCGAGTCCGACCACAAGCGCCGCATGTGGCGTCTGGTCTATGCCCAGGAGACCAACGCGGCGATCCGCGCAGCCAAGCGCCTGCCCGCCGAGTATCAGAAGGCAGCGGCCGTCGCCCAGAAGCTGATCCGCGGCGAGCGCGGCGCCGACAAGCTCTATGCCGGACTCCCCTCCGCCATGCGTGACTCGCTGGGCATGAAATACGCGCTCACCCGCTATTACCGGATGAACGAGAACTACACCAAGGCCCGAGCCCTGCTGCTCGAGGTTCCCGCCGACAGCGCCAAGATGGGCGATGCCGAGGCCTGGTGGGTCGAACGGCGCATCGTGGCGCGCCACTCGATCGGCGTCAGCTATCCCAAATCCGCGAAGGCCGCCTACCGGATCGCCAGCGCCCATGGCTTCGCCGACACCGAGGAGGCCATCGAGGGCGAGTTCCTCGCGGGCTGGATCGCGCTGCGCTATGTGAAGGATCCCGAAACCGGCCTTCGACACTTCCGCCGGCTGGCCGAGATTGCCGAAAGCCGTACCGAAAAGGCGCGTGCCGCCTACTGGACGGGCCGCGCCCATGAGGCCATGGGCCAGAAGGGCGAGGCGAAGGCCGCCTATACCGAGGCCGCTCGCTATTCGACCGTCTATTACGGTCAGCTCGCCCGCGAGAAGATCGGGCTGGGCAAGGTCCCGGAAGAAATCGAAAGCGGCAAGGCATCGCCCGCCGCACAGAAGCTCATTGCCGAGGACGAGGTCGTGCGCGCCTTCAAGATCATGGCGGAGGCCAGCGACGACAAGAACGCGCTCTACATGTTCCTGTGGTCCTTCGCCAACCGCTTCGACTCGACGGACGAGATGAATGCCGCTGCCAGCGTGGTGTGGACCGAGGGCGGCGCCACCATGGCGGTGCGCCTTGCAAAGGCCGCCGCACAGCGCAACATCGACATCGACTCGTGGGGCTATCCGATCCGCGCCCTGCCCGACTGGAAACAGATCGGCAAGCCGGTTGAAAAGCCGCTCGTCTTCGCGCTCGCCCGCCAGGAAAGCGAATTCAATCCCAATGCCGGCAGCAAGGTGGGTGCCCAGGGCCTGATGCAGATCATGCCGGGAACCGCCAAGCTCATCGCCAAGCAGCACGGCCTCAAGCATGACGCCAGCCGCCTGATGGACCCGGACTACAACGTCAAGCTCGGCGCCGCGCATCTGGGCGATCTCATCGCCTCCAATGGCGGCTCCTATGTGCTGACCCTGGTCGGCTACAATGCCGGTCCGCGCCGCGCCCGCGAATGGCTCGCCGAATATGGCGATTTCCGTGCCGGCGAAGTCGATCCCATCGATTGGGTTGAATCGATCCCCTTCCAGGAGACGCGGCAATATGTGCAGAAGGTGCTGCAGAACCTCCATGTCTACCGCTCGCGGCTGGCGCCCAAGACGGTCCGTCCGATGACTGCGGATCTGATGCGCGGCGCGCGCACCGACAGCCTGAGCGTGGCCTCGACCTCGGTTCCGGCGGACGCGGGAGAACCCGCCGCCGCGCCTGCGGCTGAGCCCTGTTCGAAGACATCGCTGACCGGCCTTCTGGGCGGCTGCGACTGATCGCGGCCGTGGAGTTTTCCGAACATTTCGTCACAGCAGCCGATGGCGTGCGGATCTACGCGCGCCACTATGCCGGCCCTGCGGCGGCCCTGACCCCGGTCGTCTGTCTGCCCGGTCTGACGCGCAACAGCCGCGACTTCGAGGTCATCGCGCCATTGCTGGCGCCGGACCGCCCTGTCGTGGCGCTGGATTTCCGCGGCCGCGGGCAGAGCGGCTGGACCGACCCCGCCACCTACCGGCCCGATCAGGAGGCAGCCGACACGCTGGCCGTGCTCGACCATCTGGGCATCGGCCGCTTCGCCGTCATCGGCACATCGCGCGGCGGCATCGTCGCCCTGTTCCTCGCGGCTCGTGCTGCGCCCCGGCTGGCGGGTGTGCTGTTCAACGACATCGGCCCGCGCATCGACATACCGGGCTTGCTCCGTATACGGAGTTATCTTGGCAGCGACCGCCGCTACGCCGGCTGGGACGAGGCCATTGCCGCGCTGAAGGCGAGCAATCCCGGCCTCGAGACGCTGAGCGAGACGGAATGGGCCGCCTTTGCCCGCCGCATCTACCGCACCGAGGACGGACAGCTGCGCGCCGACTACGACCCTCGCCTGGCGCAAGGCTTCCCGCCTGCGGCCGAGATCGAGGCCGGCAAGATGCCCGAACTCTGGGGGCTGCTGGATCCTCTGGCGCAACGCCCCTGCCTGGTGCTGCGCGGCGAACACTCCGACCTGCTGAGCGAAGCGACGGTTGCCGCCATGCACCGGCCCCTGAAGCGGCTTGCAGCCGTGACGGTGGCGGAGCGCGGCCACGTCCCGTTCCTCGACGAACCGGAGAGCCTGACGGCGATCCGTCGCTGGCTCAGGGACGTTGATCAGGACTGAGGTCGGTCCGTGGCCTCTGACTGGCCAGCATGCCCCTCACCAATACGGTCACGTCCTCACCATAAGACTCACTGCGGGTGATCAGCTGCACCATGAGCAAACCGTTGATCATCACCAGCAGTTGCCGGGCTGTCCTTTCCGGATCCCGATAGCCCGCAAGATTGAGCTCTTCCGCGAGCCAATTCTCGACATCCCGGTTTGCCGCTGCCACGACGGCATGCACCGGGTGTCCACGAAGATGCCCAAGTTCGGAAGCGATCCGGATGAAGAAACTTCCGCGCCACGTCGGGTCGCGCAGGGTGTCGACGATTCCCTCGAACATCGCGCTCAATCTGTTCTCGAGGCTTGCGCCCCCGCTAGCAGCATCGGCCCAGCTTCGGAATTGCTCAAGATGATCCGGGCGGAGCTGCTCCATGATCGCCGCGAGAAGATGATCCTTGCTTGGGAAATGCAGAAAGAAGGTGCGCCGCGCCACACCGGCACGCAGGGTTATGCGGTCGATCTTGATCTGGGCAAGGCTTTCCTCGGCAACCAGTGTTGCGGCTGCGTCCAGGAGCCTCTGTCGTGTTTTCTCGCGTCTTCGTGGCATGATCCGCGGGTCAGAGACCCGTGAGCAGGTCCATTAGAATGATTGACCTTCCGTCTAACATGTCGGTGCGGTGACGAGGCGCAACGCCTGCACGAAAGCCATCAAAGTGCACCAACAAGTGCAGAAACGAGGTCGCCGCCACAGATACTGTCTCGAGAGTTCGATTTGCGTATCAAGGATCTGCCGTGGCTCCTCGCAAGAAACGCCCATGGGATGAAGCCAGCGGACGCCCGCCCGTGCTTCAGTTTGTCGAGCTTCTCAATTCCGAAAACCGCCGACTGCATGTGGGGTGCGTCTTGCACCGTGGCAAGAGCTGGGTGGAAATCAGTGTGCCGCGCGCTCTGGTGATAGACGCCAGCCACCTGCTGGTCCGCTTTCATCCTTCGCCCGAACGCTACGCGACGAGGACAATGCTGCGTCAGCCCGACAGCATCCGACTTGAGTTCATTGACGCGCCACCGGTCTACGAAGATCCGGTCAAATCCCGGCCTTCCTCCCGGACCTGACGGCGGCCCAGTCGGCGGAACGCCAGCGCGCCTGCGAGGCCGCCTGCGAAAAACAGTCCGGCCATCATCAGCCAGAGGCTCAGCACGTAGAGCAGCACATCGCTCGAGAGCTTCATTGCGCGCCCTCGTCCTGTGACCCCGGCGGACGGCGGGGCGTGGCCGCGACGTGCCAGCCCGCCCAGATCCCCAGCGCCAGCGCCACCACCAGCCAGATACCGTGGTTCAGGACCATGCCGGAGAGGCCCGCCGCCAGGTTCCGGGGCTGGAGCACCAGCGCTGCCAGCAGCGGCAGCAGCGCGATGGGTTGCAGCAGCAGCAGGCGCAGGAATGGCAGACGGGGGCTGTCGGGACTCATAGCCTCTTATTTCACAACTTATGGAGAAATGGAAAGACCGACTCGATTCGCCCGGTAAGCCCGGGTCAAGGCGATCATTGATGTAAACGATTGCGGTAAAAATCGAGTTTATGCAATTGATTTCATTCTAATTTTGACTCGCCAAACTGTGGCAATCCCGCAACGGCTCTGAACATAAGCCCCTCAAACATCTCTCGAGAGTTGACCAATCTACGCTTTGATATGACAACTGCATGGTGTGCGATGACCTCGTGCATTCCTCCGGTTCCATTTGCAGGGGATGGGGGGAGTTACTCAAACTCCAAGCTTGGGAGAACCAACGAATGAAGATCATCAAGATGGCGCTGATGGGCGGTGCGGCTTTCGCTGCGACCTCCGCTCTCGCTCACGCCGACGACCTCGACGCGCTGAAGGCGCAGATCGAGGCCCTGAACGCCCGCGTGGCGGCCATGGAAGCTGCTCCGGCGGTTCCGGCCGGCTACAGCCTGCTGGCTGTGTCCGAGGGCCCTCTGGCCCAGACCCCGGGCCTGCCCATGAAGAACCGTGAGCTGGCCTCGTATGGTGATGAGGCCACCTACATCACTGTTCTGCCGACGGCTGACGCCCCGGCTGGTGCGACCATCACCTGGTCGGGTTACGTCAGGGCCGGCGTGATCTACAACAATTACGCCCCGACCCTGAAGGGCAGGACCTACGATGCGGACACAGAGACGTGGTCCGGCTGGACGACGGACAAGGCAGCCTCGGAGGATACCGACGACACCGACATCCTGGCTCGTGGCCAGCTGCGTGTGACGGCCGCCACTGACACCGCCGTCGGCGAAGTGGGCGTGGACATCCGTATGCGTGCCGACTTCAACGGCAATGGCAAGGGCGACGTCTATTCCGACGTGGCCTGGGGTTACTGGGCGATGACGCCGGAAGTGACCTTCGGCGGCGGTTATGCCGGTTCGCTGGGCAACATCGGCTACGGCTATGATGGCGCCTGCACCTGCTACCTCACCGACTCTGCCGACGTGAACTTCAATCCCGGTGACGTCACGCAGCTGCGCCTGTCCTACGGCTCCGGGCCGGTCTCGGCCGCAGTCGCCTTCGAAGACGCCTCGCTTCGCGGCACTGACTTGAGCGCATCGGACTCTTCCGACGGGGACAAGCTGGGCGTGTCCGGCGAGTTGAAGTATTCGGGCGACATCTTCAATGGTGAAGTTGCTGCTGTCTGGCGCGACAAGGACGACAACGATGACGCTGGCTACACTGACCTCTGGCAGGTTGGTGCGGGCATGGCCTTCGCGCTCGGGGATATGGCCAACCTGTCTCTCGCAGGCGCCTTCGGTGAGGGTCCGTTCCAGACCGTTGCCTCGAACTCGAGCCAGGACGCGGGTGAAATCACCAAATCGCTCCCCTACAACCAGTCGTGGTGGGGCGTGTCCGGCTTGCTCTCGGCCAATCTCTCCGAGGTTATCCATGCCGAAGTGGCTGCCGGCTACAAGAACCGTGACGGCGACAGCTTCAAGACGGACGTGTTTGCTGACCCCTACAAGTCGAAGGGTGCTGACTACGAAACCTGGGCATTCCTCGGTGGCGTCTACTACGACCCGGTTCCGCAGCTGACCATCGGTGTGGAAGCCGAATACTTCACCGTGACCAACGAGGCTACGCTCGAAAACACGAGCACGGCCAACGCGGGCGACAAGGTGCAGCTCGACTTTGAGAAGGACACCTTCACGCTCGACCTCGTGTCGGTCTGGCGCTTCTGATCTCTCCAAACGACCAGGAAACGGCCCGCTTCGGCGGGCCGTTTTCATTTGGGCGGTTGATTCGGGATCGCCCTGCAAGGCCGCAAAAACCTGCTCTTCCCCCGGCAGCCTCATTGGGCTAAACCGCTGA
>OMIC01000034.1 GCA_900298995.1 Hyphomicrobiaceae bacterium | reverse complement strand
TGGTCGGAGCGACTGGATTCGAACCAGCGACCCCTATCCCCCCAGAATAGTGCGCTACCGGGCTGCGCTACGCTCCGACACGGCGGCAGGCTCTAGCACTCTTCCCGGGGCGGAGGAAGAGATATTCAACGCCTCAGCGCGGCATGGCCGGATCGAGAAGCTTCCGCGCATCGCCCAGCTCACGCAACGCGGACCGCAGCATCTCCGCATGACCATGCGAGAGTTGGCTGACCTCGCCCAGAGGCAGCTGGGCCTGCGCGCTGTCGGCGCTCCGCGCCTTCGACGCGGCCAGACGCGGCGCAGCCTTGGCCATCCCGGGCGGGGGTGCCGATGCCATCTCGTCGTCACGCTTGCGCGGCGCGATGTCGCCACGGCCGACGCCCGCGACATAGGAGGCGCCATCCTCTTTCAGGATCTTCTGGACCCCGCGGATCGTATAGCCTTCCTTGTACAGAAGACCACAAATGCCCTTCAGCAGCTCGACATCGGCCGGACGGTAGTAGCGCCGTCCGCCTGCCCGTTTCATCGGCTTGATCTGGATGAACCGCGTTTCCCAGAAGCGCAGCACATGCTGCGGTACGCCGAGCTCATCGGCGGCCTCGCTGATGGTCCGGAAGGCATCCGGGGATTTTTCCACCATGCTGCACCCCTCCTCCGGGTGCTGCGGCGCGCGGACGCCGCGATCGCGCTCAGTCCTCGTCGGAGCCGCGCTCCAGCCCGTTGATGACGTTCTTCATCACCTGGCTGGGCCGGAACACCAGAACCCGCCGGGGCGTGATCGGCACTTCCTCGCCCGTCTTTGGATTGCGTCCCACGCGGCCCTTCTTGGACCGGATCATGAAAGTCCCGAAGGACGATAGCTTCACCGTCTCACCTTGCACGAGGTGTTCGGACATCATGTCGAGCATGGTCTTCACCAGATCGGCAGACTCGCTACGCGACAGGCCAATCTGACGATGCACGGCTTCACTGAGATCGGCGCGGGTAAGGGTCTTGCCAGCCATTCTGAACCCCCTGATATCGCCCAGAAACTAAGGGGGAGACCGCCAGCGGTCAACTGGAAATAATGGGGACTCAAAGGGTTACAGGCGACGCCTCAGAAACGCGCCAGAACCGCGCCCCAGGTGAAACCGCCCCCCATGGCCTCGAACAGGACCAGTTCGCCCTTGCGGATCCGGCCATCCTTGACGGCGAGATCGAAGGCGAGCGGGATTGAGGCGGCCGAGGTGTTGCCATGGCGGTCGAGCGTCATGACGATGCGGTCGGCACGGATTCCGAGTTTCCGAGCCGTGCCTTCGAGAATCCGTCGATTCGCCTGATGCGGGACAAACCAGTCGACGTCGGCGGGCTGCACCCCTGCCACCGTCATGACCTCCTCCATAACGGCCGCGATGTTGACCACCGCATGCTTGAACACCTCCCGGCCCTCCATGCGGAGATGACCCACCGTGCCGGTCGTGGACGGCCCGCCGTCGACAAAGAGCTTGTCATTCTGGCGCCCATCGGTGTGCAGTCGGGTGACGAGAAGGCCCGGGCTGGCAGGCGTATCGGGATGATGTTCGGCAACCAGCACCATGGCGCCCGCACCATCGCCGAACAGCACGCAGGTGGCGCGATCGGTCCAGTCAAGGATGCGTGAGAAGGTCTCGGCGCCGATGACCAGCGCGCAGCGCGCCTGTCCGGTCTTGATGAGTGCGTCCACCACACCCAGCGCATAGACGAACCCGGAGCATACTGCCTGCACATCGAAGGCAGCGCCCTTCTGCACACCGAGGTCGGCCTGGATCAGCGCCGCCGTTGCCGGGAAGGTCAGGTCAGGCGTCGAGGTCGCGACGACGATCATATCGACCTCCTCCACGCCAATGCCTGCATGGGCGAGCGCGCGACGTGCGGCTTCCGCGCCGAGTGAGCGTGTGGTTTCACCCTCACCCGCAATGTGACGCGCATGGATGCCGGACCGTTCGACGATCCACTCGTCGCTGGTGTCCACCATGGTGCTCAACTCTGCATTGGTCAGGACACGGCGCGGCAGAGCCGAACCACAACCCGCAATCACCGCGCGCACAACCTGCCGACCAGACACAGTCATGGGTCGGCGTCCGATTGCCGGAGAATTCCGGTCATGAGCGCGACATCGGCCTTGATCTTGCCCACGAGACCAGTCCGCACAGCCTCGACGGCCACGTCGACCGCTGTCGCAAAGCCCAGCGCGTCGGTGCCGCCATGGCTCTTCACCACGATTCCGTCGAGACCCAGAAACACTCCGCCATTATGCTTGCGCGGATCCATCCGGTCCTTGAGCGCGCGGAAGGCGCCCGATGCGAGCGCGGCGCCGAGCCTGCTGAGCAGCGTACGCGACAGGCAGAGCTTCAGATAGGTGACAAGCTGCTTGGCCGTCCCCTCCGCAGCCTTGAGTGCGATGTTGCCGGTGAACCCCTCGGTCACGACGACATCGACCGTTCCCTTGCCGATGTCGTCGCCCTCGACGAAACCGGCATACTCCATGGGCAGCCTGGACTCGCGCAAGATGCGGCCGGCTTCCTTGACCTGCTCCACACCCTTGATCTCCTCGACGCCCACGTTGAGCAGGCCCACCGTGGGCTTCTCAAGACCCAGCAGGCAGCGCGCCATGGCTTCACCCATGACAGCGAACTCGACCAGTTGCGCGGCATCCGCACCAATCGTGGCGCCAACATCCAGCACAACGCTTTCGCTGCGCAGCGTTGGCCACATGGCCGCGATCGCCGGGCGTGAAATCCCGGGCAGTGTCTTGAGAATGAACCGTGCCATGGCCATGAGCGCGCCGGTATTGCCCGCCGAAACGGCCGCATGAGCTTCGCCCGCGCGCACCGCGTCGATGGCAAGCCACATGCTGCTCTTGCCGCGGCCCTGACGCAGGGCCTGGCTCGGCTTGGCATCCATGCTCACGGCCACGTCCGTATGACGGATCTCGACACGGTCCCTGAGCCTGGGGTGACTCTCCAGAAGGGGCGTGATGCGGCTGCGGTCCCCGACCAGGAGGAAGCGGAGTTCAGGATGGCGGACCGCGGCGAGCGCCGCGCCGGGAATCACGATGTCGGGTCCGGCATCGCCGCCCATCGCGTCCAACGCGATGGTCAAATGTTCGTTGTTTTTCAAAGCTCTGCCGATAATCGTCCGACCCACCTCACCCGCCTGGCGAAGCCGGGCAAGGCGTGACCAGATGCCATAAGTGATTGCGTCGACAAAGTCATTTCAAAAA
The DNA here is from genome assembly GCA_900298995.1 of Hyphomicrobiaceae bacterium. Lineage (GTDB taxonomy): Bacteria > Pseudomonadota > Alphaproteobacteria > Rhizobiales > Aestuariivirgaceae > Aestuariivirga. The sequence goes on along the minus strand of OMIC01000034.1, from coordinate 40,469 downwards.
GCTCCCCGGGCCGCGCCCCGGCTAGCCGTCCTTGCGGCGGGCCAGGACCGCAAAGGGCGACCCGGCAGAATCCGACCCGGAGGCGGGCGCATCCTCGATATGCTCCGCAAAGGCCTCACCCGGCTTGCGCGGATAGGGCTCAAGATCGAGCGCCAGCGTCTCGGCAACGACTTCACCCAGATCAATCCAGCCATCCCTGATCGGGTCGGCGTCATCCTCCGCCTGATGTTCAGCGGCCGCACCCGGCGGCAGAAAATAGCGCGACACCGGCAGCGAAACGGCTTCCCGGAAGGGTTCGAGGCTGATGACCGACACCTGCTCGAGGTCCGCCGTGATATGGCCCTCGAGCTTGATGCCGCCGCCCCGCCATGGCGTAGCCCGGATCTCGGCAGACAGGGCATGGATGGCCGGTATCTTCATGCGCGCCGCCAGCGCCCGGCATTCGGCTGGCTCAGCCGTCAGGCGTTCGTCCGAACCGGCCTTCGGCACGCGGTCGGCCTGCAGGGGCCGGGAAAATTCAGGCTGGCTCCGGGGCTGTTTCATGGCTCTGGCTCCTTGAAATCGATGCGGCCTGCCGCAATGGCCGCCGGCGTCTGGCCGGCGAGATGGGTCCTCTGACCGCGCACAAATGCCGCGAGCAGCTGCGCGCCCGGCATGCTCGGGCCGGCGGGATCATCAGGAAAGACGTTGCGGGCGATGGCTGCGGCAAGTTCATTTTCGTCCGACCCGGCCAGCGCTGCGTCATAGGCAGCCACCCGCCCGTAGAATACCTCGGCCATCTTGCGCACCTTCTTGCCCACCGACAGATCACCCACCCCCATTTCACGAAGAGACCTGTCCATGTCACGGAACACCTCGTCCACCAGTGCCTGTCGAAAGACGGGCTCCGCCCCCTTCAGCCTGTCCAGCACCAGGAAGCAGTGGAGTGCAATCATGTCGAAACGCCCGTCGAGCGTATCCGGCACTGCCCAGTCGGCATAGAGGCGCGGATGCCGCGCCGCGGCCACAATTGCCTCGTAACAGCCTCGCTCCGGAGACGGGAATCGCTGGAAAAAGCGTTTCAGGATCATTGGATTGCAACTATCGGAAGACGGCGTGCGGCGGTTTCGTGTACGGTCGGCGCGGTGTGGGAATCAGGTACTGGGTCGGATGCGAGCGAGCGACAGGGTGTTTGCCTCGACATGGTTGGCGGCAGCGGGGTTGCTGCTGCTTCTGGCCGGATGCTCGCCGGAAGTCGAACACCGCGGCTACATGCCCAAGCCCGGCGCCTTCAACCAGATCAACACCGGCATGACCAAGATGGAAGTCGAAGGCATCCTCGGAACGCCATCGACGACGGCATCGATCCAGTACAAGGGCGACAGCTTCTACTACATAACCTCGACCACGGTGAGCAAGAGCTTCCTCACAGAGGAGACAGACCGCCAGGTGATCGCCATCCGTTTTGACGAGGGAGGTCTCGTCAAGAGCTTCGCGCAGTATGGGCTTCAGGATGGCCGCGTGATCGACCTCAACACCAACCAGACGCCCGTCTATGGGGAAGATAACTCGTTCCTGGCCATGCTGCTGCGCAGCTCCAAGGGCACCCGGACCGGACCCATGCTGGGCGGCAGGATATAGGTCACGAAGGGCTGCGGCATGGACCTGGTTCTCAGAGGCGGCCGCGTCATTGACCCCGCGCAGGGGCTGGATGCGGTATGCGACGTGGGCTTTTCCGGAGGCAGGGTGGCGGCGGTTGCCCCGTGCCTCGATGCCGGATCAGCCGCTGTGCGCGACGTCTCAGGCCTCATCGTCACGCCCGGCCTCATCGACCTGCACACCCACGTCTATTGGGGTGGCACTTCACTCGGCATCGATGCAGAGGCATTCTGCCGCTCGTCCGGAGTCACGACAGCAGTCGATACCGGCTCGGCGGGGCCCGGCAATTTTGCAGGCTTCCGCAAGCACGTGATCGAACCCTCCCAGGTGCGCATCCTCGCCTATCTCCATGTGAGCCACGCCGGCATCTATGGTTTCTCCAGGACCGTGATGGTTGGCGAGAGCGAAGACATCCGCCTCATGGACCCCGAGGGCGCCACGCGCGTCGCCGGCGAAAACCGCGACATCATCGTCGGCATCAAGGTGCGCGTTGGCCGCCACGCCTCGGGCGATCAGGGCCTTGCACCCCTCATCATTGCCCTGCAGGTTGCCGAAGAAACCGGCCTGCCGCTGATGGCCCACATCGACGAGCCGCCGCCATCCTACGAGGAGGTGGTGGACCGGCTGCGGCCGGGCGATGTGCTGACCCACGCCTTCCGCCCCTTCCCCAATTCGCCTGCCACGGCACGGGGCACTGTCAGGCCAGCCGTACTTGCGGCACGCAAGCGCGGCGTCTTGTTCGACATTGGCCACGGCATGGGGTCTTTTTCTTTCAGAACAGCACGCGCCATGCTGGCCAACGGCTTCAAGCCAGACACCATTTCCTCGGATGTGCATGCCCTGTGCATCAACGGCCCCGCTTTCGATCAGGTAACCACACTCTCGAAATTCCTCTGCCTCGGCATGAGCCTGCCGGAGGTGGTCAGGGCATCCACGGTCAATGCCGCCTTCGCGTTGAAGCGGCCGGACCTGGGCAGCCTCAAGCCGGGGAGTACCGGCGATGCAACACTGCTACGCGTCGAGGACGGGTCCTTTGATTATGTGGACGTGCTCGGCGAGCACTTCGAAGGCCGCCAACGCATGACGGCCCAGGGCGTTGTGATCGCCGGCAAATGGTGGCATCCCGCCTGAAGGCATCTGGCCAAGCCTCCCGATTGGTGCATAATATACGCGCCAAGATGGAGATTTCAAATGACCAGGACCGTTCTCGCCCTCTCTGCGCTCGCCGTTCTGCTCGCCACCTCCCCGTCAATGGCCGAAACCGGCGATGCCACGCGCGGCGAGGCCATAGCCCAGCAGCAATGCGCCCGCTGCCATGACATCTCCAGGGGTGGCGCCTTCAAGAAGATGCCGCCGTCTTTCCAGGCCATTGCCATCTACCGCACGGAACCCGACATCTGGGCCCGCATCATCGCGCCATCGCCGCACGCCGCCATGCCGGAGATGGTCTGGGCACTGACGCCGCAGGAAGTGCAGGATGTGCTCGCCTATATCCGGTCGCTCGACGGCCCCGTGACGATCCAGGGGCAGTGACGAAAAAACCCCGCCCGGATCACTCCGGGCGGGGTCTGGTCGTCAGATTACGTCGGGGTTCAGTGGCTGGCGAGAACGGCCAGCAGCAGCAGCGCCACGATGTTGGTGATCTTGATCATCGGATTCACGGCGGGACCCGCCGTGTCCTTGTAGGGGTCACCGACAGTGTCGCCGGTCACCGAAGCCTTGTGCGCCTCGGAACCCTTGAAGTGCTTCACGCCCTTCGAGTCGACGAAGCCGTCCTCAAAGCTCTTCTTGGCGTTATCCCAGGCGCCTCCGCCCGCCGTCATCGAGATGGCGACGAACAGGCCCGTGACGATCACACCCATCAGCATGGCACCCACGGCGGAGAACGCCGCGGCCTGGCCGGCGATGAGGTTGATCACCACATAGACGACAATCGGCGACAGCACGGGGAGCAGAGACGGCACGATCATCTCCTTGATCGCAGCCTTAGTCAGCATGTCGACAGCGCGGCCATAGTCCGGCTTGTCCTTGCCTTCCATGATGCCCGGCTTCTCCTTGAACTGGCGGCGCACCTCGACCACGACCGACTGGGCCGCGCGACCCACCGCCGTCATCGACATGCCACCAAACAGGTAGGGCAGCAGGCCGCCGAACAGCAGACCCACGACCACCCACGGACTCGAGAGATCGAAGCTCACGGGAACGGAACTGAAGTAGGTCTTGAGGTCCTGCGTGTAGGCGGCGAACAGCACCAGCGCGCCAAGGCCAGCCGAACCGATGGCATAGCCCTTGGTCACGGCCTTGGTGGTGTTGCCCACGGCGTCCAGCGCGTCGGTGTTGTGACGCACCTCCTTCGGGAGGCCTGCCATTTCGGCAATGCCGCCGGCATTGTCGGTGACCGGGCCGAAGGCGTCCAGCGCCACGATCATGCCAGCCAGCGCCAGCATGGTTGTGACCGCCACGGCGGTGCCGAACAGGCCAGCCATGGTGTAGGTGATGATGATGCCGGCGATGATGACAATGGCCGGAAGGGCAGTCGCCTCCATCGAAACGGCGAGGCCCTGGATCACGTTGGTACCGTGGCCGGTGATTGAGGCCTCGGCGATCGAGTTCACCGGACGCTTGCCGGTGCCCGTGTAGTATTCGGTGATCCAGATGATGGCTGCGGTGATGATCAGGCCGACGACGCCGCACCAGAACAGTGTCATGGGCGTGAAGGCCGCATCGCTCGTGACGATGGGAACCGACATGCCGCCGAACACCAGGTTGATCACGGGGTAGATCGCGATGAGCGAGAGCACGCCCGTCGCGAGGACGCCCTTGTAGAGCGCACCCATGATGTTGTTGCTGGCGCCCAGCTTCACGAAATAGGTGCCGATGATCGATGTCACCACGCAGGCGCCGCCAATTGCCAGCGGCAGGACCATGCCCGCCAGCTTGAGATCGGCGGGCAGTGCGATGGCCGCAAGCACCATGGTGGCGACGGTCGTCACCACATAGGTCTCGAACAGGTCAGCCGCCATGCCGGCGCAGTCGCCAACATTGTCGCCGACGTTGTCAGCGATGGTGGCGGGGTTGCGCGGATCATCCTCGGGGATGCCCGCTTCGACCTTGCCCACCATGTCGCCACCAACGTCCGCACCCTTGGTGAAGATGCCGCCGCCCAGACGCGCGAAGATCGAGATCAACGAGGCGCCGAAGGACAGGGCGACCAGCGCATCGATAACCGTGCGGCTGGTGGGATCCATGCCGAGCGAGTCCTTCAGGAAGCCGAAATAGAGAGTGACGCCCAGAAGGCCCAGACCGGCAACGAGCAGACCCGTCACCGCGCCCGCCTTGAAGGCGAGATCGAGGCCGCCAGCCAGCGATTTGGTTGCCGCCTGCGCCACGCGCACATTGGCGCGCACCGAGACGTTCATGCCGATGAAGCCAGCAACACCCGACAGGATCGCCCCGATGGCGAAGCCGATTGCTGACCATACGCCAAGCAGAACCCAGGCGAGGACGAATATGACCACGCCGACAATGCCGATGGTCGTGTACTGGCGGTTGAGATAGGCCTTGGCACCTTCGCGCACGGCGGCCGAGATTTCCTGCATACGGGCCGTACCGGCGTCCGCAGCCATCAGGCTGCGAGTCGTGACGATGCCGTACACGATGGAGAGCGCCCCCGCGAGGACGATCAACCAGAGTGCAGTGGTCATGATAAACCCTTGTGTTTGTTTAGCGTTTCCCCAGAGCCCCTGGCGGCGGACTATGATCCGCCGTTCCCCTGCCCCGGAAGGTGACGGGGGTATGCCAAATCAAGGCCCTGAGTGCAATAACCAGAAAAATGATGGAATTCACGCATTGGCCTTACGGGCCAGACGCAACCTCCGGCCGCCTCCCTGGCAGCGACAGCCAGCCGATCAGCGCCAGCGCCACGATGACCATGGGGAAGACGGCAAGGTTGACCCCCTGCCAGCCGAACCAGGCCAGGAGCTTGCCCGCCGCCAGCGAGGATATTGCGGTGGTCACGAACACCAGCAGGTCATTGAGCCCCTGCGCCTTGTTCCTCTCATCCGGATGATAGGTCTCGGTCAGCATGGTTGTGCCTCCGAGGAACCCGAAGTTCCAGCCCAGGCCCAACAGGATGAGGCCCAGGGCAAAATTCTCGAAATGAATGCCCAGCAGACCCGACACTGCCGCCGCCACCAGCAGCGCCATGCCGGCGGCCGACACCCTGCCAGCACCGAAGCGGGCAATCAGGCTGCCGGTGAAGAAGCTTGGCACGAACATGGCGAGGGCATGCCACTGGATCACCCAGCTCGAATCCTGCACCGAGAAGCCACATCCCAGCATGGCAACGGGTGTCGCGGTCATGACGAGAACCATGATGCCATAGGCGAGCATGCCGGTCAGCGCTGCCACGATGTAGCGCGGCTGGCCGGCGATGACTTTCAGCGGCCGCCCGCTCGGCGCATCATGCTTCTGGGTCAAGGGAATGTCGACCAGGGCAAGACACACCGCACCGCCCAGCGCCAGAACCGCCATGACCACCCAGGTCCCCGCAAAGGTCACGGGGGCAAGGAGATCGACACTGGCCATCACCAGCACGGTTCCGATGAGTGCGGCGGCCACGCCGCCCGTCATGACCCAGGATATGGCCTTGGGCCGGAAGGCGGGGCTCGCCGTGTCGGCCGCCGCGAAGCGATAATAGGATGCAGAGGCCTGATAGGCACCGATGAGAAAGCAGCCCAAGAGAAACATTTCAAAGCTGCGGTGGAAGATCGCGACGACGCCGAGCGTAGCGCCTGCCGCACCGACGATCGCCGACAGCATGAAACCCATGCGCCGGCCGATTCGCCGCATCATCAGTGAAATCGGGAAAGTGGTCAGGGCTGTGCCCACAATCGCCATCGACATGGGCAGTGTGGCCCAGGACGGGCTGGGCGCCAGCTGCGCGCCCACCAGACCCGCCGTGACCACCAGCGCAGTGAATGTAGCGCCATACAGGGCCTGAGCGACAGCGAGGACGACCGCGTTGCGACGCGCTCTTGCGTCGTCGAAACCGCTGGCCTCTGCCGTCACGCGGTGAACTCCTGCGGGCGGATCTGGCGTGCGAGGCTGTTCAGCACGCCATTGATGAAGCGTGGTTCCTCCGGACCGAAAAACGCATCCGCGACATCGACATATTCGCTGATGGTGACGCGCGCGGGCACGTCGGCCATGTACATCAGCTCACAGGCAGCGGCGCGCAGGATGGCACGTACGGTGGAATCAAGCCGATGCAGCGGCCAGGCCTTGTCGAGAATCCTGTCGACAGCCGGATCGATGTTTTTCTGTTCGCGAACGACCCCGTCTACCACCTGCCGCAGATGCCGGTAGTCCGCTTCGCCACACTGGCCGTTTTCGAAGTCCTCGCCCATGACCCGCGCCGAGAACTGGGCCAGCGTCTCGCCCACATCGGAGCCTGCAAGATCCATCTGATAGAGCGCCTGCACCGCACCCAGCCGGGCGGCCGTGCGGCGCGCCGGCGAAAGGTTGCGGGGCGCTTCGCCGCTCACGAGCTGGCTTTCATATCAAGGCCCGCCGCGCGGCGGCCCATCAGCCGGGAAAATCGGATCATCGCAAGACAGGCCTCTGCGGCGCCGCCACCCTTGTCCATCTCATCGACCTTGGCACGCTCCCAGGCCTGCGCCTCGGTCTCGCAGGTGAGGATGCCATTGCCGATGCAAAGGCCTTCCAGCGTCAGATCCATGAGGGCGCGCGCGCTTTCGTTCGCAACGATGTCGTAATGTGTGGTTTCGCCGCGCAGCACGCAGCCCAGCGCCACATAGCCGTGATATAGGCCGGTCTCATGCGCCATGGCGATGGCGCCGGGGATTTCCAGCGCGCCGGGAACCGCCATGCGCTCGCAGCTGGCTCCCGCTCGCTCGATGGCGGCAATCGCGCCCTGACAGAGCTCGTCGCACAGATCGCCATAGAACCGCGCCTCCAGGATCAGGATGTGTGCGCGAACGGGCTCTGCAGGAATCGAGGATTTTTCAGTTTTCATGACGGCCTGTACTCTGTGAGGCGGGCGACATAGCGCGCCAGCATGTCGATTTCAATGTTGACGCCCTGCCCCGTCACCATGCCGCCCCAGGTGGTGACCGCCTGGGTATGGGGAATGATGTTGACGCCGAAGACGTCACCCTCGACTTCATTGACGGTCAGAGAGGTGCCATCCACTGCAACCGAACCCTTTGGCGCGATGAAGCGGGCAAGTGCGGACGGCACGCGCATGCGGAAGCGCAGGGATTCGCCCTCCGGCGTGATCGACACGATCTCGCCCAGCCCGTCGACATGGCCCGACACGATGTGTCCGCCAAGCTCATCGCCGATCTTCAGCGCACGCTCGAGATTGATCCGGGTACCCGCCCTCCAGGCGCCAAGCGTGGTCTTGGAGAGTGTCTCGGCCGAGGCCTGCACGGCGAACCAGTCCCGGCCCTTTTCAATGACGGTCAGGCAGCAGCCGTTGCAGGCGATCGATGCACCGATCTCGACCGTCGCGAGGTCATAGGCTGTCGCAATCTCGAAGCGGGTGTCGCCCGCCCGGGCAATGGCCCTGACGGTGCCGATGTCGGTGATGATGCCGGTGAACATGTCTGCCCTCTATGGACGGGCTTCATAGACGCTCAGACGGTCGCCCCCAAGCATTTCCTGTCCTGACAGGGCGAATGGCTGCAATGCCTGGTCAAGGGACAGTCCCGCCAGCATGTCGACCCCGCCTGCGCCGAGCGTGACGGGTGACTGGATGAGGAGGAACAGATCGACCAGCCCCGCCTCGAGGAAGCTGCGCGCGGCCCGCGCGCCACCCTCGACCAGCAGGGTGTTGAGGCCGCGGCGGCCGAGGTCGGCAAGAAGGCCGGGCAAAGGACCCTCCACAACCTCCACGCCTCGCCGGGCAAGCCGCGAGGCAGGCGGCAGGTGGCCAGCACCGCCCAGCACGAAGGGCCGGGGCGAGCGCGCCTCGAGGCCCGGCAGGCGGCAGGTGAGTTCCGGATCATCGGCCAGCACCGTTCCCATGCCAACGAGGATGGCGTTGCACTGGGCGCGCAGGAGATGCACACGGGCATTGGCCTCCGGTCCGGAAATGGAGGTGCGCTGACCCGGCCCCGCGGCGATCTTGCCATCGGCCGACACCGCCAGCTTCAGGATGACCTGCGGGCGCTGGAGCCTTATGCGGGTGAGGAAGCCCGCCATGTCGCGGCTGGCCTCTTCGGCCATGAGGCCGGTCTCGCAGGCTACCCCTGCGGCCCGCAACATGGCGTGGCCGCCACCCGACACCCGTGGATCCGGATCGGTGAGAGCGGTGACCACCCGAGTGACCCCGGCCCCGAGGAGCGCCTCGGCACAGGGCCCCGTCCGTCCGTGATGGGCGCAGGGCTCGAGCGTCACATAGGCCGTAGCACCACGGGCGCGGCCGCCCGCCATGCCCAGCGCCACGGTCTCGGCATGCGGCCGTCCGCCTGGCATGGTCCAGCCTATTCCGGCCACCACGCCGTCCTTCACGATGACGCAGCCGACATTGGGGTTCTCGGCCGTGGTCCCCAGCGCGCGCCGCCCGAGGCGCAGCGCATAGTCCATCCAGCGGGCGTCGTCAGCTGTCACCGGACTCGCCGTTGTCGTCCTCGCCCGAGAGTTCGCCCAGCAACTCCTCGAAATCCTTCGCTTCGCGGAAGTTCTTGTAGACGGAGGCGAAGCGGACATAGGCCACGTCGTCCAGCATCTTGAGTGCCTCCATGACGAGTTTGCCGACCGTTTCAGACTTGATCTCGCTCTCGCCGAGACTCTCCAGGCGGCGCACGATACCCGAGACCATGCGCTCCACACGCTCGGGGTCGACCGGCCGCTTCCTCAGCGCCACCTGAATGGATCTCATGAGCTTGTCGCGATCGAACGGAACCCGGCGCCCGGTTTTCTTGACGACCATCAGTTCGCGCAATTGCACGCGCTCGAAGGTGGTGAAGCGGCCGGAACAGTCCGGGCAATAACGGCGGCGGCGAATGGCGGTGCCGTCCTCGGTGGGGCGGCTGTCCTTCACCTGGGTTTCTTCATTGGAACAGAATGGACAGCGCAAGGACTCGGGCCCCCGATCAAGCTTTCGTCCATGTCTTGGGGAAGATGCGAGAGGAGGTCAAGGGGGCCCGTCCGGCGCCAGGAGAAAATGGCCGGGACGAGGCCCGGCCATTGGTGTTGATCGTCAGGCGATCAGTAGATCGGGAAGCGGGCAGTCAGGGCCTTGACCTTGGCTGCCACCGCCTTTTCGACCTTGCCGTTGCGCTGCTCTCCGTTCCGGGCCAGGCCGTCCAGAACCTCGTTGATCAGGACGCCAACCTCCCGGAACTCCGCTGCGCCGAAGCCGCGGGTGGTACCCGCCGGCGTGCCCAGCCGGATGCCGGACGTGACCGTGAACGGTGCCGGATCGAATGGAATCCCGTTCTTGTTGCACGTGATGTAGGCGCGGCCCAGGGAGGCTTCCGCAGCCTTGCCGGTCACACCCTTCTTGCGGAGATCAACCAGCATCAGATGCGTATCGGTACCGCCCGAAACGAGGTCAGAGCCACCGTCGATCATCGCCTTGGCCAGCACTCGCGCATTGTCGGCCACTGCCTTGGCGTATTTCTTGAAGGCAGGTTTCAGGGCCTCGCCGAAAGCCACTGCCTTGGCGGCGATGACATGTTCCAGCGGACCGCCCTGCAGGCCGGGGAACACGGCCGAGTTGAACTTCTTGCCCAGATCCTCGTTGCGGCTGAGGATCAGACCGCCGCGCGGGCCGCGCAGGGTCTTGTGGGTCGTCGTTGTCGCCACATCGGCGTATTCGAGCGGGTTGGGATGAACGCCTCCCGCCACCAGCCCTGCGAAGTGGGCCATGTCGACCATCAGCAACGCACCGACCGAGTCCGCGATCTGCCGGAACCTCTTGAAGTCGATGATGCGCGGATAGGCCGATCCACCTGCGATGATGAGCTTGGGCTTCACAGCCAGCGCCTGCTCGGCGAGCTTGTCATAGTCGATCAGGTGATTGTCCTCGCGAACCTTGTAGGGCGCGACCTTGAACCACTTGCCCGACTGGTTGACAGGCGAGCCGTGCGTCAGATGGCCGCCACAGGCGAGGTCGAGGCCCATGTAGGTGTCGCCGGGCTGGAGAAGTGCGAAGAACACGGCCTGATTGGCGGTCGCCCCCGAATGCGGCTGTACGTTGGCATAGGCGCAATCGAACAACGCCTTGGCGCGGTCGATGGCGAGTTGCTCGGACACGTCGACATACTGGCAGCCGCCATAGTAGCGGCGGCCCGGATAGCCTTCCGCATACTTGTTGGTCATGACTGACCCCTGTGCCTCGAGCACGGCCCGCGACACGATGTTCTCGGAGGCAATCAGCTCGATTTCATGCTGCTGCCGGCCGAGTTCGGCGGCGATGGCCTTGGCGACCTTCGGGTCCGTCTTGGCGAGCGCGTCCTTGAAGAAACCAGGGAAAAGCGCCTTGCGCGCAGCCTTGGCAGAAGGCTTTCTGCGGGCCGCCGTCTTCTTCTTGGCAGCCTTGGCCGCCGTCTTCTTGGATGTCTTCGCCATGTGTCAGGTCCCTCCAGCGCATGTCTTACGTTGGCGGGGGAATGGCAGATTGCCGACGCATGGTCCAGATGCATCTTTGGCAACCCCCCAAGTGGCCTGGGGTGACGTGACAGGTGTCAGTCGGCGGTCGCCGTCTTGTCAGCGGCTGCGGGCGTCACGGGCTTCTTGGCGGGCGCCGGAGCCGGGCAGCCGGACGGCAGCTTGCCATCGCTTCCCGGCTTGCAGTCGGCAGGAGCCTTCTTGGCAGAAGTGGAAGCCGGGGTTGTGGCCGGCTTCTTTTGGGTCGTGGCGTCTGGTGCAGCCTTCTTGGCAGCGGGAGCAGCCTCCGTTTTGGCGGGGGGCTTGCTCTTGGCGGTGGCGGTCTTGGTGTCAGCCTTTGCCAGCTTCGTGGTCTTTTCAGCAGTCTTGGACTTGCTGGCAGCCAGCTTGGCCTTCTCGTCTGCCTTCTTCTTGGCAGCAAGTTTGGCCTGCTCGTCAGCCTTTTTCTTGGCGGCAAGCTTCGCCTTTGCATCAGCTTTCTTCTTGGCTTCCAGCTTCGCCTTCTCTGCCGCCTTCTTCTTGGCAGCCTCGTCCTTCTTCTTCTTCAGATCAGCCTTCTTCTTGGCGTCGGCGCTGGACAGGTTGATCAGGCTGTCGCCGCTGCGGCGCGTCTGGCCCGGCATCAGCACATCGTTCTTGCTCTGGTTCCGGAAGAGCGACGCCAGGCCGAAGACGTCGTCGGTGTCGATGTCGTCCTGAAGCCGGGGAATGGGCTTCAGCACAAAACGCTTGCCATCCAGGGTCTCGCCTACCGGAAGCGGCTGGCCCATCAGGAAACCCGTACCATCAAGCTCATAGACGTCCGGACGGAATGCCGCGACCCCATCCTTGGCAGGCCACGCGGTGAGGTAGGCGACACGCAGTTGCGGTGCGTTGGTGATGTTGACGTCGAGACGCTCCTTGGTTTCGGCAAGCGTCGCTATGCGGGCGGTGTCGATGCCGTCCTGGCCCTGAAGCACCCAGTCTATGAAGATCGAGACCTTGTCGACGCGCACGCAGCCCGAGGAATAGAACCGGTTGCCGGTGTTGAACAGATGCGGTTCCGGCGTGTCGTGGAGGTAGATGCCGAACGGGCTGTTGAATTCAATCTTGGCGGTGGCCATGGCGTTGGTGCCACCCGGCTCCTGACGGAAGTGATAGTCGTCGACGTGCACCTTGCGCCAGTCGATCTTGTCGGGGTCGACTTCCGGTCCGCCCACGCCATCGAACACCTTCATGTTCATCTCGGCCATGATCTTCGATGGCCCCTTGGACAGCATGCGCGGCATGATGTCCTTCTCGACGATCGAGGGTGGCGCATTCCAGTAGGGGTTGAAACGCACGATGGTGAGCGGCGTCATCACCACGGGGGTGGGACGCGAGGGACGGCCCACAATCGCGTTGTGGAGGGAATAGACCTTGCCGTCGCTCACCGTCTCGATCTGCTGGGCGGGCACATTGACCACGACGTAGCGCGGGCCGAGATCCTTGGAGTAATCCGCGAGCCTCGGAATGTTGGCCTGGATGGTCGCCAGACGCTTGGCCGCCGGCACATTGAGGGACGCAAGGGTCGGGCCGTCGACAACGCCAGTCACGGCAAGTCCATGATTGGACTGGAAGCGCTTGAGCGCCTCCTCGGTGGCGCTGGTGAAGATCTGAGCGTATTCGCCCTCGGTTGCCTCGACGCGCAGATAGCCCTCGATGTAGAGCCGCTTGTTGAGGGCGGCCGCAGCCTTGCCCTCCGTGCCCTTCTTGAGCTTGCCACGCGGCACCTCCGGCCAGCCTCCATCGGCGACAATCTTGGCGTATTTGTCCGCCATGGCCTGAATGGCCTGGGGGCTCTCCGGGGTGATGAAGGGTGCGACGCTGCCGTCGTTCAGAACCTTGGTCTCGGTTGTGGCGGGAAGACCTGATCCGGTGGAATGACCAACCGTGGAGGTGGTGGTGGTGCCGGGCGACAGCAGCCAGTTCTTGTTGCGGTTCTGCTTGGCAAAAGCCGAATTTTCCTGATCAGCGCGCACGGCGGACGGAAGGGCGGCAACGACAGCCAGTGACACCATCAACGCTACCGACATGGACCGGAAGAACCGCTTCGAGCACACCAACGCGACCACCCTCATCACTACCCTCTCTTTCCGGGAAGGGTACGGACCATCGGCCCTCACCTCATTCCGGGGTCCGCCCCCATACCAGTTGCGTCCCGACTCGTCAAAACCGGGCCTTATTCCAATGCTCAGGAGCCCTGCAATTGCGGCAAGAATGAGATTTGACCCGCCCGTCCGACCCCTCGCGGATACTCCGGGGCCGCGCTGCGGCTTTTCAGCCACAACGCGGCCCCTCGGTCCGTTTGCAGGGGAACCCGGGACGCCGTTCAGAGGCGGTAGAGGATCTGGTCGGTCCAGTAGCGTTCAAGCCGGCCGAGGGCCTTGTTGATGCGTTCAAGCTCGTCAGGCCCCAGCCCCACGACCTGCTCGACGGCTTGCATCTGCCGGTTGTAGAGCGCGTCGACACGCGCGCGGACTGACTGGCCCTTGTCGGTGAGCCGGATGCGCACGGCGCGCCGGTCGGTGGCCGAGCGCTCATGGTGCACGTAACCCGCCTCAACCAGGCGCTTCAGATTGTAGGAAACATTCGACCCATGGTAGTGGCCACGGCTCTTGAGCTCGCCCGCCGTGAGTTCGGCATCGGCAATGTTGTAGAGCAGAAGGGCCTGGACCGGGTTCACTTCGGGCTCGCCGTGGCGTTCGAAATCATCCTTGATCACCTCGAGCAGGCGATGATGCAGGCGCTCGATCAGGTTGAGCGCGTCCAGATAGCGCGGCTTGACCGCGTTGCGGGCGGTCTCCTCCGGCTGCGGGCGCGGGGCCCTCGTTGGTTCGGCTTGCATGACGGCCACCTCAAGCTTGCAGCGCATCCGGCTTCTGAAACTGTCCGGTCTGAACGCCTCTCACCCGCGAGACTAGGAGGCAGGGTTTAAGGCCCGCTCAACAGCTTCAGTAAACATATCCTTAGAGTTTCAAGTGCCTCGAAGAATTTTCCGTAACCTTTACGAAGTCTTGCCCCGCAGACCCTCCACTTGATAAGACTCGGGCATGACACACCGCCCCGACACCGCTGCCTTTCCCGCACTCCGGATGCGCCGCAACCGGCGCACGCCCTGGTCGCGCGCCCTGGTGCGCGAGAATACGCTCACCGCACACGACCTGATCTGGCCGGTGTTCGTCATTCCCGGGCAGAACCGCACCGAGGCGGTGCCCTCCATGCCGGGCGTCACGCGCTACTCGACAGACCTGCTGGTGGACAAGGTCAAGGAGGCCGCCGATCTCGGCATCCCCGCCGTGGCGTTGTTTCCCAACACGCCGCGCGAGTTGCGGACACCTGACGCCCGCGAGGCCTTCAACCCAGGCAATCTCGTCTGCCAGGCCGTGCGCGCCATCAAGCAGGCCGTGCCCGGCATCGGCGTCATGTGCGACGTGGCACTCGACCCCTATACCAGCCACGGTCATGACGGGCTGATGGAGGGCGAGGAGATCCTCAACGACGCCACGCTCGAGGCGCTCGTCCGTCAGTCTGTGGTCCAGGCCGAGGCAGGCTGCGACATCATTGCCCCCTCCGACATGATGGATGGCCGCATCGGCCACATCCGCCGGGCGCTTGAGTCAGGCCTCCACCAGCACATCCAGATCATGGCCTACAGCGCCAAGTTCGCAAGCGGCTTCTATGGACCCTTCCGCGACGCAGTGGGCTCATCGGGCACACTGAAGGGTGACAAGCGCACCTATCAGATGGACCCCGCCAACACCGATGAAGCGATCCGCGAGGTGGCGCTCGACCTTGCCGAGGGCGCCGACATGGTCATGGTGAAGCCGGGGCTACCCTATCTCGACATCGTGCGCCGCGTGAAGGAGAGCTTCGGCGTGCCGACCTTCGCCTATCAGGTGTCGGGCGAGTATGCGATGATTATGGCCGCCTGCAACAATGGCTGGCTCGACCCCGCCAAGGTGATTCCCGAGGCGCTCATGGCCTTCAAGCGCGCCGGGGCGGACGGCATCCTCACCTATTTCGCGGTCGATGTGGCGAAGGGCCTGAAGGGATAGCTATTTCGCCTTGTCGAGGTTCTGGAACCTCGCGATGAGGCTCGACGTGTCCCAGCGGCCGCCGCCCAGCTTCTGCACTTCGGCATAGAACTGGTCGACCAGCGCGGTGACGGGCAGAGGAGCGCCGTTGCGGCGGGATTCATCGAGGCAGATGCCCAGGTCCTTGCGCATCCAGTCGGCTGCGAAGCCAAAGTCGAACTTGCCGTGAATCATGGTCTTGTGGCGGTTCTCCATCTGCCACGAGCCTGCCGCGCCCTTGGAGATCACCTCGACCACGGCCTCCATGTCGAGCCCGGCCCTCATGCCGAAATTGACCGCCTCGGCCAGCCCCTGCACCAGTCCGGCAATGGCGATCTGGTTGACCATCTTGGCCAGCTGGCCGGAGCCGGGCGGCCCCAGAAGCTTGCACATACGCGCGAAGTGGGCGATCAGCGGCTGGGCCTTCGCATAGTCCTCCGGCGTGCCGCCGCACATCACGGTCAGGACACCGTTCTCGGCGCCCGCCTGTCCGCCGGACACCGGCGCATCGACGAAGCCCAGCCCCCTCGCCGCCGCCGCTTCCTGCAGTTCGCGCGCCACAGTGGCGGAAGCCGTGGTGTGGTCGATGAACACGGCTCCGGGCTTCATGGCGCGGAAGGCGCCATCCGGCCCCACGGTCACCTGGCGGAGATCATCGTCAGCGCCGACACAGGCGAACACGAAATCCGCTCCCGCCGCGGCCTCCGCCGGGGTGGTGGCAGACCTGCCCTTGAAGCTTGAAACCCATTTTTCGGTCTTGGACGCCGTGCGGTTGTAGACCGTAAGGTCAAGACCACCCCTGGTCACAAGATGCCCCGCCATGGGATAGCCCATCACGCCAAGCCCGATCCATGCCACACGCATTCCGCATTCCCCTTCGAGTGCCCTTCTCGTAGGCGATCAGCGGACGGGAATCAATTGACCAGCCTCGCTGAAGCCTTGCATGCTGCCGTGGCAGTGGCATTATGGGGCCTCGAACACCGAACCGGAGCTGGCCTGCTTGAGCATCGAGCGGCGGAACTTCCCGCAATTTTTCATCACCGCACCAGCCTCCTGCCCCTATCTGAGCGGGCGTGTGGAGCGGAAGGTATTTACACATCTGGTTGGTCATGATGCCCGCAGCCTCAACACCCAGTTGAGCCAGGGTGGCTTCCGGCGCAGCCAGAACATTGCCTACCGACCGGCCTGCGATGGCTGCGCAGCCTGCATCTCGGTGCGGGTGCCGGTCAACACCTTTGCGCTCACCCGCAGCTTCCGGCGGACGCTGAACATCAACGAAGACATCCAGGCAACCGTGATGAAGAGCGAGGCTACGTCCGAGCATTATTCGCTCTTCCGCAGCTACATTGATGCACGCCACGGCGACGGCGGCATGGCCGACATGACGGTGCTCGATTTCTCGGCCATGATCGACGACAATTTCGTCGACAGCCGCCTTGTCGACTACCGCATCCTCGATGAGAACGGCCGTCCGGGACGGCTCGTCGGCGCCGCGCTGATCGATATTCTGGGCGACGGCCTGTCGATGATCTACAGCTTCTATGATCCCGCCGAAGCCCGCCGAAGCCTCGGCACCTTGATGATCCTCGACAATATCGCGCGGGTCCGCAGGCTGGGCCTGCCCTATCTCTATCTGGGCTACTGGGTCCGGGGGTCGCGCAAGATGGACTACAAGGCGCGGTTTCTGCCGCAGGAGCGGCTCACCGCCGAGGGTTGGGTTCTGCACCGCGACCTGCCGGAGTCATCCAGCTAGAGCGGCTGGATATCAACCGGTCCGACCTCAGCAACGACCCGTACGGCCTTGCGATTCCGGCTCCGCGACAATGGCAGCACGACGCGCTGATACGGTATCCAGAGAACATCGCCGCGCGCCGAGGCCATCGCGGCATAGACATGATCGTAATGCGGTTCGCCGGTGCGCGTCACCTCCGCATAGACACGGCTGACGGCACGATCATAGGCATGACCGCTGAGACAGGGATAGCTGACGAGGCTTGTGCCCCACAGCCTGCCAATCATCGATTGCGGTCCCACGCGCACCACCCGGTAGCGGTGCGACGCCGGATCATGGCTGCAGTCAACCGAACAGTCCTCCTCCGCAAGGCCACAGTCGAGCGCCTGCCGCAGTCCCATGGGCATGTCCGGACATGTCGTGGAAACGTCCTTGATATAAACCGACTGCGAGAGATGAACGTCGCTCTTGCCGATGAGCTGCCGGATGCGATCTGAAGCGGCCCAGCACCGCGCGTGTTGCTCCTCGAACCAGCCCGAGGCATAAAACTGCAGGTGAAACGGTCCCGTTGCGCCGATCAGCCATTCCGCCGCGAAGTAGAGCGACGACCAGTTGGGCGCGAACATGGCCCAGCGGATGGTCGTGCCCTGCGCGTCCTCGGTGATCTTGACCAACCCCTGCCCCTGCAGAAGGTGGCGCTCATCCGTCGCCGCAACGGCGACTTCGGGTGGCGCAAGACGCCCGCCACCCACCCACTGTATCCCCTGCGACATCACGATTGACGGCCCGAGCCCCTCCCTGCTCGCAAGGATAGACATGAGAACCATAAAACAACCTTAAGGTCGTATTATGAGGTCGGCCCAACCTGAGCCGGGTGGGGCCGCACGGATCAGCTGAACTTGTTGCGGAGCGGGAAACCCTTGGGCGGGAGGCGGCCAGCCTGTGCCCGCTCGCCGATCCACTCCTTCAGGTCCGTGACCGTGAAGTTGCGGCCGGAGGAATCGGTCCAGTTCAAGCCATCCCTGAGCCGGAAGGCACGGGCATCACTCAGGCCGCCGTCCTTGTAGCGTTGCAGCCGGACGCCCTTGCCGCGCGCCATGTCCGGAACCTCATCACGCCTGAAGATCAGCATCTTGCGGTTCTCGCCAATGGCCGCGATGTGGGTCGCGTCCTCCGGCACCATGGCGCAGACGGCTGCTTCCACCGGCGCCTTCACATTGAGCACCTGCTTGCCCTTGCGGGTGTTGGCGAGGCATTCCTCCTCCGACACGATGAAGCCATCGCCCTCGCTCGAGGCCAGGAGACGCCGGGTACCAGGCACATGCACGAACAGGCCGACGATGGAGTCCGCAGCATCAAGATCGCAGATCAGGCGTACGGGTTCACCATGGCCACGGCCACCGGGCAGCTTCGCCACATCTAGCGTGAAGAACTTGCCCGACGAGGAGAACAGCATCACCCGATCAGATGACATGGCGTGGAAGGCGAACTGACCCCTGTCGCCGTCCTTGTAGGCCAGAGACGAGAAGTCTTCGAGGTGGCCCTTCATGGCCCTGATCCACCCCTTTTCCGAGCAGACGACCGTGACCGGTTCCTTCTCGATCATCGCCTGTTCCTGCTCGACGTCGATCTCGGGAGCTTCGGCGAAATCGGTGCGGCGCCGGCCCAAGGGCGTCTTCTTTGAAAACTTCTCCTTCACCGCCCGGATCTCGTCGGCGATCCTGTCCCACTGGCCGGTCTCTGACTTGAGCAGGGACTGCAGGCCCTTCTGCTCCTTGCTCAGCGACTGATGCTCACCGCGGATTTCCATCTCTTCAAGCCGACGCAACGCCCTCAGCCGCATGTTGAGAATGGCTTCGGCCTGCATGTCGGTCAGCCTGAAGCGCTTGATCAGCGCGGGCTTCGGCTCATCCTCCTCGCGGATGATGCGGATGACCTCGTCGAGATTGAGATAGGCGATCAGGTAGCCATCGAGGATCTCGAGTCGGCGGGCGATCTCGCCCAGTCGAAAATTGGTGCGGCGGACCAGCACATCCTTGCGGTGATCAAGCCATTCGCGCAGAACCTCGCGCAGGCTCATCACCTTCGGCACCTTGCCATGGCTCAGCACATTCATGTTGAGCGGAATGCGCGCCTCAAGCTCGGTATTGCGGAACATCTGCTCCATCATCACCGCAGGGTCGACGGTGCGGCTCTTCGGCTCGAGCACGATGCGAACGTCCTCGGCGGATTCATCACGCACATCGCCAAGAAGCGGCAGCTTCTTGGCGACAAGGAGCTCGGCCACTTTCTCGATGAGTCGGCTCTTCTGGACGAGATAGGGAATTTCCGTGACGACGATCTGCCAGACTCCGCGCGGCAGCTCCTCAACCGCCCAGCGCGCACGCACCCGGAAGGAGCCGCGGCCGCTGCGATAGGCCTCGGTGATGACGTCGCGTCCGTCGATGATGATGCCACCCGTCGGAAAGTCCGGCCCCTGCACGAGCTGGGCAATCTTCTCCTCGGTGGCGTTGGGCGTCTTGATCAGGTACAGGGCGGCGTCACACAATTCGGCGGCGTTGTGAGGCGGAATGGACGTTGCCATGCCAACCGCGATCCCCGATGAGCCATTGGCCAGAAGATTGGGAAAGGCGCCGGGCAGAACCACGGGCTCTTCCACGGAGCCGTCATAGTTGGGCCGGAAATCAACCGTGGCCTCGTCCAGACCTTCAAGAAGAAGCTTGGCGACATCTGTCATGCGCGCCTCAGTATAGCGGTAGGCGGCGGCCGAATCCCCGTCGATGTTGCCAAAATTGCCTTGTCCATCGACCAGCGGATACCGCGACGCAAAATCCTGGGCGAGACGCACCAGCGCGTCGTAGATCGACTGATCGCCATGCGGATGGTAGCTGCCCATCACGTCGCCCACGATTTTCGCGGACTTCTTGAAGGCTGCGCTCGGGTCCAGCCGCAGCAGCTGCATGACGTGCAACAGACGCCGGTGAACCGGCTTCAGTCCGTCGCGCACATCGGGCAGCGCCCGGTGCATGATGGTGGAAAGCGCATAGGCCAGATAGCGTTCCTCGAGCGCATCCTTGAGGTCGATCTTTTCAATTGGGCTGGGGCCCTGAGGCGGTGGAACGTGCTTGCTCATGATTCGGGCCTTATAGCATTGACGGGCGCCAGAGTCGGAGAGGCTGCGCCTAGACCTCGGTCACGGCCACCTTGACAATGGGCTTCTTGCCCCAGGCGAGGTCGGCCGCGCGGCGAACAGATGTCCGGATTGTTTCAGCCAGGGCAGCCCTGTCCTTGCGGCGGGGCTTCGGCGTTGAACCGAACGCGGTTTCAGCTGCCTCCAGCAGATCACCCTCCAGGCCCATGGGCAGGCCATCGGACTGCAGTTCCACCGGTGCCGCGAGGTCATGGCGGGCATTCAGAACGACACTGACGAACACCACTCCGACATAAGCCAGCTTTCGGCGCTGCCGGGCCGGACCATCCTCGCCGGGCACGATCAGGCGGCCATCGACATGCAGACGGCCAAAGGGAGCCTCGTCAATCTCCTCCAGAGGCCCTGGCGCCAGCCGCAGGATATGCCCATCGCGAGGGATCGCCACATCGGAGATTCCCTGCGAGGTGGCAAAGTTCCGGTGCCCGCGCAGATGCCGCGGCTCTCCGTGCATGGGGATCAGGGCGCGGGGCCGCACCCACTCATAGAGCAGAGCCAGCTCGGCCTGCCGCGGATGACCTGAAGAATGGACGAGATCATCTTCGCCGGTGATGACCTCGACATCGAGCCGCGCAAGATTGTTGAGAACGCAGCCCACCTCCTTCTCGTTGCCGGGGATCGTCCGAGAGGAGAAGATCACCGTATCGCCCGGCTCCAGCGCCACATGCTGGTGCTGATCCTCGGCAATGCGGGCAATGGCGGCACGCGGCTCGCCCTGGCTGCCGGTACAGAGAAGCATCACCTTGTCCGGAGGCAGGTAGCCGAACTCCTCCTCATCAAGGAGCCGGCCCGAGTCGGTGAGCATGCCGCAAGCCCGCGCCGCCTCGATGGTATTGCGCATGGCCCGGCCAGCTATAACGACCTCGCGGCCGGTCGCGCGTGCGGCACGGATAGCGGTGGCGATGCGCTCGACATGCGAGGCGAAGGTCGTGACCGCAACGCGGCCCTGTGCCTGCCGTACCAGAGCCATGATGCGCCGCGCCACCTCGGCCTCCGAGGGCGAATGCCCGCCGCGCAGCGCATTGGTTGAATCGCAGATGAGTACATCGACACCCCTGGCACCGATCTCGCGCAGGCGCTTTTCGTCCATGCCCTGCCCCAGAACCGGTGTCCGGTCGATCTTCCAGTCACCCGTGTGAAGAACCCGCCCCTCTTTCGTTTCGATGAAAAGCGCTGTGGGTTCTGGCGTTGAGTGGGTGACAGAGACAAATTCCAGGGCAAATGGCCCCAGCGTGAATTTGCTCCCGACAGGCAGGACCTTGACGGGCACCTCGCCGTCCAGTCCAGCTTCCTTCAGCTTCAGCGCAAGGATCTGCGCGGCAAAGGGTGTACAATAAACAGGGCATTGCAGCTGTGGCCAGAGCCATGCGACGGCGCCCAGATGATCCTCATGCGCATGGGTGAGCACCAGGCCATGAAGACGCGACTTCTCGGCGGCGATGTAGCCGACATCGGGCAGAATGACGTCGATGCCGGGGTCCGATTCTTCGCCGAACTTGACGCCCAGATCGACCATCAGCCAGTGTCGCGCATCGGTGGGACCCGATCCGTAGCAATAGCAGTTCATGCCGATCTCGCCGGTGCCACCGAGCGGCAGGAAGACGAGTTCATGGGGCGATTGGCCCCGGCGCCTGGCGTTCATGATGGTACCCGTCTCAGTTTCTCGAGTTCGGCAAAGATGACATCTCCGGAATGGACGAGGCAACGTGAGCCATCGGCCTCTTCCAGGACAAGCGCACCATCGGCAGCAAGACCCACAAAAATGCCCGTCCGCTGAACCGGTCCGACAGAGGCCTTCACCGGCCCACCAATACCCAGCGCGCGGGCCGACCATTCGGCACGGATGAACGCAAAGCCCTTGCCCTCATCCCACTGAGAAAGCCGTGCACTGAGGGCCCTGTCGAGTTCCTCCAGGACGGCAGAGAGCGCCAGACCATCACCAAGGGCCGTAACGGGATAGGGCGTCCCCCGCGGAGCATGCGCGACATTCACTCCGCAGCCGATGGCAACGCGGGTCGGTGCGGTGCCGACCACTTCAGGGAGCACTCCGCAGAACTTTGCGCCTCCTATCAACACGTCGTTCGGCCACTTGATGCGCGCCACAAGGTCAGGCCGCAGCGCACCAACCATGTCATGAACAGCAAGTGCCGCGACAAAACTGATCTGGTGTGCGGATTCAGGACCACCCGTCAGCGGAAATAGAAATGTGGCATAGAGGTTGCCCGGTTCGCTCACCCAGTTTCGACCCAGACGCCCGCGCCCTCCGGTCTGCTCCTCCGCCCAGAGCCAGAGCGGTCCACGCTCGCCGAGATCGGCCATCCGCCTTGCCTCGACATTCGTGGAATCGATGCTGTCGAAATGGCGGACCGGATGTCCTGTCGCGAGAATCAATAGAGCGACTGCGCTGCCGCCGCCGCAACCTCAATCACCGGCGCCGCAATCCACGGTATGACGAACAGGACGGTGAAGACTCCGGCGGCATAGGCCACGAGCTTCACCTCGCCATCAATCGGATCCAGCGGCTCGCGAGGTTCATCGAAATAGATGATCTTCACGATGCGAAGGTAATAGAAGGCTCCCACCACCGAACTGATGACGCCGATGATGGCAAGGGTGAAGAGACCCGACTGCACGGCAGCGGCAAAGACAAAGTACTTCGCGAAAAATCCTGCAAGCGGGGGAATGCCAGCGAGCGAGAACATCAGCATCGCAAATATAAAAGCAAGCCCCTTGTGGTTGCGGGCGAGCCCTGAAAATTCCGATATATCCTCGAGCATGACGCCCTTGCGGCGCATTGCTAGCACACAGGCGAAGGTGCCGAGCGTCATGATCATGTAGATGATCATGTAGAGAATGACACCCTCCACTCCCTGCTGCGTTCCCGCCGCCAGCCCTACCAGGGCGAAGCCCATGTTGGCGATGGATGAATAGGCGAGAAGGCGCTTGATGTTGTTCTGGCCGATGGCTGCGAAGGCGCCGAGCACCATGGAAGCGATCGACACGAAGACGATGATCTGGCGCCAGTCACTGACAATGGCGCCGAAGGGCTCGACCATGACCCGTGTGATCAGCGCCATCGCGGCCACCTTGGGCGCCGCAGCGAAAAACGCGGTCACGGGCGTCGGCGCCCCTTCATAAACATCAGGTGTCCACATGTGGAAGGGCACGGCCGAAATCTTGAAGGCAAGACCGGCGATCACGAAGACGAGACCAAAGACCATTCCGATGCCAGCGCCCTGCTGGGCCAGATGCGCAGCAATCTGCGGAAACTCGGTCGAACCCGTGAAGCCATAGACGAGCGAAGCGCCATAAAGAAGCATGCCGGAGGACAGGGCACCCAACACGAAATACTTGAGCCCGGCCTCCGAGGCGCGCGCCGAATCCCGGTTGATGGCCGCCAGCACATAAAGCGAGAGCGACTGCAGTTCGAGGCCCATGTAGAGTGAGATCAGGCTGTTGGCCGAGATCATCAGCATCATGCCGACGGTAGCCAGAAGGATCAGGACCGGATATTCGAACCGTTGCGAGCCATCCCGCCGCATGAAACCTGCCGACAGCGCCAGCGCCACCGCAGAGCCAAACAGAACCAGGACCTTCATGACGCGGGCGAAGGTGTCAACCACGAAAGCACCCTTGAAGGCGACCATCCGGCCTTCGCCACCCCACACGACGAGAGTGGCCGCCACGCCCAGAGCCACAAGTGCGGCGATGATGACGGGTTCGGTGTCCTCGCCTTTCCGGAACACGCCAAACATCAGAAGCGCCATAGCCAGAAGCGCCAGCGCAACCTCGGGAAGTGCGGCAACGGCATCAGCCTGTTGAAGAAGCCACATGGGGTCTTGTCCTTATTGCAGCGAGGCGGCCGCCAGCGCATGCGCGTGGGCGGCGGCCTCGTTCAAAGGCTTGATGATGGTCTCGACCGTAGGGCCGAAGGCATCCAGGATCGGCGCGGGATAGGCGCCGAAGAAAATGGTGAGAACGATGAGGGGCAGGAGCGTTGCGAGTTCGCGCGGCGTCATGTCCGGCAGGTGCATGAGTGCGGGCTTCTCGAGCTTGCCAAACACGACACGGCGGTAGAGCCACAGGGCATAGCCGGCAGAGAGGATGACGCCAAATGTTGCGAAGAAGGCAACCCAGCTATTGGCCTCGAACGCACCCATCAGGGACAGGAATTCGCCAACGAAGCCCGACGTTCCCGGAAGTCCGACGTTTGCCATGGTGAACACCATGAAGGTGAAGGCAAACAGCGGCATGATCTTGACGAGTCCGCCATAGGCAGCGATCTCCCGGGTGTGCAACCGGTCATAGACAACACCCACGCACAGGAACAGCGCGCCTGACACCAGCCCGTGGCTAATCATCTGGAACATCGCTCCGTCGATACCCTGACGATTGAGCGAGAAGATCCCCATGGTGACGAAGCCCATGTGCGCCACCGAGGAATAGGCAATGAGCTTCTTCATATCCTCCTGCATCAGCGCCACGAGCGAGGTGTAGACGATGGCGATGACCGACAGGGCAAACACGAAATCCTGAAAATAGAGACTGGCATCGGGAAACATGGGCAGCGAGAACCGCAGGAACCCATAGCCGCCCATCTTCAGCAGGATGGCGGCAAGTATGACGGAGCCCGCGGTCGGCGCCTCGACATGCGCATCGGGCAGCCAGGTGTGGACCGGCCACATTGGCATCTTGACCGCGAAGGAAGCGAAGAAGGCGAGCCAGAGCCATTTCTGGGCCTCAGGCGTGAACGCAGGCTTGGCCAGCAGCGCAGCGATATCGGTCGAACCGCCCGTCCAATACATATAGATGATGGCCAGAAGCATGAGCACGGAGCCCAGCAGCGTATAGAGGAAGAACTTGAAGCTGGCATAGACGCGCCGTGGCCCGCCCCAGATGCCGATGATCAGGAACATCGGGATGAGACCGGCTTCGAAGAAGAGGTAGAAGAGCACCATGTCCAGCGCGCAGAACACGCCGATCATGAGCGTCTCCAGCACGAGGAAGGCAATCATGTATTCCTTCACCCGCTTGGTCACATGCCAAGAGGCTAGAATGCAAAGCGGCATGAGGAAGGTCGTCAGGATCACGAAGGGCATCGAAATGCCGTCAACACCGAGCCGGTAAGAGGCCGCACCTCCGAGCCACGCGTGCGTTTCGACAAACTGGAAACCTGCAGCGCCGGGGTCGAAGCCCACCCAGATCAGCAGGGACAGAAGAAAGGTAACGAGCGTCGTCCAGAACGCACCCCAGCGTATGTTGCGCAGTGCCCCCTCATCTTCGCCGCGAACGGTGAGGATGAACAGGACACCGAGCAGCGGCAGGAAGGTGACGACGGAAAGAATAGGCCAGCCCGACATCAGTGCGCGCCCCCGAACATAAACCAGGAAATCAAGGCTGCCACGCCGATCATCATTGCGAAGGCATAATGATAGAGATAGCCGGTTTGCAGTCGCACGACGCCGCGGGTGACATCGCTGACGGCGGTCGCCACGCCGTCGGGACCGAAGCCATCGATCAGCATGCCGTCGCCCTTCTTCCACAAGACACGGCCCAGCCACATGGCGGGCCGGACGAAGATCACGTCATAGATCTCGTCAAAGTACCACTTGTTGAGAAGGAACTTGTACAGCGGTTCGTTCTGCGCGGCTAGCCTCGCGGGCAACGCCGTGTCCCGTATGTAGAACAGCCAGGCGAGCGCGAAACCAAGAACCATGGCAATGGCCGGCGACCATTTGACCAGCGCAGGTATGACTCCTTCTTCGTGGATCTCATGCAACACGTCGCCCGTGGCAATGGAAGCCCCCCAGAACGCCTTGTATTCATGACCGATGAAATAGTCCTTGAACACGAAGCCAGCCGCAAGCGCGCCAACCGCCAAAACATAGAGAGGCACAAGCATGATGTTCGGGCTTTCATGGACATGATCCATGGTTTTGGCATCGGCGCGCGGTGGGCCTGAGAAGGTCATGAAGGCAAGCCGCCATGAGTAGAAAGAGGTGCCGAAGGCAGCAAGAAGAAGGAGCCAGTAGGCAAAGCCCCAGCCCGTGAACCAGGCCGACTCGATGATCGCGTCTTTCGAATAGTATCCGGCCGTGAACGGAAAACCGGTCAGCGCCAGATTGCCGATGATCATCATCACGAAGGTGACCCGGATCAGCGGCCCCAGCCCACCCATCTTGCGCATGTCCTGCTCGCCCGACATGGCGTGAATGACCGAACCAGAGCCGAGGAACAGCAGCGCCTTGAAGAACGCGTGGGTAAAGAGGTGGAAGACACCCGCGCCATAGGCCCCCACACCCAGCGCCACGAACATGTAGCCAAGCTGGGAACAGGTGGAATAGGCAATGACGCGCTTGATGTCGTTCTGTACGAGACCAACCGTCGCGGCGAAGAACGCCGTGATGGCACCGATCACCACCACGACGGTCTTGGCATCAGGCGCGAGTTCGAACATCGGCGACAGCCGGGCCACCATGAACTCACCCGCCGTCACCATGGTGGCGGCATGGATAAGCGCTGACACCGGCGTCGGGCCTTCCATCGCATCCGGCAGCCAGGTATGGAGCAGGAACTGGGCCGATTTGCCCATGGCGCCCATGAACAGGAGAAGACAGAGAACGGTCAGCGTGTCGGGTTCCCAGGACAGGAAATGCATTGGCTTTCCTGCAACCCCGGGAGCTGCGGCGAAGATCGTGTCGAAATCGACCGTCTGGAACACCGCGAAGCACCCGAAAATACCGAGCGCGAAGCCGAAGTCGCCGACGCGATTGACAATGAAGGCCTTCATGGCGGCCGCATTGGCGCTGTCGCGCGTGTACCAGAAGCCGATCAGCAGATAGGAAGCGAGGCCAACCCCCTCCCAGCCGAAAAACATCTGGACGAGATTGTCGGCAGTCACCAGCATCAGCATGGCGAAGGTGAAGAGCGAGAGATAGGCGAAGAACCGGGGCTGGTGCTCGTCATGGCTCATGTAGCCGAGCGAGTAGATGTGAACGAGGGCCGACACGGTATTGACCACGACCAGCATCACAGCGGTGAGCGTATCCACCCGGATGGTCCAGTTGGCCGCAAGTGCTCCCGAATTGATCCAGCGCAATAGCTCGACCTTTTCGACCTGGGGTTCGTGCAGGAATCCAATGAACACGTACCACGACAGGAGCGCGCCGATGCACAGCAGCAGCGTGGTCAGGTACATGGGCCATTTCGGTCCGTCATAGTGACCATGATGGCCGTGATCGTCATGATCCCCATGCGGATGATGCGACCCTTGGATGTGGTGTTCGCCATAGACCTCGGCGTCGCTCCCCAGAGCCTTGAACACACGGGTTCCGAGCAGACCCGCGACAAGCGCCCCGATGAGCGGCAGGAAGACGATGGCGGTTAAGACGGTATGCATGTTGCCCGTCAGCCCTTCATGAGATTGATGTCTTCAACCGCGATCGTGCCGCGATTGCGGAAATAGGTGACGAGGATGGCAAGTCCGATGGCTGCCTCACCCGCCGCCACGGTGAGCACCAGCAGCGCGAAGACCTGACCCACGAGGTCGCCGAGGAAACTGGAAAAGGCCACAAGGTTGATATTGACCGCCAGCAGGATCAACTCAACCGACATGAGGATGACAATCACGTTCTTTCGGTTGAGAAAGATACCGAATATGCCGACCGTGAACAGGATGGCCGCAACCGTGAGATAGTGTGAGAGACCGATTTCCATGGATCAGATCCCCTGCCCCGGCTTGACCTTGACGACCTCGATGGCCGTCGCAGGCCTGCGTGCCACCTGCTCTGCTATGCTCTGGCGCTTGACGCCCTGCTTGTGGCGCAAGGTCAGCACGATGGCGCCCACCATGGCCACCAGCAAAACGAGACCCGCCGCCTGGAAATAGAAGATGAAGTCAGTGTAGAGAATGCGGCCGAGCGCTTCCGTGTTGCTGACCCCCTCCGGTGTGGGGGCGCCACGCGCCTGAACGCTGGCCGGATCAGTGGCCCAGCTGCCCACAACCAATGCCAGATCGACCAGCACGATGAACCCGATGGACACCCCGACGGGCAGATAGTTGAGCATTCCCTCGCGCAGTTCGACGAAATCGACGTCGAGCATCATGACAACAAACAGGAACAACACCGCCACAGCGCCAACATAGACGACGACCAGAATCATCGCGAGGAACTCAGCCCCAAGCAGCACGAAGAGGCCTGCTGCATTGAAGAAACAGAGAATGAGAAAGAGAACCGAGTGGACGGGGTTCCGGGCCGAGATCACCATCACGGCAGAGGCCACCGCGATGGCGGCGAAGAGATAGAAGAAGAGAGCGGCGGCCATGGGGTCTCCTTCAGCGGTAGAGCGCGTCCATCGCGATGTTCTTCGCGATTTCACGCTCCCAGCGGTCACCGTTGTCGAGCAGCTTCTGCTTGTCGAACAGCAGCTCTTCGCGGGTTTCGGTGGCGAATTCGAAATTGGGTCCGAGCACGATCGCATCGACCGGGCAGGCTTCCTGGCAGAAGCCGCAGTAGATGCACTTCACCATGTCGATGTCGTAGCGGGTGGTGCGCCGCGTTCCATCATTGCGGCGCGGTCCCGCCTCGATGGTGATGGCAAGCGCAGGACATACAGCTTCGCAAAGCTTGCAGGCAATGCAGCGCTCCTCGCCATTGGGGTAGCGGCGAAGCGCGTGTTCGCCACGGAAACGCGGCGAAACCGGGCCTTTTTCATTCGGGTAGTTGATCGTCGCCTTGGGCGCGAAGAAGTAACGCATGGCCAGCACGGTGGCGGCAAGGAACTCCTTCAGGAACAGCGAGCGGGCAGCCTGAGCGACTTTCATGCGGGAACCCCGAATCTCATGCGGTCTCCCGCGATGACGCCAATGAGCGGCAGCAGCACCAGGCTCTGAACTCGGACGAGCGCCAGAATGGTGGCGGGCCGGACGCACTGGCTCTGGGTCAGCTTGGCACGTTCATGACGCCAGCGCAGTGCCGGATAGAGGTAGCGGTTGAAGACCGCCAGCTCAGCCAATCCGATGGCGAGAAACAGCAGACCGCCGAGAAAACCCCCAAAACTCATGGCGCCCACCCGAAGGTCACTAGAACACCAGCCGTCAGCGCCACCCAGAACAGCGAGATGGGGAGGAACACCTTCCAGCCCAGCCGCATCAGCTGGTCATAGCGGTACCGCGGCACGATGGCCTTCACCATGGCAAACATGAAGAAAACGAAAATGACCTTCAACAGGAACCACAGGATTCCCGGAATCCAGTTGAAGGGAGGCGCATCAACGATCGGCAGCCAGCCGCCGAGGAACAGAATGGTGGTCATCGCACACATCAGCACGATGGCCACATATTCGCCGAGCATGAACAGCAGGTAGGGCGTGGACGAGTACTCGACCATGAAACCCGCGACCAGTTCCGACTCCGCCTCGACCAGATCGAAGGGCGGGCGGTTGGTTTCGGCGAGGGCAGATACGAAGAAGATCACGAACATCGGCAAGAGCGGCAGAAAATACCAATCAAGGAACGAGCCCGGAAGGCCAAGCATTGTGCCAAGACCGGTGGATTGCGAGCGTACGATTTCGGTGAGGTTCATCGAGCCGGCACAGAGCAGCACGGTCACGATCACAAAGCCGATGGAGACTTCGTAGGACACCATCTGCGCGGCAGACCTGAGGGCTGACAGGAAGGGATATTTGGAGTTCGACGCCCAACCACCCATGATGACACCATAGACGCCGAGCGAGGAGAGCGCGAAGAGATACAGAATTCCGACGTTGATGTCGGCGATCACCCACTTACCTTCGACCAGGCCAAGGAACGAGCCTTCCGACACCGGAACCACGGCCCATGCCGCAAGCGCCAGCGAAGCCGTAACAAGCGGTGCGATCACGAACACGCCCTTGTTGGCACCGTCAGGGATGACAACCTCCTTCAGCGCAAACTTGATCAGGTCGGCGAAGGATTGGAAAAGGCCCCAGGGCCCGACAACATTGGGCCCGCGGCGCATCTGCACGGCAGCCCAGATCTTGCGGTCCGCCCACAGCAGATAGGCCACAATGATCAGCAGACCGGACATGAAGCCGAAGCTCACGGCGGCGAAGAACAGAAGTGTAAGAAGCGCTTCGTTCATGGCCTACTCCGCCGCCTCGAGAGCACGCACATTCTTCAGTGCTGCACACTCGGCCATGGTCCTGGATGCGCGAGCGATCGGGTTGGTCATGTAGAAATCGCTGACCGCAGAGCGGAAAGGTTCGTGCGACATGGCACCCGAAACCGCTGCAAGATCCGCAAGCTCCGCCGTCACGGCTTCGCTGCGATGATCGAGCTTCAGCAATTGCGGTGCCTGCTTGTACATTGAGGTTCGCAACTCATCGAGGTTGTTCCAGGGCAGAGCCGAACCAAGCGCCTCGGAGAGCGCCCGGAATATCGCCCAGTCTTCGCGTGCATCGCCGGGCGGGAGGGACGCCCGCTGGGTCATCTGGGGCCGTCCCTCGGTGTTCACATAGGTGGCCTGCTTTTCGACGTAGGCAGCCCCTGCCAGGATCACATCGGCGCGGTGGGCACCGGCATCACCATGGGTTCCGGCATAGACGACAAACGTGGCACCGAGCGCCGTCGTGTCAATTTCATCGGCGCCAATGAGGAACAGAACATCAAGCTCACCAGACTTCGCGGCATCCAGCATCTCGAGCGTTGCCTTGCCTCCATCACTGGCTGGAAGCGCACAGACATCAAGCGCGCCAATCCGCCCGGCCGCCGTGTGCAGGACGTTGAAGCCGTTCCATCCTTCCTTGACGGCGCCAAGCCTCACGGCGGCCTTGTAGGCCGCAGCAAGAACCTGCCGTCCATCGGGACGGGCCAGCGCACCCTGCCCCACAATCACCATCGGCTTTGCGGCCGCGGGCGACTCGACGGCAAGGAACTGGGTTAGCGATTCCGGACCTGCGCCGACATAGTGATAGGGATAGGTCAGGTCGGCCTTCTCGCCGATCACGCTGATTGCGCAGCCGCCCTTCAGATAACGCTTGCGGATGCGCGCATTGAGAACCGGCGCTTCGAGACGCGGATTGCTACCGATGATCAGGATCGAGTCGGCCTGCTCAATTCCGGCGATACCGGTGTTGAACAGATAGCCAGCTCGCCCCCCCTTCTCGCCCAGCGGGGAGCCGTCCTGGCGACAGTCAATGTTCTTGATGCCAAGCTGCTCGGCAAGCTGCCGCCATGAGAATGCCTCTGCGGCCGCCACCAGATCACCGAGAATGATGCCGACCCGCTCGGGTTTAACACCCTTCATGCGTTGGGCAATGCGCTGAAAGGCTTCGGTCCAGTTGGCGGCACGAAGCTTGCCGAACTCGCGGACATACGGACGATCAAGCCGCTGCGTCTTGAGACCATCCCACACAAAGCGAGTCTTGTCGGAGATCCACTCCTCGTTCACGTCCTCATGGGTGCGCGGCAGGATGCGCATCACCTCGCGGCCGCGTGCATCCACCCGAATGTTGGAGCCAACGGCATCCATGACGTCAATGGTCGGGGTCTTGCGCAACTCCCAGGGCCTCGCCTTGAACTCATAAGGGCGCGACGTGAGGGCGCCCACCGGGCAGAGATCAACGATGTTGCCCTGAAGCTCCGAGGAAATCGCCTTGTTGAGATAGGTGGTGATCTCCATGTCCTCGCCGCGGCCGGTGGCGCCCATCTCTTCGATGCCGCCGACCTCGGTGGTGAAGCGAACGCAGCGGGTGCACTGGATGCAGCGGGTCATCTCGGTCTTGATGAGCGGTCCCAGATATTTGTCCTCGACGGCGCGCTTGTTCTCGTGGAAACGGTTCTTGTCGACACCATAGGCCATGGCCTGGTCCTGAAGGTCGCATTCGCCACCCTGGTCGCAGATCGGACAGTCCAGCGGATGGTTGATGAGCAGGAACTCCATCACCCCCTCGCGCGCCTTCTTGACCATCGGCGTCTTGGTGAACACCTCCGGAGGTTCGCCGTTGGGACCGGGGCGCAGATCGTTCACCGACATCGCACAGGAGGCTTGCGGCTTTGGTGGTCCGCCCTTCACTTCGACCAGGCACATGCGACAGTTTCCGGCGATCGAGAGCCGCTCGTGATAACAGAAGCGCGGCACCTCGGCGCCCGCCTGTTCACAGGCCTGAAGCAGGGTGAGGCCGTTTTCGACCTCGATCTCCGTGCCGTCGATCTTGATTTTGGGCATCTGCTTGCTCGTCTTCGCTTCCTTGTGACGCCTATTCCGCCGCGATCCGGCGCACCGCGCCGTCATGGTCGGGGTTGGCGGCGTACTGGTCGATGCGTTCCTCGATCACATGGCGGAAATGGGCGATCAGGCCTTGGATCGGCCAGGCAGCCGCATCGCCAAGCGCGCAGATGGTGTGGCCCTCGATCTGCTTGGTCACGTCCAGGAGCATGTCGATCTCGCGCTTCTCGGCTCGGCCCTCGGCCATGCGCGTCATGACGCGCCACATCCAGCCCGTCCCTTCGCGGCATGGCGTGCACTGGCCGCAGGACTCATGCTTGTAGAAGTAGGCAAGTCTCGCGATGGCCTTGATGAGGTCGGTCGACTTGTCCATGACGATGACCGCCGCCGTGCCGAGCCCCGAGCGGAGCTTCGAGAGTGAGTCGAAATCCATCGGCGTATCGATGATTTGCGCAGCCGGCACCATGCGGACGGATGACCCGCCGGGGATGACCGCCAGCAGATTGTCCCAGCCGCCGCGCACACCTCCGGCATGGCGCTCGATCAGCTCCCGGAAGGGAATGCCAAGCTCCTCCTCGACCACGCAGGGCCGGTTCACGTGACCCGAGATGCAGAAGAGCTTGGTACCCGCATTGTTGGGGCGGCCAATTGAATTGAACCATGTGGCTCCGCGGCGCATGATCGTGCCGGCAACGGCAATCGACTCGACATTGTTCACGGTCGTTGGCGCGCCATAGAGACCGACATTGGCCGGAAACGGCGGCTTCATGCGCGGCTGGCCCTTCTTGCCCTCGAGGCTCTCGAGCATCGCGGTTTCCTCACCACAGATGTAGGCCCCGGCGCCGTGGTGGACGACGATATCGAAATCCCAGCCGTTCACATTGTTCTTGCCGATGAGACGGGCCTCATAGGCCTGGTCCACGGCTGCCTGCAGATGCTCGCGCTCGCGGATGAATTCGCCGCGCACATAGATGAATGCGGTGTGGCATCCCATCGCCGCACCGGCCAGCAGACAGCCCTCGACGAGAAGATGGGGTTCATGACGGAGGATCTCTCGGTCCTTGCAGGTTCCAGGCTCGGACTCATCCGCATTCACGACGAGGTAGTGGGGACGCTCGCCGATGACCTTCGGCATGAACGACCACTTGAGGCCGGTCGGAAAGCCCGCGCCGCCGCGACCGCGAAGACCAGAAGCCTTCACTTCATTCACCATCCAGTCGCGGCCCTTCTCGATGAAGCCCTTGGTGCCGCTCCAGCAGCCGCGCTTGCGCGCACCCTCGAGGCCCCAGTCGTGAAAGCCGTAGATATTGG
Source organism: Hyphomicrobiaceae bacterium (assembly GCA_900298995.1). Lineage (GTDB taxonomy): Bacteria > Pseudomonadota > Alphaproteobacteria > Rhizobiales > Aestuariivirgaceae > Aestuariivirga. Next base: position 6,641 of record OMIC01000034.1, on the reverse strand, counting down.
TGAAGATGCGGTCCTTGTCAGCGAGCATGTCTATCGTCTCACGTCTTGGGCGGAACGGCGGAGTCGGCCGGGGGTGGTGGCGGAGGCTCGACGCGCGTGAAGGTGCGCTGCCCCTCGTAAAGCGACGGATCGGTCAGCGTGGTGAGGCCACCCTCGGGCGAGGCATGATGGCGCTCGATCTGCGGACCGACCTTCACCTTGCGCCCCTGCGCCAGATCGTCGATCAGCTGTTCCAGTGAGGTGGGCGTCAGGTCCTCGTAGGTGTCCTTGAAGATCTGCACCATCGGCGCATTCACGCAGGCTCCCAGGCACTCGACCTCCTCCCAGGAGAACTTGCCGTCCGCCGAGACATGATGCGGCTCACTGTGAATGCGGTTCTGGCAGACTTTCTTCAACGCCTCCGCGCCGCGTAGCATGCAGGGCGTGGTGCCGCAGACCTGGATGTGGGCGACCCTGCCCACAGGCTGCAACTGGAACATGGTGTAGAAGGTAGCGACCTCGAGCACGCGGATATAAGCCATGTCGAGCATGTTCGCGACATACTCGATAACCGGTTTGCTGACCCAGTTGTCATTCTGCTCCTGGGCGCGCCAGAGCAGCGGGATAACGGCCGAGGCCTGCTTGCCCGCCGGATACTTCGCAATGGTAGCCTTGGCCCAGGCAAGGTTCTCCGCATTGAATGCGAAGCTGTCGGGCTGAACGGAATGAAGACGACGGACGCTCACCGATCCACCTCACCAAAGACGATGTCGAGAGAGCCCAGGACGGCGGATACGTCGGCCAGCAGGTGCCCGCGGCAGATGTGGTCCATGGCCTGCAGATGCGCGAAACCCGGCGCCCTGAGCTTGGCGCGGTAGGGCTTGTTGCTGCCATCGCTCACCAGATAGACGCCAAACTCGCCCTTCGGCGCCTCGACCGCCGCATAGACCTCGCCCGGCGGCGTATGGAAGCCTTCGGTATGGAGCTTGAAATGATGGATCAGCGCTTCCATCGAGCGCTTCATCTCGGAGCGCTTCGGCGGAACCACCTTGCCGTCCGCGGCAGACACCGGGCCCTGGCGTTCCGCTCCCAGGAGGCGTTCGACACACTGCTTCATGATCTTTACCGACTCCCGCATTTCCTGCATGCGGATCAGGTATCGGTCATAGCAGTCGCCGTTCTTGCCGATGGGAATGTCGAATTCCATCTCGTCGTAGCATTCATAGGGCTGGGACTTTCGCAGATCCCATGCCGCGCCGGACCCCCGCACCATGACGCCGGAAAACCCCCAGGCGAAGCACTCGTCTAGCGAGACCACGCCAATGTCCACATTACGCTGCTTGAAGATGCGGTTGTCTGTCAGCAGGCCTTCGATGTCATCGAGCACCTTGTTGTGACCCTCGCAGAAGCGTCCGATATCCTCGACAAGCTCTGGCGGGATATCCTGATGTACGCCTCCCGGCCGGAAGTAGGCCGAATGCATGCGAGATCCGGATGCGCGCTCATAGAAGACCATCAGCTTCTCGCGTTCCTCGAAGCCCCACAACGGCGGGGTCAGGGCGCCCACATCCATCGCCTGGGTTGTCACATTGAGGATATGCGACAGAAGACGGCCAATCTCGGCGTAGAGTACGCGGATCAACTGGCCACGCTTGGGCACCGTGATGGCGAGCAGCCGTTCGATGGCGAGGCACCAGGCATGCTCCTGGTTCATCGGCGCCACATAGTCGAGGCGATCGAAATAAGGCACCGCCTGCAGATAGGTCTTGTGCTCGATCAGCTTCTCGGTGCCGCGGTGCAGGAGCCCGATATGCGGGTCGACCCGGGTGCAGACCTCGCCGTCAAGCTCCAGCACGAGGCGCAGCACGCCATGTGCGGCCGGATGCTGCGGGCCGAAATTTATCGAGAAATTGCGGACGGATGACGTGTCGGTCACTGCTTCGCCCTTTCATCGCCCGGGAGCGGGTACTCGACGCCCTCCCACGGGCTCTGGTAATCGAACGCACGGAATTCCTGCACGAGTTTCACCGGCTCATAGACCACGCGCTTGGCTTCGTCGTCCCAGCGCACCTCGACATAACCCGTGAGAGGAAAGTCCTTGCGCAGCGGGTGGCCCGAAAAGCCATAGTCCGTGAGGATTCGGCGCAGGTCGGGATGACCTGAGAACAGCACACCATAGAGATCGAAGGTCTCGCGCTCATACCAGTTGGCCGCCGGGAACACGTCGATCACGCTGGGAACCGGGGTGTCCTCGTCGGTACGCACCTTCACCCGGATGCGCCGGTTCTTGTAGGGCGACAGCAGATGATAGACCACATCGAAGCGCGTCTCGCGCTCGGGGTGGTCGACACCACAGATATCCGTGAAGCAGACGAAACGGCAGACCGGATCATCCCGCAGGAACCCCAGCACCCGCACGATTTCCGAAGCATGGGCCTCGATGGTGAGTTCGCCAAAGGCCACATGCGCGCCGGTCACGGCCGCGCCAAGTCTTGCCGCGATATGGACACCGAGATCCTGCAGGGTTTCCGCCATATCAGCGCTCAATCGTCCCGGTGCGCCGGATCTTCTTCTGCAACTGCAGAATGCCGTAGACCAAGGCTTCCGCAGTTGGCGGGCAGCCCGGCACATAGATGTCGACCGGCACGATGCGGTCGCAGCCGCGCACCACCGAATAGGAATAGTGGTAGTAGCCGCCACCATTTGCACAGGAGCCCATGGAGATCACATAGCGTGGCTCGGGCATCTGATCGTAGACCTTGCGCAGGGCCGGAGCCATCTTGTTGGTGAGGGTGCCCGCCACAATCATGACGTCCGACTGACGCGGCGAGGCGCGCGGCGCGAACCCGAAGCGCTCGAGGTCATAGCGGGGCATGGATGCCTGCATCATCTCGACGGCACAGCAGGCCAAACCGAAAGTCATCCACATCAGCGAGCCGGTACGCGCCCAGTTGATGAGATCATCCGAGGCCGTGACAAGAAAGCCCTTGTCCGCAAGTTCGGCATTGATCCCGGCGAAGGCCAGGCGCTGCTCGGGCGTTGCAGGAGTGATCAATCCCATTCGAGGGCTCCCTTCTTCCACTCATAGATGAAGCCGATGGTCAGGACGCCGAGGAAGATCATCATCGACCAGAAGCCGAACACGCCAACCTCCTTGAGCGTCACCGCCCATGGAAACAGGAAGGCCACTTCGAGGTCGAAGATGATGAACAGGATGGAGACCAGATAGAACCGCACATCGAACTTCATGCGGGCATCATCAAAGGCATTGAAGCCGCATTCATAGGCCGAAAGCTTCTCGGGATCCGGATTGCGGAAGGCGATCAGGATGGGGGTAATCAGAAGAATCAGCGAGAACCCAACCGCCACCCCGAGGAAAATCACGACGGGAAGGTATTCTCTCAATAAATCAGGCATGTGCTTCCGCCCTTCCGGCTGCCTATCCGGCAGTCTCGAACCCGCCGCTTGGTAGCGCACCCCTCCTGCCCCCGCAAGCTTTTCGGAGTGGTTGTCAGACACCTGCGGCAAGCTTGCGACAGGGTCGCCTGGCGGTTCGCCCCCCATCTTCAGGCCGACATGACAGCCGCTTGATGGGGTGCGCGGCAAATTGGCTCAGTTCAGCGCCGATGACCGCCGCCGAGGTTGGACAAATTCCCCGCAATATGGCTCAATGGGCTTCTGGCGACACGTACAAAATCAGCCTCAACCGCCCCACTCAGGAAAGGACACCCCATGACACGCAACCTGGCTGCCGCAGCAATTGCGGCCATCGCCTTCAGCCTCCCTGCGCAGGCGGAAACGGTCGATCTCGCCACGGTGAAATGCTCCGAACTGGCGACAATGGACCAGGAGGCGGCGAATTTCATGTTCGCCTGGCTGCTGGGCTACACCGGGGGTCAGGCCGGCGTCACGACGCTCGATCTCGGCGACATGGACTCGATCGGCGAGGACATCGGCAAGTATTGCGCCGCCAATCCTGATGTCGGACTTGTCTCGGCGACTCTGGATGTGCTGACGGACTAGGCCGACCAGCCGCTTCCTGACGCGAAAGGCCGCCTGTTCGGCGGCCTTCACCCGGAGCCTGAATGGCGCGAGTGACGGGGCTCGAACCCGCGACCTTCGGCGTGACAGGCCCTCCAAAAATCAAGCAAAAACAAGGGCGTATCAGGAGCCAAACGGGTCCTTTTGGGGCTATTTTGGGCTGAATTTGGAAACTCTGTCTACGGAGATTTCCGATAGGGCGACCGATGCCGATGCCGTGCTGGCCTTTGTCACTGGCGCGGCAATTTACGTCCTCGACTGCGAGCTCCGGGTTGTGGCCTACGGCCGCCTGGCGGGGGGGGTGCCGTTGATGAATGCACCCGTCACTCTGCCGCTAAAGCCGCAGACGGTTTGCGGCAACCTTGATAATTTGCCTGCCGTCTTCTGGCCGTACACTCAGCAGAAAATTTGGTGCGTGTGGTCTTGGACTTGGGTCGACGGCCGCTGGACCAAGCCGCCCTTGCAGCCCAGCGGCCGCAATGCAAAGTCCCAAGGTAGAGAAACCTGGTGCACCTATGCCGATGCGGTTGCAGCCGTGAAGAGCAGCCGCGCCGACGGTATCGGGATCATGCTTTACGGCATGACGAGCCTCGAAATCGCAATTTGACCTGACCGGCATTTTCTGAACCAGGCGAAATGAGAGAAGATAGCCTGGAAAGGAGAAAGAAGATGCCGAAGAAGAGGTTGGGAGCTGAGCAGATCGTCACGAAGCTGCGGCAGGTCGAGGTGCTGCAAAGCCAGGGCAAGAGTGTTGCGGCGGCCTGCAAGGAAGCAGGTCTGACTGAGCAGAGCTACTACCGGTACCGGAAGGAATACTGTGGTTTGAACGTTGAGCAGGCCCGGAAGCTGAAGCAGCTGGAGCTTGAGAACGGCCGGCTCAAGAAGCTGGTGGCCGACCTGTCGCTTGAGAAACAGGTCCTGAAGGATATTGCGGAGGGAACCGACGGTCCGCGCTAGCGAAACTTGTAAGCCCTGAACGGCGCCGGCAGGCTGTTGATGCAGCGCAGGACAGATATCACCTGAGCGAACGCACGGCCTGCCGGATTGTCGGGCAACCACGTGAGACGCAGCGATACGTTCCCACGCTGAAGCCCGACGAGGATGAACTGACCCGGAACATCGTTCTGATTGCATCGAACTATGGCCGTTACGGCTACCGCCGGGTGACGGCCATGCTCAACGACAGTGGCATGGTAGTGGGTAAGGACCGGGTTCAGCGCATTTGGCGGCGTGAGGGGCTGAAAGTACCGCAAAAGCAGCCGAAGCGGTCGCGTCTTTGGCTCAATGACGGATCCTGCATCCGGCTCCGGCCAGAACATCCCAACCATGTCTGGAGCTTCGACTTTGTTGAGGCCGCGACCCATGATGGCCGGCGTATCCGGCTGATGACCCTGATCGATGAGCTCACCCGCAAGTGCCAGGCGATCAGGGTGGCTCGCCGTATCAACGCCATCGGTGTCATTGAGACGCTGGCCGACGCCATGCTCTTCGAAGGAGTACCTGCCTTCATCAGGTCGGACCATGGCCCGGAAATGGTGGCCAGGGTCCTGCGCCAATGGCTGTCAGGGCTTGGCACGAAGAGCCTGTACATCGAGCCTGGTTCACCCTGGGAGAACGGTTACTGCGAGTCCTTCAGCGGCAAGCTCAGGGACGAATTGCTGAACGGCGAGATCTTCTACAGCCTCCGGGAGGCCAAGGTGGTCATCGAGCAATGGCGCTTCCATTATGATACAAAGAGACCGCATTCTGCACTCGGTTACCGCCCACCAGCACCCGTCACCATCGCACTGCCACCCGCACTCGACGGGACCGCAAACATGCAATAGTCTCTCATTGCGTCTGGCACAGAATATCGGTCAGGCCAGCAGTCAGGAGCTTTGGAGAGTATCAGGCAGAGAAAGAAGAAATTCGGCCTCAAGGCCGCGTTGGCAGTCAGAAGGTTTTCGCGAAGAAACCCGCAAATACTGGGGATTTTCGACGCTCATATTTCGGGTAGAGAGATTTGCCGAGGGGCCAAATGGCGGAAGAGGAGGGATTCGAACCCTCGTTACGCTTTCACGTAAACACTCGTTCGTCTTACGCAAGAGGGCTGACGGAGGCCCGCGCTGACCACGGATGAACTGGCAGCACGGGCATTGAATTAATATTTGACGATCTGCGCTTCCCCTAAGCCAATCGAAAAAAGCGTAACCAAGCAATCTCCACGCCCGTTGATTTCTGACACCGTAACCTCAAAGCGACTCAGGCTTTTGCCATATTTTGCAGTAAAGACACCCGTCCACGGACGCGCCGGAACTACCGCATGGTCCATGCTTCCGCCATTGAAAACAAGGTCATTGTATGCCTGAAAGGCCTGACCTTCAATAGCGTTGAAAATCTGGATGTCTCCAGCTTTGATTTCTGGAACCAGAGCAAACCAGTAAACATCGGTTGTAGGGGCGCAAAAAAGGTAAAGCGCCGCACTGCCATCTGCCGTAGAAAGGCTTAGGTAACCGCCGCTTCCTGATCCTGGAACGATATAGGACGAGGTGTTTGTGGTTTTGCCTACCGGTATCTTGACCGTCGTTTCGGCTCGCCGGCAAGATTCTGTCGCATCAATGACGCGAGTGGCACCGGTCGAG
>OMIC01000033.1 GCA_900298995.1 Hyphomicrobiaceae bacterium | reverse complement strand
CGCGGCGCCCAGCTCGTCGATGCACTCCTGCTCGATCATGGTGGAATCCATGTCCGCGATCAGCAGCCGTTTGCGCCGGTTGTGGATCGAGACCACGGCAGCATCGATGGGAAGGTTGCGGATATCGACCAGAAACTCGGGCAGGCGCTCGAAGGTCGCCACCTCGCATGCCTCGCCCTCGGCCAGCCAGTGAGGTGCGCCGCCGCCAAGGGCGCGCATCCGCTCGGTCACGCGCGCGTCGATTGCGTGTGCGCCCGGTGCTGCTATGAGGACGAGTACGGAATCCATGATGGCCGATCGACAGAAACGCGCGCTGCTTATTGCAGGCCCCACCGCCAGCGGCAAGTCCGCGCTGGCTCTGGCGCTGGCGCGCGAGCGCAATGGCGTCGTCATCAACGCCGATGCGATCCAGGTCTACCGAGAGCTTCGCATCCTCTCGGCAAGGCCCGAGGCCGCGGATGAGGCAGCCGCACCCCCCCAGCTCTATGGCCATGTGCCCGCCGTGACAGCCTATTCTGTCGCTGCCTGGCTGACGGAGGCCGAACGGGCGCTCGCCGCCGCCTGGTCCGAGGGCCGTCTGCCCATCGTCACGGGCGGCACGGGGCTCTATTTCAAGGCGCTGGAGCAGGGGCTGGCGCCGGTGCCTCCAATTCCGGAGGCCGTGCGTGACCGTTGGCGGAGCTTCGATGGCGATCTCCATGCCGAACTGTCCCGCCGCGACCCTGCCATGGCCCTGCGCCTCCAGCCCGGCGACCGGCAGCGGCTGACCCGCGCGCTGGAGGTGATCGAGGCTACCGGCCGGTCGCTTCGCGACTGGCAGCAGCAGGGGGCGGCGCAAGCGCCCCTTACGGGGGTTGCCGTGGAGCGGGTGGTTCTCGACGTGCCGCGCGAGGAACTCTACGCCCGCGCCGAGTCCCGCTTCGACTCCATGATCGCTGCCGGCGCGTTGGAGGAAGCCCGCGCCCTGATGCATCTCGATCCCTTGCTCCCCGCCATGAAGGCCATCGGCCTGCCAGAATTGATCGCCCACCTGCGGGACGAAATCCCGCTGGAGGAGGCGGCCACACGGGCGAAGACGGCGACGCGCAACTTCATCAAGCGCCAGCTCACCTGGTGGCGCGGGCAGATGAAGCACTGGGGATAGGGGCGCAGCCGCATCTCATTCTCACACATTCGTCAAGCAAAAAGGATTGCCGGGTCAAAGCCGGCACAGGTGAAGGTATGGTCGTGCATTCCTCTCTCACCCTCTCACCTTGCCCGGGCTTGATCCGGGCATCCTTCGTTGCTGTCCACCCGCAACTCCGGTAAAGCTTTTTAGATATCACATCAGGGAGCCCCGTGCATGACCCTCGCCATCATCGGAGCCGCAGGCGCCATCGGCCGGTCCATCGCCACCGCCTGCCATGACGCTAACCTTCCCATCCGCCTCGTCGGCCGCCGAGAGGCTCCGCTCGCCGCTCTCGCTGCGCCGGGCGACGAGATCGTGCTGGCGGATGTGTCCACGCCTGCTGGCTGCCGCAGCGCGATCGAGGGCTGCGATGCCGCTGTCTATGCGCTGGGTCTTCCCTACACCAATGCTGGTTTCGCGGCTTTTCCGCCGATGATGGAGGCCTTCGTTGCCGCGGCGCGCGAGAAGGGGGTGAAGCGCATCGTGCTCATCACCAATGTCTACCCCTACGGACGGCCGCTGACGCCTCTCGTCGCGGAGACGCACCCGCGCGACCCGGTCATGGCCAAGGGCGAATATCGCAAGTCGCAGGAGGACATCCTGCTCGCCGCGTCCTCGCCCGGGATGGAGACGATCTCGCTCCGCCTGCCGGATTTCTATGGTCCCGGAGTCGAGAACAGCCTGCTTACCCTCGCCGCGAAAGCCGCCGCGGCGGGAACCACAGGCATGCTGCTCGGTCCCGCGGATACCCCTCACGAATTCGTATTCACGCCGGATGTGGGCCCCGTGGTGCGGGCGCTGGCTGTCCATGAGGGTCCGGTTGCGGGCGCCTATAACCTTGCCGGCGCCGGGGTCATTACCCAGCGCAAGCTCGCCGAACTTTTCTACCGCGCCGCGGGCCGGGAGCCGAAGCTGCGCGTCATGCCGCCCTGGCAGCAGTCGCTAGTCGGCCTCTTCATGCCGGTGCTCCGTGAACTGAAGGACGTCCGCTACCTCAGCGAAACCCCTATTCTGCTCGACGACGCCAAGCTCCGCGCGCTGCTTCCGGGCCTCGCCAAGACGCCCTACGAGGACGGCGCACGGCGCACGGTGCAGGCTGCCAGCGTCACACCCTCTTGACGCCCAGCCTCCACACCCCTACAAAAAGCTCATGAACTCTATTCTTGTAGTAGGAAAGCGCGGCACCGGGGAGGCTTGAAACCTCCCGAACCGGGTGGTGCTGCGCGGAAATCAGGCTCCCTCGGGGGCCTTTTTTGTTGCCCGGACGGATCGGGCGTGTTTGACGGAACGGCAAAGGTAACGAGGTGTTGAGATGGCCACGGCGGAGATGACAGGCGCGGAGATCGTGCTCAAGGCGTTGCAGGATCAGGGGGTCGAGCATGTGTTCGGGTATCCGGGCGGTGCGGTGCTGCCGATCTATGACGAGATCTTCCAGCAGGAGAAGGTCGAGCACATTCTGGTCCGCCACGAGCAGGGCGCGACCCATGCTGCCGAGGGCTATGCCCGCTCCACCGGCAAATGCGGCGTCGTTCTGGTCACCTCCGGTCCCGGAGCCACCAATGCCGTCACCGGGCTGACCGATGCGCTGATGGACTCGATCCCCATGGTCTGCATCACCGGGCAGGTGCCAACGCACCTCATTGGCAATGATGCCTTCCAGGAATGCGACACGGTCGGCATCACCCGGCCCTGCACCAAGCACAATTATCTGGTCAAGGACGTGAACGACCTCGCGCGCATCCTGCACGAGGCCTTCTATGTCGCCACCCACGGCCGTCCCGGCCCGGTCGTGGTCGACATTCCGAAGGATGTTCAGTTCGCGAAGGGCCGGTATGTCGGCCCCAAGAACATCGAGCACAAGACCTACCGGCCGCGCGTGAAGCCCGAGCAGGACGCCATCCGCGCCGCGGTGGAGCTCATCGCTTCGGCCAAGCGCCCGATCCTCTACACCGGGGGTGGTGTCATCAACTCCGGTGTCACGGCCTCCAAGCTGCTGCGCGATTTTGCCGCCATGACGGGCATTCCCGTCACCTCGACGCTGATGGGTCTCGGGGCCTATCCGGCGTCCGGCAAGAACTGGCTTGGCATGTTGGGCATGCACGGCATGTATGAGGCCAACATGGCCATGCATGACTGCGACGTCATGATCAACGTCGGCGCCCGCTTCGATGATCGCATCACCGGCAGGCTCAATGCCTTCTCGCCCAATTCGAGAAAGATCCACATCGACATCGACCCGTCGTCCATCAACAAGACGGTGCGTGTCGACATTCCCATCGTGGCCGACGTGGCCCATGCGCTGGAGGACATGATCCGGCTGTGGAAGTCGAAGTCGCTCTCCCTCGACAAGAAGGCGATGGATCAGTGGTGGAAGCAGATCGAGGCGTGGAAGGCCCGCGATTGTCTGCGGTACAAGAAGAATCCCGACGTCATCATGCCGCAATACGCGATCGAGCGGCTCTATGCGCTGACCAAGGACCGCGACACCTACATCACGACGGAAGTGGGCCAGCACCAGATGTGGGCCGCGCAGTTCTACCGCTTCGACGAGCCGAACCGCTGGATGACTTCGGGCGGGCTCGGGACAATGGGCTATGGGCTTCCTGCCGCCGTCGGCGTCCAGCAGGCGCACCCCAAGTCGCTGGTCATCGACATCGCGGGCGATGCCTCGGTGCTCATGACGATGCAGGAGATGTCCACCGCCATCCAGTATGAGCTGCCGATCAAGATCTTCATCCTGAACAATCAGTACATGGGCATGGTCCGCCAGTGGCAGCAACTCCTGCACGGCAACCGGTTGTCGCATTCCTACACCGAGGCGCTTCCTGACTTCGTGAAGCTCGCCGAGGCCTATGGCTGCGTCGGCATCAGGGCGACGAAGCCCTCCGAGCTCGACGCTGCGATCAAGGAGATGATCGACACGCCGCGCCCGGTGCTGTTCGACTGCCGGGTGGCCAATCTCACAAACTGCTTCCCGATGATCCCCTCGGGCAAGGCGCACAATGAAATGCTCATGGGCGAGGACGTTCCCGACGAGGAAGTGGGTTCGGCCATCGACGCCAAGGGCAAGATGCTGGTTTGAGGAGCCTCAGGACATGAACGCGCAACTTCAGCCTTCGGGCTCCGCCTATTTCATCGACACCGCCAAGCCTCTCGTCGAGACCCATGCGCTGGCGGTGATTGTCGACAACGAGCCGGGCGTCCTCGCCCGTGTCATCGGTCTCTTCTCGGGACGCGGCTACAACATCGACTCGCTCACCGTGTCCGAGACCCAGCATGAGAAGCACGTCTCGCGCATCACCATCGTGACCAGCGGAACGCCCGGCGTGATCGAGCAGATCAAGAACCAGCTCGAGCGGCTGGTGCCGGTGCATTCGGTGGCCGACCTCACCGTGAGCGGAAATTCCATCACGCGCGAGCTTGCGATGGTCAAGGTGGCGGGCACCGGCGAGAAGCGTGTCGAGGCGTTGCGGCTTGCGGAGGCATTCCGCGCCCGGGTCATCGACGCCAGCACTGCGAGCTTCATCTTCGAGATCACCGGCAAGACCGACAAGGTCGAGCAGTTCATCACGCTCATGGTGCCACTCGGTCTCGTCGAGGTGGCCCGCACCGGTGTCGCCGGCATCACCCGTGGCGCCGAGGGCATGAAGGTCTAGGCCCGGCGCCCTCTAACTGCGCGCCGTCCGTTCCTGGGGAAGGATTTCACCGTGCCTTGCAAGCTGTCCGTCAACGTCAACGCCATCGCCTATCTGCGCAACCGCCGCAATCTTCCCTGGCCGTCGGTCGAGGACCTGTGCCGGGTGGCTCTGGATGCCGGGGCGGCGGGTATTACGGTGCATCCGCGGCCTGACGAGCGCCACATCCGCCGCACGGATGTAACCGATATCTGCCGCCTGCTGCGCAAACAGTATCCGGGCCGCGAGTTCAACATCGAGGGCTTTCCCGACGAGAGCTTCCTGCGGCTGGTCGAGGACGCCCGGCCGGATCAGGTGACACTGGTTCCCGACGATCCCGCCCAGACGACCTCGGATCATGGCTGGAACATCGCCGCCAACCGTGACCGGCTGCGCTCGGTGATCGCGCGGCTCCACCACGGCAACATGCGGGTGTCGCTGTTCATCGATCCCGTCCCGGACCTTGTCGAACAGGCGCGTGAGGCCGGGGCCGACCGTGTCGAGATATTCACCGGCCCTTATGGTGGTGCAGCCAACCCCGAAGATGCCCGGCGGGAATTCGACAAGGTCGTCGCGACCGGCCAGGCCGCGACAAGGTCGGGTCTTGGCCTCAATGCCGGTCATGACCTGACCTGCGCCAATCTGCCCGCGCTCGTGGCCGCGCTGCCCCAATTGCAGGAGGTGTCGATCGGCCATGCGGTGACTGCCGACGCGCTGATGTATGGCATGGCGGAAGCCGTGCGGCGGTTCAGGGCTGCGATCGGTGACGTCTGAGCTCCTGCTGCTGGCCTCGATCGGCGCGATACAGCTTCTTGCGGTGATCTCGCCGGGGCCGAGCTTCCTGATCACCGCGCGCACGGCCGTGGCCCAGTCGCGGGCGGACGGCGTCAAGGTGGCGCTGGGTCTGGGGGCCGGCACGGTGGTCTGGTCCTCGGCGGCGCTCCTTGGCCTCAATGCCGTGTTTCATGCCATCCCCGTCCTGTTCATGGGCATGAAGCTCGCGGGCGCCCTGTTCCTGCTCTATGTGGCGGTCATGATCTTCCGCCACGCCGCCGATCCGCTGGAGATCGGCACGGGGGGCGAGCGGCTGCCGAACCCCTTCCTCAAGGGCTTCCTGACCCAGATTTCCAACCCCAAGGTGGCGGTGTTCTTCGGCTCGATCTTCATTGCGATGCTGCCCGCCCAACTCTCCCTGTGGACCACCGTGGCGCTGATCCTCATGGTCAGCCTCAACGAGGTCTGGTGGTATTCCCTCGTGGCCCTGTTCTTCGGGGCAGGACCCGTCCGGCGCGCCTACCTCCGGGCCAAGTCCTGGATCGACCGCGTCACGGGCCTGTTTCTGGGGGCCCTGGGCCTGCGGCTCCTGTGGTCGGTGGGCGAGGGGCTCTGAGCCTTTTGCCGCTTGCCTTGGGGCCTTGGCCCCGCTATTCCCGCGCCAATTCAATTCCAGAGGGATGGACCCCACCGATGCGCGTTTACTATGACCGTGATGCAGATGTGAACCTGATCAAGTCCAAGAAGGTGGCGATCGTCGGCTATGGCAGCCAGGGCCGCGCCCATGCGCTGAACCTCAAGGACTCGGGCGCCACCAATGTGGTGATCGCGCTGAAGCCGGGCTCGGCCACGGCCAAGAAGGTGGAGGCCGACGGCCTCAAGGTCATGACGGTGGCCGAAGCCGCCAAGTGGGCCGACCTCATGATGATGGCGACGCCGGATGAGCTCCAGGCCGACATCTACCGCGACGAGATCGCCCCCAACATCCGGGACGGCGCGGCGGTTGCCTTCGCGCACGGCCTCAACATCCATTTCAACCTCATCGAGCCCAAGAAGACCATCGACGTCCTGATGATCGCGCCGAAGGGCCCGGGCCACACGGTGCGGGGCGAATACCAGAAGGGTGGCGGCGTTCCCTGCCTCATCGCCATCCACCAGGATGCGTCGGGCAATGCCCACGACCTCGCGCTCTCCTATGCCTCGGGCGTGGGCGGCGGCCGGTCGGGCATCATCGAGACGACCTTCAAGGAAGAGTGCGAGACCGACCTGTTCGGAGAGCAGGTGGTGCTGTGCGGTGGCCTCGTGGAGCTGATCCGTGCTGGCTACGAGACGCTCGTCGAGGCGGGCTACGCCCCCGAAATGGCCTATTTCGAGTGCCTGCACGAGGTGAAGCTGATCGTCGACCTCATCTATGAAGGCGGCATCGCCAACATGAACTACTCGATCTCCAACACCGCCGAGTGGGGCGAATATGTCACCGGCCCGCGCATCATCACCGACGCCACCAAGCAGGAGATGAAGCGTGTGCTGAAGGACATCCAGACCGGCAAGTTCACGTCGGAGTGGATGCAGGAGTATCGCGCGGGTGCGGCCCGCTTCAAGGGCATCCGCCGCATGAACGACAGCCACAACATCGAGGAAGTGGGCGCCAGGCTCCGCGCCATGATGCCGTGGATCGCCAAGAACAAGCTGGTGGACAAGGCCAGGAACTAGTTTCACGCCTTCGTCCACTCCACGCATTCTCACCATGCCCGGGTTTGACCCGGGCATCTCTGTTTGGGGCCCTCAGTTTCGTCATGCCACGGATTGACCGTGGCAACTTCTTTCGTGCGGCGAAAAGGATTGCCCGCTCGGAGTCGGGCACTGGCGAAAGGGGGTCTGAAGCTCCCATGATTTGCCATGCGACCCCGATGGTGGGAAAACGGACGGCAAACGGGGAGAACCGACCATGAGTCTCGAAACCGACATCGCGCAGATCGCCCGGCAGGAGGAAGCCCTGCGTTTCGTGAGTTTCAGCGAGGCCGATGCCTGGGCGCTCGGCTGCCTCATGCGGCAGGTGGCGGAGGAGCGCAGGCTGCCCTTCGTCATCGACATCCGCATCGGCAACCGGCCGCTGTTCTACGCGGCCCTTCCGGGGTCCACGCCCGAGAACCCCGACTGGGTGCGCCGCAAGGTCAACACCGTCTACCGTTTCCACAAGTCCTCCTACCGAGTAGGCCGCGAGCACCAGCTGCAGGGCAAGGCCTTCGACGAGTCGCGTGGCATCACGCCCATCGATCACGCGCCTGCCGGCGGCGGCTTTCCCATTCACCTCGCGGGCACGGGCATTGTCGGAGCGGTCACCGTCTCGGGCGTGCCGCAGCGCCAGGATCATGAATTCGTGGTCGAGATGCTGTGCCTCCATCTCAAGGCCGACTATGGCGCGCTGGCGCTGGGTCCCGAAGCCGCGTGATGGAATTCAGCCTGCTGTTCTTCGCGGTGGCGGGTGCTGCGGCGTTCTTTGTCGGCGCCTCGAAGGGCGGGCTTCCCATGGTCGGCGTGCTGGGCGTGCCGCTGCTTGCGCTGGTCATGCCGCCCGTTGCCGCTGCGGCACTGCTGCTGCCGGTCTATATCGTCAGCGACATGGTCGGGCTCTGGGCCTACCGGAAGGAATACAGTCCGCGCAATCTTGCCATCCTCATTCCGGCCATGGTGTTTGGCGTGGGTCTCGGATGGGCAACGGCGCGCATCACCGAGGAATGGATGGTGACGCTGCTGGTGGGCGTTATCGGACTGTACTATTGCATCACGGTGGTGTTCCGGAACACCCGTGCGCCGCCCCGACCTGCCGACATTCCGCGCGGCGTGTTCTGGGGCATGATCGCGGGCTTCACCAGTTTCGTCTCCCACACCGGCGGGCCGCCCTACCAGGCCTATGTGCTGCCCCAGAAACTCCCCAAGATGATGTTTGCCGGCACCAGCACCATCGTGTTCGCCGTCATCAACCTGGTGAAGCTTGTACCCTACTGGGCTCTGGGCCAGTTCAACCCCGGCAATCTTGAAGTGGCCGCCATGCTCTCACCAATCGCGGTCGCAGGCGCGCTGATCGGTTACAAGCTCACCACTGTCATACCTGAAAAGCTGTTTTATCGTGTTGTGGAAGCGGCGCTGCTCCTGATATCGCTGAAGCTCATCTACGAGGCGCTGTTCACATGAAGCTTCCCTTCACGACCTATGATGTGTTCACCAACCGCCGCTTCGGCGGCAATCCGCTGGCCATCGTCGAGGAGGCGGACGCACTCAGCACCGCGCAGATGCAGGCGATCGCGCGCGAGTTCAATCTCTCCGAAACAATCTTCGTGCGCAGGCCGCAGCAGGAGGGCAACACCGCGAGCGTCCGGATCTTCTTTCCGACGGCGGAAATTCCCTTTGCTGGGCACCCGACGATTGGGTGCGCCATCCATCTGGCCCAGAAGAAATACAAGCCCGGATGTTCCTTCGAGACCGAGATCCGGCTCGAGGAGGTGGCGGGCCTCGTGCCGGTGAAGGTCTCGCGCATCGGCGACGTTCCGCGCGCCCAGTTCACCGCGCCCGTTGTGCCCTTTGCCGTGGATTTGCCGCTTCCCTCTCGGGAAGTGGCTGCGCAGGCGCTTGGCATTGATGCGGCGGAGGTTGGCTTCGGCGGCCACGGCATCGGGCTTTTTCAGGGAGGCCCCCGCTTCCTCTATGTGCCGCTGGCCAGCCGCGAGGCGCTGGCCCGGGCGAGGCCTCTGGAGCCCCAGTGGTCGGCCATGCTGCGGCCGCTCGGTTGCCAGATGGCCTATGTCTATGTCAGCGGTGGAGATGATGCAGCGACCTTGTATCGCGGTCGCATGTTTGCGCCGGAAACCGGCACGTTTGAAGACCCCGCAACCGGCTCCGCCACGGCGATCCTCGCCGCCCAGTTGCTTGCGTCGGACGCGCTCGGGGACGGCACCCACCGCTGGCAATTGGAGCAGGGCTATGAGATGGGCCGTCCCTCCGACCTGTGGCTCGAGGCCGATGTTGCGGGTGCGAAGCTGACTGCCGTGCGGGTGGCGGGACAGGCCGTGCAAATTGCGGCGGGTGTGCTAGAACTCGGACGGGGACACGGGAACGGACGGCTCCGGCCAGGGGAGGGCCACGCGCCGATGAAGACGATTTTGCTGATCGCGCATTTCATTGCCATCGCCACCGGCACCGGCATGAGCATCGCCAATTACATCAACATCCGAATCGCTGCAGGCGAGCAGGGCGAGCGGCGTGCCGCTCTCGCTTTCCTGCGCCGGGTTCTGGCGCGCATCGCCGATGTCGTGATCCTCGCCATCTGGATCACCGGTATCGGCCTGTGGCTCAACCTGCCGTCGGCGGAAGGGCCCAATGTCTGGTTTGTGGTCAAGCTGGGCTTCGTGATCTTGCTCACGCTGTGTCACGGCCTTGCCCGCATGACCGCGGGCCGGATGGCGCGCTCGGGCGACCAGTCGCTCTACCCGCGCCTCGAACTCCTCGTGTCGGGGGTCTGGATGTCGGCGCTGGCCGCCATCATCCTTGCGGTGCTTGCCTTCGAGAGCTGACACGCGGGACGCAGCCGCACGTGAACAGCGCCAGCATCGGCGGTCTCCTTGCCCAAACGCAATGACGAGCGTCTTGGCAACCACAAATACGCTCATCAGTAGGATCTTCAGATTCCTGTTGGAGCGGTTCGGAAATCCAGAAACTGGGTCCGGACGAGGAGGGCCGAAATGCCCATTGCTTCCGTGTCCGCCACATAGGCCAGCTGCTGATTGGTGTGAATTATGTCCTCGATCATGATCGCCAGCTTCTGGCGTTCGAGTGGATAATCCTTGAGCAGGAACGGCTGCATGATGCGGCCCTTCACCCGCTAGACCTGTTGCTTTGATCCATCAGCGAGGACCTGACGTTCCGGATAGAGCGGAGCCATCTGCCTGCTCCGCTGCACAACGAGTTAGGTGAGCTTGAGGCTGGACAGCGGATCGAGCGGCCCTGTCCAATCAAACCAGACGAATGCGTCGAGGTAATAGCGACTGGCCGTCATGTCGACTTGATAGACCGAAACCGGATAGAACCCGACAGTGACCGGCTGCGCAGACGGCGACGGCGTTTCCATTGGCGTGTAGCTGCCGATCTGCTCGTTCTCGCCGCAGCAAGACGGTGTGATTAAGAGCAATGCCAGAAGAGCAAGCAGAAGACTCGCCAAACCGCGCTTCATTCTGCCCCCGGATGGTCGCCCTGTCTTTTAACGGCTCAACTGATGACCAACTCAGCTTAATGAGGCAATCCGCGCGGGCGTAATGAGCAAAAACAAAGTTGGCTGAGTGCTCAGGGGCTGCGGGGCTTGCGTGGTGGGGCGGCTCAGGCCACGGGTGTCATTTTGGGGCCTGTCCGCCGGCCAGGCGATCGCGGCCGCAGACGAAACGCCGACCCTGGAGGGCGCCATCCGGGCATTCCAGCAGGAACACGGCCGCATGGACATTTCCTGGACCATAGTGTCCTTGCACGGATCGAGCCTCGCGCCTTCTTTTTTCGAGGCTGACCCGATGCGAGACGGTTGTAGTAATGCAGCCAGTCGACGTGCTCAGCCGGTTGCAAGGTTGCATGCCCCATTCGGGCCTGTCTCCCCCGGCATTTGACCCCGATCGGGGTCTGCTCTATAGGACCGTCATGTCCAATGTGCGCCTCAATCCGGGTTTGTCCGCAGCCGCTCTGCTGCCGCGCGCGCTGGGCCGCCTCCTTCTTAGCTGCCCCTGAGGGCCGGCCGGGCACATGCCCTGGCTCTCGGGGGAACGGATACCAAGACAACCCGCTAAGCAAGGCAAGTCCGGAAGTTCACAGCCATGATGATGTCGCCCCGCGAAAAATACCGCCCGTTTCCACCCGTCAGCCTGCCCGATCGGCAGTGGCCAAACCGAACTATCACCCGCCCGCCCGTCTGGTGCTCGGTGGACCTGCGCGACGGCAACCAGTCGCTCATCGAACCCATGGGCCTCGACCGCAAGATGCGCATGTTCGACGCCCTGCTGGGCATGGGCTTCAGGGAGATCGAGGTGGGCTTTCCCTCGGCCTCGCAGACCGACTTTGATTTCGTCCGCTATCTGATCGACAACCGGAAGATCCCGGACGGCGTCACCATCCAGGTGCTCACCCAGTCCCGCGAGGAGTTGATCCGCCGCACCTTCGAGAGCCTGAGGGGCGTGAAGAGCGCCATCGTCCATCTCTACAATTCGACCTCCGAGCTGCAGCGGCGCGTGGTCTTCAAGCTCGACCGCGCCGGCATCATCGACATCGCCGTGAAGGGCGCCACGCTCATCCACCGGCTCGAGCGCGAGCTCGGCATGGAGGATGTCATCCGCCATGAATATTCGCCCGAGAGCTTCACCGGCACCGAACTCGACTTCGCAAAGGAGATCTGCGAGGCGGTGATCGATTGCTACAACCCCACGCCGCAGAAGAAGCTGATCCTCAATCTACCCGCTACTGTCGAGATGTCGACGCCCAATGTCCACGCCGACCAGATCGAATGGTTCTGCCGCAACATCAAGAATCGCGACTGCCTCACCATTTCGCTGCATCCGCACAATGACCGCGGCTGCGCCGTGGCGGCGACCGAGCTGGGCCTGCTGGCGGGCGCCGACCGTGTCGAGGGCACGCTGTTCGGCAATGGCGAGCGCACCGGCAATGTCGACCTCGTGACGCTGGCGCTCAACCTCTACAGCCAGGGTGTCGACCCCGGGCTCGATTGCTCGAACATCAATGATCTGGTGCGCATGGCCGAATACTGCAACCAGCTGCCGGTGCATCCGCGCCATCCCTATGCGGGTGAGCTGGTGTTCACCGCCTTTTCGGGATCGCACCAGGATGCGATCAACAAGGGCTTCAAGGCCATGGCGGCGTCGAATGCGCCGCTCTGGGAGGTGCCCTATCTGCCCATCGACCCCATGGATCTCGGCCGCAGCTATGAGGCGGTCATCCGCATCAATTCGCAGTCGGGCAAGGGCGGCATTGCCTATATCCTCGAGAAGGAACATGGGATCGAGCTGCCGCGGCGCCTGCAGATCGAGTTCTCGAAGGTGGTGCAGGCCATTGCCGACGGCGAGGGCGTGGAGCTTCCCGCCGAGCGCCTGTGGAGTGCCTTCGAGGCGGAGTATCTCGACGGCAATGGCCGCTATGGTTTCGTCTCGCACAGCGCCAGCAGCGACCATGGTCATCAGGACGTCGTGGCCAAGATCACCGTGGACGGTCACCTCAAGACCATCCTCGGCCATGGCACGGGGCCGGTCGACGGCTTCGTGGATGCGATGCGCAAGGAGTCGGGTCTGGCCTTCGACGTCGCGGACTACCGCGAGCATGCGATCGGCATGGGCGCCAACGCGGCGGCGGTTGCCTATGTCGAGCTACGGCTGGTCAACGGCGGCAACATATTTGGCGTCGGCATCGACAAGAATATCGTTACCGCCTCGCTCAAGGCCGTGCTCTCGGGCGTCAACCGGGCGCTGAAAAGACAGTAGACAGGGCCGGGCGGGCGATGTAGGAAGCCCGGCATCGGCCCCGTTTTGCGGGGCCGAACGTCCTTTTCGGGCGGGCGATTAGCTCAGGTGGTAGAGCAGCTGACTCTTAATCAGCGGGTCGAAGGTTCGAGTCCTTCATCGCCCACCAACTTCCGAAAACCGCCGGATAACCGTTGTTTAGCGGTACTTCTTGACGCAGCGGTTGTACTCGGACCAGTAGTAGTCCTTCCAGCGGTGCGAACTGCGCACCGACCCGCTGACGGCACCTACACCGGCACCGATTGCAGCTCCCGTTCCGATGCTGCCCCCGCTGGGGCCGCCGATCACGCCGCCGAGGATGCCGCCGACCACCGCGCCGCCGATGGCGCCGCCCACCGTGTTGCCGACCGAGCGGTCATCGGCATAGTCCCGCGCCTTGCGCTCGCAGTAGCGCTGCTCCTGTTTCGATAGGACAGCATGCCCCGGCGACGCAAGGAAAGCCGGCGCGGCCAGTGTAATCATGCAGAACAAAAGGGCTTTTTTCATCATATTCGCTCCCAGCCTTGCCGCCCGCGACACCCTGGGATCATGGGCCGGGCGGGGGCTGACTATCTCCCGCCCGGGGCTTGCCTGTAAAGGCCCTTCTCAGTCCTTCGGCGCGAGGAACTTGAAGGGTTCCGCGGGCTTGAAGGCGCCCGACACCTCGCCCATGGGGCGGGGGTCGGACTGCAGGTCGAGCTTGAGCGAGGGTGAACCAGGCTTGAGGTCGAGCTTGTCGAGGTCGACCCAGAACACCGCCGGGGTGTGGACGCTGTCGAAGAAATAGCGCCCCGCGCCAAGATCGGCGGCCGTGCGCCAGCGCGTGGCGGCGATGTTCGGGAGGCCGGGAGCAGCGATGCCGAGGGGCACGGAAATGGCCCGCATCAATGACATAACCGTCGCCGAGGCCAAGTCGGGCTGCTTCTCCTTCGGTGCGGCGTCCAGCAACCAGCTCATGCGCGCGAAGCGATCGGAGGCACGGATGGTGCCGGGCAGAAAATTGATGCCGCCGACGGTATTCCAGTAGGTGTTGATGGCCAGCTGCTGGTCGAAGGTCGGCGAGTTGGTCATCACGGTGTATTGCGGGCTGTGATGAATGTGCAGCTTGCCGCCGATGTATTCGAAGATGGCGGAGTCGCCGGTCTTGTCGGCAATGGCCAGGTGGCCCGCGCCGGCCTTGCCGTTGGGCAGCACCGGAGCGACGATCGCGAAGGGCTCCTTGGACAGGTCTTCCACGGCCTCGGCCACGGTAGCGTAGTTGTCCAGCACATATTGCAGCCAGGCACCAACCGAGAGCAGCGGCTTCCCGGAGGCCTTGGCGTCGCCGTAATCGCTTTCAGCAAGATAGAGAACATTGCCGGTCAGCCCTGCGTCGTTGAGGCCGTCCACCGTCCCGACATTGTAGAAGCTCGCGATCACCGAGCCATGCTTCGATGTCCAGCTGATTGATCCTGGGCCGACGCCGCCGTCGCGCGCCAGGCCTGCGGGAAAGGCCCAGAGGTCAGTTCCGGTCTCTTCCGCCCAGTCCATGGTGCGGCCCACCATGAAGGCGCTGCCACCTTCATAGAGGATGCGGGTGCAGGCGTCGGCCAGAGGGGCTGTCAGGGCGACACACGAAAGGGCGGCGAGAGCGGTCAGGGACTTGCGCATGGATCTCTCCGGTTTTGAAACGGTCGCTCTTTTCAGCATGCATGGACCCGTTGGTAAAGCGTGAAGACATCTTCCCGAGTGCACAGCGTGGCGCCGATGTTGCCGGCTGCGGCCGAACCTGCGGCAAGGCCGAGGCGAAAGGCATCCGCCGTGCTCCAGTTCTCGGTGAGGGCCCAGACCATGGCGCCGAGAAAGCTGTCGCCCGCGCCGACTGCCGAGCGCACGGGAACCGGAATGGCGGGCAGGCGCAACACGCCCTCAGGCGAGGCCAGCAGGGCGCCGTCGGCTCCCAGCGTCAGGGCCACGAATCTGGACTTGCCGGCCTCGACCAGCTTCTGCGCCTCCCGTGCGAGGCCGGTCTCGTCCAGCGGTCCCCCGGAATAGGCCTCGAGTTCGCTGCGGCTCGGTTTGACCAGGAACAGCCCGCCATGTTCGAGCGCGGCGCGGAGGGCTTCACCCGAGGTGTCGAGCACGAAGGCAAGCCCGTTTCGCTGCGCAGCCTTGGCCAGCCTGACATAGCAATCCGAGGGTGCGCCGGCCGGAAGACTGCCGCTCGCCACCACATAACCCTCACGATGCAGGCTAATGGCGGCCACACAATGCTCGACATCGGCGATCTCGACGCGCGGTCCTTCCGGCACGAACCGGTATTCGAGCCCACTCGAACGATCGCGCACCATGAAGGCCACCCGAGTTTGACCGGAGATGGCTACGGGCTGGAGCGCAATGCCTTCCTCTGTCAGCAGGCGTGCGAGGAAGGACCCCATTTCGCCGCCGCACAGGGCGATGGCCGTCGTGGCGCCACCCAATTCCCGGATCATGCGGGCCACATTGATGCCGCCGCCGCCCGGTTCATAGGTCGTGCCGCCGAGGCGCACCTTGTGCGTGGGTCGCACGGCCTCGGCTTCGCCGAAGACATCGATGGTGGGGTTGAGCGTGACCGTCACGATGCTGGTCATGAGCCTGATCTCCCCGGCGGACCGCCACTGGATTTATGCACCAGTTTCGCCGATCATGGCGCGGCGAGCAAAGGGTGAATCCGATGACCGATCTCAGTATCCGCATCGACTTCGGGCCGGACCGGCGGGTCGGACCCGGCAAGATCGAGCTTCTGGAGCAGATTGCCGAGCTGGGATCGATCTCGGCGGGCGGACGGGCGATGAGCATGTCCTATCGTCGGGCCTGGGAATTGATCGAGGAGCTGAACACGATTTTCGGAAAGCCCGTGGTTCACTCGCGCAGCGGTGGCAAGAGGGGTGGTGGCGCAACCCTCACGCCCTTCGGACGCAGCCTGATCACGCGCTACCGGGCCATGGAGCGGGCCGCCGCTGCTGCCAGTGCGCCGCATCTTGCGGCTCTGGCAAGAGACATGGCGAAGGCGCGCGCCTAGGGACGGGCGCGGGCGGCCGGGCCTGCCACCGACACCGCCTTGATGATGGCAAAGGCACGTGTGCCTGGACGAAGCCCGAGCTGTCCGGCGGAGTGGCGGGTGATGCGGGCAATCACCGCCTCGCCATTGCAGTCGAGCCGGACGGTCACGGCATGCGGCCCGGCAGCGAGGACTTCGGCAACGATGCCTGGGACGATGTTCAGCGCGCTGATGTGGCGCGGCTCCTCTGCGGCGAGCATCACGTCCCGCGCGCGGATTCTCACGCGTGCCGTCGCTCCGCCCGGGGCAATGGTTCCCGGCACGAAGAAACGTCCGGCGGCCGAGGCGAGTTCCGTGAGCCCCGTTGCGGGATCATGCTGCTTCACGGTCATGTCGAGGATGACGCCAGCTTCCTCGCGCTCTTCCTCCGGCACGAGGTCGAGGCGCTGGGCGATGTCCGATGCCGGTCCGAAGGCCTTCAGCCGGCCGCCCTCCATCACCGCGATCGTGCTGGCAAGCCGCATCACCTCGTTCACGGAGTGGCTCACATAGACGATGGGAATGCGGATCTCATCGCGCAGCCTTTCGAGATAAGGCATGATCTCGGCCTTGCGGGCGGCATCAAGCGACGCCAGTGGCTCATCCATCAGCAGCAGCCGGGGCGAGGCCAGCAGTGCCCGTCCGATGGCCACGCGCTGCTTCTCGCCGCCGGAGAGATCGCGCGGCCGTCGCGCCAGAAGGTGGCCGATGCCAAGAAGATCGAGAATCTGCAGGCGAAGGGCATAGCGCGCGGCGCGCGGCGTGAACCATTCCCCATAGGCCAGGTTGGCGCTGACCGTGAGATGGGGAAACAGCCGCGCATCCTGGAACACATAGCCGATGCGCCGCCGGTGGGGCGGGAGGTCGATGTGCCGCGCGGTGTCGAGCAGGGCTTCGCCATTGAGCAGAACCTGACCCCTTTCAGGTCTCCTGAGACCTGCAATGACATTGACGAGGCTCGTCTTGCCGGAGCCCGAGGCGCCGAAGATGGCGGTCACAGGGCCGGGACTGTCAAATCTGGCTGCCAGGCTGAAATCGCCCAGAATCATTTCGACATCGACGAGGAGGCTCATGCTGCGATCCGTTGTCCGGCGCGGCGGGCGAGATATTCCGAGACCATGAGTGCGCCAAGCGAGATGACCACCGAAATCGCGGTCAGTCGGAGCGCGCCCGCGTCACCTCCCGGCACCTGGGTCAGGGTGTAGATGGCGGACGGCAGGGTCTGGGTTTCTCCGGGGATGTTCGAGACGAAAGTGATGGTGGCGCCGAATTCACCCATGGCCTTTGCAAAACACAGGATCATCCCGGCGATGATGCCGGGCAGGGTCAGCGGCAGGGTCACGGTAAGAAACACCCATACGGCATTGGCGCCGAGGGTTGCCGAAGCCTGTTCCAGTCGCATGTCAACAGCCTCGATCGACAGGCGGATTGCGCGCACCATCAGCGGAAATCCCATGATGGCGCAGGCCAGCGCCGCACCCGTCCAGCGAAAGGCGAAGACGATGCCGAACTCCGCGAGAAAGGAGCCGAGGGGCCCGCGTGTGCCAAATCCCAGCAGCAGCAGATAGCCCGTGACAACCGGCGGCAGCACCAGCGGCAGATGCACCAGTCCGTTCACCAGCGACTTTCCCCAGAAGTCGCGCCGCGCCAGCAGCCAGGCCATCGCAACAGCGAATGGCATGCTCGCCAGCATCGCCACGGTGGCTACTCTGAGGCTGAGGCGCACCGCCTCCCACTCATCAGCGGTGAGGCTGAACCAGGACATTGCCAGACATGAGCCCCTTGATCATCGTTATAGCCAAACGACTATTACACTTGGCTGCGGCCTGCAAGCA
This sequence comes from Hyphomicrobiaceae bacterium, assembly GCA_900298995.1. Lineage (GTDB taxonomy): Bacteria > Pseudomonadota > Alphaproteobacteria > Rhizobiales > Aestuariivirgaceae > Aestuariivirga. The sequence continues at coordinate 26,520 of OMIC01000033.1, read as the reverse complement.
GGCTGACGGCGTCGTCATGCGCGGTGGCGATCTTCGCGGCATAGGCAGGCGCGTTGCCCGGGCCATTGTAGGCTGTTGCAAAGCCCAGCCAATCACCTGCGGCCAGCGCGCCGAGCAGATCCTTTTGGGCGCAGAAGTCGAAGAAGGCCAGCACCTGCCAGCGCTCCGAGCGTGCAAAGGCGCTGAACAGGGCTGAGGCGCTGTCGTAGCCGCAGGCTCCGTGATTGAACCCCATGATCTGGGGACCGCCGAAGCTGGCACACTGCCGTGCCGTGTCCGGATCGGAGAGGCGAGTGGCCAGTTCAAGGGCGCGGTATTCCGCCGCCTGATCGCCGTGGAACCGCTGCCAGTCCTTGCCCGGTGCCGCGCGCAGCATGTGGCCCTGCCACTTGGCGCCCTCGACGCCCGCCCGGCCGCCGTAGCGAAAATGCTCGTCGAACAGTCTTTCATGCCGTGCGCCCCAGCGGGCAAAGAACACATGGGGCTCGAACCGCAGCACAGGTCGGCCGCGGCGGAATGGCAGACCGCCGCATTCGACGCTCCACACGGCGAGCATCACGGCGGGCGGCAACCGGGAAGCGCGACCCGCAGCAGTGAGAAGACCGCCGATCCGATTCCACATGATGGCGGCGGGCGACGAGACGGAGAACTGCAGGTCTGCCCGAAGCGGATGGCGCGCCAGGCGGGGATCATCCTTGAAGAGAGTCAAGGCGCCGCCTGTATCGAGGCGATGTAGCGGACCAGCGCGGCGATGCGCCGCGATGCGTCATCGGAGGCCTTCATTGCATCAGCGAGCGTCGTGCTCTTGCCCACGCCCTCGGTCACGAACACATCACCCCAGATGGGCATGGCGCGGGTGCCATGACCCTCGGGCATGTCGAGACCGGCAATGGTGGCAAAAACCTTGTCCTCCGGAAAGCTGCCGTACCTCGCTGCAATCTGGGTGAGGTCTGCGGGATGAGCGGACAGGCTGGCGGCTTTCGGGCCATGCCCCCTGCCGTCATCCCCGTGACATGGCGCGCAGAGCGTCATGAAATCTGCTTGCGCCTGTTCGAGCAGAGCGTCGGCGCAGGCGGGCAGGGCAGTCAGCGCCAGTGCCAGGAGGACCGCAGGGGTGCACCGGATCATGACGGCTGACCGATGTCGCGCAGCATGTCACGGAACCAGGCCGTGGCCGGGTCGAAATGCTTGCCGCCCTTGATGCGCGGGAACTCGATGGCGCGCAGTTCGTCGCCACGTTCCTCGTCGTGGCCCGCAACACCTGATATGCCCGCGAGCGCGGACTCGACTGCCACGTGCACCATGGCGCGGATCAGTTCGAGATCCGCCTTGTTGGCTGCGGCAGAGCGGCCGAAATAGCCGGACTTCTGAACCAGGGTCTTGTCGGCGCCGATCTTCTTCGCGAACTGCTTGCCGAACCAGTCGCCCACCTTGATCTGGTCGAGACGGACATGACCGAAGGCATCGCGCTCGACACTGCCGCCCTGTCCCTCGATCTCGGCCACGATCTCGCTCACACAGGCGCCTTCGCTCACGAAAATCGAGACCGAGTCCTTGTCGTCCATCACCCTGCGCAGGCGGGCAGCCTCGGCGTTGATGTCGATCGGCAATTCGGGAACATAGACCGCGTCAATGTCCTTGTGTCGGCGCGACAGGTTGAACTCGGGCAGGAACTCATGGGCATCGAGCCGCTCACGCCAGGTGCGCGCCGTGGCGGCGGTGAGCCAGCCGCAGTTGCGGCCCATGACTTCATGGATGACGAGCTGGCGTGAAGAGGTGGATTGTTCGTTGACGACATTCTCAAAGAACAGGGCACCCTGTTCCGCAGCGGTCCATGCGCCCATCGTCTGCCGGATGGGCGAGACATCATTGTCGATGGTCTTGGGCAGGCCCACGACGGTCAGCTGATAGCCGTTGGACTTCAGGTAGTGTGCGAGATCGGCCGCCGTCGTGTTGGTGTCGTCACCACCGATGGTGTGGAGGATCGTAATGCCGTCCTTCACGAGCTGGCCGGCGGCCACCTTGAGCGGGTCCTCGCCTTCGCGCACAAGGCCGCGCTTCACGCAGTCGGCGACATTGGTCAGCTTCACGCGGCTGTTGCCGAGCGGGGTGCCGCCATGCGTATGCAGCACATGGGCGCGGCGGCGTACTTCGGGCGTGACTGAAATCGATTTTCCCTGAAGAAGACCCTTGTAGCCCGCGAGATAGCCGATGATCGGCGCCTCCGGCGCCAGTTCCGAATAGCGCTCGATGAGGCCGCCCACTGCCGAGGACAGGCAGGGGGCGAGGCCTCCAGCGGTCAGCATGGCAATCCTGTGGTGACGGGTCATGATGGGTGTCTCCGGAAATGTCGGTTCTGATTAGAGGAAAATCCGTTGTGATGGAACCGCTGCGGTGACTGTCCGATTTTCATTGAAGCCGCAGCCCGGGCTTCCCATGTCTTCATGGCCTACGAGACAGGAAAGGACGAACGATGACCTATATTGCATCTGCAGAACCTGGTGAAACGGCACGCAGCACCGGGCGGAGCTGCAAGTGGGGCGGCCTGAGCCGCTGGTCGGCCTGGGAGATCGGCGCGATGGTCGCCGGTTTCGTCGTGTTCTGGCCCCTGGGCCTGCTCGCGATCTTCGCCAAATGGAAATTCGGCCAGATGTGGAAGGGTTCGGCGCAGGGTGCCGCGCCCTGGGCGGGTCTTGCGATGCCCGATCTTTCGACCTGGGGCTGGCAGGCAGCGGCCGCTGGTTCAGGCAATGCCGCCTTCGACGCCTACAAGCGCGAGCAGCTCAAGCGGCTGGATGAGGAGCGCCGCCGTCTGGATGAGGAACAGCGGGCCTTCCGGGATTTCCTGGATCGTCTGCGCCGCGCCAAGGACCAAGATGAGTTCGACCGCTTCATGGCCGAACGCCGGACCACCGCCACATCCTGAACTGCGACAGCAGGGTATCCGGACGCCCAGTTGCGAGACCGGGCGCCTGGTTTTTCAGATCTGGGGTTCCTCGCGGGGCGCCGCAGGCGGAGGAGGCGGCTTGCGATCGCCGAAGACTGGCGGACGCGGCGCTGGCCTGCCAGAGCCCGGCGCAGGTCCCGCAGGCGGCGTGGCGGGGGCCGAGTAACCCTCGGCAGTGCTGCCGGCCGAGATGCCGCTCTCGATCACCAGATCATGCTGCGGCCCGATCATCACGAGATGTTCGACGTTGTCGCGGCGCACCAGCACCAGCCGCCGGGTGCGGTCGATCTCATAGTACTCGGTGATCCCGAGGCGGTGGCTGCGCCGCGCCAGAAGACGGGGGCGGAGTCCGCGCCACAATCCGACGGACAGCAACAACGCTGCCGCGACAGTGGCGGCGGCGGTGACGAGTTGCATGTTCTGGGTGAGAAATTCCATCGATCGTGTCCTTGCTCAAGGGAAACTCTGACCCCTGGACCGGCATTTGTAAAGCCGGGATGCCAGCCCCCGGAACGATTCCGCCGCACACCATTTGGCCTATACTGCTTTTGATTCGGGGTGAGCAGGGATGGACGACAGCAACCCGCCGGCAGGGGGCGAGGCCGTGGAACCGGCGGTGTCCGCGCAGGGTGGCCTGAGGGCAGCCTTCGTGGTGGCTCTGGCCGCGCTGGTGGCGCTCACCGTGGTTTTTGGTCTTCGCGATATTGCGCCTGTCTATCCGCGCTGGATCATGTGGTCCGGGGCAGCGCTGGCCGGACTGGGCCTGCTGGCGCTCTACGCCCTGCTGGCTGGCGTGCTGCGGTTGGGAAGCGGGAAGAGCGAGCGGCTGTTCCTCGATGCGCTCACCGGCGCGGTGGGCCACCCCATGGTTGTGACAGACGCGGAGGGACGCGCACTCTATGCCAATCCGGCCTATCACGACCTTCTGAACCGGACCGGAAACCGACGGCTGGTGCCGCTCGACGTGCTGCTGACGCCCTATGCGGATTTCGCGACGCCGCTCTATCAGCTTACGCAAGCGGTGATTGCCGGGCGTGGCGACATCCGCGAGTTGCGGGTCGCGCCGGGGTCCGCCGCTCCCTTCGCTCCGCCTGATCAGCCGGTGTGGATCAGGCTCTCGGTTGCTCCGATGCGCGCCGGAACGCGCGCGCTGCGGCTGTGGCAGTTCGAGGATGTGAGCGCCGAGCGGGCGCGGCAGGAGCAGGCCTTCACCCGGCTGCAGTTCATCATCACCTATCTCGACACTGCGCCGGTCGGCTTCTTCTCGACGCTGGCCGATGGCCGGGTGGATTATGTCAATGTCACGCTGGCGCAATGGCTGGGCGTTGATCTGGCGCAGGTGCAGACCGCTGGCCTGACACTAGCCGACCTGCTGGGGGCCAGTGCCGCCCGGCTCATCTCGGGCATTGCGGTGCGCCCCGGCGCTGCGGTCACGGAGAGTTTCAGCATCGACCTCCGCAATGCCGCGACGGGCCGGCTCTTCCCCGTGCAGTTGATCCATCACGCCGGCTTTGACGCCGAGGGCCAGCCTGCGCCCGCGCGCACCGTGGTGGTCCCGCGCGATCTCGCAGGCGGTGCCGGATCGGCTGCTGCGATCTCCGCCCCGCGCCTGGCGCGCTTCATCAACAACGCCCCCATCGGCATCGCCGAGATCGGCCAGGACGGGCTGATCCGCATGGCCAATGCCGCCTTCATCGAACTCTCGCCGCGGGCGCGCCGGGGTGCCGAACTTGCGGCCGCCGCCATGCCGGGCGACTGCGCCCGCCTGCAGCAGACGCTGGCCGCCGCGCTCCAGCACGAGGGCAGCCAGCACCAGATCGAGGCCACCGTCGAGGGCGAGAGCCCGCGGAACGTGCTGTTCACCTTCACGCGGCTGTCGGCGGATGACGACACGGCGGTGGTGTTCGCGGTCGACAAGACCGAGAGCAAGTCGCTCGAGGTTCAGCTGGCGCAGAGCCAGAAGCTGATGGCGGTGGGTCAGCTCGCCTCGGGCATCGCGCATGACTTCAACAATGTGCTGACGCCGATCATCGGCTTCGCCGATCTGCTGCTCGCCAAGATGCGGCCCACCGATCCCGCCTTCGCCGATGTCATGAACATCAAGCAGAATGCCAACCGCGCGGCCAACCTCGTGCGGCAGCTGCTGGCCTTCTCGCGCAAGCAGACGCTGCAGCCGAGGGTGCATGCGCTCACCGAGGCGCTCTCCGATCTCGGCAATCTGCTGGGCCGCGTGCTGGGCGAGAAGGTCGAGCTGCGCATCGCGCATGAGCGTGACCTCGGCCTTGTTCTGGTGGATATCCACCAGTTCGAGCAGGTGATCATCAACCTCGCCGTCAACGCCCGCGACGCCATGCCCAACGGCGGCACGCTGACGGTCCGGACCTACAACGTGCCGATCGAGGCCTCGCGCGGTATTATGCCCTCGCTGATGCCTCCGGGCGAATATGTCGCCTGCGAGGTTGCCGACACGGGAAGTGGAATTCCGAAGGAAATCCGGGACAAGATCTGGGAGCCGTTCTTCTCGACCAAGGATGTGGGCAAGGGGACGGGCCTCGGGCTTTCAACGGTCTATGGGATCGTCAAGCAGACCGGCGGGTTCATCTTCTGCGACAGCGAAGTCGGCGTCGGCACCACCTTCCGGATCTATCTGCCCCGCTACTACCCGCAGCGGGCAGGGGAGGCGGTGGTCGAGGAAAAGCCCGCGGAAACACCAAAGCGCGACTATACGGGCAAGGAGCGCATCCTGCTGGTCGAGGACGAGGATGCGGTGCGCGCCTTCGCGCTCCGGGCGCTCGCCTCGCGCGGCTACACGGTGGTCGAGGCCAATTCGGGGGAGAGCGCCATCGAGAAGATCGAGGCCGACGAGAAAGGCTTCGATCTGATCATTTCGGACGTGGTCATGCCCGAGATGGACGGGCCCACATTGCTCCGTGAACTGAGAAAGCGGGGCATCGACACCAGGTTCGTCTTCGTGTCCGGCTATCCCGGCGAGCAGTTCGAGCAGGACCTCGAAGGCCACCGCGGCTTCAGTTTCATGCCCAAGCCGTTCTCGCTCAAGCAACTGGTCGAGAAGGTCAAGGAAGCCATGGAAGGCTGACCGGGGTGGGCCCTGGCTGCCGGCTTCGCGTCAGGATTGATCCCGGTTGCGGATGTTCCGGTCTGTTCCGGGAATGTTTACACTATTGTGAATAATAACAAGGTGTTGTGTGTTCACAATTTTCCTCTTGCAATACGAACGGAAATAGAACATAGTCTGAACATCGAAAGCGTCGGGCCAGCAGCCTGGGCTTTTATGGACCCACCAAGAATGAGGGAGTAAACCGATGGCACAGGCGAATCTTCGGGTCGTTGATACATCCATGGACAAGAGCAAGGCACTGGACGCGGCCCTCGGTCAGATCGAGCGGGCCTTCGGCAAGGGATCGATCATGAAGCTGGGCGCCTCGACGGCGCTCGAAATCGAGGCGATCTCGACGGGCTCGCTGGGCCTCGACATCGCCCTCGGCATTGGCGGTCTGCCCAAGGGCCGCATCGTCGAAATCTACGGGCCTGAGTCCTCGGGCAAGACGACGCTGGCGCTGCAGACCATCGCCGAAGCCCAGAAGCGCGGCGGCATCTGCGCCTTCATCGATGCTGAACATGCCCTCGATCCCGTTTATGCGCGCAAGCTGGGCGTGAAGGTCGACGACCTGCTCATCTCGCAGCCCGACACCGGAGAACAGGCTCTCGAAATCGCTGACACGCTGGTGCGGTCGGGCGCGGTCGAGGTGCTGGTGATCGACTCGGTGGCGGCCCTGACGCCGCGTGCCGAACTTGAAGGCGAGATGGGCGACCAGCTCCCCGGCCTGCAGGCCCGCCTGATGAGCCAGGCGCTGCGCAAGCTCACCGCATCGATCTCCAAGACCAATTGCATGGTCATCTTCATCAATCAGATCCGCATGAAGATCGGCGTCATGTTCGGTTCGCCCGAGACCACCACTGGCGGCAATGCGCTCAAGTTCTATGCCTCGGTCCGCCTCGACATCCGCCGCATCGGCGCCATCAAGGAGCGCGACGAGGTGGTGGGCAACCAGACCCGCGTCAAGGTCGTCAAGAACAAGGTCGCGCCGCCCTTCAAGCAGGTCGAGTTCGATATCATGTATGGCGAGGGCATCTCCAAGGTTGGTGAACTGATCGATCTTGGCGCCGCGGCGGGCGTTGTCGAAAAATCGGGCTCCTGGTTCTCTTATGACGGCGAGCGCATCGGGCAGGGCCGCGAGAACGCAAAGACCTTCCTCCGTCAGAACCCTGACATGGCCAGTGCCATCGAAGCGCAGATCCGGTCCAATGCCGGCATTCTGGCCGCGGCGCTGAGCAATGGGTCCGAAAAGGACGGCGGCGGCGACGAGTAGGTCTCGTCCAGCCTTTCGCATCCAGACTCCGGCGCCCTTGCCCCAGGGCACCGGCCGCTTACGGTGTTGCCCCACACCGCTTGGCAGACTGCGCCCTCCGCCACCCCCGGAGGGCGCTGTTGCGTCCGGATATGGCCCCGGGTGGGATATTCTGGACAGGATCGGCTTCGCGCCTTAAACGTCCCGTCGATTTTCACTCTTTAGCCGGGCGTCACATGACAGGGCTTGCACAGATCCGTTCCACCTTCCTCGACTTCTTCAAGCGTCAGGGTCATGACGTCGTGGCTTCCTCGCCGCTCGTGCCGCGCAATGACCCGACCCTGATGTTCGCCAATTCGGGCATGGTGCAGTTCAAGAACGTGTTCACCGGCATGGAGAAGCGACCCTACAGCCGGGCAACCACCGCGCAGAAATGCGTGCGCGCCGGCGGCAAGCACAATGACCTCGACAATGTCGGTTATACGGCCCGCCACCACACCTTCTTCGAGATGCTGGGCAATTTCTCCTTCGGCGACTATTTCAAGGCCGAAGCCATCGAATGGGCCTGGACGCTGGTCACTGGCGAGCTCGGCCTTCCCAAGGACAAGCTGACGGTCACGGTGTTCTCGGAAGATGACGAGGCGCACGCGCTGTGGCGCAAGATCGCCGGGCTTCCCGACAGCCGCATCATCCGGATACCGACGTCTGACAATTTCTGGTCCATGGGTGACACCGGACCCTGTGGCCCCTGTTCGGAGATCTTCTTCGACCATGGGGACAAGATCTGGGGCGGCCCTCCCGGCTCGGCAGAGGCGGACGGCGACCGCTTCATCGAGATCTGGAACCTGGTGTTCATGCAATATGAGCAGGTGTCCAAGACCGAGCGCATTAGCCTTCCGAAACCATCGATCGACACCGGCATGGGGTTGGAGCGTATCGCGGCGGTGCTGCAGGGTACGCATGACAACTACGAGACCGACCTGTTCAGGGCGCTGATCGCAGCGATCGTGGAGAAGACCGGGGTTCCCGCAACAGGCGATGCCAAGGCCTCGAACCGGGTCATCGCGGATCATCTGCGCGCTTCGTCCTTCCTCATTGCCGATGGCGTGCTGCCATCCAATGAAGGCCGTGGCTACGTGCTTCGTCGCATCATGCGCCGCGCGATGCGCCATGCGGAGCTGCTTGGTGCGCGGGAGCCGCTGATGTACAGGCTGGTGCCCACGCTCGTGCGCGAGATGGGCACGGCCTATAACGAACTTGTCCGCGCGGAACCCCTCATCACCGAGACGCTCTATCTCGAGGAAACCCGGTTCAAGAAGACGCTGGAACGCGGCCTCCGGCTTCTGGATGATGGGTCCAACGGCCTCAAGAAAGGGGACGTGTTCTCGGGTGAGACGGCCTTCAAGCTCTATGATACCTATGGCTTTCCTCTCGACCTGACACAGGACGCGCTCAAGCCGCGCGGCATCACGGTCGATACGTCAGCCTTCGAGACCGCCATGGAGGCCCAGCGGGAAGAGGCTCGCAGGGCCTGGAAAGGATCGGGCGAGGCCAAGACCGAAACCGTGTGGTTCGAATTGCGCGAAAAATGGGGCGCATCCGAATTCCTGGGCTATGACACAGAGACGGCGGAAGGCATCGTGCGTGCCATCGTTGTGGACGGCCGCCAGGTGGAGAGCCTCACCAAGGGTCAGACGGGCGCCATCGTCGTAAACCAGACTCCGTTCTACGGCGAATCCGGCGGACAGACAGGCGATCACGGCCTGATCCGGACAGCCGAGGGCGCCGTCTTCCGGGTGAGCGATACGCAGAAGCGTGTCGGTGATCTCTTCGTCCATCTTGGCGAGGTGGAGCAGGGGCATTTCGCTCCCGGCAATGCGGTTGAACTCGCTGTCGATCATGCCCGGCGTTCCGGCAACCGCATCCATCACTCGGCGACCCATCTTCTGCACGAGGCGCTGCGGATCACGCTCGGGAGCCATGTGGCACAGAAGGGCTCCCTCGTTGAGCCCAACCGCCTGCGTTTCGACGTGTCGCACAACAAGGCGATGACGCCGGATGAACTGCAGCAGGTCGAGTCGATTGCCAACGAGATCGTTCTTCAGAACGACCCGGTGATGACGCGCCTGATGAGCGTCGATGCGGCGATTGCCGAGGGCGCCATGGCGCTGTTCGGAGAAAAATATGGCGATGAGGTGCGCGTCGTCTCCATGGGCCGCAACCGGCACGGCGCCGGACGACCGGTCTATTCTCTGGAACTCTGCGGCGGCACGCATGTCTCGCGCACGGGCGACATCGGTCTCATCAAGGTGGGGAGTGAAAGCGCATCGGCAGCCGGTGTCCGTCGCATCGAGGCGCTCGCGGGCCCGGCAGCGCGAGCCTATCTCGTGGAGCAGGACCGCCGCGTGCTGGCGGCAGCCGCGGCGCTGAAGGCGCCCGCTGGTGAGGTCGTGACTCGTATCGAGTCGCTTCTCGATGAGCGCCGCAAGCTGGAGAAGGATCTGGCCGATGCGAGAAGGCAGCTCGCGATGGGCGGCGGCGCCAAGGGCGGGGATGACGGCGTGTCCACCGTGAACGGCATCAGCTTCATGGCCCGCGTTCTGAAGGGTGTTGCGGCCAATGACATGAAGGGTCTGGTCGATGAAGGCAAGGCGCGGCTGGGATCGGGTGTGGTTGCTCTGGTCGGGCTCAACGAGGAGGGGCGTGCTGGCCTGATCGTGGGCGTGACGGATGATCTGACGAAGCGCTTCAACGCCGTCGAATTGGTGCGTGCCGGCGCTGCGGCGCTGGGCGGAAAGGGCGGTGGCGGCCGCCCCGACATGGCCCAGGCTGGCGGGCCCGACGGTGCCAGGGCAGAGGAAGCGCTGGCGGCTGTCCGGGCGGCCCTGGGTTGATCGTTCTTCGCCCAGCGACGGAGGCTTCGGGCGGTCCGTCGTCCCATGGCGAAGGTTGTGGAGAAGCCTGGCGTTCAGGCGTCCGTTTCGGGCCACTGCGCGGTGTCGTGATCAGGGTGCTGGAGCGAGGCGAGTTTCACGAGATCGGCCGGGGTGCGGTCCTCTGCCGTGCTGTGGCCGGGTAGCCCCGGCAGGCTGTCGGCCCATGAAAGCTTGCTCTCGGTCCCCACGACATGGTCAGGCGCGCACGCCGAGGGATCGTCGAGCGTGCCGATGGCAATTTCGTAGATCGGCCAGCCGTCTTCGAGCATGAACAGCGGCGTGCCGCAATCGCGGCAAAAGCCCCGCGCCACAATAGCTGAGGAGCGGAACGTGGCAGGCGCGCCACGGGTCCAGTGCAGCCGGTCGCGTGGCACGCTCGTCAGCGCGGCGCCAAAATTTCCAAAGGCCTTTTGGCACATCCTGCAATGGCAGAAGCCACCGGGCCGGAGGTGTCCGTCGATGCGGTAGCGCACGGCACCGCACTGGCAGCCGCCGCTGTGGGTCTCGGCGTCACTCATTCGAGTCGGCATCGATGGTGCGCTGAATGGCGTCGGCGATGACCTCGGGCGTCTGGGCTCCCTGAAGCGCGAAGCGCTGGGCCAGAATGAAGGTGGGAACGCCGGTGACGCCAATCTGTGTCGCGTGGGCAATCTCCGTCCGGGTGGACTCGACATCCTGATCGCTGGCAAGAAGCTCGGCGATCTGAGCGGGGTTAAGGCCGGCCTCTCCTGCTATCCTGGCAAGTTCGGCGTGCTGGCCGATGTCGCGACCCTCGTTCCAGTAGGCTGTGAACAGTTGCTCGGCCACCTGGTTCTGGCGGTCGGCCGTGTGTGACCAGCGGATGAGACGATGGGCATCGAGCGTGTTGGGCGTCCGGGTGATGGCATCGAAATTGTAGGGAACAGCAAGGTCGCGGGCGGCCTCGATGATGGGGTCGTGGAGGGTCTTCAGCCTTTCCGGCCCGAATTTGGAGAGCAGGTAGTCCTGACGGTCGAGCCCGTCGGCCGGAATGGTGGGGTCGAGCATGAACGGGCGCCAGCGCACAAGGATCTCGAGATCCTCAAATTCCGCAAGCGCGGCGTCGAGCCGTCGCTTGCCGAGGAAACACCAGGGGCAGATGACATCGGAAATCACATCGATCACGAAAGGGCCGGGCATGGCTCAGGGCTTCTCCAGCGCTTTCCGGATAAGCTTGCCGTTGGCGGTCCGTGGAAGCGCGGGCACGAACCAGATCTGTCTCGGACATTTATAGGCTGCCAGCCGCTCGCGCACAAAGGCCTGAATGGCGGTCTCGTCAGGTGTGGCCGTTCCCTGCGGTACGATGAACGCGGCGATGATGCTGGCAGAGTCCGACACCGCCCACTCCCGCACACCCGCTTCTGCAACCGCCGGGTGCTGCAGCAGGATACTTTCGACCTCGAGCGGCGAGACGCGGAAACCGCCGGCATTCATGAGTTCATCCGAACGTCCATGATACCACACATAACCGTCCGCATCGATTTCGGCCGTGTCGCCGGTTGCAAACCATTCTCTGTCGCCGGGGTCGTGCTCGCCCCAGTAGCCGAGGAAGAGGCCAGGGTCGCTGCGGTGAACGGCGAGTTCCCCATCTGCCAGAAGGCGAACCCTGCGTCCCTGTTGCGGCCTTCCGGGGGAGCCCGGGCGCACGGGCACCGACGGGCCGGAAGAAATGTAGGTCGAGATTTCGCTCATCCCGAGGGCTTCGTAGAGGTCGCAGCCGGTCGTGTCGCGCCACTGTGTGAGGATGGACGGCGCCAGGGCCTCGCCTGCGCTGAGGCCATGACGAAGGCCCGGTGCACCGTGGAAACCGGCGCGCAGGCTCTGGCGGTAGAGTCCCGGCACCGAGGCCATGATCGTCACTCCATGATCGTGAACAAGGCGTTGCCATACGGAGGGATCAGGGGGACCGGTATAGACGACGGCGGTGGCGGCATTGACGAAGGGATCGCAGAGCCCGACGCCAAGCGTGTAGGTCCAGTTGAGTGCACCGGTATGCAGGAGCACGTCGCCCGTGCCGAGCCCGGACCATCCCGCATACATGGGACGCCGTCCCCAGATGGCGCGCTGGCCATGAAGCACGCCCTTGGGCGCGCCCGAAGTTCCCGATGTGTAGATCAGATAAGCGGGATCGTCTGCCGCCGTAGCGGCATAATCACCCCGCGGCGAAGTTTTCAACCGGGCGATGTCTGGCGGTGTGAGGAGGCGGACATCCGTCACCTCCGGCAGGGCAAGGAGCCCGTCCCACGCCAGGAACCGGGCGCCGCTGCTGGCGAGGAGCCCGGCCACTTCGCGCGTGGTGAGCATGGGCGAGGCCGGGATCGGAATGGCGCCGGCGGCGTTGGCTGCGAAGAAGGCGAGCGCATAGTCGAGGGAATTGCCCATGCGGATCAGCAGACGGTCGCCGGGCTCCAGACCTTCGCGCCGGAGCCCCTCGGCGAGCCGCAGCACCGCGTCTTCCAGCGCGCCATAGCTCCAGCGCCCCACGGATGCAGCCGCCACGATCAGCGCAGTCTTCTCCGGCGGTTTGCCAGAGAGGCAGTGACGGGCGAGATTGAGTTGCGGCGGGGGGTGCGCTGCAGTTCCGTTCACGGCTGACGCCAGAGCGTCGTCGTCTCAAAGCCAGGAAGCGGCTGGGCCTCCGGGCGTCCGATGTGCGTCCAGCGCGCCATCCACTGGCCGCCGGCGTCATAGAAAGGAACGATGTAGAAGCCCGACATCAGCAGACGGTCCTCTGCACGCACTGCCGCCACGAAATCTTCCCGGGTCTTGGCGTTCAGCATCGCCTGGATCGCGGCATCGACGGCGGGATCGGCAATGCCGGGATAGTTGCGGGTGCCGTCGGTGGTCCGGCCGGCCGAGCCGAAGTAGAGCATCTGCTCGTTGCCGGGCGACAGCGAGTTGAACCAGCTGACCGGGATCATGTCATAGTCATAGTTGGTCTGGAGCGATGCGAACTGCGCAGAGTCCACCACCCGGACGGCGGCCTTTATGCCGATGGTCTCGAGGGTCCGCTGGTAGTGAAGTGCTATCTTCTCCTGATCCTTGTTCTGTACCGTGATCGTGAAGGTGAAGGGCTTTCCTTGAGCGTTGACCAGACCGGCGTCTGTCACGTTCCATCCCGCCTCGGCGAGAAGTTCCACCGCCTTGCGCAGAACCTTGCGGTCGCGCCCGGATCCATCACTGACCGGCAGCCGGTAGGTTCCATCCGCGAAATCGGCGCGCAGCCTCGACAGGGCGTCGCCCAGAACGGCCTTTTCCGCCTCGTCCACGGCCCGGCCTTCCGAGGAGAGCTCCGATCCGCCGAAGTAGCCATAGGTCCGGCGGTAGGCATTGGCGAAGAGATTTGCGTTGGCCCATTCGAAATCAAAGGCCATGACGAGGGCCTCGCGTACGCGCGGGTCGGCAAAGATGTCGCGTCGGGTGTTGAACGCAAAGCCGGTTGTCGGGGCAGGCGTCTTCTGGGGGATCTTCTCGAGGATGATCTTGCCGGACTTGGCGGCCGGGAAGTCATAGCCCGTGTTCCAGCGCACGGGGTCGGCCTCGACGCGGATATCGGCCAGCCCGGACTTGAAGGCTTCGAACGCCGCGTTGGCATCTCGGTAGTAGTCGAAGCGCACCTCGTCGAAATTCCACAACCCCTTCTGGAGCGGCAGGTTGTTGCCCCAATAATCCGGGTTGCGACGGTAGGTGATGGTTTCGCCCGGCTTCACGGTGGCGATCACATAGGGACCGGACCCCGTGATGGGGTCGAGTGTCGTCAGGGCGAAATCCTTGCCCTCCCAATAGGCCTTGGAGAGGATGGGCATCAGGCCGACGATCAGCGGAAGTTCACGGTCTCCCGACTCCTGGGTGAAGGTGATGGTGTGTGCGTCAGGCGTCTTGACGCCGGTGATCTTGGAGTAGGAGTTCTTGAAGTTCGGGCGGCCCTTGTCGCGCAGCGTTTCCATCGAGAACACGACATCCGCCGTGGTGATCGGCCTGCCATCGGAGAATTTCGCCTCGGGCCGCAGCCTGAAGGTGAAGGTCTGCCGGTCATCCGACACATCGATGGTTTCGGCAATCAGGCCATAGAGCGAGAAGGGTTCCGCCCAGTTGCGCCCGAGCAGGCTTTCGAACACATAGGCACGCAGGCCCGCTGCGGCCTGTCCCTTGACGATGAACGGGTTGACGCTGTCGAAGGACCCCGTCACCGCCTGGCGCAGGATGCCGCCCCTGGGCGCGTCGGGATTGGCATAGGGGAGGCTGGCGAAGTCGGGCGCGAGCGCGGGTTCGCCGAGCATGGCGATGCCGGGGCGGGGTTCGGCGGATGCCACAGAGGTCAGCGCCAGCAGGGCAGCGGCAAGGATCGGGACTGAGCGGCGCATGACGGGGTCTCCCTAACGCACGAGGATGTTCTGGAACTGCCAGGGATCACGCCTGTCGAGGTCGGGCGCGAAGAGTTCAACGATGGAGTCGAGCGGCGTCCAGCCGGTGTAGATGCCGCGGACCGGGCCCAGGTAGGGCGTCTGGATCTCCAGGCAGCGGCGGTAGTCCATCTCGTCGGTCTCCACGATGCCGCAATCCGGGTTCTCGATGGCCCATATCATGCCGGTGAGGACGGCGGACGTGACCTGCAGCCCGGTTGCGCTCTGATAGGGCGCGAGCTTGCGGGCTTCCTCGATCGACAGCTGGGAGCCGTACCAGTAGGCGTTCTTCTTGTGGCCGTAGAGCAGAACGCCGAGTTCATCACGGCCGTCGGCGATGTCGGCCTCGTCGATGACATAACTTTCCTTCTGACGGCGACCGCCAGCCCCCAGCAGTTCTTGCCAGGAGAGCACGGCGTCATTGCTGGGGTGGTAGGCATAGTGGCAGGTGGGGCGGTAGACGACCTTGCGGCCATCGCGCACGGTGAAATAGTCGGCAATCGAGATCGCTTCGTTGTGGGTAACGAGGAAGCCGAAGTGAGGTCCCTCGGTGGGTGTCCAGGTGCGCACGCGGGTGTCGGCGCCGGGCCGTTCGAGATAGATCGCTGCGCCGCATCCCGTCCTGTGACGGCGGCCGAGGGCGGGAAGCTTCTTCTCGTGCGTACCCCAGCCGAGCTCGGCGGGCTGCAGGCCTTCGGATATGAAGCCCTCGACCGACCAGGTGTTGACGAAGGTGCCGAAGGGCTTCGGCTTCTTGCCCCGCTGGGTATCACGTTCTGCGATATGGACGCCCTTGACCCCAAGCCGCTTCATGAGCTTCGCCCAGTCCTCGCGGGACCGTGGCTCGCTCACCTTGACGCCTGTGTCGCGGGCAATGTCCATGAGGGCCTTTTTGACGAACCACGACACCATTCCGGGGTTGGCCCCGCAGCAGGAGACAGCGGTGGGTCCGGGCCCGAGTTCGCGCTTCAGCGCCAGCATGTGTTCACGCATGGCGTAGTTCGTGCGTTCGCCCTGAGGCAGATTGGTGTTGTAGTAGAAGCCGGGCCACGGTTCGATCACGGTGTCGATGTAGAGCGCACCGGTCTCGCGTGCCAGCCGCATGATGGCGAGGCTGTCCACGTCCACGGACAGGTTGACGATGAAGGCGCGGCCTGGACCCGCCGTGAGTAGCGGCTTCAGGAGTTGACGGTAGTTCTTGCGTGAGAGGCCCTCGTTGATGAAGGACGCGCCCTGCTTCTCGACCAGCGTGCTCTTGGATTCATCGGGATCGATGACGGTGATCCGGCGGGGGTCGCACTTGATGTGCCGGAGAATGAGAGGAAGGGTGCCGCGGCCGATTGACCCGAAGCCGATCATGACAATGGGGCCGTTCCAGTTGGCGTGAATGGGCCAGTTTATCATGTCATCCAAACTCCTGTCAGACTGTCGCAGGGCGGTATAGCGACGACGACTGTCAACTTATAGTGAAAACTTGAGGGTCTACTCAATCCTGCGTCTGGCTTCCGTTGGCTTTGTTATTTGAAGCATACTTCCAGGTTTCCCAGTTGACCCGCGCGATCTTGTAGGAATCGATCACTGAGAGTCCGTAGATGAAGATGCCGCCAGCATGGCGCGAGAAGAAGCTTGCCGTCTCCGGCATGAGCCGTACGCTCACCCAGCCAAGAATGACGGTGAAGAACAGGAACATCAGTCCCCGCTGCGTCCTGCCTTGCAGCACGTGGCCAAGGCCGGGAACGATCAGGGACGCGGCCAGCACCAGTCGGGGGTTCATCGGTTGTGGGGTCATGATGGCTGCTTTTGCCAGTTGTCGATGGCGGAGCGCAAGGTGATGAGGTGCTCGATGCAGTCCCTGAGCAGGTCGGGATCAACGGAGACCTCGCCGAAATCCGCCTGGCGGAAAACGCCGTAGCGGGCGCGGTCGGCTTCAGCCAGCAGGACAACGAGGCGGACGCCTCTAGGGGTGATCAGGAGCTCCTTGGCGCGCGAGCCAAAAAACAATGGCAGCAGCGGGCGCACGAGGTCGGTGGGGGGCATCAGCGCGGGATTGTCGCTGCGGATGACCGCGTGCTCGGGAAATCCCGCTGGCGTGGGGACGCTGGAAGGAAGGTCATCGAAATTGGAAAACGTGGTCGGGCCTGTGGGACGCATCATCAGGTCGAGCGTGGCGCCGACGGGGACCGGCCCGGGCAGCGTGACCAACAGCCAGAGGCTGGGGAGCTTGCGCAGCGCAAGCGTGTCGGTGACCGCCTTTGCCAGAACATCGTATCCCTTGTAGCGCCCTGTAAGCCTGAAGGTGCCGGCAGTCTGGCCATCGGTGATAAGGGGACTTTCGAGTATGGACTGCGCGGCGCCGAACAGCCTTTGTGGTTCGTCGGCCTGCTGGCGCGAGCGCCGGATAAGTTGCCGCGCAAGCAGCAGAGCGAGGACGAGCGCCAGCAAGCTGCCGAGAATGGTCTGCCACATGGATTTCAGCCCGCAAAGGACACGGCCCGCCTCGGGAGGCGGGCCGCGCGTTGAGGTGTGGTGTTCAGTAACCCTGGGGCTTCGGCCAGGGCATGGTGAACTGGTCGCCACGCTTCACATAGCGGTAGCGGTAGAAGTGGAACCACAGCGACATGATGACATAGAACACCACCATGGCCGTGAGCTGTGCGCCATAGCCGAGGAAGATGGCGAAGTAGGTCACCACACAGAGCGCCAGCAGCACGATGGCGGGAAGCGGATGGAACGGATGAGTATATCCGCGCCGGATCGTGCCCAGCGGCCACTTGTTCCGGAACATGATGATGTTCACGCTCATGAAGGTGTAGTGCAGCACGCCCGACAGGATCGAGAAGGTGATCGCCTGCCCGAGGTTCGCGATGAAGGCGAATGCCAGGGCGATGGGAACAAGAAACACGATCGAGCGGTAGGGCGTGCGGAACTTCGGATGTACAGCTGCGAACCAGGTCGGCAGGTAGCGGTCGCGCCCGAGTGAGAACCAGGCCCGCGCGGCATCGTTGATGCAGCCATTGGCCGAGGCCAGGGCCGCAAGGATGGTCGCGATGAACATCAGGTTCTCGAGCATGGCGCTGCCCGTCAGCTTGCCGGCATCCAGCAGCGGATAGTAGGTGAAGCCCAGATACTGCCAGGGCATCAGCGAGGCGCAGACATACCAGGTGAGCGACGCGCCGATGAGCAGCGTGATCATTCCGGCCATGGTGCCATAGGGGAGCGAGCGGGCCGGTGAACGAACTTCCTCGGCCGCCTGCGTTGTTCCCTCGATGCCGAGGTAGTACCAGATGCCCCAGTGGAAAGCGGCTATCACGCCGATCCAGCCGTAGGGCAGAGCGTTCTCCGGCGTCACCATTTCGTTGAGCTTCAGGATGGTGCCCTGGCTCCAGGGCTGCACCGAGAAGAACAGGACGATGATCGCCACATAGGCGATCGCGGTGATGACGAAGTTGACGTTCAGGGTCATCAGCACGCCGCGGTAGTTGAGCGCGGCAAGCACCACGATGACCGTGGCGATGATGCCCTTGTAGTGCCAGTCGCTGAAGCCATCGCCGGCATAGGCCTTGATGGTGTCGCCGATCAGGATGGCGTTGGACACTTCCAGCATGGTGTAGGCGAACACGAGATAGAGCGCCACGTTGAAGGCCATGAGCGGCCCGACAATGTGCTTCGCCTGGGCATACTGGCCGCCAGCGGCGGCTACCGTGGACGTCACCTCGGAGTCGATCATGGCGACCGAGGTATAGAGGAGGCCGATCACCCAGCAGATGATCAGTGCGGCGAGCGTGCCGCCCTTGTCGGCGGCGAAGTTCCAGCCGGTGTATTCGCCGACGAGAACGATGCCCACACCGAGAGCCCAGACATGGGCCGGTCCCAGGATGCGAAGCAGGGAGACTTTCTGGACCGGCGTGCCGGCCGCTGCGGACTTGCTTGACATGTTTTTCCTCCTCAAACCCGATGTTGTTCCTGGACGGCCTCGATCTCGCCCTCGCGGGACGAGGTCAGGGTCTCCTCGGAATAGGTTGTGTCGGTACGGAACCAGTCATAGAGCATCCAAAGGATGAGCGCGGCGGAGACGATCCAGCCGATGTTGGCAATCATGATCCACATGGCGGGTCTCCCTACTTGCCGTTGCCGTTGAACTTCTCATCGATCACCTCGCGGTACTCCTTGTCGGAGGCGCGGAAGAGAAAGATGAAGTAACCGGCAATGACGACCGTCATGATGATCAGCTGAACCCAGTCGATGGTGTAATCGAACTTGTTCTGGATGATGTCATGGGCGGCGGCGGCATCGGCGAAGCCGAGCTTCACCCACTGCTCTACCTGGGCAGGTGTCTGCCCGAGGGCTTCCCAGGTGGGGTTCTCGATCGGGACGATTGCCCGCGAGACGCCGGCCCATCCGGCCTGGAGAGGCAGCCAGAGGGCAAGGAAAATGGCGGCCACCACGAAGATGATGTCCACCCACTGCATGAACTTGCTCTGTTGCGGAGGTTGGTAGCGCGCCATGATTAATGTCCCTTCCGCATTTCGTCGAGGTGCTTGATGTCAAGCCCGTAGATGAATTCCTTGTCCTCGGCATAGTGGCGCAGCATGGCGCCGACCGAAGCTGTGTTGAAGATGAGCACGGCGGCGGCCGCGATCAGCACGACGATGCGCACACCCTGATCAGGGATGTGAGGCCAGGACATGAAAAGGACGAAGAGGATGACAACCCACAAGGCTATCACGAACAGCCATGCACCCCGGCGATCGCCCTGGTACATGGCCTCAATGCGTTGATTGAGGTCAGACATGCGTTTTCTCCCATTGGCCAGCCTTTGTCCTCGCAGCAGGCTGGGCCAATCCCCCTTGGTGAATCGTTTGCTGCGAAGCAATATTGTTAAGTGGGAGGAAACGATGCTTTGGGGCCGATGTCAAGCAAGCATGACAGTTGCGGTCTGGACCGTCACGGCGCGGGCGGCTTGAACCCCTCCATCAGCGCTGCCAGCTGGTGGGTCGAGTGTCCGGTACCCAGTGCGACAACCGTGAAGGCGGGTCGCCCCAGCAATCGGCTGAACAGGCTGAGCACCCGCTGCGGCCAGTAGATCCCGAGATCCCGACGTGCTGACGGGGTGACGTCGAACTGGACGTTGTGGGTGCGGCCGTTGAACACAATTTTCCATTGGATGGCCTGCCAGGCGATCCGGCTGGGCGACAGGCGATGGTCCAGCAGACCCTCCGACGTCAGTTCCACGGCAGGTCCGCGGATGCGGCTGATACGCCAGCACAGCCCACCCATTATGATGCCGCTTGCCGTGAGCGTCATACCAAGCAGAAGCAGCGCGATGGCGCCTCCCTTCTCGCCCGGCCCCAGCAGTCTCAGTCCCGCCACGGCGAACAGCAGTCCCATGGCCGCCGACGCGATCCAGAACAGCAGCAGAAGCCGGGGCAGCAGGGGGCGGTTCTCGATGATGACCGGTGCGGGCATGGTGAAGGTGATTGGCGCTCCGAGGGGGCGGCAAGTCAAGAGTTGCCAGTAGACCCCCTGGGCGGATACTCAGGCTTTGCAACGATTCGGAACCGCGAATGGCAAAGCCCGCCCAGCCCTCGAAATCCGCCAGCCTGTTTGACGACCTCCCCGCCGCGGCGAAGGTGAGGTCGGCAAAGGGACCTGCTAGGTCGCGCGGTGAGGACAGCTATACCGCGGCCGACATCGAGGTGCTGGAGGGGCTTGAGCCCGTCCGCCGCCGGCCCGGCATGTACATCGGGGGCACGGACGAGAAGGCGCTGCACCACCTCTTCGCCGAGGTTCTGGACAATGCCATGGACGAGGCGGTGGCGGGTCATGCCACGTGGATCGAAGTGTCTTATACGGCGGATGGCTACCTTGCTGTTACCGACAACGGCCGCGGCATTCCGGTCGACCCGCATCCGAAGTTCCGGGACATGTCCGCGCTCGAAGTCATCATGACCACGCTGCATGCCGGCGGGAAGTTCGACTCCGGCGCCTATGAGACATCGGGCGGACTCCATGGCGTCGGCGTGTCGGTGGTGAATGCGCTCTCCGATCATGTCGTCGTCGAAGTCGCGCGCGGCCAGCAACTCTATCGGCAGGAATTCCGGCGCGGCAAACCCACGGGCAAGATCGAAAATCTTGGCAAGGTCTCGGGCCGGCGCGGCACGAAGGTCGCATTCCATCCCGACGAGCAGATCTTCGGCAAGGGCAACACCGATTTCTCCGCCGCGCGCCTTTACAAGATGGCGCGCTCCAAATCCTATCTGTTCGGCGGGGTCGAGATCCGCTGGTCCTGTGACCCTTCTCTCATCCGGGACAAGGAGACGCCGGAAAGGGCGGTGCTTCACTTCCCCGGCGGCCTCAAGGATTTTCTGGCCGAGCGGCTGGAAGGCAGGACGCGGGTGGTTGACGATATCTTTGCCGGGCGCGTTGAGAAGGAGGGCGGCCACGGCACGGTCGAATGGGCGGTCGCCTGGTTCGGCGGTGATGACGGGTTCTCTTCCTCCTACTGCAACACCATTCCGACGCCCGAGGGCGGCACGCATGAGCAGGGGCTGCGGACCGCTCTCACCCGTTCCATCCGCAACTATGCCGATCTGACCCAGAACAAGCGCGCCGCCGTCATCACCGCCGATGACGTGATGGTGGCATCAGGGGCGTTGCTTTCGGTTTTCATCCGCGAGCCGGAGTTTCAGGGCCAGACCAAGGACAAGCTTGCAACCGTCGAGGCGCAGCGCATCGTCGAGAACGCCGTGCGCGACCATTTCGACCATTGGCTGACCGGGCATCCCGCACAGGCCGACCGTCTGCTGGGTTTCATCATCGACCGTGCCGAGGAGCGCATCCGCAAGCGCCAGGAGAAGGACGTCTCGCGCAAGACGGCGGTGCGCAAGCTGAGGCTTCCGGGGAAGCTCGCCGACTGCTCGGCCTCGCAGAAGGAGGGCTCGGAACTGTTCATCGTGGAAGGTGACTCGGCCGGCGGCTCCGCCAAGCAGGCGCGCAATCGCGAGACCCAGGCCGTGCTTCCGCTGCGCGGCAAGATCCTCAATGTCGCCTCCGCCACCCGTGACAAGCTCGCCCAGAACCAGCAGCTGGCCGATCTCATGCAGGCGCTTGGCTGCGGCACGGGTTCATCCTACCGCGCCGAGGATCTGCGCTACGACAAGATCATCATCATGACCGACGCCGACGTCGATGGCGCCCACATCGCCTCGCTTCTGATGACCTTCTTCTATCGCGAGATGCCGCGGCTCATCGATGACGGCCACCTCTATCTGGCGGTGCCGCCGCTCTACAAGCTCGCTCAGGGTCCGAAGGTGGCCTATGCCCGAGACGACCGTCACCGCGAGGAATTGCTGCGTACCGAGATGTCTGGGCGCGGTAAGGTGGATGTAAGCCGTTTCAAAGGCTTGGGAGAGATGCTTCCTAGTCAGCTTAAAGAGACGACGATGGATCCGGGGAAGCGCCACCTGCTGCGCATCGGACTGGAGGATGCGGCCCGCGCCGCGACCGCCCGGACCGTCGAGCAACTGATGGGCAACAAGCCCGAAGACCGCTTCGCCTTCATCTCCGAACGCGCCCAGTTCGTGAGCGAGGAGGGGCTGGATATCTAGAGCAGACTCAGAGTTCGAGCAGTGCCTTCCCTGCCGTGATCACCGCAAGGCAGGCCAGGACGGCTAGCACGATCTTGCGAAAGCGCACCGGGTCGGCTGTCCTGAAGCTCCGGGCGCCAAGCCAGATGCCCGCGACAAGAGCGGGCAGGAAAGCCAGCGCCAGCATTCCGGAGTCCCGCGTGACAAGGCCCTCGCGGGCGAGGAACCCGAGGCCGATAACATCGGTGAACAGGAAATAGGCGATGAGCGAGGCCCGGCCCGCTGCATGGCCGGCGGGGCTTGCAAAGTAGAAAAGGACAACCGGCGGGCCGCCCATGCCGAAGGCGCCGTTGGCCAGGCCGGTGGCCGTCCCGACCGCCAGGGTGGCGGGAGCGGAGGGCATGGACTGCAGGACGAAGCCCCGCCACAGCAAAGCCGTTGCGGCAAGAACGAAGCCCGCGAGCGCCAGCGTCATCGGGGCCTGCGGTACATTGGCAAGGGCATGGACGCCGACCGGTGTGCCGATCAGGCCCCCGAGCATGAGGAACCCGAGGGAGCGCAAGTGCACGTCCCGCCATATTGACGGTAGCAGATGGAGGCTTGCTGCAACCTCAAGAAGAAAGATGACGGGAATCACCTGTGCAGGCGTCAGGATCAGCGACAGGGCGGTGATCGACAGGAGCGAGAAGCCGAAGCCGGAGTAGCCGCGAACGATCGCAGCCAGAAAAATCAGGCCCGACGCCAGGATGATGGTCAGGAGGCCGGGCATGGCGGTGTTCCTTTTGTCCGAGATAACAGCGATTTGCACTTGATGCCTAGCGCCAGACACCCGAAAAGGGCTGGTCAGACGGCAGGCCAAGGCCCAAGTTTCGGGACCCCGGTCTGAGGCCGTGAAATTGCCCGGATTTCAGCGATTTTGCTGTTGACGCGCGCGCTCCCGGGGGCTAGAAGGCGCACGCTTTCCAATGGCAGGCAGTCGGTGCTTCGCGCATCGAAACGCTTCCGGGGACGGCGAAGACGGAACATTCAAGGTCACGACCCTGAGGCCCGATTGGCCCCGTGGGTCCTCTGGTTTTGGAGCACTGCGCGATCCAAGAGCCCGGATTGCGTCGGTGTTTTTGTTATGTGCAATCGGGTTCGAAGGTAGAGACAAGGCCACAATGCCGACGATCAACCAGCTCATTCGCAAGCCGCGCCAGGCGCCGACCTATCGCAACAAGGTCCCGGCGATGCAGGCCTGCCCGCAGAAGCGCGGCGTGTGCACGCGCGTCTACACCACCACGCCGAAGAAGCCGAACTCGGCTCTCCGCAAGGTGGCCAAGGTTCGCCTGACAAATGGCTTCGAAGTGGTGAGCTACATCCCCGGCGAGGGCCATAACCTTCAAGAACACTCGGTGGTCATGATCCGCGGCGGCCGCGTCAAGGACCTGCCGGGCGTTCGCTACCACATCATCCGCGGCGTGCTGGACACGCAGGGCATCGTCAAGCGCCGCCAGCGCCGTTCCAAATACGGCGCCAAGCGTCCGAAGTAAGATCCGGGAGAATTGATCCATGTCGCGTCGTCACCGCGCCGAGAAGCGTGAAATCAATCCGGACCCGAAGTTCGGCGATCTCGTCGTTTCCAAGTTCATGAACAACCTCATGTATGAGGGCAAGAAGTCGGTCGCCGAAGGTATCGTCTACGGCGCCTTCGACAAGATCCAGGCCAAGGCCAAGCAGGACCCGCTGCAGGTGTTCCACGAGGCGCTGGGCAATGTCGCGCCCGCCATCGAGGTGCGCTCCCGCCGCGTGGGTGGTGCGACCTATCAGGTGCCGGTCGAGGTGCGCGCCGAGCGCCGCCAGGCTCTGGCCATCCGCTGGATCATCACCGCGGCACGCGGCCGCAACGAGACCACCATGGTTGACCGCCTGTCGGGCGAATTGCTCGATGCCGCGTCGAACCGTGGAACGGCCGTGAAAAAGCGGGAAGACACCCACAAGATGGCGGAAGCGAACCGCGCCTTCTCGCACTACCGCTGGTAAGAGATACAGGACACCACGAAAATGCCCCGCGCCCACCAACTCGAGGACTATCGTAACTTCGGCATCATGGCCCACATTGATGCCGGTAAGACGACGACCACCGAGCGCATCCTTTACTATACCGGCAAGAGCCACAAGATCGGCGAAGTGCATGACGGCGCCGCGACCATGGATTTCATGGAGCAGGAGCAGGAGCGCGGCATCACCATCACGTCGGCTGCCACGACCGCGTTCTGGAACGGCAAGCGGATGAACATCATCGACACGCCCGGCCACGTTGACTTCACGATCGAAGTCGAGCGGTCGCTGCGCGTGCTGGACGGCGCGGTCTGCGTGCTGGATTCGAACCAGGGTGTCGAGCCCCAGACCGAGACCGTGTGGCGTCAGGGCGACAAGTACGGCGTTCCGCGCATCGTGTTCTGCAACAAGATGGACAAGACCGGCGCGTCCTTCGAGCAGTGCATCAAGGATATCAAGGAGCGCCTCGGCGCCAAGCCGGTTCCGATCCAGCTGCCGATCGGTGCCGAGTCCAATTTCAAGGGCATCATTGATCTGGTGCGCATGATGGCCGTCGTCTGGGAAGACGAGGCGCTGGGCGCCAAATTCCACGACGAAGAGATTCCGGCTGACCTTCTCGAAGCCGCCCAGCAGGCCCGCGCCGAGATGGTGGAAGCCTGTGCCGAACTCGACGACCAGGCCATGGAAGATTACCTCAATGGCAAGGAACTCGACAACGCGACCATCAAGAAGCTGCTCCGCAAGGCGGTCGTGGAAGGTCACTTCTTCCCCGTGCTGTGCGGCTCGGCATTCAAGAACAAGGGCGTGCAGCCGCTGCTCGACGCCGTTGTCGACTATCTGCCCTCGCCGCTGGACCGTCCGCCGATCAAGGGCGTCGACCCGAAGACCGGTGAGGAGACTGTTCGCAAGTCGTCCGACTCCGAGCCGCTGTCGCTCCTGGCCTTCAAGCTGATGGACGACCAGTACGGCGTTCTGACCTTCTGCCGCATCTATTCCGGCGTCCTCAGCAAGGGTGTTGGCTTGCTGAATTCGACGCGCGAGAAGACCGAGCGTGTCGGCCGCATGGTTCTCATGCACGCCAACAACCGTGAGGAAATCTCGGAAGCATATGCCGGTGACATCGTGGCGCTCGTCGGCCTGAAGGACACCCGGACCGGCGACACGCTGTGCGATCCCGCCAAGCCCGTCATCCTCGAGAAGATGGAATTCCCGGATCCGGTCATCGAAATGAAGGTCGAACCCAAGACCAAGGGCGACCAGGAAAAGATGGCCGTTGCTCTCTACAAGCTGGCTGCCGAGGATCCCTCCTTCCGCGTCTCCACCGACTCGGAGTCGGGCGAAACCATCATTAAGGGCATGGGCGAGCTTCATCTCGACATCAAGGTCGATATCCTGAAGCGCACCCACAAGGTCGAGGTTCAGGTCGGCGCGCCGCAGGTGGCCTACCGCGAGGCCGTTACCCGCAAGGTGACCAAGGACTACACCCACAAGAAGCAGACCGGTGGTACGGGTCAGTTCGCGCGCGTGATCCTTGAGGTCGAGCCGAACGAGACCGGTGCAGGCAATACCTTCTCGTCGGCGATTGTCGGCGGCACGGTTCCGAAGGAATACATCCCCGGTGTCGAAAAGGGCCTCAATTCGGTTCTGTCGTCTGGCCCGCTGATCGGCTTCCCCGTGGTTGACATGAAGGTGACCTTGATCGATGGCGCCTATCACGAGGTCGACTCCTCGGCGATCGCGTTCGAAATCGCGACCCGCGCCGCGATGCGCGAGGCCTTCGAGCAGGCTGGTGCTGTCCTGCTCGAGCCGATGATGAAGGTGGAAGTGACCTCGCCTGAAGAGTTCGTGGGTTCCGTGATCGGAGACCTCAACTCTCGTCGTGGCCAGATCGTCGGCACCTCGATGCGCGGCAACGCCAACATCATCAATGCTCTGGTGCCGCTCGCCAACATGTTCGGCTACATCAACAACCTGCGCTCGATGAGCCAGGGCCGTGCTTCCTACACGATGCAGTTCGACCACTATGCCCAGGTTCCGGGCCAGGTGGCCGAGGAAATCAAAAAGAAATACGCCTAAGTTCAGCTGAGAACGGAGACATCCGATGGCCAAAGAGAAATTCAACCGCGACAAGCCGCATTGCAACATTGGCACGATTGGCCACGTTGATCATGGCAAGACGTCGCTGACGGCGGCGATCACGAAGGTTCTGGCGGAGTCTGG